>CAJXTI010000017.1 GCA_913061185.1 uncultured Oceanobacter sp.
CTACACTATCCTCTTCGTCGGCAGCGTCAGATGTGTATAAGAGACAGGTCCAGCAAGGTCTCCAGATAATCAGACTGCTCGTCAATCTGCTCGAACAGTTGCTGACGCTGCTCAACCGCCGGGTGCTCGGCATAAGTACCGGCAGATGCAGCCAACAATAATAATGCGATCCATTTTTTCATGGGTTAATCCTGTGGTTTCTCGATGACAGGCGTTATGCTATTTTGCAAATGCAACTATTGCAATAGCAACAATTATGAAAAAATAGTCGACACCCTAGAAATCATCCCAATAAAAGTCTGAAACCATGAAAATCCGGGAGTTACCCATTCGCCTCAATTCTGCGCAACAATCGCTCAAACCCGTCATTCCCGCGCAACGAACGCCTAAGTCCGACAGGCTCCTGGCCTGGCTGTTACTGCTGCACGAGTTAAAGAGAGAGCGCCTGATCCGGGCAATGCTCACCGGTATCCAAGACATCGGCGGGCAGTCGCCACATCGGCAAGGTAACCGCCTCGCTGCCGGGTTATTATTGCTCAGTGTTATTGTGTCCGTTGGCTATCTGGCCATTTCGATGAGAGTGTTGGTATGACGAGTTATGCAGAAGAGTTGATCCTGCCCAGACATAACAGCCTGGGCTGGCTGATCGCGGTATCAGGTAAACAACTGGCCGAGGATTTGGATCAGCGACTAAAAAATATCGGGCTGAGCATTGGCGTCTGGCCCACCCTGTATGCGCTGTGGGAACAAGAAGGTCTGACCCAGACGGAATTGGCCGAGCGCTGTATGACCGCCCACTACACCACCACCAGAACACTCGATACATTGGAAAAAATGGGGCTGGTCGAACGTCATCCTCACCCGACCAGCCGTCGGGCCTTACAGATTTATCTCACCGATCAGGGCAAAGACCTCAGACACTCGGCACTGCAACAAGCCATTGCCTGTAACAGCGAATACCTGGCCCGACTGAGTCATGCCGAAGCACACACGCTGCTCCAATTGCTGAATAAAGCCGTGGGTACCGAAATTTAGGAGTCTGTCGGGCTGCTCTACTGTGGAAAAGCTGAACCTGGCTCTTTTTTGAGCAAATTCTGGTTAAATAGAACCACTATTCACCTCAAATTTGCGCAAACATCGCTCAAACCAGTCTTTCCCTCGCGACGAACACCTAAGTCCGACAGGCTCCTAGCCTGGGCAAAACTCATCCCTGCCGTTTTGCCCGGTTGTCCTGGTGACACAACTGCGAGCGTGAAAGCGGAAACGCGGAAACAAAAAAAAGCCCTCAGTGATTGCTCACTGAGGGCTTTCCGTTCAGCCTTTAACGCACAGGCGGGCGTTAACGCATAAACAACATTTCGCTGTATTTCGGTAATGGCCAAACATCATCAGCCACCAGAGTTTCCAGCGTATCCGCAAAGCCACGGACTTCCAGCATCAAGCCACAGACAGTATCGGCACAAAACTTCATATGCTCTTCGGTTGAAGCAAAGTCATGTGTTGCCATTGCCGTTTCCAGCTTGGCCACAGCTGCCATCATGCCATTGATGTTCTCACCGACGGCGGTTGCAACCGAAGAATCCAGCGTAATCGACAGCTCAGCCGCACCACCAATGGCATCGGTCAAGTCTGACAAGTAGCTCACCGCAGCCGGGAAAATCATGGTTTTAGCCATGTTCACCACCAGCTTGGATTCCACTTCAATAGACAGCACATACTGTTCGGCATACACCTCATAGCGGCTTTTCAGCTCTACCGGCGTCAGTACACCGGTAGAATCAAACAGATCGATCACCGTCTGATCCAGAAAGGCTGGCAAGGCATCGGCGGTGGTCGGAATGTTTTTCAGACCGCGCTCTTCAACGGCCATGGTGTGCCACTCACTGGAGTAACCGTCACCACCAAAGATCACATTACTGTGCAGTTCCATCAGTTCTTTCAGCACAATAACCACAGCTTCGGTCTTGTCACTGGTGGTTTCCAGCGCAGCTTCCAGCTTGGCCGCAATCCAGGTCAGAGAATCTGCCAGCATGGTGTTCATCGCCACCAGCGGCCCGGAGACCGACTGCGAAGAACCAACGGCGCGGAATTCAAAACGGTTACCGGTAAACGCAAACGGCGAAGTACGGTTACGGTCGCCCGGATCACGTTCAAACTTGAGAATCTGGTCAAGACCCAGATCCATCAGGCCGCCGTTAACCGTCTCACTGATCGCCCCGTCCTTGATATCCATAAACAGCTTTTCCAGCTGATCACCCAGGTACACAGACAGGATCGCAGGAGGCGCTTCGTTCGCACCCAGACGGTGGTCGTTGGCAGCCGAAGCAATCGCAGCGCGTAACAGTGGCCCATAAACGTGAACACCACGAATCACGGCACCACAAAACAGCAGGAAGTTGAGGTTTTTGTCCGGCGTATCACCCGGATCCAGCAGGTTACCTTGTGTGGCGTTACCTACAGACCAGTTCACGTGCTTGCCGGAACCGTTGACCCCTGCGAATGGCTTTTCATGCAACAGGCACATAAAACCATGCTGTCTGGCGGTCAGTTTCATCAGCGTCATCAGCAGCTGCTGGTGATCCGATGCCACGTTGGCGGCTTCAAAGTAAGGGGCAATTTCAAACTGTCCCGGTGCCACTTCATTATGGTGGGTCTTGGCTGGGATACCGAGGCGATACAGCTTGTCCTCGAAATCTTGCATAAACACCTGAACACGCTCAGGAATGGCACCAAAATAATGGTCGTCGAATTCCTGCCCCTTGGCCGACGGCGCACCAAACAGGGTACGACCAGCCAGCATCAAATCCGGGCGGGCAGAGGCCAGAGCTGCATCAACCAGGAAGTATTCCTGCTCGGCGCCGCAGCTGGAGTTCAGAGTGGCGATCTCGGCTTCGCCCATCAATGCCAGAACTTTTTGTCCTGCCTTGTTCATCGCCGCGTTAGAACGCAACAATGGAATTTTTTTGTCCAGTGCTTCACCGGTCCACGACATAAACACACTAGGAATCATCAGCGTCGCGCCGTTATCCGTGTGCATGATGTAGGCCGGGCTGGTTGGATCCCAGGCAGTGTAACCACGGGCCGCGTTGGTCATCCGCAGGCTGCCGTTAGGGAATGAGGAGCCGTCTGGCTCACCCTTGATCAGCAGGCTACCGGTAAACTCGGTAATCGCACCGCCGTCGGAATTGGTAATAATAAAGCCATCGTGCTTCTCAGCTGTGGCGTTGGTCATCGGGTAGAATATATGGGAGAAAAACTTCACCCCTTTACTGAGAGCCCAGTCTTTCATCGCTGCAGCGACCACATCGGCCGTAGCAGGAGCAAGCGCCGCACCGGTTTGTACGGTTTTTTTCATCGCCTTGAAAGCATTTTTGGAAAGCACTTCTTCCATCGTCGCCATATTGAACACATCGGTCGCCCAGATGCGGCTTAACGGCTTGGGCATTTCCACGGACATAGGCTGGCGATTGACAATGTCGCTGATCGCCATCAGGCGCGCCTGGTTTCCACTCATCTTATTCTCCTGGGTTCCATATTATCGTTAGTGCTTCGCTAGCACGTTGACAGTAAAAGAATCACCAGATAGTGGGCTTTTAGCAGGTCAAGGGGCGTAACGACTCAGATCTGGCATATTCGAAAGAAAGTTAGCTTGAGCCTCGATGCAATAACTGCTCCAGATCAAAAAAACGCGCCACTGCGATAAAACAAGGCGCTATCTATGCATGGAGCGCCCGTTTATAGGGAGAAATGTGAACCAGAGCCGATAAAATGAGCCGTAATGGTGCAGAGGCTGAACGCTGCGGATGATGTCATCATTTCGCAGCGTTCGCCGCCTTGCCCTGACATCCAGTAACACTCGCGCACAATGGCATGGATACAGGGGGTAGAGCGAAGCAGGAATCCCGGGCGCTCGCGCTGCAGGATGTAATCGATGACCCCTACAGTATCCGCTGTTGGTATCCTGGCTGACCGATACGAATTTGCCGATACGCGCAGCGGCCATGGCCACGCATAAACAGGGAATTGGCAATCAGCCAAACCTGTACAACGTTCTTTGCCGGGCCACCAATAATACGCTGGTAATCAGCGTGGATGTCGGCACTGTCCATCACCTCTTGCCCCAATTGCGCCACCCCGGAGCGCTGCACGACATGGGTTTCCACTCCATCCCAGCCCGGAATCGGACAACGAAAAACCTTGCCCACCGGAAGCTGCGAACTCCACATATAAGTAATGTCCTGGCCGTCATCAAACGCCACAGCAATGGACAGATAATCGTGGTTTAGCAGCTGATCTTCCGGCAAGTCGGACGGCAGCTGATCCACCACCCAGGACCAATCCAGTGTTAACCCCGCAACCAGTGGCTGGTGCGCTAACGGGTATTGCAAAATGCCAACGTTTTTATGGGTGTAACAGTCGATATCCCCGGCAGCGGAGTCCTGGTAGATACTGCCATCTCCAAACTGAAAAAAGTTACTCCAGCCCACTGGCATTCGTTCCAGCAGCCGCAAGCGATTCAGCTCCGCCTTGAGAAAACCCTGTACATCCCCAGCCGCAGATAATTTAAGCAGGCCAGAGATTGCAGCTTCGTTCCAGACAATGGCAACGCCATCAACCTGCCCCTCCCCCGCCAGATAATGCTCCAGAGGAACCCATAAATCCCCCGCAGGCGAAGCAAACTCCCCGACTGAACGGGCAATTTCCAACGTGCCGGACTGAGTGGCCGTCATCGTGCCGGTGTTCTGCATCAGGTTATGAAAAGGCGTGGTGCCATCCACACCCCGCACGCGGGTATAAAACACAAACCCCGGCTCCAGCCACCGCCCGGCATCTTTCGCAAACCACCACCGTCCGCCCAGAAAAAACGATACCTGTTGCCCCTCTTGCAACTGACCAAGCGCTAGCGTCCAGGGCAGGTTATCCGGCCGCAAGGTAAAAGATTCAATACGATCGATAGGCGCGGCACTGAGGCGAGCCAGCGCCCGAAACTGCTCCCGCACGCTCGCCACCTCAAACGTGCGCTCTGGCTGGCTGGATCCCAACGCCATTGCAGCAGCGCATGGCCCCGCCAGTAACGGCGCTGCCACCATGGATGCCATCAAATGACGACGCCCGACATTCACGTCTGAATCCGTCAGCGGCTGACAACCACAGCTGTCCGCCGATGATTGCGGTCGATCTGACATAAAAACCCCCGTTTGCATTTATTGTTATGGTCACAGCGAGCCTAACGGGGAAGGCCAACGCCAATGTCAGATTGCGGTCAGAAATAACCGCTGGAGAACAGAGTAATCAAGGGTCGGCCAAATCGGGCTGATAGCAATAACCGACACCGCGAACCGTCTGGATCAGTTTGCGATTTTTGGCGGTATCCTCCAGCCTGGCACGCAGGCCTACCATGTACTGATCGAGTGCGCGAGAGTTCGGTAAATGCTCTCGTCCCCAGCCACGATCATAGAGTTCATCACGGCTGACGACCTCACCCCGACGCTGATAAAGCAGTTCGAGCAAACGGAATTCCCTCAGGTGCAGCGTCATCTGTCGACCATCGGCAAAGCCGAGACTCAAGGCCTGACAATTGATATAGCGGTCACCGATAAAAAAGCCACTGACTGAGCGCTCTGGCGACCGCATCCATGACAATCGACGCGTCATACCAGCAAGACGGGCAAGCAGCTCATCGATCACAAAGGGTTTGCTGAGATAATCATCTGCACCGGCGCGTAATCCACTCACCCGGTCAGCCACCTGACCCCTGGCCGAAAGCATCAGCACCGGAAGCAGCGGGTGATGTTGGCGTAAGCGGCGGCACAATTCATCGCCGGAGACACCGGGCAAATGACGATCCAGAATACACAAATCCGGCACCAAGGCGCTGAGATTCCCGGCCACTGCTCCCCCCGCAAGCAGCTGTTCCGTCTCTTCTACCGAAGCACAAGCATGACAGCTATAACCCGCTGCCGTCAGCAACTCGACCAGCCCGAGACGCAGATGCCGATCATCTTCCACCAGCAACAAGCTATACACGCAACACACCCGACTCAAAAACCGGCACCGCGTCAGATAACGGCATCTGTAGCACCGCCCGATAGCCCTCCGCGGTCAATTGGCTCCGCCAGCACCAGCCTTGCTCTCGCACCAGACGGCGGCAAGATCCCAGGCCCGTGCCCGCCCACTCATGCCACCGCCACCAGCCAGAACGTCGCCGAGTGCCCGCCGGATACCTGCAACACAACTCAATCACCAGAGTAGCCGCTGCCGTCCCACTGCCCTCTTCCCTGCAGACCAGAGTCACCCGGCTACCCGGGGCATGGCGTGCACAGTTATCGAGCAAGTTATGCAGAATACGATTCAATGCTTCAGGGGAATAAGACAACAACGTTGTGCCACCCAGATCGAGCGTCAACTGACACTGTGACTGCTCTAGCCGGGCAGCCGTAGCACGCGCCAGACGGCGAATCTGATCCTGGGGACAATGCGCGAGTCGCGAAACCTGACTGTTGCTCCACCGCCGGGGTTGCAGCGGAAACAGCAAAGCAGCCAGCTCAGACACCAGCGACTGCAACCGCTGCCCTTCTTCCTCCAACACCGGACAATAACGTCTTGCAGCGTCGGGCTGACGGGACATCAGACCGCTGTACAACAGCACATTTGCCAATGGCAAACGCAGATCATGGATCAACTCCCGTAGTTGCTCGCGGAGCTCGACCGCAAGCACACGGCGTGTCCGGGCTGCCGTTAACCAGCGCCAACCCCACAACACCATGCCCGCAAGTGTACTGATCACCAACCCCAGAAACAGCAGATCGTCTTTACCCCAGAGCAGAGTCCAGGATTGTGATACCTGTTGTCGCCCCAGCCTCTCATCATCTTGGCTACCAGCTATTCCACCGTGCAGCTGACTGGCAAACAGCTGACGATCAGGCATTGCTGCCATAGAAGAAGTAGCAGAAACAACAGCGGAAGAAACAGCAGCAGGAACCGCAGCCGCCACACACAAGGTCTCTGCCAGCGCCGTAACATGCGGTTGCCAACAATACAGCCTGGCTTGGCCAGTACTGAGATACACAGCTAATGACACCACACCCGTGTCGCCAGACTCCAGACGACGCCGCAACTCCGTCATGCCGGGCAAAGCTTCCGTCAACAGTGTCGACTCAGGAAACGTCGACATCCCGGAGAGATCCGGATACACCCGATGACCCGCCTGCCACCGCACGACCAACTCAATATCGATGGATTCATACGCCAACGCCCGTAACTTGTAAGCCGCTTCTGTCTCTCCCAAGCCCAGTAGTGGCGAAACCAACGCCTGAATGCGTTGCTGTTGCTCCAGATCAGAACGGGCAACCGTCGGAGACTCAAGCGCCGCCCAACCAATCAGCAGCCACGGCCAGCAACCCAACCATAAACAGAACAACAACCAGCGGCGCCAAGCAAGCATCAGCGCAACATCCGCCATTGACGACGGTAAAAGAAACAGCGGAGCAGACATACGGTCACCAACTCAGAGTATCCATGTCAGATTACTCATCTGCCACATGCATACCATGGTGCCTTCGGGTTGAAAGTACCCGACCCAGGAAGGAGGAATAGCGCTATAACAAAAAAAGCCCGGCGATACCGGGCTCCAGACGATCAGGCTGTCAGTGCGGCGTCGACAGCGGCTTTCAGAATCGGCGAATTCACCGTCATGTCGGGCGCAAAACGACCGATCACTTCACCGTCTTTGCTGATCAGGAATTTTTCAAAATTCCACATCACATCGGTTTCATCGTCAGACAACAGATTCATACCCGCCAGCTTGTCCTTGAAGCCGCTACCCTCTTCGGTAGTACGCTGTGGCTGAGCGGCAATCAACTGCTGATACAGCGGATGACGACCCTCACCGTTCACCTCAACCTTGCTGAACATCGGGAACGACACGCCATACGTCAGCGAACAGAATTCCTTCACCTCCGCTTCCGTACCCGGCTCCTGACCAAGAAACTGATTACATGGAAAACCAAGAATTTCCAGACCGCTGGCCTGCGCTTCCTTGTACAGCGCTTCCAACTGTTCGTACTGTGGCGTCAGACCACACTTGGACGCCACATTCACAACCAGCAAGGCTTTACCGGCGTAGTCGGACAGGGATTTTGCTTCGCCATCAATGGTGTTCACCGTGGTTTCGTAAATCGTACTCATAATATATCTCCAAAGGAGTGCGGGTGGGTGTGCAGCACGTTACGTGCTAATCCATCAGTTCAATCAGTGAATTCAAATCCGCTCGCAGCCGCGCAAGCCACTCGTTATCGGCCGCCAGACGGCATGCCATTGCAGCAGGAATACCAGCAGCGGACGCCTTTAACGCCGCACCGCCACTTGTGACCGATACCAGCACCCGGCGTTCATCCTCCAGACAACGCCGACGGCAAACCAGCCCGGTCTGTTCCATACGCTTCAGCATCGGCGTCAACGTGCCGGAATCCAGGTGCAAACGCTTGCCCAGCGCGCCGACCGTCCATTCCGCTTGCTCCCACAGCAACAACATCACCAGATACTGCGGGTACGTCAGCCCCAACGGCTTCAGCAACGGGCCATAGGCCTTCACAATCAGATTGGATGCAGCATACAGCGGAAAGCACAACTGCTCATCCAGCCGGAGTCCACGGTCATCAACAGTGCTTGCCGCAAGATCAGGCGCAGCGGAATCGGTCATACAGAACTCCATTTAATGAAAGGAGTATTGCTAAAAATTAAATTGTGAGCAATATAATTTATTAAACAGGCTCACTTTGCGCTGTCGTGCTGCTCAACGCGTCAATCGCTACCCCAGGCCAATATTTCCATGTCACCTTCTGCACAGCCAACCGCATAAGTGATAACTTGAAGCACCTTCTGTCATGGACGACGACCATTCAGGGATACATCAAAAGCTTTCAACAAGCTGATCCTCCCTGTTTCCGTGACAATCTTGGTTTTGTTCCCAAGCTGTACAACGTAGCCAACGCTACCACGGAGTGATACATGCCAACCCCATTGATGGAGCCGTCTACCCGGATCGCACTGGCGGCCTTTCTGCACGACCTCGGCAAATTTGCCCAACGGGCCGCTATTCCCATCAAAGAATCCGATCTGGATTTCGCCAAACAACAATACTGCCCAAAAGTCAGCAAAGAGAGAGGCGGCTACTACACCCATGTTCACGCCGCCTATACCAGTGCCGCACTCGATGCCATAGAACCCATGATGCCATCGTTAAAAGGAGACGACGTATTCCCCTTCGGCAGCTGGAAAACCCGCGAGGCGGATAACTCACTCATCAACGCCGCTGCCATGCACCACAGGCCGGAAACCTTTCTGCAGTGGATTATTGCCACCGCCGACCGCGTGGCCTCCGGTTTTGAACGTGAAACCTTTGAAAAGTACAACCAGGGCGAAGACAAGACCGACAGTGGCAAGAACCACTACCAGGCCCGCCAGTTGAGTCTGTTTGAAAACATCCAGCTGGCAAACAGCCAACAAGACATATTCAAGCAATGCGCTGACTTTGAGTACCGCCAGCCACTCAAAGCCTTATCACCCACCAGCCTGTTTCCCCAAAAGCGCAGCGCGTGCGAACCCTCGCAGGATGCACCCGCCCGCGCCGAATACGCCAAGCTATGGGATGAATTCACCGCAGCGCTGAGCAAAACACCGCAACAACACCGAGAATCCTTGTCGCTTTGGCTCGACCACTTCGACAGCTGCTGGCAGACCTACACCCATGCCATCCCGTCGGCAACCGCCTTTGGTACCAAACCGGATGTATCGCTGTACGATCACAGCCACACCACCGCTGCACTGGCGACCGCGTTATGGCGTTACCACCACGAACGCAACGACGACCCACAAGAAGCCGCCGACCGTATGCGACTGTCACAGAAGACGGACAACGGCGACTGGGATGAAGACAAGTTTCTGCTGATTCAAGGGGATTTTTTCGGCATCCAATCGTTTATTTTTGCCAGCGGTTCAGAGACCACCAAAAACGCCGCCCGCCTGCTGCGGGGTCGCTCGCTGTATGTGTCACTGATTACCGAATGTGCAGCGTTGAAAATTCTTGATGCACTGGCATTACCCTCCACCAGCCAGGTCACCAACGCCGCCGGTAAATTCCTGATTGTTGCCCCCAACACCACCAATACCCGTCAGAAACTGGCTGAAGTGCAAGCCGAATTTGATCAATGGTTCCTGCAATACAGCTATGGCGAATCGGGCCTGGGTATCGCCACCCTGCCTGCCTGCTGCAACGATTTTGTGACCCAAGAAAAAACCGGAGATAACGAACAAAGCAACTTTGCCAAACTCATGGCCAAGCTGTTTGAACAGCTGGAAATCAGCAAATACCAGCGTTTGAACCTGTGTGGTGAACAACCGGCCAGCGCCGTGTTTGACAATTACCTCGATAGCGTTGCCAGCGCCGGAGGTGTGTGCCAGATCACTGGCAAGGCACCGGCTAACCGCTCCGCTACATCGTTCAAGTCGGACAAGTCGCAGCTCACGGTTTGTGAACTGGCTGCCGACCAGATCGAAATTGGCCGTTTGATTGGTGGTAAAAAACAACGACTGGCCATCACCACCGATGCCCTCAAAGGTGAACAACTCAAGGTCAGCCTGTTTGGTTACTACCTGCACTTTACCGGCGACGAAGACGCCAGCGGCAAATTTGGCAAGGAAGTCCGCAACAGTAGCCTGCGCCGCTTATTCGATTTTTCCCTGCCGGAAACCACCGAGCAGGTGCTGTGGAACGGCTACGCCCGCCGCGCCATTAACGGTTACGTGCCGAAGTTCAGAAAAGAGGACTTCGAAGCCCGCTTCCGTTACAAGAACCTGCCGGATGACTACGCCATTGGTGACTTGAAAGAATTCAGTCACATAGCCCGCGATAATCGAGATCCAGACCCGAAGGATCAAGAGAAGTCCATTGGCATCGCCGGACTGGGTGTACTGAAAGGCGACGTCGATAATCTCGGTGCGATCTTCCAGCAAGGCTTGCAACAGCCCACCTTTGCCAAAATGGCGGCGCTGTCGCGGCAAATGAACGCTTTTTTTTCGGTGTACCTGCCTGCCCTGTGCGCCAGCGAATATCCCAACACCTACACGGTGTTTGCCGGAGGTGACGACTTTTTCCTGATTGGCCCCTGGCACAGCCTGATGCAACTGGCGGCACGTCTGCGCGACGACTTTAGCCGCTACGTTGCAGGTAACCAGGAACTGACCTTTTCGTCCGGCATCGTCATCTGCAAACCCGGTATGCCCGTCCCCCAGCTGGCCCGGCTGGGTGAAGAAGCACTGGAAACCGCCAAAGGTTTTATCGGCAAGGATGGCAGCCATAAAAACGCCCTGCATGTCTTTGGCCAAAGCGTCGGCTGGGATCAATACGAACAGCTCACAAAAGCTTTTGATGAACTGAATGGCCTGTCTTATCGGGCACAATTATCAACAGCATTCACCTACAGCCTGCTTGGCCTGATAGACCTTGCCAGCAAGACTGACGAACCAGAATCCGGTTTATGGCGCTCACGGTTGTCGTATCGCGCCATTCGCCATCTGGAAAGCGTGATCAAAAACAAAGAAGAACGCCAGCCAGTACTCGACGAACTGTTGAACCTGTTTGCGGGCAACAATGGCATCCACGAACACCATTCGGCCTACCGGATTCCGGTAACCACCTACCTCTACAAGAATCGGGATTAAAAGGAAGTCATCATGAATTTGGAAAGAATCAACCTGCTCAAACCAGATGCTTCGTTGTACTCCAATACAGCCGAAGAAACAGCACACTATTTTCTGAAGCAGTACAAAGAAGATCCAAGAAATAGCAGAACCAATGGAGCTAATAAACGCACACAACTCCGCGGCTTTTACGACGAGATCGTGACTTGGGATCAAAAAGCCAAACGCATGGATGACACTGAATTTAATACAGTTGCATTGCCACTTATTCAGATGATCCGGGCCAAAGTTGCTTACGCAAAAGGAAGAGGATTAGTCGATAACGCTTACCTAGAAACCCTCAATCACTGTCTGAAGCAGGTGTCTGACAGAAGCACTCTGCATAATTTCAAGCTATTCATGGAAGCCGTCACCGGGTTTCTTCGTCTTCACGACACTCGCAAGTAATCGGTTATCAAGGAATTAAGGACAACAACATCATGCAACTGAACAAAATTCATACACTGGAAGCGACTCTGGAACTGGTGACTGGTCTGCACATTGGTGGCAGTACCGGCGAAATGCATATCGGCGGTATCGACAACTCCGTGCTCAAGCACCCCTACACACTGGAACCTTATATTCCTGGTTCCAGCCTCAAGGGCAAAATGCGCAGTCTGCTGGAATGGCGGGCGGGCGTCGTTGGCGAATGCAACGGCAAGCCAGTATCTGCCCAGGCCATCAAGGAATTAAGTGGCGAGAAAAAAGAACGCGCCGAGCGTATTGCTCGCCTGTTTGGACTCTCCGGTGATGCCAAGGATGATTTTATCAAAGAGATCGGCCCAACCCGTTTGTCATTCTGGGATTGCGCTCTAAAACCCGAATGGGTCGCCCAGCGTCAGGCGGGTGAGCTGCTGACCGAAGCCAAAAGCGAAAACCTCATCGACCGCATCAGCGGTGTGGCACAACATCCGCGCCAGACTGAACGCGTCCCTGCCGGTGCCTTGTTCGACTTCAAACTTTCGTTCAAGGAATTGGATATCGACACCGCTTTGCTCGATACCATTCTGCAGGGCCTGAAACTGCTGGAACTCGATGCGATTGGCGGTTCTGGCTCCCGAGGTTACGGCAAGATCAAATTCAACCAACTGACCCTCAACGGCGAAGCCATTGACGAGCGTTTTGCCACCATCGACCCATTTGCCTGAGGGAACCGGCATGACCCACCGCCTGTATAAAATTTGCATCCGGCCCCGCAGTGCCTTCGCCACGCCGCTGCGTGGCGACACCTTGTTCGGCCAGTGCTGTCAGCTGATCAGCGAAAGCGGCCCGGATGCCTTGCCACCACTGCTGCAAGGCTACACCGAAGGCAACCCGTTTCTGGTGCTATCAGATGCCTTTCCGGCTGGTTATCTGCCACGCCCGAACCTGCCATTAAGCTGGTTCGGCTTTGACTCAACCGATGCAACCGGCCGCAAGGCCGCCAAAAGCCAACAATGGTTACCCGCCGAACACAGCAGCAGACCGCTCTCCGCATGGAGCAGCCATTTGCAATCATCCAGCAAACTGAGTGAGGTGCTGGCCGCACTGTATCAGCAGCCCAAAGCTCCGCTTTGGCAAGAAGCCGTTCGCACTCATAACAGCATTAACCGCCTGACCAGTACCACCAGCAGCGGTATCGAAGGCTTTGCTCCATTTGATCGGGAGCTCACCTGGTATCACCCACAACTGTCTCTGGAACTGTACGCCGTTACAGACGAACGTTTGCCAACCGAACAGCTACACCAGCTGCTGGAAGGTATCGGAGCCTTTGGTTACGGCAAGGAAGCCAGTACCGGCTGCGGCCGATTTACCCTGGAATCCATCAGTGAATATCAACCAGCTGTTCACCCAACAGCCAATGCCTGGTTGACGCTGGCCCCTTGTGCACCACAAGGCTGGCAAGACCAGGATGGCAACAGCTGGCAGTCAGCGCAGTGCTTCTATCAGATCCATGTACGCTTTGGTCGCCACGCCGGAGGAATACAACCCACCCTGCCAGGCAAACGCACTCCATGGAAAAACCCGGTACTGATGGCCGATCGCGCTGCCCTGCTCACCCCGATCAACATCAATACCCACACCCTGTTTTGTGGCCAGGGCCTGAGCGGCTTGTCACATCTGCAACCCGGCACCGTACATCAGGGCTACAGCCCGGTAATACCGGTTTATCTGGACACAGACACATCGGCAACCCAAAAGGATATCTGTGCATGAACCCATTTATGCAAAGCCATCGCTGCACACTGAGCACACTGGGGCCGGTACATCTGGGTACCGGTGAAGATTATCTGCCTACCCACTATATTATCGACGACGGCTACCTGCATGCCTTCGACGATATGACCCTGTTAAAAGGGCTGGGGGCACAAGGACTGAACAACCTGCTGAGCATTGTTGAGCGTGGTGACGACAGCGCCCTGTTGGCGGTACGCCGCGAAATTCTCAAACACAAGGACAAGCTGATTCCTCTGGCCAGCCACAGTGTGTACGTACGCAGAGGCATTGAAAATACCTACCAGAAACGCGTCGTTAACATTGCCCAGCGAGAAGATGGTCAAGCAGCCCGCAACATCAACAACGCCCTGAAAATCGCCCGTACAGCGGCCAACCCTTACAGCCACCAGCCGGAACTGACCGGCTCGGCCATCAAGGGCGCTATCCGTACCGCCTGGCTGGACACCCAGCTGAAGTTATTGTTGAAAGAAAACCCACGGGCAACCAACGACCGGGATTTCAACCGCAATCACAGCAAGGTACTGCTGCAAAACAGTAACGTCACCGACGACCCGTTCTACAGCCTCAAAGTCAGCGACGGCAGTTATCATCACCACGAAGGATTGGCCCCCACCGAAACCCTGTTCGCCGTGGGCGTACGCCGTAAACCTAGCGAAAAATTCGCCGCCAAACCCCTCAATACCATGCTCGAATGCATCAGCCCCTGGCGTGACCGCTGCTTCAACTTTGATATCCGTTTTCTGGATAACCGCCTGCGTACTGAAACCGGCAAAGACTCCGGGATTGTGCCGACCTCGCTGGCAGAAATGGCCAAAGCCTGTAACGACTATTACCTGCCCAAGCTCTACGACGAACTGGCGCAACTGGGGGATGAAGGCCGTTATCTGCAACAAGACTGGATCAGCAGTTTCAAAACCCTGCTCAGCGGCCAAAGCCCGTTGTTAAAAGCGCTGCTGGAGCAAAAAGCCATGCTGCTTCGCATCGGCAAACACTCAGGAGCACTAGACAAGACTCTGAACAACGCCCGTTCAATCAAGATTAAAGGAAAAGGTGGCGCATCAGACAGTTACAGGAACACCACCACCCAAGTCCGCCTGGCAGGCAGTCGCGAAAACGAACAATCCAACTTACTGCCATTTGGCTGGGTAGTGATCGAATTCGACGACACTAACATTCCAGAACTACGGCAGATAATGCACCAACAATCGGCCAATGCCCGTCAGCGCCTGGTAAAAGAACAACAACGCCTGCAAGACAAAAAAGAAGCCGCTCGCAAACTGGCCGAAGCGGAAGCCGAAAAACAACGTCAGGCTGCCGCAGCAGAAGCCCAGCGCAAGGCCGAAGACGCCGCCGAACAAGCACGTCAGGCCGAACTCGCCAACATGAGCGAAGAGCAACGCCTGTTAGCGCAGCTGCGCCACACGCTGGCCAACAGCCAACAACTGCAAGGCAGAGGGCCGGGGAACCCACTCTACGAAGAACTGAGAGTCCTGGTTGCGGCAGCAACCGACTGGAACAATACAAACAAGGCTCAGGCACGGGAGCTGACCACAGACATCTTCACCCTGTTGGGCATCAACCGTAAAAAAGCCAAAGCCGCCAAAAAACTCTGGGATATGCTCAAGGACGCCTGATGACCGAACCTGCCCTGACCTTGCCACCGCTACAATACGCCCGCTTTCGCTTTGACATCGCCACGACCACAGACTTCAAACTGCCCGACTACGCCGGTTCGATGCTGCGTGGAGCCTTTGGTCATGCCTTTCGACGGCTGTCCTGCATGACCCGGCAACCCACCTGCAACAACTGCCCATTAACCAGCACCTGCCCCTACACACAGGTATACGAAAACAGTGAAGGACAGCTGCACACCAATCGTTACGTTATTGAACCCCCACAGTCCGGTTACCGCTGGCTCGAACCCGGCGAAACCTTCAGCTTTCATATGGTGTTGTTTGGTCACGGCTTGGCCCAGCTGCCGCTGATTCTGCTGGCCTGGCAACAAGCGCTGGAACGGGGATTGGGCAAGCAAAACACCCCAGCCAAGCTGCTTGCGGTGTACTGCGACGGTGATGACCAGCCCTGCTACCGCCCCGGCGACCAGATTGGTCACTGGCAACCCATACAAGCCGAACAGCCACCGGTGCCCGAACAGGTCGTACTGCAACTGCACACCCCGATGTACCTGAAACATCAAGGCAAACCGGTGCGTAAAAACAGCCTCAGTGCCTACCCACTGCTGATGGCACTGGCCCGGCGTTACCATATGCTAACCACCAGCAACCCCAGTCGAACCGCGTCCGAGATCGACTTCAAACGCCTGACAGCACTGGCCAACACCATCAAACTTGACGAACAAGTCCACTGGCAGGAATGGACTCGCTACTCCAACCGCCAACAACAAACCATGCAGCTGGGTGGCTTGATCGGACAAATAACCCTGAGCGGCAAGCTGGCACCGGTCTGGCCGCTGCTGATTGCAGGCCAATGGACACACCTGGGCAAACACGCCAGTTTTGGATTAGGGCAATACCACTGCCACTTGCCAACACAGCAACCATCCCCATCACACAATCAGGCCATACAGGAAGCAACCAACGAATGAATATCCAGATTTGCATACTGACCGGCCAACCCCTGGCTAACCTGATTCCACTGCTGCAATACCAGCCAGATCGAATTGCGCTACTGGTTTCAGATGAACTAGCACCCAAACTGCCCGGCTTTTTAGAAACGTTACACATCGCGGGCTGGCAACAAGATCAGATCGACTGCTTCGAGCACATGCCAGATCAGGGCTATGAACAAATCATCAACTTTGTTGAGCAACTCGGTAACCAACTCAAACAGCAACACCCTGCTGCCACTCTGTCGGTTAACCTCACCGGCGGCAACAAGCTGATGAGTCTGGGCACCATGATGGCACTGGACAGCGACGACAACGCCCTGTTCTATACCGACACCAAACACCAACAGATCGAATTTCTGAATCACAACCGTATGGGCGTCGAACCCATGCAAGCCGTACTCAACTTACCACTGTGTCTAAAAGCCGCTGGCCTAACCTTGCGCAATCAACAAGACGCCGACACAGCCTGGATAGAACGAGCCATTCAACGCAAAAAAGCCACCAAATACCTGGCCGACCATGCCGACGAGCTGGCAGGCCTGATCAGCCAACTTAATTACAACTATGCCAACGACAATCAGCAGGAATACAGCAGTCGCTCATTCAATCTGAAGAACAACCCCAAAGGCCCCTGGCTGATCGCATTAAAAGAGCTACAGCAAGCTGGCGTACTCGACTGGGGAGACAATACCAGCCACTGGCGGCCCGCCCAGGAAGATACTGCCCGTTATCTTAGTGGTGGTTGGCTGGAAGAATACGCCTGGCACTGCGCCCGCGACGCTGGACTAAATAGCGAACACCTAGGAATCAGCGTAGTGATCACCGACGACAGCAACCGCAAGGCCGACATTCGCAATGAAGCCGACGTCATGCTGGTCGCCAACAACCGCCTGCTACTCATCGAATGTAAAACCGGCAACCTGGCCCGAGACGGCAAAGACCAAGACACCATCAACAAACTGGCCATATTGGCTGACAAAACCGGTGGCATCATGGCAGAAGGATTGCTGATCTCATCCCAACCCCTGGAACGTGAAACCCGCGAAAAACGCACCGTCAACAGCCGCGCCCGCGCGCGCAGCATGGATCTGCGCACCTGTGAAGCCGGAGAGCTAAAAAACCTGCGAAAACAACTGGAATGCTGGATCAAACAAGGCCATTGGCTGGATGCGAAATAACCCAATGAAACAACTGTTACTCGCCGTCACAGGCATGTCACCCCAGGTTATCACCGAAACCCTCTACGCCCTGCATCACCAGCACGGCCAGTGGCCAGACGAACTCTGCCTGATCACCACCGCCAAAGGCCATGACCGGGTATGGCAAGGGCTGATTAGCGACGGCCACCTGCAAGCACTGGCACAACAACTCGGGCGACCCGACATCACCCTGACCGAAGAACAGATACTGGTTGTGCCAAATACCGCAGGCGTCCCGGTGGATGACGCTCGCTCCCTGCAAGACCACGAAGCACTGGCCGATTTTATTACCCAGACCGTACGCAGCCGCACCGCCGACCCCGAACTGGCCATACACGCCTCCATTGCCGGAGGCCGCAAAACCATGACCTTTTATCTGGGTTACGCCATGAGCCTGTTTGGCCGCCCGCAAGACCAGCTCTCGCACGTACTGGTCAGCGAAGCCTACGAAGGTCGCCCCGATTTTTACTACCCCACCGCCCATGCCAAACCACTGGCCCGGCGGCCCGGCGACGTTACCGCACTGGATGCCAGCCAGGCTCAGGTCACCCTGGCCGACATTCCCTTTGTGCGGCAGCGCACCCAGATTAACGACCTGCTCCAGTCTGGCGAAAGTGAAGGACTCAGCTACCGCCAACTGACACGCCTGATCAACCTTGGCGACAGCCCCCACAACATCCGTCTCGACATCGACGAAGCCCAGGCAAGCCTTCGCTTGCTCGATGCCAGCCGCAACGAACAGGTACTGCAACTCTCACTGAGCCACAACCTGCTACGCTATGCTTTCTACCTTATGATAGTAGATGCCACTCACGAACAAGAAAACGACCTCACCCGCCCCAATGGCCAGACCAAGGAAGAACAACAAAAAGAACAGGCATTACTTGGCAAACAATTACTACTAAGGCTGTACCGGCTACTGCAGCACCCCCACAGCTTGCGCCTCGATACCATCCACCGCGAAAGCTGTGAAGCACTGGCCACCAGACTGCTGGAAGATGACTACTACCTGCCGTTACTCAACAAACAGCTGCCGGTTAAAACCCTGGAAAGCCTGCAAAAGCACCAAGGGCTGACCTCCGGCCAGTTCGACAACCACCTCGACCGGCTGAAACGCCAATTTACCACCCGGCTACCAGCCAATCTCTGCCATGCCCTGATACCCGCTCCCATTGCAGGCAATGGCCACGACCACATCACAGAAGGAAAACACCAGAAAAAGGCCGGTTACCAGCTCCGGCTCACACCCGATCAAATCCGCTACACCCACCAGGAAAATTCACAGTGACTACATGGCTAATCACCCGCCACCCCGGCGCACTCAACTGGGCTAACAAACAGCAACTGCCCTACGACCAGCACCGCAACCACCTGATCATCGAACAGATTCAGCCAGGCGACATCCTATACGGCACCTTACCAGTGACACTGATTGCAGCCGTCAACGACCAGGGGGCACGTTATTTTCATCTGGAAATGGACTTGCCGGAAGCACAGCGAGGCATGGAACTCACCACAGAACAACTGGAGCAACTCAAAGCTCGCTGGGTCGAATACCAGGCCCGTCGAATAGAAACGTAGCGAAGCAGGAAGTCAGAGTCGGGAATCAAGACGGGGATCAGCCAAACACCCCGTCAGGTAACCAGGATTCTCCCTGCCGCTCCACCCGGCCCAGCTCAGGAATCCGGTAAGCCCGGATATCATCCACCTCGACATCAATCAAGGCATCAAGACGATCCAGCAAGCGATCCAGATCAGCCGCCGTGCCGAACAAATAATACACAGAATACTGCAACGCCAGCGCCTGCTGACGACTGACCCGACCGACCCTGTTCAAACGCCGGGGATCAGCAATGTCATAGCAAATCAAATAATGATACAGCTGCCCGGACATACACCTCCCCTCCAATTAAATAAATAAACTAACCGACCAACGACGGCAACTGAGCCTGATACAAAGCAGCCCGCTCCAATGAATCGCGCAAAGAATACAAACCACGCTGCAACCAGGCACGCAACTCCAACTCCACCAAATGCTCAATTTCAAGCCCCAAAGCCGCACCACTCAAGCGGCCCTTCTCGGCCGTACTAGCACTCAGATACAAAACCAAGGTCAACAACGAAGCCACTGGTTTTAAATCCGCCAACAAACGGCCAGTACAACTCCCCGAAGCAGGCAAGCCGAACTCCATCGCTTGCTGCACCAACTGATTGGCAACCAGAGTTTCTGCCCACTGGCGCATTTCCTGGGTCAGCGACAGCCGTCGCTGCTTCGCCAGTTTCAGCAACGCCAACTCAGCCTTACTGGCCGCATGCGCTACATCACAAGACACCGCCCCCATCAACCCGTAACTATGGCGAGTAAAATTCTCCAACCAATTTTGATACGCCTGCGACAGCTCGGCATCGGCAAACGTCGCACTCATCCAATGCTGAAACGACGCCGATTCTGCACCAGGAAAACACAACTGAGAAATCACCCGGCCATTCTTTTGCACAAACAACACCGGCACCCCATGCTGAGCCACCCTGGCCCAGACCTCGAACGACGCCCCAGGTACGCCAACACACAACACCCGACTGATACGCCGCAACGGAAACCATTGCCAGCTCCGCCGAGGAGCGCGCAAACGCAATGCCGGGCCATCCAAACGTACACCAACCAACTGCTCAGCTTCGACAAACAGACAGCGACGATCCATTACTCACCTCCAACCGTGTCACAAAATACCAGGCCAGATAACGACAACGCGCCCTCCAACGCTGGGCACGTACCTGATACAACGGAAAAAACAGCGCCCGACCTTCCTTATTCAACAAACAGACACCCGGCTCCGGATGACCGAAATGCACTGGCCGAAACACCTGCTTCATTAACTCCAGCACCCACTCATCGACCTCCGCCCGCAGCAACTCCACCAAATCACACGCCAGCGAAGCACGCCCATAACTCGGCTCATGCAAAGTACCCAAAGCGGGATCCAGGCCATGTGCCGTCAACGCCCGCACCGCCTCCCCCTGCAACAAGGTATACGTCAGCGACAGCATGGCATTCACCGGATCCGGTGGTGGCCGACGCTTGCGACCGTCAAACTGCCAATGCGGCGGTAACAAACGAGCAAATCCTGAAAACCAGGCCGCAGCAGCAGCCCCCTCATAGCCCCGTAACGCATCCAACGTATTGGCCTGATCCAAACGTCCATAGATCTCTCTCAGCTGCAACAACAACTGCGACAAAGGCCGCCGTAAATCCGACCGCCGCCGCCGACAGCGCCAAACAACCCGGTAATAGCCAACCAACTTCCCGCGCACAAGTTCACGGGCCAAGCGCAAACAAAAATCAACATCCTGCACCACCCGAGCCTGCTGCAACCGACGAGCAACCGCCCCATGGCCAAAGCCATTCACCACCACACTCTGATCTGCCTTGCGCGGATGCAAAAACACCAACGTAATATCCGCCAGGCTCAAAGCCAGCAACACCTGAGACGACAAAGTGACACTGGCCGACACCGCCACAAACCGGAGTTGCTTCAATGGCAAACTCACCGGACGTGCCGTATCCGGGATACGCAGCAGCAAACGTCCTGCATCCACATCCAACTGAGTCCCCTTGCGATCAATAAACAACGTATCCATAACCTGGCTCACCCCACGTAGAAAAAATCTGGATCAACCGGCATCACCGCTGCACCCAAAACCCGCACAGCACCAGATGCCAAAGGCACCACCAAAAAACGATCTTCCGTCACATCCATCAGCGACCCCATACGCCGCATCAACTCGGTTTTCTCCAGAGGCGTCAAATAACACTCAAACACCGATTTCTGACCACCACTGGCATAATCCCGCAACACCAGCAACGCCTTGCGTAACCGCCTTGGATGACGAATATCGTAAGCAGCCAGATACAATTTCCGAGCAGCCATCACCTCTTCTCCCCACACTGTATTGATGGAGACAGCCTACCTGCCGCAGAAGCCAGAGACAGACACAAAAGCTTTTAAGCACATGACAGCTGACTTCGCACCCGTCCAGGGGTACAGTAGACCAGCGTAGAAAAACTGGAGCCACGGCTGCCGCATGCTGTTTAAAAATCAGACAACTTTTTCAAAAACAGAAAAAATTGAAACCCCACGGGCAAGTGATTGTTTTTACAGTCGTAATTATCGTGGAGGGGTAAAAAACCAACCCTGAATAAAAAGGGATTAAGACACATGAGCTCTTACTTACTTAGACTTCATCAAAGTAAAAAACCAACCCTGAATAAAAAGGGATTAAGACGCTTGTGTCCGTTAGATCTGCATAGGACAGATCGTAAAAAACCAACCCTGAATAAAAAGGGATTAAGACGTCATACGGCACACCAAAATCATCAGCCACGGCGGTAAAAAACCAACCCTGAATAAAAAGGGATTAAGACCACGGGAGCCGCATTGTTGGTGAAGCCAGTTTCACGTAAAAAACCAACCCTGAATAAAAAGGGATTAAGACTGCTTGGCTTGGTGACGGTGTGTCGGATGATTGCGGTAAAAAACCAACCCTGAATAAAAAGGGATTAAGACGCCTTGGCAAAACCGCTGGTACTCATCATTCCAGCAGTAAAAAACCAACCCTGAATAAAAAGGGATTAAGACTTTTCCGACCTGGGCAACAATGTCTTCCAGTGGCGGTAAAAAACCAACCCTGAATAAAAAGGGATTAAGACCTTCTTCCGATGTCATAGGCTCTGCACTTTCTGAGTAAAAAACCAACCCTGAATAAAAAGGGATTAAGACCATTAGGTCAACTTCTGCTTTCTTTGTGACGAAAGTAAAAAACCAACCCTGAATAAAAAGGGATTAAGACGCCAGAATGCTGGCCCGCTTGTCATCGGCAGCCAAGTAAAAAACCAACCCTGAATAAAAAGGGATTAAGACCCTCCTTGGTTGTTCAGCGGTTGTCGCTGTTGATGTAAAAAACCAACCCTGAATAAAAAGGGATTAAGACTTAGGCGTTATGATGCGGAATAGTCCAGGCAAGAACGTAAAAAACCAACCCTGAATAAAAAGGGATTAAGACTCGCCCTCCCATCTTATTACCGACCTCCCAGCAGTAAAAAACCAACCCTGAATAAAAAGGGATTAAGACACTGCTGACACTGACCTGATTTCTAACAGAACTAGGTAAAAAACCAACCCTGAATAAAAAGGGATTAAGACTGCGGCCTGCTCATACGAGCCGATTTTCTGAAGTAAAAAACCAACCCTGAATAAAAAGGGATTAAGACGTATATAGATTTCATAGCGCACCTCTTATAGTGTAAAAAACCAACCCTGAATAAAAAGGGATTAAGACCGCGATTTCTCGGGGTGATTGTGCTGCCCGCAACGGTAAAAAACCAACCCTGAATAAAAAGGGATTAAGACGTATAGAATTTTTTGTAAGCCTTTTTAAGCTGCTGTAAAAAACCAACCCTGAATAAAAAGGGATTAAGACTTTGGTTGATTTAATAATGCACCATGAGTTGTGGTAAAAAACCAACCCTGAATAAAAAGGGATTAAGACCTCACACCCTCTTTGCACATTGTGTTTAGTCCAGGTAAAAAACCAACCCTGAATAAAAAGGGATTAAGACTTTCCAAGGATTGATTTGATTTGTTTTTCCAATTTGTAAAAAACCAACCCTGAATAAAAAGGGATTAAGACCTGGATGTCGTAGATGATATTTGTAAATCTCATTTGGTAAAAAACCAACCCTGAATAAAAAGGGATTAAGACAGAACTAGACGACTTAACGTCAGACACATTGGCACGTAAAAAACCAACCCTGAATAAAAAGGGATTAAGACCTTCGAGGAACTCGACAATTGGTTGAAATGCTGTAAAAAACCAACCCTGAATAAAAAGGGATTAAGACTCAGACGTGCTGATGTATGGTGTAGCTGTGGCTGGTAAAAAACCAACCCTGAATAAAAAGGGATTAAGACGTAGCCACCGTAGCAATTTACGGCAGCGACGAGTGGTAAAAAACCAACCCTGAATAAAAAGGGATTAAGACCGCAATACCATGACGTGGTTGTCGAGATCGAACGGTAAAAAACCAGCCCTGAATAAAAAGGGATTAAGACGTTTTACCGCTTTCCATTTTTCGTAGCGTTTTGGGTGGATTATACGTAGGGACCGGCTCCGTCCGTGTCCTCCCGGCTCCGTCCGTGTCCTCCCGGCTCCGTTAAGGACAGCCACGGAGGGCATTAGGACGGCCACGGAGGGCGTTAAGGACAGCCACGGAGGGCGTTAAGGACAGCCACGGAGGGCGTTAAGGACAGCCACGGAGGGCGTCCCTACGTCATCGTCGTTGCGGCCGTTTATTACTGTTTTTGCTGCAACACGGCCACCAGCCAGCCTGCAATCACCGGGGAGTCCAGGCAGGCACCGGGTTGTCGTACGCTGGCTAGTCCTTGTTGGGCGTCTTGCAACGGAATGCCCTCGCCGCCGCGTTCGTCGAGCAGGGCATCTTCAAAGTCGAGGGTAAATTCCGGGTGGGGTTGCAGGCTGACAATGCGGTTGTCGCAGTAGCTCAGCGCGGCGTAGCGGCAGAAGTCGGAGTGGGCCAGTACGGTCGCACCTTCTGGCAGTATGCTCACCTGATCCTGATGCACGGCGTTGATGTTGAGTGTTGGCG
The DNA here is from genome assembly GCA_913061185.1 of uncultured Oceanobacter sp. Lineage (GTDB taxonomy): Bacteria > Pseudomonadota > Gammaproteobacteria > Pseudomonadales > Oceanobacteraceae > Oceanobacter > Oceanobacter antarcticus. The sequence continues at coordinate 24,449 of CAJXTI010000017.1, forward strand.
GCGCTTGTCCGGTGGCTTGTTCGAGCTGTTGGGCAAAGCCGTTGTCGAGCTGGTAGGTGTTGATTCCCAAACCCCAGCCGCCGCTGTATTTTTCGACCTTGCCACCCAGCGCTTCGGCAATCAGTTGGTGGCCAAAGCAGATGCCGACTAACGGTCGTTTCGATGTGGCTATCTGGCGCACCAGTTCCTTGAGTTGCGTAATCCAGTCCAGCTGTTCGTAGACGCTGTGTTTCGAGCCGGTGATCACCCAGCCGTCACAGTCGTTGGCGCTGGCGGGGAATTCGCCAAGGCTGACGTTGTAGATGACGTAGTCGAAGCCGGGGTTGTGGGGTTGGAACAGGCGGATAAACATATCGGCGTAGGAGCCGTATTGGTCGATCAAGGTATCCGGGGTGATCCCGGTGACCAGAATACCGATTTTCATAAAGTGCTCGTTGTTAACGGTCGTAGGGTGCGCATAACACGCCAGTGGTGTGTTATGCGGGTTGCCTGTTACAAGCAGGCGTTACGGCTGAGGCCGTTTTTTCATTTGCATCATCGCCACGACGACACCAATCGCCACGATCAGGATCATCAGCGTTGCCAGTGCGTTGACTTCCGGGGTCACGCCCAGGCGCACCTTGGAGAAGATCACCATGGGCAGGGTGCTGTCGCCTGGCCCGGAGACAAAGCTGGCGATCACCAGGTCGTCGAGCGACAGGGTAAACGACAGCAGCCAGCCCGACAGGATCGCCGGGGCAATCAATGGCAAGGTGACCAGAAAGAATAACGATGAGGGTTTGGCTCCCAGGTCCATCGCTGCTTCTTCGAGGGATTCGTCAAAATCCGCCATCCGTGCCTGCACAATCACGGCCACGTAGGCCATGCAGAAGGTGGTGTGGGCCAGGATAATGGTCAGGGTGCCACGTCCGGCAGGCCAGCCAAACAGGTCTTCCATGGCCACAAACAGCAGTAACAACGACAGGCCGGTAATGACTTCCGGCATGATCAACGGGGCAGAAATCCAGCCCGAGAGCATCATTTTGCCGCGAAACTTGCCCATTCGACTGAGTGCAAAACCTGCCATGGTGCCGAGCACCACCGCCAGCGAGGCGGAGATAAAGGCAATCTTGATGCTGAGCCAGGCGGCGCTGAGTATCTGTTCGTTCTGGAACAGTTCGCCATACCATTTCAGCGACCAGCCACCCCAAACGGTCACCAGTTTGGACTTGTTAAAACTGTAGATGATCAGTGAAATAATCGGCACGTAGAGAAACAGAAACCCCAGTGCCGAGGCAGAATATAAAAACCAGGAACGACGTTGTGCGGCCATTATTCGGCCTCCTTGCGGTTACGCAGCAGCATGATGGGTAATACCAGTACCACCAGCATCACGGTGGCCACTGCCGATGCCATCGGCCAGTCGCGATTGAGCGAGAATTCATCCCACAGTACCCGGCCAATCATCAGGGTATCGGAGCCACCCAGTAACGCCGGTATCACGTATTCCCCCACCGCCGGAATAAACACCAGGGTGCAGCCTGCCAGAATACCGGGCATGGCCAGCGGTACGGTCACCAGGAAGAAACTCTGCATTGGCCGACAGCCCAGGTCTTCTGCGGCTTCCAGTAGCGAGATGTCCATTTTCTCTAACGTGGTGTAGAGCGGCAGAATCATAAACGGCAGGTAGGTGTAGACGATGCCGATATAGACCGCGAAGTCGGTTTGTAACATCTGGATTGGTTCGCTGACGATGCCCAGGTTGATCAGTATATCGTTGACCAGGCCGTTCTTTTTCAGCAGCCCGACCCAGGCGTATACCCGTAACAGGAACGAGGTCCAGAAAGGCAAGACCACCAGCGCCAGCAAGAGGGTGCGGGTACGGGATTCGCTGCGGGCAATCAGGTAGGCCATGGGGAAGCCGATAATCAGTGCCAGCAGAGTCGAGATACCGGCAATCCGGATCGAACTGAGGTAAGCCTCCAGGTAGAAGGAGTCTTCCCACAGAAACAGGTAATTACCGAGATTCAGCTTGATGTTGAAGTAGGCGTCTTCCAGCTCAACCAACGCGGTGTAGGGCGGTATGGCGATGGCGGTTTCCGATAGCGAGATCTTGAACACCACCAGAAACGGGATAAAAAAGAACACCGCCAGCCATACAAACGGGGCCGAGATCACCAGTTGGCGACCCCAGTTAATCCGTTTTAATGGCAGTTTGTGAAACGCGCGTTGCAACAGCGCTTGTGCGGCTGTGTAGCCGTTGAATTGACTCATAAAGGTATCCTCAGCTGGTCAGCACGACGGCGCTATCCACATCCCAGTACAGGTGTACCCGTTCATGCCAGGTAAAACGGGCACCGCTGTCGCGGGAGGTATTGGGCTGGGTCACACGGACTTCCTTGCCGCTGTCGAGGCGTACACGGAAGACCGACAGGCTGCCCATGTAGGCGATGTCTTCGATCACGCCGGAGCAGGTGTTGTCGGTTTGTACCGGTGGCTCGTGGCTGATGAGCATTTTTTCTGGCCGGATGGCCACGCACACTTCCTGATTGGGTGCACAGCTGATGCCATGGTTGAGGTACACGCTTGGCTCAAAGTCGTTGCAGCGAATACGCACGCGATCCGGTTCGTCTTCCGTCACCCGACCATTAAGCAGGTTGACCGAGCCGACAAACCGGGCGACAAACTGGCTGTTGGGGTATTCGTAAATATCATGGGGTTCACCCACCTGGACAATGTTGCCCTGGTTCATCACGCCGATGCGGGTCGCCAGCGTCATGGCTTCTTCCTGGTCGTGGGTCACCACCACAAAGGTCACGCCCAGCTCTTCCTGAATGTTCACCAGCTCAAACTGGGTTTCTTCGCGCAGTTTTTTATCCAGCGCTCCCAGCGGTTCGTCGAGCAGCAGCAACTTCGGACGCTTTACCAGTGAGCGCGCCAGCGCGACCCGCTGGCGCTGGCCACCGGAGAGCTGGTGTGGCTTGCGTTTGCCGAGATGGCCCAGTTGCACCATGTCGAGCATATCGGCCACGCGACGCTTGATGTCGACGTCGGCCAGCCGCTGGCGCTTGAGGCCAAAGGCAATGTTTTTTTCAACGCTCAGATGCGGGAACAGCGCATAAGACTGAAACATCATGTTCACCGGTCGATTCCACGGCGGAATGCCAGCCATGTCCACATCGTCAATCAGAATACGGCCACTGGTCGGCTGTTCGAACCCGGCCAGCATCCGCAGCAGGGTACTTTTGCCCGAACCGGAGCCGCCCAGCAAACAGAACAGCTCGCGCTTGTAGACTTTCAGGCTGATGTTGTCGACGGCGGTAAAGTCACCAAACTGTTTGGTCACCCCGTCAAAGAAGACAAACGGATGGGCATTGGGGTCGCGCCACAAGTCTGGCGTGGGTGCCGTCAGCGGGTTGGTTTTCGGGGCGGGTTGTTGTGCTGTTGTCATAACCTGGCTACCAGTTAGACGGGGGCTGCCCCCCTCGGGAATGGCAGCACCGCCCGGATGTTTCTCCGGGTCGGTGCGAATATCAATTAACGGCCGGTTTTGACGTTTGACCAGGCACGGTTGAGCACGCGGTCAAACTTGGCTGTGTGGGCTTGCTGGGTAAACAGCTTGGCTTTCACGGCGGTACTTGGGTAAATGCCCGGATTGCTGATCACGTCTTCGTTCAGGAATGGCTCGGCAGCGGTGTTCGGTACGGCGTAATAGACGTAGTTGGAGATACCGGCTGCGGTTTTTGGCTCGAGGACAAAGTTGATGAACTGGTAAGCCGCGTCTTTATGGGGGGCATCGGCAGGAATCGCCATCAGGTCAAACCATACCAGCGTGCCTTCTTTCGGAATGACGTACGCCACTTCCACTCCCTGTCCGGCTTCTTCTGCGCGGCTCTGGGATTGCAGAATATCGCCGTTGTAGCCCAGCGCGACACAGATTTCACCGTTGGCCAGATCGGAGATGTACTGGCTGGAATGGAAATAACGGTAGTTGTCACGGTTGGCTTTCATCAGGGCTTCGGCTTTGCCGAGGTCGCTTTTGCTTTCTGAGTTGGGGTCAAGGCCGACGTAGTTGAGGGCGATCGACATCACTTCAGCCGGAGAGTCCAGCAAGCCAATGCCGCAGTCTTTCAGCTTGGCAGAAATTTTTGGATCAAAGATCAGGTCGAGGGTATCGACAGGCATCTCACCCAGTCGCGCCTTGATCATATCCACGTTGTAACCCAGACCAATGGTGCCCCAGGCCCATGGCACACTGTGGGCATTACCGGCATCGTGACGGGCGACTTTTTCCAGCAGGGTCTTGTCGAGGTTGCCGTAGTTGCTCAGCTTGCTGCTGTCGATGGTGGCGTAGATACCGGCCTGAATCTGACGTTCAAGAAAAGCACCGGTCGGTACTACCAGGTCGTAACCGCTGCTGCCCGTCATCAATTTGGCTTCCAGCACTTCGTTGGAATCGTAAACGTCGTAGTTCACCTTGATGCCGGTTTTTTGTTCGAATTCAGCCACCGCTTCCGGGTAGATATAATCCGACCAGTTGTAGATATTCAGTTCCTTATCAGCGGCCAGAGCGCTGGATGCGGCCGTCAGCGCGCATACAGAGGCCATCAGAGCAGACAGTTTGAGCATATGTTTCTCCAGAAATAACACGTTAGTCGAGCAACCTTGATCGTCACGCTACGGATGCCGCCGAGGCATTCCCATACCCCCCAGGGGCTAGATCCCCGGTGGGCTTTATACAGGCCAGTAAAATCAGGCCCTGTAGAGCCAATAGTGGCTTATTTCCGCCACAAGCTGGCCGACAATGTTCACATTACCAGCCGCGCCACCCTGCGAATCTGAGCCGCACTGGTCACATCCAAAGCCAGCACAGTACTCCACAACCAAAACAGGCGACCCGATGGGCCGCCCACTGTTGTCACTCAGATTGTGGTGTCGATGGTGTCATTCATTGTTTGTCGCACCCGTCTTGTCGCTGACGCGACCAGTGCCAGGCTTGTGCTGCGGTTACAGCAGGCCGAGGTACGACTCATATTCAATGTCGGAAATACGGCTGTTCAGCTCGGTAATTTCCTGGCGCTTGATCGCACAGAAAACATCCACAAACTCATCGCCCAGGTATTCACGCAGCACTGCACTCTTGTCCAGCGCCTTGATGGCGTCGTCCCAGCGATAAGGCAAACGCGTCGACTCGTGGGAATCGGCATAGGCATCGCCTTCCATCGGTTCTGGCGGAACGAGTTTGTTATTCAGGCCATACAAAGACCCGGCCAATACGGCCGCCAACACCAGATACGGGTTAGCGTCGGCACCGGACACCCGGTGCTCCAGCCGCCGTGCTTCCGGGTCACCTTCCGGTACCCGTACTGCAGTCGTGCGATTCTCATAACCCCAACAGGCAAATACCGGCGCATGGGAACCGTCCTGAAAGCGGCGATAGGAATTCAGGTGCGGCGCAAACAGCAGCATCGAGCTAGGCATCAATTCCAGCAAACCGGCAATCGCCTGGGTCAGCATCTCGGTGCCTTCTTCGCCGCCGTTGTCGAACAGGTTGTTACCATCTTTGTCGACCAGGCTGAAATGCACGTGAAAGCCGTTACCGGAATGTTCGGCGTAAGGCTTGGCCATAAAAGTGGAAGTGTAACCGTGCTTGCGGGCAATGCCCTTGACCAGACGCTTGAACCAGATCGACTGGTCACCAGCGTTTAACGGGTCGGAGACGTGCTTGAGGTTGATCTCGAACTGACCCGGCCCCAGCTCGGAAATAATGGTATCGGCCAATACACCCTGTACATCACAGGCGGCACGCACTTCAGCAAAAAACGACTCCAGGCCATCAACGTCTTCAATTGAGTAGGCATCGGTGGTGTTGAGGCGGCGACCATGGCCACGATCCAGTACCGGCGGACGCGGACGCTGCACTTCTTCGGAATCGCCATCCATCAGATAAAATTCCAGCTCGGTGGCCATCACCGGATACCAGCCACGTTCATGGAAACGGTCGACGATGTTTTTTAATACCTGGCGCGGATCGACGTTAAAGGGCGAGCCGTCCGGGTTCATCATCATCGCCTGCAACTGATGGCGCTCTTCGCCAGCCCAAGGCACCAGAGTCGGTTTGTCTTGCACGGGTATACAAATACCGTCGTTGTCACCGGTTTCGAACACCAGGCCGTTATCAGGGACATCACCGCCCCAAAAATCGACACCGATAACGGAGCGTGGCAACTTGACGCCCTCTTCATAGACTTTATCCAGCGAGCTGCCTAACAGGCGTTTGCCTCGCAGGTTGCCGTTCAGATCGACGATAAAAAGATCAAAATCATTTTGCATGGAACACCTGGTCATGAAGGAGCACAAGGAAAGAAGGGGCACACAAACGCTCTGGCTGCCCCGCCTGTGTTGTGCTTGAATATCCCGAATTGTGATCACATATTCGATGACAGGCAAGTAGCAAACACGAGCAAAAACCGCAGACAGAGCGCTATCAGCATGGATAAACACACCCCGATTGATCTCACCCTAACTGAGCGCCACAGCGCTGTAACTATCACCCAGTGGGTATACAGCACACTGCGCCAGGCCGTATTGCTGGGGAAAATAGCGCCAGGGCGTGCTCTTACCATACGCGAATTGGCGACATTGCTCGATGTATCCCCAATGCCCATCCGCGAGGCTCTACGCCAGTTGTCGGCAGAAGGGGCATTGGAAATTCTCGAAAACCGCCGCGTTATGGTGCCGAAAATGACGGCGATGAAATTTGCCGAGCTGGTTGAAGCCCGCATCTGCCTCGAAACCCACAGTGCTGTGCGCGCCATGCCCTACATTGATGAAACCCGGCTGGCCCAGCTGGAAGAGCTAGACAGCCGCATTGATATCGCCAGCGAGACCGGCAACAGCCACGATGTAACCCGGTACAATCAGCAATTCCACCGTCTGCTTTACACCGCCAACCCGCATCAGGTTACCCAGTCGTTAATCGAAAGTCTGTGGCTGCAACTGGCGCCGTTTATGCAAGTCGCCAGCGAAAATCTTGATGATTATTACCAGGTCGATCGCCACAAGGAGGCCGTTGCCGCCATTCGTGAGCGCGATTCTCTGGCCTTACAAATGGCCATCAGCGCTGATATTCGCGACGGTTGTGCTTTTGCCTCCTCACCAGAACAGCTGCAACAATTGCTCGGTTAGCAAGACCCGGCTGCCGGGCCGCTGCCATTTGTATTCCTCATCGCCTTAACAACATCTCTTTGCATGGCTTTTCTTTGCAGGACTTCGCTTCGCACACATTTCTTCGCCGACGCCGCCTGATACGCATATTTTGTCGTCGTCCGCTATTGGACAATCTGGACGATTGGTGATTTCAGGCCAGTCATTTTGTACAGCCATTGACCAATTCATTTTGTGATCACAAAATTGTGATCACATTTAAAGAATTAAGGTACGTGACATGAGCCACGATTCCAACACCACAACCAGCCAGTACTCCTCCTTGCAGCAGAGCGACGCCCGTTTCCACCTGCATCCGTTCACCAATACAACGCGCCTGAACAACAAGGGTGCACGGGTGATCACTCACGCCGACGGGGTGTACATCTGGGATGAACAGGGCCACAAGATTCTCGATGGCATGGCAGGCTTGTGGTGCGTCAATCTGGGTTATGGCCGTGAGGAGCTGGCCGAAGCCGCCGATGCCCAAATGCGCACACTGCCTTACTACAACACCTTTTTTCAAACTACCCATGGCCCCGCAGTCGAACTGGCTGAAGCCATCGCCAGTGTGACGCCTGGGGATCTGAACCGGATTTTCTTCGCCAACTCCGGCTCAGAAGCCATTGATACTGTGATGCGTCTGACCCGCCACTACTGGGCGCTCCAGGGCAAGCCATGGCGTAACATTCTGATCAGCCGCGAGAACGCCTACCACGGCAGCACCATCGGTGGCACCAGCTTGGGCGGTATGGGTGGCATGCACAAACAGGGAGGGCCGCTGGTGCCGAATATCGAACGTATCCGTCAGCCTTACTGGTATGGCGAAGGCGGTGATCAAAGCGAAGAAGCATTTGGCCTGCTAGCAGCGCGGGCACTGGAAGAAAAAATTCTCGCGGTTGGGCCAGACAACGTCGCCGCGTTTGTGGCAGAACCGATTCAGGGTGCCGGTGGCGTGATCGTACCACCCGCCAGTTATTGGCCCGAGATTCAGCGTATTTGCCACAAATACGACATTCTGTTGGCAGTGGATGAAGTCATCTGCGGTTTTGGCCGCACTGGCAACTGGTTCGGCAGCGATACCTTTAATATCCAGCCAGACATTATGTCGATGGCCAAGGGCTTGTCTTCCGGCTACCTGCCGATTGCAGCGGTTGCGGTCGGTGATCGTATTGCCAACACGTTGATGGCGCAGGATGAAGACTTCAACCATGGCTTCACCTATTCCGGTCACCCGGTCGCCGCCGCAGTGGCATTAAAAACCATCGACATCATGAAAAATGAACATATTGTTGAGCAAGTCCGTGACAACACCGGCCCTTACTTCCAGAAAACCCTGCGTGAAAGCCTGTCTGATCACCCGTTAGTGGGCCATATCGAAGGCATCGGCCTGATCGCCGGTATGGCACTGGTGCAAGACCAGGCCAGCAAAACCCTGTTTCCATCAACGCTGGACATCGGCCTGATCTGCCGTGACCACTGTTTTGATAATGGCCTGATCATGCGTGCGGTCGGCAGCCGCATGGTATTGTCGCCACCCTTGGTGATCAACAAAGCAGAAATCAACGAACTGTGCCAAAAAGTCCGCCTCTGTCTCGACCTGACACTGGCCAGTGCACAACAGGCAGGAGCACTCTGATGTCTGAGACAACCGCAACCAAAGCGTTGGCGAATCTGGTCGATCACATTCGCCTGACCAGTTTTCCGAAGGAGTTGGCCAGTTACCTCACCAGCCTGGCGCATTTTGATACCTGCCTGATGCTGGTGTTTGTTCCCGGTGCGAAACCAACGCTGATTTACACCGAGACTGACGCACCCAGCGCAGCATTGGAAACCTACCTGCACCACAGCTATCTGCTCGACCCGCTTTACTGCGCTCTGCAGCAGAGCAGTAGCAACCAGATTACCGGGTTAAGCCGCCTCAGCAACATCGCCCCGGATTCCTTCACCCAAAGCGAATATTTTAATAGCTGCTATCAGGAATTTGACCTCGTTGACGAAATCAACCTGGTCATCGAACTGGCGGAAAACCGCTACTTCACCCTTTCTCTCGGTCGCAAATCCAGCCTTGGCAGCATCACCCGTGCAGAAATGAACCGGCTGCAGGAACACTGCGCCATGGTCAGTGCATTGATTCGCCAATTCTGGCTCTCCAACGCCGATGAATATCTGCCCAACGGCCAGAGCCGCAGCACCCTGACCCAGGCATTACGCACTTTCGGCCAGGGCGTCCTGACCCGCCGCGAGCAGGAAATCACCGCCCTGATTCTGCAAGGCCACAGCTCCCAGTCCATCGCCGAGCTGCTCAACATCTGTGTTGGCACCGTCAAGGTACATCGCAAAAACATCCATGGCCGGTTGAACACCTCGCAACAAAGCGAAATTTTCACCCTGTTCCTCAACCACCTCAGTGAAATGGATATGCGTATCGTCGCCTGAAAGGATCGGCCTTGCCCGTAGGGACCGGCTCCGTCCGTGTCCGCCAACCGGCTCCGTCCGTGTCCACAAACCGGTTCACACGTATTCGGACAGCCACGGAGGGCGTCGGACAGCCACGGAGGGCGTCGGACAGCCACGGAGGGCGTCCCTACATTCAGGCACAAAAAAACCGGCAGAGCCGGTTTTTTAAATTTACAGCGATCAGGCCATGCGAGGCATCACGCCAGCGTTGCCAACGCTTCGGTCAGCGCTGCAGTCAATTCCGCATTGCTCAGCTCACCTTTCTCAACATCAAAGTTATCGTAGAACGACGGCACCGACAGTTGAGCTTTCACGTCCATGGCGAAATACGGCGCGGAACCCACAGCAGTCGCTAATACACTCTGCGCACCACCAGGGCCAGGGGAAGCTGCCATTACCACGACCGGCTTGTTCTGATAAACCTTCTGATCGATACGGGAAGCCCAGTCAAACACGTTTTTATACGCCACACTGAATGAACCATTAAACTCACCAAACGAGATCAGCACGGCATCGGCTTCGCCGACTTTCTTGAAAAACGCTTGGGCAGGTTCAGGAATACCAGACTCCTGTTCACGATCAACACTGTAAATTGGCATCTCGAAGTCATTCAGATCGAGGATTTCCAACTCAGCGCCAGTAGTCTGTTGCAGCTGCTTGGCCGCATGAGTGACCAGCTGCTTGTTAATGGACTGACGGCTGTTAGTAGCGGCAAACGCTAATACTTTCATGCGGTGGCTCCTTCAAGGTGAAGATTGGTTGATGAGGTGCACCTTACATTAGCCACACAGATTAATTAATAGCATTTTTGTGGAGTTATTGTTTCCACCTGACTATCAATAAGCCATTATTCACGCCGTCAGTACCCAACATCTCGTGATGTGAGAAAAGGAGACAGCATGACTTACAATGCCCATCTGCTGGACGGCATCATCATCTTTGCCGAAGTGGTCAGTGCTGGCAGCTTCACCCGTGCCGCCGACAACACCGGGCACTCCACCTCCTACATCAGCAAAGAAATCGCCCGACTTGAAGAACGCCTCGGCACCCGCCTGCTCAACCGCACCACCCGCTCACTGCACTTGACCGCCGAAGGCCGACTCTACTACCAGCAATGCCAGCAAATCATTGCCGATGTCAGCAATACCCAAAACGCCCTGATGGGCCAGCAACAACAACCCACCGGCACCCTCAAGGTCAGCTGCCCAGTCAGCTTTGGCATGGCCCAGATGCGCGGCATATTTTCCGACTTTCTGCAGCATTACCCGCAGGTCGGCCTCGAAATCGACTTCAACAACCTCAAGGTCGACATCGTCGCAGACGGCTTCGACGTCGTGATACGAGCCACCCCGCAACTGGAAGACTCCAGCCTCATCAGCCGTCGCGTTATGCGTTCACGGGCCGTGACACTCGCCGCTCCGTCCTATTTGCAACAATACGGAACTCCGCAACGGCCAGAAGAACTCACCGAACATCACTGCATCACCTACACCTACCTGAAAACACCGCGTCTCTGGCACTACCGCAACCAATACGGCAAAGACATCCAGGTCGAGGTAAACAGCCGGGTCAGCAGCAATAGCTCAGAAATGGAAATATCCCTCTGCCTCGCCGGACAAGGCATCGCCCGCATGCCCTCATTTTTATTCACCAACGAAATCAGCAGTGGCCGACTCATCGAACTGTTTACCGACTACCAACCGATGGTGATTGATATCTACCTGATCTACCCCAGCCGCAAACACATGTCTGCCAAAGTACGCTGCTTTATTGATTTTGTTGCCGAGCGACTGGCACAACGCACCGGGATATAAACCTGGCGCTTGCTGTTTCCCTTTGCAAATTTCACACTCCCGATATTCGGTAGCCGTACCAAACCAGCCAATCAGGAGGCAGTCCGCCCAATACCTGCCTCGTATTACTGTGCCATCCGGAATCGACTGATCCATGGCGATTCCGGCATTGTGACGATAAGGTCTGGAGCATTATTCAGAATGAGCTGCCAGAACCGGAAAAACGGCGGCAGTGACGGCAGCACAACAACCGGGCACGACACCTCAACGACAAGGAACCCCATGAGCGACATCAAGTTATTCACTCTTGAGCACGACAAATATTCTCTACGGTTTTCCAATGTACGACGAACAAATGCAGGCTGACATACATACAGGGAAAGTGATTATCGGCGGTTGCGAAATGCCGGTAATCAATCAAGCCGATGAATGGGACAGTCCGTATTGGCCATGCAGCCAGTGCGGCTGCGAGATATACAAGCAGGAACATTTGCCACCGTTACCCGACAAGTAACCCGGGCACTTTGACCAAGCACCTTGACCAGGCATACTGACATCAGACATTTCCGACAGCACCCGATGCACTTCCACTCACCGCCGCCAGGCGCTACGCTGTGATCCGCTTTGTTGACGGGATAACGTCATGCAAGCACTCACCACTTTACGTAGCTGCAAACACGAACTTCAGGATTGCGTTGGAGTACGGGCCATCGCTCCCCATTTATCCCTGATCGATAACCAGTCAGAAAGCTATCGGCAATTTCTGAGCGGTGTCACTCGTTTTCTGAATGAATGCCGCGCAGCAGACCACCAAGCAGACAGGAATAAACCATGAGTTTTCCTGAACAAAAGATCATTGCTCTGGCGCAACAGCGCCCCGAAGTGCAGGTTGTGTGGCTCTACGGATCACACGCCAAAGGCAATGCAGGCGCATACTCGGACATTGATCTGGCTGTTGCATTCGACCCTGTGCAATTGGCCAACAAGCTGGAAACCCGTTTGCGTCCGGAGCTGTTAGCGGAAGACTGGCGGCAGCAATTGGGGTTGTCAGAAAACGGACTTTCGATATTGGACATTAATCAATCGCCCATTCCGCTTGCCTATTCGGTGATATCCGCGAATCGGGTACTCTGGAGCGCCGATAAAGGGCGACGATTACAAGAAGAAGCCCGGATCATGTCGATGATGGAGTTGGACTACCAAAGTTTCTCCACGACCCACAACGGAGGCATCCATGACAGATAGCGCTTACCTGTATGCCATGAAAAACTCTCTGGCCCGATGTCGGGCTGAACTGGACGAGCTATCCAGTCTGCTGGCCCAGCGTTCACTCTCAAACCTTGAATACCGTGCTGCCGAGCGCACCTTACAAATCACCATCGAAAGCTGTATTGGCATCGCCAAACACTGGGCCAAAGCCTTGTCTGGCAGCAGTCCTGAAAATGCCGGTATGGCCTTCGAAATACTGGCACAACACCAGCAACTGGAAACCCAGTCACTGGTCGGATGGCGCAGGGTCATTGGTTTGCGAAATGTCCTGGTTCACGATTATCTGAACGTTGACCCGGACATTGTCCGCAGCGTGATTCAGGGTGGCTACACCCGGCAGCTATTTGAGTTTGCCGAACAGGGACGAGAGTGGCTGGCGAAGCATTAACCAGCACTCGATACACTCATAAGAGCTGCACTCTGAAAAATGCTCCTATATCACACAAGACAGCGTCTCGTGTCTGATACAAACAGGTGATGCCCTGCCCCTAACACGGAGACATCGCCTTGCAACTCTGGAACGGCAAACATGTCTGGATCATTGGTGCCAGCAGCGATATTCACTTTATCCATGACATCCTCCGTATTCGCAACGTCGTTTGCAGATTGGTCGTGAACGGCCGCGACCCGCGTTTACAGCTATACCTGAACCTGTCCGGCTCCGAAGCAGATGGTAAAGACAACAAATGGATGCGCGACGTCAGCAAGATCGGCCACTGGGCGACTGGTGATCTGGAAGTGAACGTGCGCACAGCAGAACAACTGGAAGAAGCCAAACGGCTGGTTGAAAAGGCCTATCGGGAGAACTGATTACCCATAGAATGCAGTCGGCCAATGCGAAACCGCCGGTTTTTCGTGAGCCATAGGCCCATCTTTTGTATCATCAAGACTTGTTCACGGATTACAGAGCCATCCAATGAAAACGGACTTTGTCGATGCTCAGCAGCGTCACTGGCAAGATGCTGAACTTTTGTTTAATCAGCAGCGCTGGGCTAATGCCGATCACCTTTACGGATTTTCCGCAGAGTGCGGGTTAAAAGCACTGATGCAAATATTCGGAATGGAGTGGGATGAAAGTAAGCAGAAGCCCAAGAACGATAAGGATACCAAACATGCCGACAAAATCTGGGATCGCTACAGTACCTATCAGAGTGGGCACGTGAGTGGCACAGGATTTGAGCTCCCTGACAGTAACCCATTCGATAACTGGAACGCTTCTCAACGTTATGCACACCGCAACGTGTTTCATCAAAACCTGGTTAACAGCCACAAATCTGGCGCAAACAACGTTTGCCAACTGATCAAAAAAGCGCAACTGGATGGACTCCTATGATCAACTTTGACCAGATCACCTCGACCCTTCAGGCAATATTTGACCAACACTTACCGTTACTGACGAAGCTCGGTACTGTGCTGGTTAACCGCGACCTGAACGGCCGGGTGCGCCTGATTCTGTCGGAAACCGTTGAAAATGATGCAGAACTGACTTCGCGACTGCAGCCATTGCTTGAAGCCATCAGTGAACAACTGGCTCCACATGCATGGCCCGCAGAGAGACTAGTGCTGTTTGAAGAAAATCTGGACGCAATAAAACAAGGGGCTCCGGGTTTCGCGCTTGACGGGTTCGATGACGTATTCGTTGTTGACCGCCTGGCGACGGAAACCGACTGGCAAACCATAACCCAAGCATCTGAATCTGGCCCGGCCCGTGTGGTGTTCTTCTCCATCAAAGGTGGCGTTGGCCGTTCTTCGGCTCTGGCTGCTACGGCTTGGTCTCTGGCGCAGGCTGGTAAAAAGGTTCTGGTGCTCGACCTTGATCTGGAATCCCCCGGTCTCTCGACTGCGATTCTGCCTCTCGAAAAAAAGCCCGCTTACGGTATTACGGATTGGCTGGTCGAGGATCTGGTCGATAACGGCGATAACGTCATGCAACACATGGTCGCCAGCAGTGATTTATCTCGTGATGGTGAGATTCTGGTCATACCTGCCCATGGTGCAAATCCCGGTGAATACATCTCCAAACTCGGGCGGGTCTGGATGCCCAAACTGCAGGCCAACGGCAGCCGCGAAAGCTGGTCGCAACGTCTGCAGCGGCTGATCCTACAACTCGAAAACAAGTATCAGCCCGATATTGTGTTGATCGACTCCCGCGCCGGTATCGACGAAGTCGCTTCCAGCTGTATTACTGATCTGGGCGCCAGATTGATCTTGTTGTTTGCGATTGACGGCAGTCAGACCTGGAGCGGTTATAAAATTCTGTTCGAACACTGGCAGCGCAGTCACTCTATTATCGACATCCGCAAACGCCTGCAAATTGTCTCGGGATTAACCCCGGATACCGATACCATCAGCTATCTCGAACGTCTGCGGGAAAACGCCTGCAATCTGTTTGCCGACACCCAATACGACGATATTAAACCCGGAGAAGTGATAGGCGACAACTGGAACTTTGAAGAATCCGACGATACAGCTCCGCACTCGCCCTGGGCAGTACACTGGCACCGCAGTTTTACCGGATTACAATCGTTGCATGGGCGACTCATCGAAATTGATACAAAACAGGTCGATATGATTTTTGGAGCACTGATCTCGGGTATCAGTGCTGTTCTGGAGAGCAAGTAAATGACAGAGGCCCAACAACTGCGGCAAGCCATCCTCTCGGCAGCGCTGGAAACCAGTAATCATGGTGAAAAACCGAGCATTGGCACACTGTATATTCCATTGTCTCATCAGAAGGCCTTACGACTGGATACCAGCGTCGTGGTCGGTGGTCGTGGTGTTGGCAAATCCTTCTGGACAGCCGCGCTGCGAGATCCGGAATTACGCGCCACCATTGGAGCGGTATTACCGGAGCTGGATATTGACCTGTTTATTGGTCACTCCGAAAAGCAGGATGACTCCTCCTACCCGACTGAAGATGAATTTGCCCAGCTTCTGAATCTTGGTTATCCGACGCTGGATATCTGGAAAGCGGTTATCTACCGCTGGGTTGCAAGTCAAAACCAGACCCCAATTCCAGATCAAACCTGGCCCGATACGTTGGAATGGCAAAAAAACAGCCCGCACGAATCGGCGGCTTTGATGCGTCAACCACGAGCATGGAAAGGCCTGATTCTGTTTGATGCGCTGGATCGCATCAGCCGCGACTGGCAACAAATGGACGATATAGTCCGCGGGCTGCTGCAAGCCATTCTTTGGCTGAAGTCCTTTAATGGGCTCTATGGCAAGGCCTTTCTGCGCGAAGATCAGGCCGAACGTAACGTATTCGACTTCCCGGATGCATCCAAACTCAAGGCTTCCCGAGCAGATCTGAACTGGGCACGCCATGATGTGCACGGGTTATTATGGCAACGCCTGATTAATGCTCCCGGGGAACATGGCCAGCTATTACGTGAGCAGTTGCCATCATCGCTGTATTCGCAACATAACGGCCTCTATCTGCTAAACGACGGGATGAAACGCGAATCCGAGCAACAGCGTGAGGCTTTTATAAAATTGGCAGGCCCATGGATGGGTAAGGATAAACGGAGGGGCGTACCTTACACCTGGTCTGTTAGCCATTTGGCCGATGGACGAGGACAAGCGTCACCAAGATCATTTTTGGCTGCAATAAAGGAAGCAACAGAGGGAACTCAAGAACGCTATCCTGACCACGAAAATGCGCTGCATTACGAAAGCATCAAGCGGGGTATCCAAAAAGCCTCTGGCATCCGGGTATCCGAACTGGAAGAAGACTACCCATGGATATCCACCGTTATGGCGCCCCTACGAGGCCTTACCCTACCTTGTGAATTCAGCGTTTTTGAACCACGCTGGCAAGACCATTTTCCACAAGGGCCATCGTCAATCCCTTCAGAACGTCTACCTGCGCAACACTCCGAAAAAGGCTGGCAAGGTATCGTCGAAGACCTCAAAAGGCTGGGCGTTATGGAAACCAAAAAAGACGGCCGTATTGATATGCCCGACCTTTACCGGGTTGGTTTTGGTCTTGGGCGTCGTGGCGGGGTCAAGCCACAGAATAAATAGTGCTGATCCGCACCTGGTATCACAGCGCCAGTCCCATCGCCAGATCAAGGACCTCTGATGACCAACAACCGTATTGTCCGCTCGCGCAAACCGCGTAAATGCCCGGCCTGTGGCTTTGCGCCCGTCGGCAGCATTCTGTATGGATTCCCGCTCTACAGCGAACAATTACAGGCAGAAATGGATTCAGGCAAAACAATCATCGGCGGCTGCGAAATGCCGGTTATCAACGAAGCCGGTGAATGGGACAGCCCACACTGGCAATGCAGCCGCTGTGGTTGTGAGATCTACAAAAGCCCCCCAGAGAAGATACATGGACAATAATCAATACTCGCACAACGGGCTCACAGCTCAAACACCACGGTCAACAAAACCCACCTTCCCATAACTCCGGTAAGGCGCTACGCTCAGCCAAAGCCTACTCATGGAAGAATCGCCATGATCCGGGAACAAACACTCAGCGCGTTACGTAACTGCAAGGCTGAACTTCAGTCTCGCTTTGGCGTTCAGGAACTGTCTTTGTTTGGCTCAACCGCCCGTGCGACCAATACCGATAGCAGCGATGTCGACATACTCGTCAGCTTTAAAGGCCCTGCTACTTCAAAACGCTACTTCGGTGTGCAGTTCTATCTTGAAGACCTGCTCGGCTGCCCCGTTGATCTGGTCACCGACAAGGCTCTGAGGCCAGAGCTGAAACCCTATGTTGAGAGGGACAGCATTCGTGTCTGATCATAGGGATCGCCGTCAAAAATGACGTTATAGCAACAACAAGGAACCCCATGAGCGACATCAAGCTGTTCACACTCGATCAGGGCAAGGCCACAGAGCTATCAGGCCAGAGCGCCCGCCTCGAAAAACACCTGCAACAGGACGTTGAGCGCAATATGTCAGCTCTGCTCGGGGTGAGCTGTCTGGCCAGTGAATACAGCACCGGCAAAACTCATCGCGGTCGCATCGACTCCCTCGGCATTGATGAAAACAACTGCCCCGTCATCATCGAATACAAACGCCACAGCAATGAAAACGTGATCAACCAGGGGCTGTTTTACCTCGACTGGTTGCTCGACCATCAGGCCGAATTCCGCTGGTTGGTGATGGAAACACTCGACAAAAAGATTGCCGAAGCCATTGAATGGAACGGCACCCGGCTGATTTGCATCGCTGCCGACTTCAACCGCTACGACGAACACGCAGTGCAACAGATCAACCGCAATATCGAGCTGATGCGCTACCGCTACTTCGGCGATAACCTGCTGTTGCTGGAACTGGTGAATGCCCAGACGGCGCAGATCAACCAGGGTGCACAGACAAGTAAAACTGATTCCACAGCCAGCCAAATTGACACACCAATAACGGAAAACAAAATCACAACACGAGGTGACAAAAGCCAGCAAGAACGGCTCGCAGAAGCCCCGCCCGAGTTGCTTGAGCTCTACAACAACCTGTGCGACTACATCGAATCCCTCGGCGACGAAGTCCAACGCAAGGAACTCAAGCTTTACACCGCCTTCAAACGCATTCGTAACTTTGCCTCCGTGCTGGTACTCAGCGGACGAGACCCGCGTTTACAGCTGTACTTGAAACTGCCCGGTGAAATGGCCGAAGAGAAAGACGACAAATGGATGCGGAACATGAGCAATACCGGCCATTGGGGCACCGGCGATCTGGAAGTCAATGTACGGACGCCGGAAGAACTCGAAGAAGCAAAGCAACTGGTCGCCAAGGCATATGGGGAGAGTTGATTCCCTCCCGTGCCTGCTGACGCAAGTGATCTGCAGTGCCCCGAATGTGACGATATTTTGAGCCTTTTAACCTCGTGATCCGGCTATTCGGCCGGTATGATTAACAACAATCCAGGTTAAATCGGAATAATCTCTTCTGGTTTGACGACACAGCACCCGGCTGGTTGGCCAATAGCCGTTACTGCAGACACAACCCGATGAAACTGAACCGACTGACGCTGAAAAATTTCCGCTGCTTTGAAGAGCTGGAAATCGACTTCCACGACCAGCTGACCGTACTGATTGCCCCCAATGGTGCGGGTAAAACTACGGTATTGGATGCCGCCAGAATTGCATTATCGTCGTTTATCAAAGGTATTGACGTCAGCTCGGCACGTCCACATGTACTGGCCAGCATTACGCCAGATGACGTACGTCTGCAAAAAATGCCATCGGGCAGTATGGAACCTCAAAAGCCGTCCAGAATCACGGCGGATGGTATTTTTTGCACTCATGAGCCGGATATTATTACCTGGTATGCAGAACGAAGATCGGTCGAACCAAAAACTCGTATGTTTCGCGATGATATCTACGACAGCATCACCTCTGTAGCGACAGAGCTGCAGAAGAAAGCCCAGGATGAGCAGACCAGTGACAGCACGGAACTGCCACTGATTCTGTATCAAGGCACCGGACGATTGTGGTACCAAGGGCGCTTTACTGCCACAATCGACGACAAAAAGCTTGAACAACAAATGTATTCCCGCATCTGGGGCTATGAAAACTGTTTAACCGCGACGTCAGGCTACAAACAGTTTGAAGACTGGTACGGCTGGTTATTCAAAAGTTATCGAGAGCTGCAAATCGCCAACCTGGAAAGCCCGAATAACCATAACGGACGTGACCTCGACGTATTCAGGCAATCCGTTGAATCCGTTCAGCAGGCGGTCAACGAGGTAACGGAAGCTGTCACCGGCTGGAAAAATCTGCAATACCGGCAATCCCAGGGCCAAAAGCTGGTAATGGAACACGACAAGCTGGGCTTTATGCCTCTGGATATGCTCAGTGATGGCCTGCGTAATATCGTTATTCTGGTAGCCGATATCGCATTCCGTTGTGTTCGCCTGAATCCGTATCTGGGTAAACATGCAGCCCTCGAAACTACCGGAGTGGTACTGATCGACGAAGTCGATATGTTCCTGCATCCGGAATGGCAGCAACAGGTAATGGGTTCGTTACAACGAGCATTTCCAAAGCTGCAATTCATTGTAACCACCCATAGCCCGCAGGTGCTGACCACTGTACTGCGGGAATCCATTCGCAAGATTGTGATCGCCGACAACGGGCAAGCACGTGCTGAGATGCCCCTGATGAATTCCTACGGCATGGAAAGCCAGAATGCACTGCAAGGTATTATGGAGGTTGACCCTCAACCGCCAGTCGCTGAAAAAGCAGATCTTGATGAACTCACGACCCTGATTGAAAGTGGCCAATACCAGAGACCGAAAGCACAGCAGTTAATGGAAAAACTGATGGAACAACTGGGTCATCAGCATCCACAGATCCTGAGGCTGCAACGGTCGATTCGCCGAATGGAGGCTCTTAAGCGGTGAAGTACATTGCCAAAAGGAAGAGGCATCTCGATTGCTTGTACGACGAGAAGATTAAACCACCAATAGACGCTGAAAGTGCGAGAAATAGATGGCAGCGTTTCAGTAGAAACAATAACTACAATTTATTGGTGGATACTCTACATGAAGAGCAGTACAGATTATGTGCATACACCGAACTACGTTTGGAAGAGCTTGGATTTGGCTTTCATGTCGAACACGTCAAACCCAAGAGCAAATATCCTTTGCAGACATTCGATTACCGCAATTTGGTACTATCCGCGCTGAGCTCAACGGATTTGGAGAATTTAAAAATCCAATATAATTCTGAGCCAATAAGTAGCTT
Organism: uncultured Oceanobacter sp.; assembly: GCA_913061185.1. Taxonomy (GTDB): domain Bacteria; phylum Pseudomonadota; class Gammaproteobacteria; order Pseudomonadales; family Oceanobacteraceae; genus Oceanobacter; species Oceanobacter antarcticus. Next base: position 44,856 of record CAJXTI010000017.1, read on the forward strand.
TGGAGGCCACTCCAAACGTAGCCATTTTAATAAGAAACAATTTCTCTCTCCGTTACTAGCAAGAACCAAGCATAACTACCTTCTGTATTTGAACAACGGTAAAATAATACCAAATCCAATAAAATCACGCCGGTACCAGAAGAAGGCAAAATACACGATTGATTTGCTAAACCTTAACCACTCAATATTGGTCACACGGCGCAAGGAATGGATAGAGGAGTTGGATCAATTAATCGATCAGCATCTTGATGATGATATGTGCTTGACGTGTCTTGCCGGGATCGATCTCGAACCGACCGATGGCAAGCTCAGCAATTTCTTTACTGCCACCTGCCAACGTTTTGGCCCTGCAATCAGTAATCCTATTACCCGTCGTTATTACTGATCACATTCATTGCTCGTTCCCAGCATTCCTTCGTGGGAACGTGATACCTGCCAAAATCAAGGCATACCACGCCGGAGCGTGGGAGCCAGTTGTTCAAAATCACCACCGAGCTGTATTACAGCGCTTCCAGCGTTTTCTCTGCCAGCAAACCGCGTTCTTTCGCCATGGTCATGGCGGTGTCGATGATCATGTCTTCCTGACCACCAATCATCTTCTTGCGGCCCAGTTCGACCAGCACGTCGCGGGCGGGTACGCCGAAGCGTTCAGCGGCGCGTTTGGCGTGCAGCAGGAAGGTGGAGTAGACACCGGCGTAGCCTAGGGTGAGGGAGTCGCGGTCAACACGCACTGGCTGGTCCATCAGCGGCACGATAACGTCTTCGGCCAAGTCCATCAGTTGGAACAGGTCGGTGCCGGTTTTGGCACCCATGCGTTCAACCACGGCGACGAACACTTCCAGCGGGGTGTTGCCTGCGCCTGCGCCCATACCGGCAACGGAGGCGTCAATGCGGGTTGCTCCGGCTTCGACCGCAGCGATGGAGTTGGCGATGCCCATGCCCATGTTGTGGTGGCCATGGAAACCGATTTCGGTACCTGGCTCCAGCGCGTCACGCAGGGCTTCGATTCGTTCAGTCACGTCTTCCGGCAGCATAAAACCGGCGGAGTCGGTGATGTAAACGGTTTGGGCTCCGTAGGATTCCATCAGTTTGGCCTGTTTCACCAGACCCCTGGCGTTGTTGAGGTGCGCCATCATCAGGAATCCGGTGGTGTCCATGCCCAGTTCACGAGCACAGGCAATGTGCTGTGGTGAGGTGTCGGCTTCAGTGCAGTGGGTGGCCACGTGAACCGAGCGGGCACCTTCTTTGTAGGCACTTTTAAGTTCTTTCATAGTGCCCAGGCCAGGCAACAAGAGGACGGAGACTTTGGCGTTGATCACGGCGTTGGCAACGGCGTTAATGTATTCCTCGTTGGAGGCCATGGCAAAACCGTGCTGCAACGAGTTACCGCCAAGGCCAGCACCGTGGGTACATTGCAGGTACGGAATACCGGCGGCATCGAGGCCTTTGGCGACCTTGACCATTTCGGCCACAGAAATCTGTTCACGCTTGGCGTGCATACCGTCACGCAGACACATGTCGTGCAGGATGATGTTACGACCCTTTAAACGCTTGCTCATTGAGTGGCCTCCATTTCGGACAGGTTGTATTCGCCCGCCAGCATTTTTTCGGCGAACATTTCCGCAGTTCGGGTACCGGCAGCGGTCATGATGTCGAGGTTTCCGGCGTAGGTTGGCAGGTAGTCGCCCAGGCCAGCGACTTCCATAAACACGGCAACACGATGGCCTTGTGGCACTTCGTCGAAGACCGGGCCGTTCACCAGGCGGTAACCCGGCACGTACTTCTGCACTTCTTTGATCATGTTCAGCACCGATTCGGTAATCGCGGCTTCGTTTGGTTTGTCTTCTGTCAGGCAGTAAATGGTGTTGCGCATGATCATCGGCGGCTCAGCCGGGTTGATGATGCACAGCGCCTTGCCTTTTTTGGCACCGCCCACTTTTTCGATGGCGTTGGAGGTGGTGTAGGTAAACTCGTCCAGGTTGGCGCGGGTGCCCGGGCCAACCGATTTGGACGACAGCGAGGCAATGATCTCGGCGTATTCCACATCCTGAATCTGCGACACGGCGTTCACAATCGGAATCGTGGCCTGACCGGCACAGGAGATCATGTTGACGTTCTTTTCGGCGCGCTCGGCGTGTTCTTTCAGGTTCACTGGCGGAACGCACAATGGGCCAATCGCCGCTGGCGTCAGGTCAATCATCAGTACACCCAGCGCGTTCAGCTTGCGCGAGTTTTCTGCATGCACGTAGGCCGAGGTGGCGTCGAAGGCGATCTGGATGTCATCGTCCAGTACATGGGGCAGCAGGCCGTCAACACCCAGGTGGGTGGTTTTCAGGCCCATGGCGGCGGCACGTTTGAGGCCTTCGGATTCCGGGTCGATGCCCACCATCCAGACCGGTTCCAGTACTTCACTGCGCTGGATTTTATAGATCAGGTCAGTGCCGATGTTGCCGGAGCCGATCAGGGCACATTTGATTTTTTTCATAGTGGTTGCGCTCCTTCTCCGCTGCTCTGTGCCGCAGCCGCCTGATCGGATGCCCGACCGGCTTTACCGGCGACAAAAAATTCACCGTTTTTGTGTTCAGTAATCAGGATGCGTACGGTGCTGGCGTTACAATCCAGCGCCTCACAACAGGCGGAGGTGACCTTTTCAGCCAGGCGGGCCTTGTCTTCGAGAGAGCGGCCTTCCAGCATGTGCATTTCGATAATGGGCATTTGTGTAGTCTCTTGTTGTTATGCAGTGAAGGACACCGATACGGAGCCGAGTTCCTGGAAGCGCGCCGAGATGTAGTCCCCCGGTGCCACCGCGGTAGCGGCAGTGATGCCGCCACTCATCACGAAGCTGCCTTTCGGCAGGGTTTCGCCCAGCTGATGGAGGATGTTCACCAGCATGGCGACGGCTTCTGCCGGGTTGTTCATCACTGCGGCACCGGCACCCATTTCGACGATTTCACCGTTTTTTTCCATCACCACACCGAGGGTGCGCAAATCCAAATCAGCCGCATAACGGGGGCGGCCACCACCGACAAAGCGCGCCGAGGAACCGTTGTCGGCAATCACGCTTTGTAGGTCGAAGCTGAATTTCTGAAACCGGGAGTCGATGATTTCAATTGCGGGCAGTACGTAGTCGGTGGCGGCTAACACCTGTTCGGCAGTGCAGTTCGGGCCTTCGAGATCCTGCGATGTAACGAAGGCAATTTCACATTCCGCCCTAGGGTGAACCAGCTCGGATACCGAGATCGTACTGTTTTCCGGCACCGCCATTTTATCGGTCAGGAAGCCGATGGACGGCACTTCCACACCCATTTGCTTCATCTTGGCCTTGGAGGTCAGACCCGCTTTCCAGCCCACCAGTTTATGGCCCTGGGCGATAAAACGCTGACGCAAGGCGGTTTGCACGGCATAGCCATCGTCCATGGTCATGGCCGGATATTCGTCGGTCAGTTTCGGAATGGCGTAAGCACGGGTTTGAGCACCTTCAATACGCTCGCACAGGCGTACGATGTCTTCACGAGTCAGGGTAATGTCTTTCATGCCTGGTTCTCCTGTGAAGTAGTCTGGGCCTTTCTTTGTACTGCCGTGTGGCCTTGGAACGACACACTGCAGGAACCTAGCCCGCCAACCGTACAGGTCAGCGTGTCGCCATTTTCAATCGGTACCAATTGCGATTGGGAGCCGGACAGAATTACTTCACCGGCCTTGAACGGGATACCCAAGGTGCCCAGAGTATTCGCCAGCCAGGCCACCGCATTCACGGGAGAACCCTGTACCGCAGCACCGGTTGAGGTGGAGAGTAATTCACCGTTTTTTTCCAGCACCATGCCCGCCAGCGTCAGGTCGAGTTTTTTCGGATCACCTCGGGTTTCACCCAGTACGTACACGCCACAAGAGGCGTTGTCGGCGACGGTGTCTTGAATCTTGATTTTCCAGTTGTCGATACGGGAATCGACAATCTCGAAACATGGCACCACATAATCGGTAGCACGGATGACGTCCATAGCGGTGATACCGGGGCCTTGCAGATCTTCTTTCAGGATAAACGCCAGTTCCGCTTCGGCCTTCGGCTGGATCAGTTCATCCAGATTCATGGTATCGCCTTCGGCGTAAATCATGTTCGAGGTCAGCTGGCCAAAGTCCGGTTGAAACACGCCGAGAAAATCTTGTACTGGCTTGCTGGTGACGCCGATTTTTTTACCGACAACGCTTTCACCCGCATCCAGTCGACACTGAATAAAACGTTGCTGGATGCGGTAGGCGTCTTCCAGACTGATGTCTGGAAACTGTTCGGTAAAGGGTACCAGCGTGGTCTGGCTGACGAACGCGTTGTACAGTTCGTCGCCCAGCTGGTTGATCAATTCATTATTCATAGCCATGGTCAGCACCCCTTACAGTTTGATGCAGACGTTGCGCAGTTCGGTGTAGAACTCCAGCGAGTGCACCCCACCTTCGCGGCCAATACCGGATTGTTTCGAGCCACCGAAGGCAGTACGCAGGTCACGCAGGAACCAGGAGTTGATCCAGGTGATACCGACATCGATACGACCGGCCATGCGGTGAGCACGGGTCAGGTTGGTGGTCCAGAGGGTGGTAGAGAGGCCGTATTCGTTATCGTTGGCCTTGGCCACTACCTCGTCTTCGCTGTCGAACGGGCTGATATGGCAGCAAGGGCCAAAGATTTCTTCACGTACCACCGAGGCCGTTTCTGGCAGGCCAGTCCAGATGGTCGGCTGCACCCAGTTACCTTCAGCCAGATCGGCTGGCATCTCTGGCACGCCTCCGCCAGTCACCACGGTGGCACCTTCAGCAACGGCTTTTTGGTAATACGACAACACCTTGTGCTGGTGCTCGCGACTGATCAGCGGGCCGTAGTTAGTGCCTTTGATTTCCGGGCGACCAAACTGCACGGCTTCGGCTTTTTCTTTCAGCGCAGCGACAAATTTGTCGAAAACAGGACGTTCAACGTACACCCGCTCAGTCCCCAGACACACCTGACCGGTATTCAGGAAAGCCGACCGGAAAATGCCGTTGACGGCGTCGTCAAAATCGGCATCGGCAAACACGATACCGGCGTTTTTACCGCCCATCTCGAACGACACATCGCGGGTGCCTTCGGCAGCGGCTTTCATAATAGCGGTGCCGGTGCGGGTTTCACCGGTAAAGGTAATGGCGTCAACGCCCTGGTGTTGGGTCACGAATTCACCGGCAGAGGCCGGGCCAAATCCGTTGACGACGTTGTACACGCCTTTGGGGATGCCGACCTTGTTCATCACTTCGCCCAGTAACGCGGCGGTGAACGGGGTTTCTTCCGACGGTTTTAATACCACGGTGTTGCCACACGCCAGTGCCGGGCCGACTTTCCAGGTCATCAGCAGGAAAGGCGCATTCCAGGGGGAAATCACACCAATCACGCCTTTAGGCACTCGCAGGGCGTAGTTCAGCGCGCCGCGACCATCCGGGGTATCGAGCATGAAGGATTCGGTCGGCACGTTTTTGATAACGTCGGCAAACACCTTGAAGTTGGCGGCACCACGGGGAATAAATACGTGTTTCATGACGTGTTCGGGCTGGCCGGTGTCTTCCATCTCGGCCGCCACAAAGTCGTCGAAACGGCGAGTTATTTCATCCGCAACGCCATACAGCAGCTCAACACGCTGATCCTGGTTCAGCGAACCCCACTCGCCATGCAGCGCAGCACGGGCGGCCTTAACCGCAGCATCCACGTCTGCCCGGGTGGCTTCGGCAATGCTGGCAATGACGCTGTTGTCTACCGGGGAACGCTTGTCGAAGCGGATGCCGGAACTGGCTGGCAGGAAAGACCCGTTAATAAAGTTTTCAATCTGGTGCATAAACCAAACCCTCGATCTTTTTTAATTAGATTTATCCAGCGGAGCACTGGTCGACCGTGAAAGTTGAAGGTTAGTAAATACATTACATACCATCTAATACTATTTTTTAGCCATCTCGATACCTTAGTGGTATCGGAAAATCCGATACCAGCCTGTTAATTGATGCTTTATGATCGCGGTCTAAAACGAACAAGCCCCATTCCATCAGGCCTGTAGAGCAGATACTGACGCCACCGATGTGCTGTATAACGGTATATCAATATCCCGAATCTGGCCCCAAGGCGGCCTCTGGCCAGTGGTAGCATCATCAGGTCACATCTATAAATAACTGCGCTCGAAATAACAGCGCTCAAATACACAACCAAAGGTCATGTTATGAATCCGATCAACTGCAAACAGGCCCGCGAGATTCTGGATCGCGCGGTCGAAAAAGCCGAAAGTATGGATCTGCGTATCTGTGTCGCTGTTGCCGACAGTGGTGCCAATATCGTTGGTTTCTTGCGTATGGACAGAGCCTTTCTTGGCTCAGCGGATGTCAGTCAGCGTAAAGCCAAAACCGCTGTTTTGTTTCAATGCCCGACCGATGTCTTCGGCACGGTGATCGAGCAGGAAAAGCTGATTGGTATGGATCAGGTCGGCGGCGGTTTGATGGCGTTTGGCGGCGGCCTGCCAATGATGATCAACGGCGAATTGATCGGTGCCGTGGGGGTATCCGGTGCCACGGCCGCACAAGACAAGGAAGTTGCGGCTTACGCCATGGCGGCCGTAATGGAGCTGGCGGACTCAGCCCGATAACATCGTCGGGGCATTCAGCCTTTTGGCGGCAGAGGATGTATCGGCGGGATAATGTAGGAATTCAACAGTAGCTTGCCGTAGACCACGCCTCTCAAGGTGATCATCTGGTCGGCGATCTGGTTGAGTTTGTCGGCAGGGCCTTGTACCAGAATAATGGACAGGGTGTTGGTGTGGGTCAGGTTGACGTTCAGGTTGCTGATCACTTCGTCAATGTATTGAAACTGCAAGTCGTGCAAACGCTTTTGCAGCCCCGGTATCGCGTGGTTGTAAACCAGATTGACGGTGCCGGTCATAACATCACTACCCTGCTGGGCGCGATGGTCGTTGATTTGATGATTGATCATGTCGCAGATGGCTTGTGAACGGCTTTCAAAGCCCCGTTCGCTCACCATCTGATCCAGGCCGTCGAGCAGGCTCTCGGGCATGGAGATGCTGATTCGGCTGATTTTTTCTTTGCTCATGGTTTGTCCTTGCAAGCAGTATCCGTGATATTGGGGTGGCGTTTGCCACCCCTTTCAGACTCAGAACAAGTGGCTGTAACGTTCGATTTCCCAAGTGCTCACGGCGGTATGGTACTCGTTCCACTCGGCTCGCTTGTAACGAATAAATTCGTTTTTCAACGCCTTGCCTAACACCTGCTCAACAAACGGGTCGTCTTCAAACGCCTGAATTGCCTCATCCAGGGTACGTGGCAAAAAGCCGATACCCAGTTCTTCACGCTCGGTCTCGGTCAGCTCGTAGAGATTACGTTCTTGTGGCTTGCCGGGATCCAGTGCTTCGCGAATACCTTCCAGCCCGGCTGCCAGCGCCAGTGCCGCCGCCAGGTACGGGTTCACCGCGCCGTCGGCATTGCGGGATTCACAACGGCCCCCCCCCATTGGCACCCGTACTGAATTGGTGCGGTTGTTGGAACCAAAGGAATTAAATACCGGTGCCCAGGTGAAGTACGGCATATCGCCCTGGCGCACCAGGCGCTTGTAGGAATTAACCGTCGGTGCAAAAGCCGCACAGAGCGCCGGGCCGTGTTTGAGAATACCGGCAATAAAGTGGTAACCCAATTGGGTCAGGCCCAGGCCATGGGGGTCTTCTTCCGGGGTGCACTGGAACAGGTTTTCCCCCGTCTCCAGATCGTACAGAGACATATTGAAGTGAGCGCCGGTACCGGTTTTGTTGGAAAACGGCTTGGGCATAAACGTCGCCAGCAGATCTTCCTGTTTGGCGTACTCTTTCGCCATCATTTTGAGGAAGGTAAAGCGGTCGCAACTGGTGACGGCATCGGCATAGTTAAAGTCGAATTCGAACTGGCCGTTGGCGTCTTCATGGTCAAAGGAGTAAAGGCCCCAACCCAGATCATCAATACTGGTGGCCATTTTATCGAGCCACTTGAAGTTACTGAGAAAAGCACGGGTGTCGTAGCAAGGCTTTTTCAGCTTGTCATCCGGATCCGGGATGACCAGAGTGCCATCGGCATTTTTCTTGAGCAGATACACTTCAGCTTCGATGCCAAGGTTCATGCCGTAACCGAGTTTTTTGGCGTCTTCCAGTACCGACTTCAGCAGCACCCGGGTACTGAGCAGGTAAGGTTCGCCATACAGGGTATTATCGGCAGGCATCCAGGCAATTTCCGGCTGCCAGGGCATCTGGATAATATGATCAAGATCCGGCACCGAGGCGATCTCGTCGTCATTCGGTGCCTGACCCAGTCCATCCAGGGCATAGCCGGTGTAAAGCTCCGAACCATGCGCCATATGCGCCAGATGAGACAGCGGTACCACCTTGCCCTTGGGGATACCGTGAATATCGACATAGGTACCCATGCAGTACTTCACGCCCTTGCTTTTCAGCTCAGCCTGAATGATTTTTATCTGCTCATCGGATTTGTATTCAATCATGTTACTAGCCTTCTTAACGGATGATATTAGCCCGGCGGAGCCGTTAGGGCGGCTAGCCTGAATTATCTGCCGGGCGTTGGTAACACCGGAGCAAGGTGACGGACGGAACCGTTGCCTGCTTTCCGGTTTTCTTCAGCCAGGGTTACTGGCGAGGATGCTGGTGTGGTAGCTGTAGGCTAGCGGCGCTTGTTCCTGCACCGCGTGCAACAGCAAATCGGTGAGGTCATCACACATCCACTGATACAGTTCTTGGCCCATCTCGACGGTAGCCGCCGACGGTTTGCCGGTGACGCCATTGAGACTGGTGTGGTTGACCGGATGGCTGAAAATACAGCCGTCAGTACGATCCGGGTCATCGGCCTCGGCGAGTTTGTCGGTACGCACGATGTGCGGGTGAATGGCCATCATCAGGGCGGTTTCTGCCGCATTGGCATGCCAGTCTTCGGCATCGTCGAAGTGCGCTTTTTTCACCCGTTCGGACAGCCGGGCAGTATGTATCAGCGCCACCATCAGATCGTCGTAACGGGCACGCAGCATCTCCAGGGCACAACGCAGCGGGGCTTCGTTGGTCACATGGCCGTTCACCAGCAGCAAGCGTTTGATACCAGACGAATACACCCAGTCACCAAGGTCACAGATCACATCAATCAGGGTTTTCGGATTCAGCGCCATGGTGCCGGGCCAGCGCCGCGAATGCCCGATCGAACAACCGTAAGGGAGCGTTGGCAGCAAGATAACCGGTGTATTGGCGGCAACGTCCTTACACAGCGTATGGGCGATGGCGCTGTCCATACCACAGCCCATATGGGGGCCATGCTGTTCGGTCGCACCAATCGGTAGAACGGCGGTTTGTACTCCGTCGCGGACGGCCTGGGCCACTTCTTCCCAGGTCATGTTATTAAGTTCGTACATCAGAACACGCTCCCTACGTCGTCACTGACCGGCACCATGCGCACCAGGTTCATATGATCCACATCGTCTTCGTCATCGGTCGGCGGATGAATCAGGCTTTCGATATGTTTTTTGACGGCGAGAAATTCCGGCGACAAAAATTGGCCAGGATGACGTGGCTGTGGCACCGGGACTTCAATCAGCTCCTGCACTTCACCGGGGTTGGCTTTCAGCACCAGAATCCGGTCAGCCAGATACACCGCCTCGTCGAGGTCGTGAGTAATAAAAAACACGGTGATATCAATGTTCTTCCAGATCTCCATCAGATAGGCCTGCATCTTCGATCGGGTCTGGGCGTCGAGGGCTCCAAAGGGTTCGTCCATCAACAGAATTTTCGGCTGGTTAGCCAACGCACGGGCGATGGCGACGCGCTGCTTCATGCCGCCCGACAACTGGTTGGGGTAACTGTTTTCAAACCGGGCCAGGCCAATCAATTCGATCCACTGACGCGCTTCTGCTTCTGCTGTGCCCTTTTCGTAGCCGGACTCCAGCAAGCCAAACATGATGTTCTGCTTCACCGTCAGCCAGGGAAACAAGGTATAGCCCTGAAACACCATGCCGCGTTCCGGGCCGGGTTTGTCGACCACCTTGCCATCCAGCAGCACCTGCCCAGAGCTGGCCTGTTCCAGACCGGCGAGGATCCGAATCAGCGTCGATTTACCGCAGCCTGAAGGGCCGATCACACAAACAAACTCACGCTTGTGGATGGTCAGGTGAATGTCTTTCAGCGCTGTTACTGTGCCGTTACGAGTTTTGAATTCCTTGGTCAGGCCCTTCACTTCCATCGTCACCGGGCGTTGTTTCAGCCTCTCAAAACGGTCACGTACGGCAGCCGACTGCTGCTGGTAATCCGGTAAATTCAGTTCATTCATATCAACCTCTCCTATAAGGGGACATCTGTTTAATCCGGTGCTCACGCTGGGCTACCGGATGGTGTCGAATCACGAAGCCGACTTGCAGGCCTGACGGGTCACGTCAAACGTCGGCGACACAGAGTCGAGATCATCCGGCAGCCCCCGCAGGGCACTGGTTGTCGCCGTCCAGTGCGGTATTGACGAATGAGAAAAGGACGCGTCATTTCGCTGCATTCGCCGCCTTGCCCTGAACAACGGCAACACTCGCGCAGAGCCGTGCAGGATTAAATAGAGGTCCCCTTTAGGGTAGCTGAATCTCAAGGCTGATTTGTCTCCCGATGGGCGGGTTTCAATCACAATCCGAATTGCCAACCCAGTCCAAAGCGTACTTCTGTGCCTGTCACCGAATAGCTGTAAACCCGGTTGCTGGAGTCCACAAACTTGTCGAAGGCTTCGTTGGTGATGTTGTTGATGTCGAGCGACAGCTGCAGCTCGGAGGATACCTGCCAGCTGCCGTAAGCCCCCAGTATGGCAGAAGCATTGACGCCTTCCCGGTCGTTGTCGTTGTTGCCAGGCACCAGCGTCAGATAGCGGGAACGGGCACGCAGGGTAACGCCCGTTTCAAGGTGGTCGCCGCGATACCAGAAGGCACCATTAAAGACATGGCGCGACAACCCCGGCGGCGGCAGGGTGACGTAACCGTCATCCAGCGGATAACGAGCGACCGCATGGCTGAGCGCATAACTGCTATCGATGCCAAAACGATTCAACGGGTAAGGCAACCGTGTAAACGGCAACTGGATATTGATTTCAACACCTGAGATGTCGGTGCCTGGGCCATTCACTGGTCGGCGGTAAGAGTAGTCGCCTTCGCCGTCGTCCTGAGTTTCCCACTGTGGGTTGTAATACGGCAGCTGGTCGAGTGTGACCTGCTGTACTTCTTCAACAATCAGGCTATCGATGCGATTGTAGAACAGTCCCATGGCGACAAATTCATGTTGGCTGCCATACCATTCCGCCGACAGGTCGAAGCCATGGGAGCGAATCGGTTTCAACTCGCTGTTGCCGTTGGTCACAATACGGGCACTGGTTCTGAGCAATAACGGCGTGGTGAGGGAATCGATGGATGGGCTGACGATTTCGCGGCTGTATCCGGCTCTGAACAGCAGATTGTCACGGGCCTGAGCCACCAGGTGCAGCGAGGGCAGCCAGTTACCGTAGCGGAATTGCGAGTTAACGGCTTCCACGCTTTCACTATCGTCGCCTTCAACCAGCAAGCTGCCCTGTACTTGCTGACGCGTCGTGGCGTAACGCAAGCCGGCATCGCCCCGGACGGGCCAGGGTAGTTGCCAAACCTCGAATACCGTTTGCCACCAGCCTGCCCAGGTGTACTCGTTGAGCTGTCGCTGCTGGGTCGGGTCACGTACCAGCAAGCTGTCATCCAGCCCCAGCGACGGGATGATGCCCTGATTGGCAACCACCCACCCCGTTGGCAACCCACTCAAGCCGAAGCCCTGGCTGAAGTTACCCGGTGTTTGCTGGGAATAACCATTCACCAACCCATCTGGGCTGTTATAGGTATACGTGGCTTCCTGACGGTCGTTAGTAAAGGCTTGATATTGAATACCAAACCAGTGCTGCAAGGTGTCCGACTGATCAAATTCAAATTCCAGCTCGGCCACTCGATAACGGTTAACGACCTGATCTTGCGCCAGGCTGATACGCCACAGCTCCCATTCACCGGGATCGGTAATATCAAAACCATAACGATTCACCGACAGGCGGTCGTTCTCTCGCAAGTCAAAACTGAAGTCCTGACCGTAGGCCAGCAGCGAGATGTTGTCGTGGGTTGGGCTATCAAAGATGGATGCCTGATAGCCCAGGGCAGAACGCACTTTCCAGCGTGTCGACAGGGGGAGACTCCAGTCCAGTTTGATCTGGCCAAGATCCGTGATGTCCACTTCATGGTTGTGTTCCGAGCGGATATTCACATTGGAGAAGGAGCCGTACACCATCCCTTGTGCACCCACCTCATACTCATTGACCTGGATATCACTCAGATCCTGGGTACGAATACCGGCAGAGCTGATGTGATATTCGTGCATGTCCTGCTTGTGGTGCGAGCCAACCAGCGTCAGATCCAGCTGACCCCAGTTTTCATCGCGCCATTGCAACGCCGTGGTTACTCCCAGCGTCGTCAACTCGCGATTAATAATGTCATAACGGTTATGGCGGGGATAAAACAGATCGTCAGCCAGGGTTTGCTGCTGCTCATCAGACAACGAACTTTGTTCTCCCCAGTCGGCCACTTGCCAACGCACGGTAGAATAACCCCGCTCCGACGTGGTGCGTTTACGCACGCTGAAAGCGACCAGCCAGCCGAACGAGCCATCATCAACGCTGCCCTGCAAGCCACCAGAGATTGCCCCGCCATCGCTGCCGTTGCTGATATTGTTTTCGCGCTGGATATTCAGCCACTGGCGGTGCGACACCAGTGCATCGGTAGCACTCGCGGGCAGGGGTTTCGGTGTGCTCATATCGACCGAACCGCCAATCGCGCCCTCGTTGATGCGGGCGTTACTGGATTTGGTGACACTGATTTCACTGAACAAGCCATCTGGCAGGACATTAAAATCAAAACTGCGCGAGTTGTTCACTGCGCCACGGGAATCAATACTGGTGCCCGTCGCCAACATTGGCATACCGTTCACCGTAACGCGGGTAAAGTCAGAACTCATGCCCCGCACGCTGATATTACGATCGACCCCCGCTTCCTGGCTGAAAGTTACCGCCGCACGGCGGCCGATGGCGGCGGTAAGGCCGTTATGCCCACCCAGCTGGCCCGGTGGTAACAGCGCCGCTTCCGTCAGTGTATTACTGGCATAACGGCTGACCAGCGCCGGATCATGAATAAAGCGGATACCCTTCACGACGACTTCTTCCCGCTGATCATCAAGCGGTTCGGCTGATGGGGTTGCAGATGGTTTGGCCACGGCAGGCTGACGCGGAGAATAGTAGAACACGACTCCGGCATCTTGCTGCCGGAATGCCCAATCGGCTTGCGCTGTCGCCAGTGTCAGAAACTCATCCAGGCTGCAATCACCCAGCGGTTGGGATAAACGCACCGTTTCAGGCTGGCGACTGGTGGTGATTACTCCGACCTGATACCGTTTCGACACCTGTTCGATAATGTGCGCCAGAGAGGTTTGACTGACTCCGTCATAAAAGCAGCCATCGTCACTCCAGCTGTTACCAGATGTCAGCAAACACACCAGCAACGCCCAACCGCAACGCTGGTCATTCATTGATCGCTCCGATATCAAAACAAGTGGCCGTCGCTTTTATAGTCTGAATACATCGCACCCATGAATCACATCCATGAATCACACCCATTGGCCACATCCATGAATCACATCCATGAATCACACCCATGAATCGTATTTATGCCTCATACTAATGCAGCGGTGTAACGAAGAAGAGAACCTGGAACCCTGCCATCGACACGTCCAACATAGCCAGCACGATCGGGCATGCTACGCCCGCAACCATGACAGGGCGGTTAAAAAGCCCAGGGGAAGCCGCAGGGGAGCGTCACACAAGCCAAGCAGAGATGAATTTCCGCTGGTGGCCATGGTCGGACAAGTCATGGCCCACCGCGTGCGTCCAGTATTTATCGTACACACATCGTCGTACATTAATCGTCGTACATTGATCGTCGTACACTGATCGTAGCGCCTCATTCGTAGCCAAGGCGACTGTCTCAGGTACTGGGGCATCCGTTCTATTCTGATACGCCAGAGTCATTGCCCGAATCAACGACGGCATACTATTGTACAACCGTTAGGCTCCATCAGATTCCAGATCCGTTTTTTACCCTTTATAGGAGCGAACATGAACGCTGACACCAACCTGCACCCAGACAACGCCTTACAACATATCGTTATCGTCGGCGGTGGTGCCGGAGGTCTCGAACTGGCGACCCGACTCGGTCACACCCTCGGGCGCAAGGGCAAAGCCCGTATTACCCTGCTCGACCGCAATCGCACCCATATCTGGAAACCGCTCCTGCATGAAGTCGCCACTGGCACACTGGATACTGGCACCGAGAGCGTGTCTTACCACGCCCACGGCGCTCGCCATGGCTATCAGTTTGAATTGGGTGAGCTGACTAACGTCAGCCTGGCCAACAAAACCCTCACGCTGGCGCGCCGTCGCAATGCGGAAGGGGAAACCCTGATGCAGCCACGCAACATAGACTACGACACGCTGGTGCTGGCAGTCGGCAGTATCAGCAACGACTTCGGTACACCAGGTATTCAGCAGCATTGCTATATGCTCGATTCCCACAAACAGGCAGAGCGCTTCCATACCGCCCTGATTGATCAGTTCACCGACATTCACCAGAATCGTCCTGGTGACAGCCTGCGAATTGCCATAGTCGGAGCGGGTGCTACCGGCGTTGAACTGTCCGCCGAGCTGCACCGGGTGACCGAGCTGCTGCGTTCCTATGGTATGTCGGGCATGTCACGGCACCAGCTGCAAGTGACCCTGGTAGAAGCCGGGCCACGGGTATTACCTGCCCTGCCAGAACGCATCTCCACTGCCGTGACTCGCGAACTGCGCGAGCTGGGAGTCTCGATCCAGACATCCGTGATGGTCAGTGCCGCCGATGAGCAGGGGCTGCAAACCAAGGACGGCAGCCGTATCGATGCCGACCTGATGGTCTGGGCCGCAGGCGTGAAGGCACCGGATTTTATCCGTCAGATTGAAGGACTTGGGCTGAACCGCGCCAATCAGATTATTGTGAACGATTTTTTGCAGGCCAATAATCCGGATGGCGAACCACTCAAGGATGTTTGGGTGATCGGCGACTGCTGCTCCTTCACCATGGCCGACGGCAACCGGGTGCCACCTCGTGCCCAATCGGCGCACCAGATGGCCAGCTGCGTGTATAAAAACATCATCAACGAACGCGATAACAAACCCCTCAAGGGCTTCAAATACCACGACCATGGTTCACTGGTCAGCCTGAGCAGCTACAGCGCCGTCGGTAACCTGATGGGCAACCTCAGCAGCAAATCCATGTTTGTCGAAGGCAACCTCGCTCGCTTGTTCTACGTGTCGTTGTATCGCATGCACCAACTGGCGATACACGGCAAATTCCGTGGTGCCATTATCGTGATGCTGGACTGGCTGATCCGGGTGATCAAACCAAAAATGAAATTGCATTAACCGCCCGGACGGCCACGGAGGGCCGGTGTCCTATTGCGGACGGCCACGGAGGGCGGGTGTCCTATTGCGGACGGCCACGGAGGGCGTCCCTACAAATCCCCAAACAAATTTTTCAGCCCCGCCAGAGTCTCTTGGCCGCGCTGTTTTTGCTGTTCCGGAGTGGTTTCGGTTTTGCCTTCCCATTCAATATCGTCCGGTGGCAGTTCGTCGAGAAAGCGGGAGTGGGTGGTGTCGGATACATCACCGTACTGGCGGCGCTTACCGGCATAGGTGAGGGTTAGCGAACGCTTGGCGCGGGTGATACCGACGTACATCAGGCGGCGTTCTTCTTCGATGGTGTCGGCTTCGATGGCGTTACGATGCGGCATCAGTTCTTCTTCCATGCCGACGATATAAACGTGCGGGTATTCCAGCCCTTTGGAGGCGTGCAGAGTCATCAGCTGCACCTGGTCAGATTCGTCTTCGTTTTCCTGTTGTTCCAGCACTGTCTCTTATACACATCTGACGCTGCCGACGAAGAGGATAGTGTAG
>CAJXTI010000018.1 GCA_913061185.1 uncultured Oceanobacter sp.
TCTACACTATCCTCTTCGTCGGCAGCGTCAGATGTGTATAAGAGACAGGTTCATAGACTTGGTCGAAAATCTCGATTTGTTTGTTCAGCGCATCGATGGTGTCCAGCGCCATGCCCTGCTCGCGCCCGTCTACGGGTTTGAGGAAGGCAACAGACAGGGAGCGAGGCTGCTGTTCGCCTTGCTCTGCCAGTACGTAACTGGCATAAGCACGGCTGCCGAAGCTGTTTTGATAGCCGGTTGGTGAGACTTTGACAGCAGCTTCCGTCAGAGCTTTGAGTGTTTTGTCAGCGAGGTCTTTATTACCGTTAAGGTTCTCCACCAGCTGGTCAACATTGATACAAAGGTAACTGTAGAACAAGGCAGCGGCGAAACCCCGCTCGCCAATATGCGCAGCACCAAGATCATCTTGTCCATCATTCAAGTCATCCACTGCGGTGAAATAGTCGTCTTCAATAGTGACCGAATGGACGCTGATGGCATGGGCAACCTGACAGGCAGCCTCGATATTTTTATCGGGTTTCGATGCCAGCATCCGACCAAACAAGGCAATATCAGCGTCCATACGATCCTTACGCAATAGTTCCAACTCTGCTTTTTCCGGTGCCCGCTGTTCTTCGGCCAACTGCTTGGCCAACGCCATGACACCCTTCCACTCCGCCTGACTGACATGCACCAGCTGTTCAATCTCCAGCTGTTCTTTTTTTGCCTTGCCAAACACATTGGCAATGTCTGCTGCCCATTCCTTGGCTTTTTTCTCAGTCACGCCATTAGCCACCAGTACATCATAAACACTAGGACCAATATTTTTGGTGCGCGTGCCGATATGGCCGGATAAAGCATCCTCAAACAAGTCGGATGTGCGCCAGTGTCGTTTCAGACTCTGGGAGCTGATGCGCAGGCGCTCACTGCCGCCCATACGGGCAGTTTTGGGTCGGCCCATATCATCACGATTGAGATTGGATGGCGGATAAGATGTGAGGATATGAAGCTGTAAAAACTGGCTCATGATGAATTCCTTTTACGGTGAGTTTATTTAGAGTGGCTGCTGGCAGCGCGGTAATATTCAGTCGCCCATTTCAGAGCAATGCGTTTTTCGACGTCTCGGGGCACGCGGTCGTGATATTCCGCAAACCAGCAAAGGATGTCGTCGGCCAGCCGGGCCAGTGGTGCCTTGCGATCCAGTTGTTTCACCAGACGGCGCAATAGCAGTAACAACTCTTCTTCACTCTCTGCGGTCTGAAGCCGCTGAAATCTCAGTTCACTCAGCTGGGAACGCTCACTGTTTTTTACTGGTGATCCGGCCATAGCGGCAAGCGAGCGGTAGTCGATGTTTTCTTCACTTTTGGATTTTCCCTTGGCGGTATCTTTGGTCTTTGTCCGTGGAGTAACATCGGTACGCACATCCGCCAGTACACCCGCCACACAGGCCCAGGCCAGCATGGCGAAGTGGTTATCCAGGTAGTTGCGTTTTGTTTGTGGCTTCGAGTGTTGTGCCAGCTCGTTCGGTGCCGGCTTGACCGCTGACTTAACGGCGTCTGACGAGCCGGGAGCTTCGTCAATATCAGTGTCCACGGGAGGGTTGATCGTGAACCAGAGTCGACGAAACCCATCGGTCATCAAGAGTGCAGGCAGATTTTCAGATCGACATAACCTGGCCCGCTGGCCAGAAGGTGCCTGCATGATGTTCTGCTCTTGCAATTCACTCGGGGCCGCATTCATCGATTGGTGCCAGCGCCGAAGCTGCCTGGCTTGCTCCACCGTTAAATACTGGCAATAGGGTGCGATTGTCACTGGCTCACCTCCTGTGGTTTGGTTGCGTCAACCTGGTAGTCCGCTTTGAACTGTTGAATCGGTTTTTTACTGTAATACAGCCAGACTTTCAGTTCGTTTCTGGCCTGTATTTTGTCTTTCATTTTGCGTGGTTCGGGTTCACTGGACAGTACTGTTTCGTCAAAGATATCCAGCGCTGTACGTTGCATGGCTTTTAACCAACGCCGGGCACTCTCTGGCGACAATTGCAGATAATCCGGATGCGCCTTGGCGATTTTGCCAAGCTCACTGATGGCAGCAAAAAAATGTGCTTCTGTTCGCTGCCAGAAGGTGAGGTCAATAAAGCTGAAGTCACCCTTGGCATCTTCTGAGCGTTCAAACCAGGCCTTTTTGATCTGGGAGCGTACTTGTTTGAGTATCTCCGTCGCCAAGCCTTGCAGCCGTTTAACCTCGCTAAAAAAGGCTTTTTCTAACGTCGGTGGCAAAGCAACAAACGGCATTTCAATACTATAGAAACCACGGGGTTTCATATTGTCCATATCGTAGGCAAACGCCCATAAACGCAGCTGCTCTTGCAACTCATCAGCCAGCCGGTAGGCCATTTCGTGCATATGTTCTACCACCAATGCGGGGGTCTGATTGCCATCGTCGCTGCTATCTGCGGCCAGCCGTAAAACATCCCATTGTTTGTAGCTGATACCACCCGGCTGGCCCTTGATCGACAAGCGCTCTTCTTCCGGTTTTTTAGGGTCTCCACGGTACGGAGTAAATGGATGAACGTACCAGTCACCTTCATAGTTAGCGCCGTAATTTTGTGACCGGTAGTGGCTGACCAGTGGTTTCGATGCCCTTCCAGACAGGTCGCACTGTCCTTCTCTCATTTCAACATCCAAGCGAATACGCCGGGGCATGGCCCAGTAGCGCTGCAGTGGATGAACATCGATCGGTAGCACCGCACTGCCCTTTTTCTCACTGGTACGGGTGGCGGCCAACCAGGGAAATACCGAACCATCGGTAAAATCCGGTTCCGGCCACTCACCTTTGATCGCTTGCTGGAACCCGCTCAAACACATGACATTCAGCCACAGTGATGACCACAAAGTGGCTTCAGTCTGATTCGACAACACCAATGTCGATAGCGGCCCACCACCACGCAAACCGGTACGATGCCCCTGCCCCCCAGAAGGCGCGTTGATTTGTAACGTAAACAAGGCCAAGGCCGCCATGGGTAACGACATCTGCTGCATAAACTGCCGCTTGATAAAAAAGTCGGTATTAAGCTTGATGCCGTTTTCGCCGGGGGCTTCGATCAACAGCGACGCAACAGATGATGATTTGGCGCTCTCTAACGAGTCAAAATCCTGCATAAACAGCGGGCCGTCGCCAGTCAGATTAAAGGCATGGGTTATTTGTTCGAGGGCCTGTTGCAAATCGTATTCTGATGGTGGGGTTTGCAAACGATCGAGCCATTCATCTTCGTCTTCCGGCGCAAACACTGTTTGCAACACGCCGATCATCAGCTGATAGGCAGCGCCTTGAAAGTCGGTACGAGGAAATGCAAGATTCTGGATGTCCGGTCTGGCAATCTCTGCCATGCGGATGTCTGTTTGCTGGCCGTCAGTCAGAATAACCGGTAGCCATGGGTCGTTGAGCAGATTCATCACACCTCCTGTGTCGTCTATCAAAACCTTCGTTTTATGCTTGCTCAGAGTAAAGAAACTATCGATGCAGTCACGAGACCATATGTTCCCGTATCGTTTTAACCGAGATCAGTAACGACATATCATCCGTAGGCGACGGCTGGAATCCATACTGTTGATAAAAAACTTTTGCGGTATCTGAGATTGCTTGTACCAGCACTCCTCGAATACCCACCTGGTTGGACACCTGCACAACTCTTGTCAGTGCATCTTTTAATAAAGCAGCACCCAATCGCTTCCCCTGCCAACGAGTGTCAATCGCCAAACGTCCCAGTACAATCACCGGAATAGGTTCTGGCATATTACGAGCGAAATTACTATTCGTCAGTGTACGTTCGACACTGCCAGTTGCCAGAGCATAGTAACCAACCACCCTCTGACCAGAGCAGATCACAAACGTACGACTGGCCCCACTGATCTGGTTTTTGAGCGCACGTTTTATTAACCATTCATTCAAGGACTCGTTGCCACAATCGAAACCCAATAACTCATGAGTATGATTCAACGCCATGGGCTGTAACAGCGACCCCATCAATATAGACTCCTATCCTTGCTTTGCATCCAGAATATCAATGATTGAGAAAAATTTACAACAGCTATCGTCTTATTTAAAGAATCAAACCATATCCGTTAAACTCATACCGTTCTCCAGTAACTTGGAGATATACCGACGATAGCTGTAGTGTGATCCTGTTCCCCGCTCTGCGGGGATTTTACAGACACACCTTAATCCCAGGGGATGCCTCAGACAAAAGATTTTTCAGTTTCGCATTCGGAGGAACTGGGCGATCAAGTGCTTCTTCAAATGCCAAGAACGCACTATCATCCAACTGAAAAAGTCGCTGATCGAGCAGTATGTTCTCAGCCTCTCGACAGGCAACTTCCAGAATAAATGACGTCCTGTCCTTGTTCACCAACGCAGCCGCCTTAGTCAAAAGTGCCTGCTGACCTGGCTCCACTCTCATATTGATTGGCGCTGTCCTAGCCATAACAATGCCCCTTCACCGTATATTAATCTGATACACACTATATCAATCGAAATGACTAAAAGACATTAGCTTTTGTTTATTACACCAGCAATCACACCTAATTCCAGACAATAGCGCATCACCTCATCTTCTTCTGCCAACCAGAGATACTGGTATTTGGCGTTACGATAACGCCGCAGAAAATCAAGTACGTCTGGCGAGCCACTACTGCCATCCGAAGGATCAAGCAAGGCTGTCAGTTTTTTACGCTTGTTCGACGCGAGTTTGACGGTACTGAGTTCTATCGCAAATTGTATATCACTCACCCAGGGTACTAACTGGCCATGTGCTCGGCGTACCAAAACCAGTGAATCCTGATCGACCTCTTGGTAACGGGTACTGAGATCGGATTGATCCTCTGGCCAGTCGCCATCTGCAACACCCCAGCTATAACCCTGTTCAATGGATATACGACGGATCTGGCCGGTACTGGCCTTGAGGCGCTGCGCCGTTCGATATTCCAGTTCGAGCCCTTCAAAAGCTTCTGGTAGCGCTGGAGCCAACTCACCATAAACCGATTCGATCAACCGTCTGGCATCGTCCGGCATACGGTATCCGCCCTGCGCTCGCAGCACTTTCATTGCCATCCAGAGCGATGCCGGACTTTGATATACCGCTTGCGTCGCGCGAAAGTTCTGTTGCAGCCAGTCAAGGGCTGGTTGCTCTTGCCACTCTGGTGAATACACCAGCAGCTTGGGGGTTTCACCCGATCGATGCTCCCGAAGATGACGATGCAGCCGCCCTGCTCGCTGAATCAGGTCGTCGATTGGACACAAATCGGTTATTAACAAATCCGCATCGGCATCCAGACTTTCCTGGAACACCTGGGTACAAATGATGATTTTGCCAGCGCGGAGCGCTGGCTGACTCGTTTTTCCAATCCAATGCAACACTTGGCGTTCGATACGTTTGCGATCATGCAGCGTAAAGCGACTGTGAAACAACAGGGTTTCACAAGTGAAGCCAGAGTCCGATGGCACATTGGCCAGTTGCTGGTTAATGGTGTCATAGGCTTGCTGAGCATCCCCTACGGTGTTACGCACCCAGACAACACAACGCCCTGTTTTAGCGGCAGCTAACAGCTGTTGGATCACAACGTCAACATCATGCAGAAAATCAACGTCGACTCGCCGAGAAACTGCAGCTCTGCTGCCCACCGCGGCCTCATCCGGAGTTTCTCCTCTTGCAACACGCGTCGCCAGGGGGAAGTCGTCCAGTCTTCTGGACTGAGTCAGCCATGGCCCGGTTAACGGTTTGCCCCATGACGACACCGGCACCTCATTCCAGATTCGGCACAACCGCTCACGGGCATCAAAGCTCAGGGTAGCGGTGAGCAAAATGGCACTCCCCCCCTGATGAAGATGAAGCTTCAAGAGGGTTTCCAGCAATTGCAGCTGATAGGCATCGGCACTGTGAACTTCATCAAACACCAGCACTTTATGATGTAGACCCAGCACCCGCAAACTCTGATGTTTACGAGGCAACACCCCGAGCAAAGCCTGATCGATCGTGCCAACCCCTACCGGGGCCAATAAGGCTTTTTTGCGGGAATCTGCCAGCCATTGGTTGCAATACAAGCTGGCGGTTTCGTCATCACGGTCATAGGCACTGTCGTCTGCTCCCTGAACCCCTACGGCCTCCCGGAAGCGTTCATCCATTGCTCGAGCTGAGTGAGCCAATACCAACGATGGTTTACGGCCAGAGCTCGTATCAAACATTTTCAGATAATGATCCGCCAAGCGATGAAACATGGCATTGGCCGTCGCCATGGTCGGCAAGCCAAAATAGAAACCTTGGGCATGTTTTGCCGCCATCAATCGATGCACCAAGGTCAATGCCGCTTCAGTTTTACCCGACCCGGTAATGTCCTCCAGAATAAACAGTTGCGGCTGCTCGGATAACTCAATGTGTTCCGCCCAGTGTTGCAGCGGCGTTGGCTCAAAACCAAACAGAGATTGAAACCCAGGAAAATTACTGGCCCGGATTCCGGCCATCAGATCGGTTGCATCCAACGCTCTACGGGCGTTTTGTTGCGCTATTGGCCAGTATTCATCGACCGACATCGCATCAGTACGGTAGTGGAAATATTGCTGATCCGAACCAACCCAGTCTGAGATAACCGCCCAACCGGCCAGAACCCAGCTGGCCAATGCGAACCGGCCTTGCCACTCTTTATCGACCAGTTGCTCGACGGGCAAATCAACGTCAAGCAAATTGAACAGATCCGCCACAAAAGCTGACGCATCGGCAATATTTTCTTCGCAATAGAAGGCTTGCATTTCATCAGTGCGGGCATTGATCGGCTTGCCATGGTGGCCAAGCACCACATCCATTAGCTTGCCGAACTGCAAGGCACTTTTACGGGCATGAACCGGACGGTTATTCCAACCAGGGATATCAACCTGACCTTTACGAAATAACTGCTCTACCAGATAACTCCCCAGGCGGTCATGCCGGTGTGTGCTGGCGTCATAGCTTCTCGCAGGCGGTTTCAATCCGGATGAAAAAGCAGAAAAAACGGGCAACTGCTGAAAAGCGGCCGAAAACTTACCAAGATCATGTAATGCCAACAGAAAGGTAAGCAGACGTTTTAATGACTCGGGAGGAAGCTCCAGCAGATCCGACAAATCATTCAGCAATCCATCCTGCTGAGACAACAACAGATACCCCGTTGCCGCCACATCAAGCGAGTGATAAGCCAATAAATGGTAGCGGGCCGTATTGTCTTTCCCGGCGTTGGCTTTGCCCAGGTAGCGATAATAATTGTTCTCGACCATAAGAATTCTTCCCTGAATACAAGATGCCGTTATCAGACAACACCCTGACTCAACAGGTGAGGGTGAGGGTGAGGGTGAGGGTGAGGGGTAACGGCGTTATTCTCCACTGGTGGCCGTCGTCGTCGTCCCCCGCCCCAGCAGCCGGTCAATCCACCCTCTCAGTGGCCAATAGACTAAAATGGCGGTCAGTACGCCCAGGCTGTTGGCGAGCATGTCGTCCCAGCCCATAACCCGGTGTGGCAGTTGTCCTTGGATCAGCTCCATGGTGCCGCCCAGTGCCAGGCAAAACAGCATAAACAGGCATTGGTTACGCAGTAGCTGGAAGCTGACTAGCCCCAGTCCAGCCAGGGACATGTAGGCCAGGAAGTGGGCGATTTTATCGGAGCCAGCAATGGTGTTGCCGGTCTGTTTGAGCGATGCCCAAACCACAACAACAAGTACAGCAACAAGCAGGATTCGGGCGAGATAGAGCAAGGTGGTCATCGGGGTTGCTCGAAAAATAAGGTTGGCAAGGGCGACAGCCAGCAGGTGAGCAACACCCGCTGGTTGCGTGCAGAGTTTAAAAGTCTTGCGCGGTCAGGCCAAGCGCGGCGGCAATGTCTTGCGTTCCACGCGGGGCAATCACGGCTTTGCTTCCGCTCTGATCTTTCAGATAGGTGGCGGCTACCCGTTGGACATCAGCCCAGCGGGTCGCCAGCAGGCGCTCGCGGTACTGTTGACGCAAATCGCGGCTGCGGCCACCCCGGTCCATATGAAATGCCTGTTTGGCTTCGCCTGCTGGCGAGCCAGGGCGATCCATCCCGCCGATCAGTCCGAGTACGGCCTGTTCTACCAGATCGTCGCCATTCGCACGCTCCAGTACCCAGCCAATGGAGGCGGCGAAATCGTCAAAGGTGCCTTCAACACGTGGGTCGCGGTAGGAGTAGAATTTGAAGCAGCTACTGGCGTTGTCTTGCGTCGCTCCGGCACCGTAAGCACCGCCTTTTTCGCGAATGGCAGTGTGGAGGTAGGCGTTCCGCAGCACTCCAGCCAATACCGACAGTACGGCGGCATCTTCGTGCACCATGGCGACGGTGGGCAGTGCCCAGGCACAAAAGTTGACTTGTGAATCGACCATCCAGTAGTTGGCGGTTGGTACCGGTGTCCAGGCCAATGTGGTGGGTGTCACCACGGATGGCTGTGGCCATTGCTGCTGCAGTGCGGCGAGGTGGGCATCACGATGGGGCGCATCATGAACCAGCAAGGCTTCATCCGGGCTGTTGGCGATACACTGGTACAGATTGTTGAGCGCGGCAGACAAAGAGGCTCCGCCGTCTTGCTGAGCCAGTTTCAGCCGTTGTTTCAGTTCAACCAGCTGGGGCATGCCGCTCATGACGTTGGTGATGTTGGCAACCGGATTCAGTGAGGCGGCGGCGGTAGACATCGCCAGGCTGTGACCGCTGCCGGTTACGCCCTGTTCACGGCGGGCTTTCATCTGGGTCAGCAGGTCGAGCAGGCGGGTATTTTCATCGAAGGTCGGGGTTTGCCAGGTCTCTTTCATCAGCGCGCTGAATTCACTGACTTTGGTGCCCAGTGCCTTGCCACCCATCACCAGGTAGCCGTGCAGCTGTTGGCTATTTTCGACATCACCACGAATGGAAGCGTAGCTCGACAGGCTGCCCACCAATGCGGTCTGTTTGACTTGCTGGGTCAGGTAGTCGTTGCCCCCGGCACCGACTTCACTCCAGGCGTTGGTAAACAATGGCAGCCAGCTGAGTTGCTCGGCGCTCAGTTCGGGCAGATCGGTAATCAGTTGCTGGTACAGAATGCCGTTGGTGCCTGCAATGTATTCGGTCGTCGTCAGCGCTTCGGTATAGCGGTTGTCGGGGGCGACATGGTGAAGCTCGGGCTTGACGTCTTCGAGGGTCACTTGTGGCAACAAACCAGGATCGTCTTCTGCTGCCTGACGTTGTTGCAGAGCTTCCGCCTGGTCGCGAATGGCTTGCAGCTGATCCGTCGTCAAATTGGCGCGAATGGTGTCCAGGCGTTGTTGTTCCAGTCGCTTGGCTTCGGCGTTCAGGCCAGCATCCGGCAGCAGGCTGTAGCGTACGCGATGGCGATTGTTCAGTAACAGACGGGTGACGGCTGCCTGTACCCAGCCAGGTTGACTGGCGTTGGTGCGCAAGCGAGCCAGTGCCGGGTCGAGGTTGAGCATCGCCACCGGGTCACCGTGATGGGTTGCGGCGGGTAATGCATTAAAAATCAGTTGCAGGCCATAGGGATAGTGGTCGCCGCCGATCTCGCGCTGGTGCAGTTCCAGCTGATGCAAGGCGGATTCAACGATGTCGGCTTCTACACCCTCTTCGGCTACCCGCTGCAGGGTGTCGAGGATCAGGGTTTCTACGGCTTCGGCATGTTCCGGTTCACTGCCTTCCACACCGCACATAAAGCTCATTTCGTGATTGGACTCTTCGAGACCACACAGCGGTGATGGCGAGCCACCCAGTTCGGTCTGTTCCAGCGCACGACGCAGTGGCGAGGCGCTGTTGTCGAGCAGTATCTGGCTGAGCAGGTTGGCTTCCAGCTGGGCGTCCAGATCGATCGAGAAGCCCAGCAACCAGCCCAGTACATGGTGACTTTTGGCGCTGAGGTCATCGCCATCAACACCATAATATTCCTGCACAGCAACGGGGGCAGCGTAGCGTTGTTCTGCCGGAACACTCCAGCTCTGGGTCTGGCGTTCAAAGCGCGACAGCACTTCGCTTTCGAGCCGGGCTTGCAGTTCATCAACGTTGAGGTTACCAAACGTCATGAACACGGCGTTACTGGGGTGATAATGGCTTTTGTAAAAATGCATCAGCTGATCGTAGCTGAGCTGGGTGATCTCTGCCGGTTCGCCGCCGCTGTTGAAGTGGTAGGTGGTGGTCGGGAACAGGTAGGAGCTGATACCTTGCCATAGCTGCGACACAGCAGATGACATGGCCCCTTTCATTTCGTTGAATACGACACCTTTGAATACCAGTTTGGAGTTCGGGTCTTGCGGGTCTTCGAGTTCCAGCCGGTGGCCTTCCTGGGCGAAGTCGAGCGGATCCAGACGCGAGAAAAAGACCGCATCCAGATAAACGTCGAGCAGGTTGTTGAAGTCCTTGTCGTTCTGGGAAGCAAATGGGTAAGCGGTCCAGTCGCTGCTGGTCATGGCGTTCATGAAGGTGTTGAGCGAGCGCCGGGTCATCATAAAGAACGGATCACGTACCGGGAATTTTTCCGAACCGCACAGCACCGTGTGCTCAAGAATGTGCGCTACTCCGGTGGAGTCTTTCGGCATGGTACGAACTGCGACCATAAAGGCCTTTTCGTCGTGGTCAGACTCCAGGTGGTAGTGAACCGCCCCGGTGCCGCTGTGTTCATAGTGGTGAACCACCAGATTAAGGGATTCAACCGGAGTGGCACCCAGATGACGAAAAGCAGAATCAGACATAAACGGACCTTGTAGTATTCAGACAACGCAGGTTTTCAGTATTGATGACTTTCCGGCAGATAGCGATACGGAAGGCCTCTTTACTGAATAAAACGGTTTGTCACTCCACAGCAACAACCGAAGCAGCGCGCTGGAGTGTGTGGCTATTTCTTACATCTTTGAGTACATATTTGAGTACATGCTTGAGGGTCACATGGTGTGGGTAAGACGGTCAGACTTCATGGCACCGGCAAGATGAGTTTCGATACGATCCCGTGCCATGGTGTTATCACCGGTAAACTGCACGCCGATGCCTGCCGTTTTGTTGCCCTGGGCACCGGGAGGCGTAATCCAGACGACTTTGCCAGCAACCGGCAGTTTTTCCGGGTCATCCATCAGCTTTAACAGCAAAAACACTTCGTCACCGAGCTTGTAAGTGCGATTGGTTGGAATAAACAGGCCGCCATCTTTGAGAAACGGCATGTAGGCACCGTACAGTACGGCCTTGTCCTTGATGGTCAACGTCAGAATACCGCTACGCCCCATATTGGCCATCAGTGTCTCCCTAGTTCGGTCACGAGTGTCTGCCACTCGATCATCAGTGATTCCAGCAACAGCTGGCGATTAAAAAAACTGGCTCCGGACTGTAATTGCCCTAACGCCTTGTTGATTCGGTCGTGCAAGGCTATCAGTTTTGCCGGTTGCAGAGTAGCGGCGTCAAAACAGCCCAGCACCTCAGGTTCCAGCAATTGCGTGGTGTCGGCTCCCATATGGGCACGCATCAGATCGGCCGCTAGCTGGCCAAGCCAGGCCAGTACGTCGGCGAGTTCGTCGTTTTTCCAGATCGTCACCATGGCATCGAGCGGCAGTGCGCCGTTTGACCACTGCTGCAACTGCTGTAGCCAGGTTTGATGTTGTTCATGCCGCTGCTGCTGTACCCATTGCAGCGCTGCAATGGGCGCCATCTGGTTCATTCGCAAGGCCTGCTCTGCCGCTGCCGGATCACAACCGTTGGCCAGCATCCAGTCGATGGCCTGCTGATGCGGTGGTGTCGCCAACGCCAGACGCTGGCAACGGCTGCGAATGGTCGGCATCACGGAACCGAGGCGCTCGGTTTCGAGTAGCAAAAAACTCTCCCCCGGCGGTTCTTCCAGGGTTTTGAGCAAGGCGTTGGCGGCATTGGCGTTAAGTACTTCAACCGGGTGCAGATTAACCACCTGGCAAGCGCTGATTTGTGGCGTCTGCATCAGAAACTCGTTGAGCTTGCGGACGCCATCGATACGGATCTGCCGACTGCCGTCTTCCGGTTTGCATTCCATGAAGTCTGGATGGTTGCCAGCTTGCCACAAACGACAACTGTGGCATTCACCGCAGGCAACACCGGCTTGTTGTTCTATCCGGCGAGTGCAAAGCAACCAGCGTGCGGTCTGTAGCGCCAGCGCGTGTTTGCCAATTCCCCAGACACCGGTAAACATCAGCGCATGGGGCAACCCCTGCTGTTGATGGCGCTTGATCAGGTCATTCCAGAGTCCGGATTGCCAAGGGTAAACATGCGTCCAGTGAGAGTCGCTCATGGGGCTCTCAGCAGGTTGAGCCGAATCGCCAGTTCGGCCTGAATATCATCCAGTGTCTGGGTGGCATCCAGGGTAACAAAGCGAGAATGCGTCGCCGCCAATGTCTGAAATCCGTCTCTCACCCGTTCAAAAAATGCCAGCTGTTCGATTTCAAAACGATCGGTCGCCTCTCCCGTGGCGACCGACCGACCATGGGCACGCGCCATACCGACTTCAATCGGGGCGTCGAGCAACAGGGTGCAGTCTGGTTCCAGTGTTCCCTGGACGAGGGTTTTGAGGGTTTCGATGCTGCTCAGATCCAGCCCCCGGCCAAAACCCTGGTAGGCAATGGTGGAGTCGGTAAAACGATCACACAGCACCCAGGTGCCCTGGGACAAGGCCGGTAAAATAACCGCTTCGAGGTGTTGGGCACGGGCCGCAAACATCAGTAACAGCTCCGCCATCGGCACCATGGGTTCGGCGTGATGCGCCTTCAGCAGCTTGTTACGAATCAGTTCGGCGATAGGCGTACCACCAGGCTCCCGCGTCACAATGACGTCGATGTTTTGTGCCGTGAGCCAATCGGCGCACCAGTGAATATTGGTGGATTTACCGACTCCCTCGCCGCCTTCAAAGGTAATGAATTTGCCACGCGGGTTCGATGTCATGGTTGTGCTCCTGCTGCTGGCAGTTCCGGAGGTGATGACGGAACAGGTTCCGGTGTAGACCGGTAATCGGCCTTGCGGTTGCGTATCTGGTACTGGAGAACCGCCTTGTTGTGCTGTTCAAAGGTGGCAGAAAATACGTGCGAGCCATCACCACGGGCAACAAAAAACAGACTCTCCCCGTCTGCTGGATGCAGCGCGGCCTCCAGCGCCTGACGTCCGGCCAGGGCGATCGGCGTCGGCGGCAAGCCACGATTGCGATAGGTGTTGTAGGGGTTGCTGCGATCGAGCAGATGGCGTTTGCGCAGGTTACCGGCAAAGTCGTCACCGAGGCCGTAAATCACCGTCGGATCGGTTTCCAGCCGCATACCTTGCTGCAGGCGGCGTACAAATACCCCTGCAATTTGGGGCCGCTCTGCTGCCACGGCAGTTTCCTTTTCGACAATGGAGGCCATCACCAGCGCTTGGTACGGCGTGCTGTACGGCAGGTCTTTGGCGCGCTGACGCCAGGCGTCTTGCAGCTGGCTTTGCATACGCTGGTAGGCCTGGATGATCACAGAGGAGGCCAAAGCGCCACTCGGATACACATAAGTGTCGGGATACAGCCAGCCTTCCGGGTTGCCGTCGATGCCAAGCAAACGTCCGACCTGTTCCGGGTTAAGCGGTTGGATATCTTGTTTCAGCTGCTGTGCGCTGGCGATGTTTTTTAGTGCCTCCGCCAGCCGTGTGCCTTCAATCAGGCGAACGCGGTAGGTGACCGCCTCAGCG
This sequence comes from uncultured Oceanobacter sp., assembly GCA_913061185.1. Lineage (GTDB taxonomy): Bacteria > Pseudomonadota > Gammaproteobacteria > Pseudomonadales > Oceanobacteraceae > Oceanobacter > Oceanobacter antarcticus. The sequence continues at coordinate 13,698 of CAJXTI010000018.1, forward strand.
GTTTCGAGCCAGGCGAGTAATTCAGGGCCAGTCAGCTGCGGCGGTACGTCATACTCCCCGGCGCGCAGGTGCTGCTTTTTTAATAAGCGGGCCTGTATGCGCAGCAGCAGTGCCGATGGCAACCAGCCATCCGCTTCCCATTGCCGGGCTTTGCCAGTCAGGGTATCGCCAGGATTGATCTGAATACGTACAGCACTGTCATTGCTGGCCGGTAACGTCCAGATCGCCAACCCCAATGCCAGCAGCAAAACGGGCAAGGTGGCGATCAACGCCAATAATTTTTTCAAAAAAGACTCTCCAGCCTGGACTGCAACGCCTTCATGGCATCCAGTGTTTCATGGTTCGGGGAATATTCTACATTATCCAGACGGACAATCGGCACGATGCCCATCAGGCTGTTACTCAGAACCAACGCGTCAGCCTGTTTGATATCGTCCAGCGACAAGCGGGCTTCTGTTACGACCAGCTGTTGGCGCAGCCATTGACGAATCACGCCATTGACGCCCGCAGCATCCAGCATCGGCGTCAGCCACTGCCCCGCCTTGCAGACCAACAGGTTGGAGTAACAGCCTTCGATGACATCCCCCTGTTCGTCCAGCATCAGGCTTTCATCCCAACCTGGTTGAAACTCGGCCCTTGCCAGTACCTGCTCAAGCCGGTTCAGGTGTTTTAATCCGGCGAGCCGTGGCTGTCTGCCCAGGCGAACCTCGTTTACGCCAACGGTTAAACCGGAACATCCCATTGGCAACGCTGACCAGCGCCAGCGGGGCGCATCAAACAAGTGTAGCTGAATGCTGATCTGAACCGGATCAGGAGATTGATAGCCTCGCGGCCCAGCCCCACGGGTAACGAGCAATTTGGCTGCGGAATACTGATCCAGTGACGCAGAGAGAGGCACGTCATCAAGCGCCAGCAAGACATCGGCCATGGTTGTCGGCGGGAAACACAGGGCGCTGATACCGCTCTGCAGCCGAGCCTGATGCAACGACCATAACGGTACACGTCCGCCAGACAGGCGCATGGTTTCAAACAGGCCATCGCCATACTGCAGGCCACGGTCAGTGGCAGGTAAATAGTCCTGCCATTGACCGGCCACTCGACAAAGTACGGTCACCCGTCTCAGCCGTTAAAACGTGAGAACAGCAAGCTACCGTTGGTGCCACCAAAGCCGAAGGAATTGGACAGTGCAATCGACACATCCGCCTTGCGAGCAATGTGCGGCACGTAATCCAGATCACAGCCGTCATCCGGGTGGTCGAGGTTGATCGTCGGCGGAATGATGCCATCCTGAATCGCCAGCACGGTGAACATGGCTTCGATTGCTCCGGCTGCGCCCAGTAAGTGGCCGGTCATGGATTTGGTCGAAGACACCGCCAGCTTGTAGGCATGGTCACCAAACAGTTTCTTGATGGCGTTGGTTTCGGCAATATCGCCCACTTGTGTAGAAGTACCGTGAGCATTGATGTAATCCACCTGCTCCGGCGTCACACCACCATCTTTCAGCGCATTGGTCATGGCCGCACAAGCGCCGGAACCATCTGCGGGAGGGCTGGTAACGTGATAGGCGTCATCACTCATCCCCAAACCGATCAGTTCGGCATAGATACGCGCGCCACGAGCCTGGGCATGTTCCAGCGATTCCAGCACCAGAATAGCGGCACCATCGCTCAGGACAAAACCATCACGATCCTTGTCCCATGGGCGACTGGCTTTTTCTGGCTCATCATTACGGGTGCTCATGGCTCTTGCCGCAGCAAAACCGGCCATTCCCAGCGGTGAAGATGAACCTTCCGTCCCCCCTGCCAGCATCAGATCAGCGTCACCATACGCAATGGTACGAGCCGCATAACCGATATTGTGAGTACCCGTAGTGCAGGCGGTGGTAATGGCGAAGTTGGGGCCTTTCAGGCCATGCCGAATGGCAATATTGCCCGACGCCATATTGATCACGGCTGCCGGCACCAGAAAAGGGGATACCCGGCGAGGGCCACTCTTAACCAGCTGCTGATAATTCTGTTCAATGGTATTCAGACCACCGATACCTGAGCCTACGGCAACTCCGAAGCGGTTGAAGTCAATATCATCAGGGAATCCGGCATCCTGCATTGCCTGCTCTGCTGCAACCATGGCGTATTGCAAAAATGGATCGAGCTTGCGCGCTTCTTTGGCCGACATAACACTGGTTATGTCGAAATTTTTCACTGCTCCAACAATTCGGGTCGAATAGCTGCTGGCATCAAAATGCGTTACCGGCCCGATGCCGGATTTGCCCTGACACACTGCCTGCCAGGTTGTCGCCACGTCCAGACCCATTGGGTTAACAGTTCCCAGGCCCGTTACCACTACGCGTCGTTTCGTCATCACTGTATTGGTTTCCCCGTCTCAGACACAAAAAAAGCCGCGTCCGAAGAGGCGGCTTTCAGACGTCGCGATTATTACAGATTCGCAACGATGTAGTCGATTGCTTCCTGAACGGTAGTCAGCTTCTCGGCATCTTCGTCTGGAATTTCTGTTTCGAATTCTTCTTCCAGAGCCATTACCAGCTCAACAGTGTCCAGAGAGTCTGCACCCAGATCATCTACGAAAGAAGAAGCCGCTTTCACTTCGTCTTCTTTAACGCCCAGCTGTTCGCAGACGATTTTTTTTACGCGTTCTTCGATATTGCTCATGGTTTTTCCTACCGTTTCAGTGTTTCGAAGGTCAGTGCGACCTTAACCCATATTCATACCGCCATTCACATGAATGGTCTGGCCTGTAATGTATTTCGCTTCGTCACTGGCCAAAAAGGCAACAGCACTGGCAATCTCGTCTGGCCGCCCCAAGCGCTTGCTCGGAATGGACGACAGGATGGCTTCTTTTTGGGCTTCAGGCAAGACGTCCGTCATGTCTGTTTTGATAAAGCCCGGTGCAACACAGTTAACCGTAATGTTGCGGCTGGCCACTTCCTGTGCCAGTGAACGGGTAAAGCCTTCCAGACCGGCCTTGGCCGCTGCGTAGTTAGCCTGACCCGCATTACCGGTAGTACCGATAATGGAGCTTACATTGATAATCGCACCGGCTTTCACCTTGATCATCGGTTTGACCAGCGCCTTGCAAACACGGAACACGCCGGTCAGGTTGGTGTTGATCACTGCATTCCACTCGTCGTCGCTCATGCGCAAGAACAGATTATCACGGGTAATACCGGCGTTATTAACCAATACTGCCGGTGTACCATGCTCTGCCACCAGTGCCTTCAAGGCGGTACTGGTTTGCTCGGCATCAGAGATATTCAGCACAATCGCGTCATTATCCTCATCAATAGCCTGCAGCGCCTCACGAATCGCAACCGCACCCGATTCGCTGGTCGCCGTACCAATTACCTTGTATCCCTTGTCTGCCAGGCTTTCTGCCACCGCTCGCCCAATACCTCGGGAAGCGCCAGTGACCAGTGCCAGTGCTTTATCTGTCATGCTTGTTGTCCTTGAATCATGGCCATGACCGCCTGGGCGCTGGCAAGATCGCCGGTGCCATAGGTAGCCAAGGTTTTATCAATACGTTTATTCAGACCCGCCAATACCTTGCCTGGGCCAAATTCGATGGCCACATCGGCCTTACTGCGAACGGCCGCAACCGCCCCGGTCCAGTTAACCGGACTGTACAGCTGGCCCAGCAGTTTTTCCTGGACTTCAGCCAAGGGGGCTGGCGCGTTATCCACATTGTGGTATACCGGAAACTCAGCAGCCCGCCATTGAACAGCAGCCAGAGCATCCTTGAATTCTTCCGCTGCAGCACGCATCAAACTGGAATGAAACGGCCCGCTCACTGCCAGCGGTAAAGCACGCTTGGCACCTGCAGCCTTGGCCAGTTCGATGGCTTTTTCAATACCCGCCATCGCACCGGCGATAACAATTTGACCTGGCGCATTAAAGTTGGCCGGTTCGACAACACCTGCAGCACTGGCATCGTCGCAGACCTGGCGCATCGTCGCTTCGTCAAGTCCGAGAATCGCAGCCATGCCGCCCTGACCAGCAGGCACCGCCTGCTCCATCAGTTGCCCACGCTGGCGCACCAGGCGTACAGCATCAACAAAATCAATGCTATCCGCAGCCACCAGAGCTGAATACTCACCCAGTGAATGACCCGCTGCGGCAACAATCTGCAACGCCGGACAATGGGCCTGGATCAGACGTAATATTGCAACACTTGAGGTGAGTAAAACAGGCTGGGCGTTGTAGGTAAGATTCAGTGTTTCTGCCGGGCCATCCTGGATCAAAGCCCAAAGATCCATACCAACGGCTTCTGACGCTTGCGCAAAAGTTTCGCCAATCAGACTGTACTCTGCGGCCAGATCGGCCAGCATGCCCACTTGCTGAGCACCCTGACCAGGGAAAATTGCGATTACTTCTGTCATCTGTTCAATCACCAAGTCGGTTGGCTGTTGTTGCGGTAACGAATGTCTGTTTATACCAGTTGGAAACTGCATTCGGACTTGAACCAGAGCACAGGATAAAAACTCGACACCGTGCCCGCAACCCGAAAGCGGCGCCATAGTAGGATTGTCACTCGCTCCAGTAAACACCCAATCGGCACAATTTTAATGAATTTGTTTCAGGCAATCGCCTTTTGCATGGGTAAAATTTGCCGAATCAGTGCTTCTCGGTCATGATTTCTTGCCTGTTCAACCAAATATCCCATGGCGAATTCATAAGTCGATACATCCGATTTGCCATGAGTTTTCACCACCACACCGTCAATACCCAGCAACATGGCTCCACCATGACGGGCCGGAGCAATCCGTTTGTGAATACGCTTGAATGCCTGCCGCAACAAAGGCGATACCAAGCGTAAAACCCAATGCTGCTTCAATTCTTCTGTCACCATCTGGGTTAACCATTCCGTCAGACCTTCACTGGTTTTCAACGCAATATTGCCAGTGAATCCATCACAGACCATCACATCCAAATCACCACGGTAGAGGTCATCCCCTTCATAAAAACCGGCGTAATTATCGGGCAACAAACAGCTGAGTATGGCGTCAGCAGCACGAATATCTTCAGTCCCTTTACCAGATTCATGACCCACATTGAGCAGCCCGACTCCAGGCTTGGTGATATTCATTGAGTGACACCAGGCAACACCCAGTACAGCAAACTGCACCAGTTGCGCCGACGTTGCACCAAGAGAAGCCCCAAGATCCAGCAATAGCAGCGGTTTGCCACGGGTGGGTATCTGAGTGGCCAGCGCGGGACGGTCGATTCCAGGCAGGACACCGAGTAATCGGCGAGAAAGAATCATCAATGCGCCGGTACTTCCGACCGACAGAACACCCTGCGCTTCACCGTCACGATAGGCGCACAAGGCCATCACCATGGATGAAGACTGGCGTTTCTTGAGTACTACAGAGGGTTTTTCATCGGCGGCGATACTGGTACCGCAGCCTACAATTCTGACACGGTCAGAAAAATCTGCTGTATTGCGGCTTGCTTCTTCAACCCAGCCTTGCTCAACGAAGAGCAATACTGCAACCTGTCGATGCTTGCCAAGCAGATTTTTGCAGCCACAGAACGCAGCGCGGGGACCTAAGTCCCCGCCCATGGCATCTACCGCAATGGTCAACATCTTAGCTGTTGCCAGTCTCCACGACTTTTTTGCCACGGTAGAAACCGTCTGCAGTCACATGGTGACGACGGTGAATTTCACCGGTAGTTGGATCAGTGGACAGTGCTACTGAAGCAGTATCCAGGGCATCGTGTGAACGACGCATTCCACGCTTGGATCGAGTTACTTTGTTTTGCTGAACAGCCATGATTGGCTCCTACACTATTTCTGTTTGAGCTGTGCCAAAACGTCAAACGGGTTGGGCCGCTTTTCGTTACTGATTATGTCTTCAGGCTCGGGCTGCTGAATCTGGCATTCAGACTCAGGATGGGTCGGGAACGCAGGCAGCGCTAACAGCACTTCGTCCTCCAACACCGACCATAAGTCGATCACACCATTTTCGTCCATCTCCACTGGCTCCAGACGTTTCGGCAAATTTCTGGCCTGCTCGTCATTAAAAACCAAACCCAGTGAAAACTGGCTACCAACCGCTATCTCCACACTTCCCAAGCAACGCTGGCAAGTCATGGCGACACGAGTAGAACAACTACCCACAATCATACGAAAACGTTCAGCATCTTTTTCGAAAGAAACAATGCAGTCGACCGGTGCCAGGCACTGATCTACGGCTTCGTTCAGACGAGGAAGATCGGAACTGTTGATTGCCGCCCTAAGTTGCTGATTATGTTCAACAAGTTTGGTCGCATCAACCCGGTGGGGTATTTGTGCCTCTGCCATAGTGCGCGAGATAATAGGTATCTCGCCTCCTGTTGTCAAAATTATTTAACCGCCAACGCTTGGATCAACGCAGCGTAATGCCCTGATCCAGAAAAACACTGGATATACCGTGACCCATACTGGCACCCAGGCGCCCGACCAATTCTTCAAACCGGTTGGGACGCAGGGTGAAATTCACCAGTGTTTCGGTATCCAGCTTGTCCCGCGCCAACTGGCTGGTAGAAGACAGACCATCAATCAGCCCCATATCCAGTGCCTGTTCACCAGACCAGATCAACCCACTGAACATATCCGGTGTTTCTTTCAGCCGATCACCTCGCCCATTCCGAACCTGTTCAATAAATTGCTTATGGGTCACCGCCAGAACACTTTCCCAAAACTCACGTTCATCTTCACGCTCGGGCAGGAACGGATCAAGAAATCCCTTGTGCTCTCCTGACGTATAGCTTCTGCGCTCAACACCGAATTTATCCATTACTCCGACAAAACCGAAACCAGACCCAACCACTCCGATCGATCCGACCAGACTGGCCTTGTCGGCATAAATTTCATCAGCCGCTGCTGCAATGTAATAAGCACCGGAAGCCCCGAGATCAACAATCACGGCATACACCGGAAAATCAGCACGAGTCGCTTTGAGTCGTTTGATTTCATCGTAGACATAACCTGCCTGCACCGGACTGCCCCCCGGCGAGTTGATCCGCAAGATCAGCCCAAGCGCATCAGGGTCATCAAACGCATTACGGATAGCGGTAATCAAGGCATCGGCATTCGCTTCCTTGTCGGCAGCAATAGCACCCGTCACCTCAACGACGGCAGCAAACTGGCCACCATCCGCAGACCCCGCCGCATCCTCTAACGGCATGCGGAACATCCACAGCAACAGAAACAGGTAACTGAAGGTCAGCACCCGGAAAAATATGCCCCAACGACGCGAGCGACGCTGCTCTTTCTGCAGGTCCATCACCAGCTTTTCAATCAACTTCCATTCTTTACTGCTGTCTTCGGGACGATTCATGCCTTTGGTTCCAGTTTATCCAGTAATAACTTACAAGGTGCATCTAAAATGTAACAAGCAATGAAAGGACAAGGCAATAATCGACGAAAAAGCGCAATTCATGAATAATAAATGAGCATTTTTAGTCGATTTTTAACGCCGTCATATCGAGCGTAGTCATTTATAGATGTGCCCTACAGGGCCTGCGCTATCCAGACATCGAGTTCAGCAATGCTATGACACATCGCCAGTGGCCGACAACCCAGCAAGGCCAGCTCATCATGAGCTCCGTGACTCATTGCCACGCCCGCCACGCCCGCCGCATTGGCCATATCCAGATCATACGTGGTGTCACCCACCATCAACGCCCGCGATGCTGGAATTCTTAATTGCGTCAGCAACTCTTGCAGCATCAACGGATCTGGCTTGGAACGGGATTCATCAGCACAGCGTGTCGCGGCAAACCGGTGCCGCAGGGTGAGATCATCGAGAATCCGATCCAGTCCCCGACGACTCTTGCCCGTCGCGACAGCAAGTAGCACCCCCCGCTCCTGCAACCGGGCCAGCATCGCTTCTGCCCCGGCAAACAACCCCATCGGTACCGGGCTGTCGGAAACAAAATGGCGGGCGTAACCTTCTTTCATCGCCGCCATTTGTTCTTCATCGATCGCTGGCCAGAGCGTTTCCACCGCCTCAGGCAAGCCAAGGCCGATAATATTTTGTACCTGGGCATCCGTTACCAGCGGCAAGCCAACAATCCTGCCCGCCCGCTGCATACTGTCGACAATCCGACCGGTAGAATCAGCCAGGGTGCCGTCCCAGTCAAAAATAATAAGGTCAAAACCCATAGTTGCAGCCTTCCTTTATAAGTAGCCGCTCAAAGTCTGCATTCGGAGGGGCCGTCAAAGACAAGGACTCCCCGCTCAATGGGTGACGAAACTCCAACCGCAAGGCGTGCAAAAACAGCCGACGTATACCATGCTGCTGGTCTATCGCCACTTGCGCCCTGTCTCGATATTTCTCGTCGCCGGCAATGGCGTAGCCTTGAAACTGGCAATGCACCCGAATCTGGTGGGTTCGACCGGTCACTGGCTCCGCTTCCAACAATGAATAGTGCGGGCCGCTCGACAATAGCCGATAGCGGGTATGACAGGTCTTGCCCTCGGCATCGACCAGCATAATACGCTCACCCGACTGTCGTTCGGACTTCTTCAGTGGCGCCTTGACCTCAGTCACCGCCTGCGGCCAATGGCCATGCACCAAAGCAAGATAACGTTTGCGTATGCCAACTTTATTAACCAGCATTTTTTGCAACGCCACCAGCGCTGAGCGTTTGCGCGCGACCAGAATAATGCCAGAGGTGTCTCGGTCGAGCCGGTGCACCAGTTCAAGAAAGCTGTGATCAGGATACAATTGTCGCAGCGCTTCGATTAAACCCAAATTAACACCACTGCCGCCATGAACAGCCAGCCCGTGAGGTTTATTAATGGCAATCAAGGCATCGTCTTCATAAACAATCGCCTTTTTAAGACCTGCCAGCAACTCTGCCGAAGCGTGTCCTACCGCCTGCTCCTGTGGCAATCGCACTGGCGGGATACGCACCAGGTCACCGGTAGAGACACGCGAATCGGCCTTTACTCGCCCTTTGTTTATCCGCACTTCGCCTTTGCGAATAATGCGATACACCATCGCTTTGGGCACCCTCCCTAATACCGACAACAAAAAGTTATCGACACGCTGGCCGTCGTTATCAGCCGTCACTTCCAGTAACGACACCTTGGTGGTATCTATTTCAAACTTTGCCATATATTCAGGATAACCACCGACGCTTTTGCTGCTACAGCCGTCGGATTTGAAGAGAATTGGGAGCTGCATTGCAGCTGTAAGAAATCTAATACTTTGCTGACGTCAAACTTTGTTGCTATATTTCAGCGGCATTCGGGTCTTACACAAACATTTTGACCGATGCAAGTATCGCCAACATCAAAAGCGGCGAGTATAGAAGAAGAAGAGTCAGCAACAAAACTCTTCGCAAGATTTAACACGGCAGGCTTGCCAGCATAACAGGTCGTACAAACGAGAGTCGGACTTGACGGGTCAGTGAGATAGCGGAAGGCAATTTGCTTCAGCCCCGGCCACAAGAGTCCCCGGACACACAAAACGTCCGCCAAACCTTGCTTTGCATGATCAACCATGTTGGCGCCGCCCGGTGAGATAAACCACGCAGCGACCTGCTGGCAATCTCGCATTATCAAATTATGGATCGTGTTGCCGATACCAGACCAGAAACCGGTCTGGGCAACACTCTGAAGCAAGCCACCTCCCGCAGCGCTAATACCTCTGCCGCAGTGTGCCAAGCGTCCAGAGTGAATAACAGACAGCAACCTGACGTGTCGGAGCCTGAACAAAGGCACCTATGCATACAACCTGAAACCGTCCGTGCATTCCTATGTACGGCGCTGGCAGGCTGAGGCAAAGCACCCATAAACATTTTGGTACTGGCCAATCGGATTAACGGTTGGAATTGCCACCAGAGTACGTTGCCCTACTGAGCAATTTGTACTGCATGAAAAGAATGCTGATTAACGCGACTCAACCTGAAGAGTTGCGCGTAGCCCTGGTAGACGGCCAAAAACTCTACGACCTGGATATTGAATCCGGTGCCCGCGAACAGAAGAAGTCAAACATCTACAAAGGCAGGATTACCCGTATCGAGCCCAGTCTTGAAGCGGCGTTTGTAGATTTTGGTGCCGAGCGCCATGGCTTTCTGCCGCTGAAAGAAATTTCCAGGGAATACTTTGCCCGCGATCCTGGCCCTGGCCGCATCAACATCAAGGATGTGCTGCGTGAAGGTCAGGAAATCATTGTCCAGGTCGACAAGGAAGAACGCGGCAACAAAGGCGCAGCCCTGACCACCCAGGTCAGCCTGGCAGGTCGCTATCTGGTGCTGATGCCCAACAACCCCCGTGCCGGTGGCATTTCTCGTCGTATCGAAGGTGACGAACGCACCGAGCTGCGCGAAGCCATGAAAGACGTCACCGTTCCCGACAAAATGGGCGTTATCGTCCGTACGGCAGGTATTGGCCGCAGTGGCCAGGAACTGCAATGGGATCTCGACTACCTGGTGCAACTGTGGGATGCCATTCAACGCGCCTATGGCGACGTCAAGGCGCCGGCCCTGCTGCTGCAGGAAAGTAACGTCATTATCCGGGCAATTCGCGACTACCTGCGCCAGGACGTCGGTGAAGTACTGATCGACACCGATGCCGCCTACGACGAAGCCCTGGGCTTTGTGCAGCAGGTAATGCCGCACTACCAGAACAAGTTCAAGCGCTACAACGACAGCGTGCCCCTGTTCAATCGTTACCAGATCGAAACCCAGATCGAAAGTGCCTTCCAGCGCGAAGTCAAACTGCCGGCTGGCGGTTCGATTGTGATCGATCCGACCGAAGCGCTGGTGTCGATCGACATCAACTCCTCACGTGCCACCAAAGGCACCGACATTGAAGACACTGCCTTCAATACCAACCTGGAAGCGGCCGATGAAATCGCCCGTCAGCTGCGCCTGCGTGACATGGGCGGCCTGGTCGTTATCGACTTTATTGACATGCTTTCCAACAAGCATCAGCGTGAAGTCGAAACCCGCCTGAAAAAAGCCCTTGAAATGGATCGCGCCCGCGTACAAGTTGGCCGCATTTCCCGTTTTGGACTGATGGAAATGTCTCGTCAGCGCCTGCGGCCCTCACTGGAAGAAACCAGTGGTCACGTTTGCCCGCGCTGTAATGGCACGGGTGTCATCCGTGATATCCAGTCCACCGGACTGTCGATTCTGCGCCTGATTGAAGAAGAAGCCGCCAAGGAAAACACCGGTCAGGTACGCGCCATTGTGCCCGTATCCGTCGCCAGCTTCCTGCTGAACGAAAAACGCAAGCTGATTGACGCCATCGAAAGCCGTCACGGCAACCGCGTAGTGGTATTGCCAAATCCGAACATGGACACCCCTCACTTCGAAGTGCTGCGCTTGCGTCCAGACGACACCCTGGTGGGTGAAGTCTCCTACGAGCACCGCTTTGACGAAGTAGAGCCAGAGTACGGCATCGATACCAACATCAAAGAAACCGCCAAAACCCAGCAGGCAGCCGTCAAGGGCGTCAGCCATGCCAAGCCGGTCGAGGCCACAGAAGCACCAGAACCGGTAACAGCAGTAGCAGCTCCAGTAGCGACAGCGACTGCCACCGCAAGCAACCCGGGCATGATAGAAAAAGTAGCTTCATTTCTCTCCGGCCTGTTTGGCGGCGACACCAGCACCGAGACCCCAACCGCCAAGCCGGTCGTCACCACGACGCCAACAGCCAGTGGCAGTAGCAACACTCGTCGTCGCACAGAATCGTCCCGTAACGACGAGCGTTCCGATAACAATGGTCGCCGCCGTCGCAACAATACAGCTGGAAACACCAACAGCGGCGACTCCCGGACAGATACGGACAAGCCACGCAGCAACCGTAACGATGAGCGCAACAGCCGCCCTCGCCGTGAAGAGCGTCAGACCGACACTACCGATAACACCGACGGCGAACAGCAAAACCGGGAAGTGAACCGCAGTCGCAGTCGTAATCGTCGCCGTGAGCGCCCTGAAGATGTGGCGGATGATACGGTTAGCGCCGACAAGGTGAGCACCGAAACCACCAGCGACAACCAGGAAGTTTCTGACAATACGACGGACAACTCCTCGTCAAACAACCGTCGTCGTCCACGTCGTGATCGTAGCCGTGGTGGCAACAGCGAGTTCCGCCGCGAAACCCCGAAACCCGGTGCCGAAGAAGGTGAAAACCAGCCTGTCGCAGCAACCAGACGAAATGCCGATACAGCGAGCACGACAACCGACAATTCTGCCAGCGAGACCAGCAGTGAAGACAAATCACCGCGTCGTTCACGTCGTCGTCGTCGCAGCCGCAACGAAGACCGTCCAGTGGCAGACACGGCTACGGAAGTTGTTGCTGAAACCGCAACTGAAATCGTGGCTGAAGAAGTCGCTACAGCTGAAGCGGCTGAAACGACGGCTACTGAAACAGTAACCGCTAGTGACAACACCACTCCAGAGAGCAGCACCGAGACAGTTGTAGCGGAAACAAAAATCGACGACAGCAACACGCCTGAAACCACTGAGGAATCAGTGACAGTTGCCGTTGCCGACGAAACCGTAGCAAAAGCGGAAACAGCCCAAGCACCGGAAGAAGCAGAGGCGACTGAAGAAAATCGCCCCCGTCGTCGTCGTCGTGGACGCAGTCGCTCCAATCGTGACGAGCAGACCGAATCCGCTCCGGAAGCAACGGTCACGCAAGAAACGCCTGACACCGAAGCCAACGTTGGGGTAAACGCGGAGGCTGAGGTAGAAGTTGCGAATAAGGCAACGGCAGAAGACAGCTCGCCTGCAACTGACACTCTGGCAGTCGAAACTCCTGACGAAACGACGGCAGCAACAGATGCATCTACCACTGTCGCAGAAACAATAGCAGAAACTGTCGCAGAAACGGTCGTTGTGCCAACGGAAGTCATCACGGCAGCAGTGGCAGAATCAGCAGAAGAAGTCATTGAGACGACTGAAATTGTAGCAAACGTTGAAACGGTCACAGTGACTGAAGCCACGGAGCCAACAACCGCTACCGAAGCAGTTGAAACCGAAACAGCAGCTGCAGCAACGGAAAAGCAAACAGCACCCAACCGCCGTCGCCGTAATCGTCGTCCAAATTACCGGGCACCAAACGACCCTCGCAACCACGCTAATGCTGAACCGCAAGCAGTAACGGAACAACAAGCGCTGGACACTACCGCACCGGTGGAAACGGAACAGGCGACGGCTGAAACCCCCACTCCGGCGGATGATACAACCAGTGATGCAACCAAGGTTAAAGCACCGGCCACTGCAGAAACCGTACAGGCTGATACGGAAGTAGCGGTGCATGAAGCCGATAACGAAGTAACACCAGAGGCAACTGCAACCAGCCACAACCAGGCCGACTCAGGCACCTCTGGCCCTGAAGAAGCTGACAAGGAAACAACCGCAGACCAGAAAACGCCATCCTGATGCCCTGCGGCATGTCAGGCTCCCCCGGAGTCTGACACCCTTCCCAGACAAGCGACTGAAAGCCTGTCTGCTAAAAAGCCTGTCACGCGCAGGCTTTTTTTGGGTTCATCGTTCAGTTCCTCTTTTGCTTCATCGCACTACCCACCTGTTGGCAGACAGATCAATGCACTAAAGTTGGCCCATTATTGAGCCAATCCCGCTGAAAGATTCAAACAGAGTAAAACATTTCCACCAGCAACATTCTCCCCGACCGGTCTACGTGTTAATTTTAAGCCATACCAATATAAGGACAGGGTGGAAGAACAAGTGGATCAACTCTCGCGTATTCTGGTAGTCGACGACGTTGCCAACAACATCCAGGTCGCAATGAATATTCTGCGTGAAGACAACTATGAACTGTCCTACGCCATGTCTGGTAACGATGCCCTGGCACTGATGCGCACCCAGTCTTTTGACCTGATCTTACTCGACGTCATGATGCCAGACATCGATGGGTTTGAAGTGTGCAAGCGTATCCGCATGGATCTCAAACACCGCGACGTTCCGGTTATTTTCCTTACTGCCCGAGCCGATGTCGATTCGGTTGTGCGCGGTTTTGAACTGGGCGGAGTCGACTACATCGTCAAACCGTTTCATGCGGCAGAGTTGCTTGCCAGAGTTCGCACCCATCTGGAATTACATACCGCCAAGGCGCTACTGCAAAAGCACAACATCAGCCTGCGCCAGAAAGTCGAGCTGACCGAAAGACGCCTGCTCTCGGAGCTGGAGCAAACCCAGCTGGAAATGATCCACATTCTGACCGAGCTGATGGAATTCACCTCCGACGAAACCGGGCGTCATATCAAACGGGTAGCCGAATATTCACAGCTGCTGGCGCAGTTACACAACAGCCTGACAGAAGAAGATGCCATCGTCATATTCCATGCCTCCCCCATGCACGACATTGGCAAGGTGTTTGTTCCTGAGGCTATTTTGCACAAGCCCGGCAAATTGACGGTAGAAGAATATGATGTCATGAAAACCCACACCACCAGGGCACATGACTTCCTTAAAAACTCGCCGCGCAGAATTCTCAAGGCTGCTGATATCATTGCCTGGCAACATCATGAGCACTGGGATGGCAGTGGCTACCCTCGTGGCCTGAAGGGCCATGATATCCATATCTATGGACGTATTGTTGCCGTTGCCGACGTCTTTGATGCATTGACCCATAAGCGGGTTTACAAACCGGCATGGACAGTGGAAGACACCGTCGCCTACATCGTTAACAATAGTGGAACCCACTTTGACCCCTACCTGGTTGAACTCTTTCGTGACAACCTTGATCAGTTTATTAACCTTGCGGAAGTTTAACCCGCTCAGGCTGACGTACCGGACGATCCTCACACACTGCCGAACTATCGCAGTGGCGACGGCGACCGTTCTGTATTCATCGTTGGCGGCCGGACTGACACTCACGCTGGAAGAACAAGCCTGGGTCGATTCCCATCCAACCGTCACGGTGGGTGTCGAACGCGAATGGGCGCCTTTTGACTTTGTTGACTATAACGGTAACCCAGCTGGCATCTCCCAACGCCTGATCAGTAATATTCTGGCATCACTGGGCATCAAACCGGATTACCGTATCGATGACTGGCCCAACTTGCTGCGTGCTGCCAGATCCGGCGACATCATGATCCTGCCGTCATTGGCCCAAACCCCATTACGCTCGGAATACCTGCGTTTTACCCAACCGTACACCCGCCTCAACGAGTATTTTTTTGGTCACAGCGACTTCGTTGGCACCAGCAAGGATATCCTGCTAAAGCAACGTATCGTGATCCCCAGTGGCTATGCCATTGACGAAACCGTACGCGACCACTATCCGGGTATTAATATTATTAATGTTCCTAACCAGGACGAAGCCATTCGTATGGTACTGGAAGACCGGGCTGACCTGTTGATTGGTATCTATGCTGTCCTGCATTACAAACTCGGCCAACAAGGCATTATCAACATCAAGCCGCTGATTCCCTATGGTGCGATGGATCTGCATATGGCCGTACCCCAGTCACAGCCCATATTGCAAGGCATCCTCAACAAGGCACTGCTGGAAATCTCTGCTGCGGATATCAATACCCTGTCGCAGGAATGGTTACCCGATCACCCGGTGATCGAAAACCAGCTGCTGTTGTCACGGGACGAAATCGAATGGCTGCACCAGCATCCACAAATCGAGGTCGATGCCCGCTCCCTGCCACCACTGATCGTAATCAATGGCGATCAAATCGAAGGCATCGCGGGCGAATACTTTAACCGCGTCGGCAAGGAACTGGGCGTCCGCTTTGTTCCAGCCAAAAGCGGTGGCAACGCCGACATTATTATCGGCGATCTCAACAACCCCGAATTCAGTCCGCACTACCAACCGGTTGTGACCTTACTGGCAACGCCCATTGTCGTGCTGATGACCGCAGATAAAAGCTTTATTGACGATGAACAGCAGCTTTATAACCAACGGGTTGGCGTCCTTGCTTCTGCCAGTTTTAGCCAAACTTTGTCTGAAAAAATTCCCGGCTTGTCGCTGATCCGTATCGCCTCGGTTAACCAGATGCTGGACATGCTGGAAGCTGGTCAGCTCGACGCGATCACCATGCCCCTGACACAGGCCAATCATCTGTTGCGGCTGGAAAATTACCGTAATATCAAGGTAGTCGGCAAAACCAACGTGGTCGTTCAGCCAGCCATTATGGTCAGCCGTCAAACACCGGAGCTAACCTCGGCCATTCTCGCCACCGGCGTCAAACTCAGTGATGCGGATCGACTCGCCATTCTGAATAAATGGTCGGACGTACAGTTTGCCGAACGTATCGACTATGGATTGATCGCCCGCGTGATCGGCGTTTTTATTCTCTATATCATTATCAGCATTTACTGGAACCGACGACTGAGTAAAGAAGTCGACCAGCGCAAGCAGACCGAACTGGCATTACAAACCGAACGCGACAATTTCAAAGCACTATTCAAGGAAGCAACCGAAGGCAACCTGATTTTTCAGTTTGGCGAGTGTATTGCGCACAATCACGCCACGGAACAACTGCTGGGTTACCGCGATGGCCGCAACCTCGCCGGTATGAAACTCGCAGACACAACCCCTCCAACCCAACCCGATGGCCGTGAATCAGAGGAAGTGATTACCCGAGCATTTTCGACCTGCCTCAATAACGGTGCCTTTCATCTGGAACTGGTGGTTCGTCGTGTCGATGGCACCCAACGCTGGCTCGACATGTCCCTGACCCGCATCAACTATGAAGGCCAACCGGCTATTTACGCCGTTCTGAAAGATATATCCGAGCAAAAACGACTGACGGCAGAGCTTGCCCGTGCCCGAGACAAGGCCGAAGTCGCCAGTCGGGCAAAATCAGAATTCCTCGCCAATATGAGCCACGAAATCCGCACCCCTATGAATGCGATTATCGGTTTTACCGAGCTGTTAAGTGAACAGCTGGATCAGCCCCGCTTGCGTTCTTACGTCGACACGGTACACAAGGCCAGCGGTTCGTTACTGCAGCTGATCAACGATGTGCTGGATCTGTCAAAAATAGAATCTGGCAAAATGGACATGGCCAGAGTGCCAACCAACGTCAATGCCCTGATTGACGAAATCGCTCAGTTTTTTTCCCTCGCGGTGACCGCCAAGGGTCTCAACCTGATCGTCAACACTGACGTCAAACTGCCATTGTTTCTGCTACTGGATGATGTCCGGTTACGACAGATCCTGATCAATTTAGTCGGTAATGCCGTCAAATTCACCGACCAGGGTGCCGTTACCCTGACCTCCCGCACGTTGCAAAATAACGGTCACCTCAGCAAGGTCGACCTTGAAATATCCATCAGCGACACCGGCATAGGAATTGAATCCGGTCATATGGACGCCATTTTCACCGAATTTGAACAGCTGTCATCACCCGACGGCAGACATGCCGGTGGTACCGGGCTGGGGCTGGCTATCTCTCGGCGACTGATCGAAATGATGGGAGGCAGCATTTCTGTTGTCAGCGCTTTCGGACAAGGCTCCACATTTACCATCAAGCTGATCGGAATGGATATCGCCTCGGTCGCAGCCGGTACGGCAGAGCAGATGCACTCCCGACAGCTCGCCAATCATCTCAGCGTCAACGACTTCGAACCCTGTAATATTCTGGTCGTCGACGATATTGACAACAATCGCGAGCTGATCGCCCGCATTTTTGACAACTCCCGTGTCAGAATTCTACAGGCAGCCAATGGCCAGGAAGCACTGGAAGTAGTGGAACAGATCCAGCCGGATCTGGTGCTGATGGATATCCGCATGCCGGTGATGGATGGGTATGAAGCGACGCGGATTTTACAAAAACGCTACCCGGATCTGCGCATTATTGCACTGACGGCCTCAGTCATCCGGGGCGGAGAATCAACTCCAGACTTGCAGCTTTTTGATGCCCACCTGCACAAACCGGTCTTGCGACGTGAGCTGATTAATACACTGAAACAATTTCTGGTCATGCGAGAACCGGCCGCAGCCAGTCCAGCGCCGGAAACGAACACATCCCCCTATCAGCTGGACACGGCTGTACTGGAAAGCGTCAAGGATCAGCTGATGCCGCTGTACGAACAGGCGCGACAAACCCATAGCCTGAAAGACATCGGCCAGTTCGCCGTCGCATTACAACAACTATCAACTGAAAAAAGGATTAATCCGCTCGCCGAAATGGCCAGCAACCTGCTCGCCGCCATCGATACCTTTGATATCGTTCTGATCGAAAATCTGATGAGCAAATACCACACCCTCCTGACCAGTACTGAACTGCCATAAAAAACGCCCCCGGTTAATAAAAACCGGAGGCGAAAAAACTGCGTTCCGCGAGGAGCATCGTGAACGCAGGTCACAGGGACTCATTGTCAGCCAATGCCTAAGTCAGCCAACGCCTAAGTCAGCCAACGCCTAAGTCAGCCAACATCGACGTCAGCCCAAGACCGAAGCGCCTGTCAGACGGCTAAAACGCATCACCTGGAATACGTACAAAACCTTCCATCAACACCCGTGCAGAACGGCTCATAACGGCTTTCTTAGCCCGCCATTCACCCTTTACGATCTCCGCCGCTGCCCCCACCCGCAACGTACCGGAGGGATGACCGAAGGTAACCGAATCACGCTCAACCCCACCCGCAGCCAGATTCACCAGAGTGCCTGGCACCGCTGCTGCAGTGGCAATCGCCACAGAAGCCGTTCCCATCATGGCGTGGTGTAGTTTGCCCATCGACAAGGCACGTACACACACGTCGATGTCACCGGCAGAGATCTGCTTGCCGCTGGATGAGACATACGCTGTTGCCGGAGCCACAAACGCAATTTTAGGCGTGTGCTGACGTGCAGCGGCTTCGGATATATCGGCAATCAGCCCCATTTTCACCGCACCCCAGGCCCGCATGGTTTCAAAACGTGCCAGCGCTTCGGCATCGGAATTGATGTCTTTTTGCAGCTCGGTGCCGGTGTAACCGATATCGGCCGCGTTCACAAAAATCGTCGGAATACCGGCATTGATCATGGTCGCCCTGAAGGTGCCAATGCCAAGGACTTCGAGATCATCCACCAGATTACCGGTCGGAAACATCGATCCTTCGCCATCGGCGGGGTCCATAAATTCAATGGCCACTTCCGCCGCCGGAAAAGTCACGCCGTCCAGCTCAAAATCACCGGTTTCCTGCACTTCACCATGGCTGACAGGTACATGTGCGATGATGGTTTTGCTGATGTTCTTTTGCCAGATGCGCACCGTGCAGATACCGTTTTCCGGTACCCGTTCGGCAGCAACAAAACCGGACATAATGGCGAAGGCACCGACGGCGGCGGTCAGATTGCCGCAATTACCCGACCAGTCAACAAACGCCTTGTTGATAGCGACCTGACCAAACAGATAATCCACGTCATGGCCGGGCTCGTCACTTTTGGCCAGAATCACCGTTTTGCTGGTACTGGAGGTCGCGCCGCCCATACCGTCAATCTGCTGGCCATAGGGATCCGGGCTGCCAATCACCCGCATCAAGAGTTTGTCACGGGCTTCACCCGCCACCTTGCAAGGCTCAGGCAGATCATCAAGGCGGAAAAAAACACCTTTTGATGTACCACCGCGAATATAGGTCGCGGGAATTTTGATTTGAGGCACGTGAGACATGCTCGACTCCTAGGGCGGGTGCGCACCGCGCACGCTAAACATTTTGACATTCAGAGCAGGGCATAACGCCTTCGGCGAATACACCCGACCCCAGATTCTGGCGTGACCGGCAAACCTCAGGCGCTTTGCAGAAAATCCTTGGCAAACATCTGCAATACCCCACCGGCGTTATACACACGCACTTCCGTGGCGGTATCCAGACGACAGGTCACGGGCACTTCCAGTAGCTCTCCATTACGGCGAGTGATTTCAATGCTCAGCTCGCAACCTGGCGAGATGGAGCCCTTGACGGTGTAGGTTTCCGTGCCGTCCAGATTCAGCGTCAGGCGCGTGGTACCCGGTTTGAATTCCACCGGTAATACGCCCATCCCCACCAGATTGGTGCGGTGAATGCGCTCGAAACCTTCCGCCACAATGACTTCGACACCGGCCAGACGTACGCCCTTGGCAGCCCAGTCGCGGGAGGATCCCTGGCCATAATCGGCACCGGCCACAATAATCAGTGGCTGTTTGCGATTCATGTAGGTTTCAATGGCTTCCCACATGCGCATCTGTTCGCCTTCAGGCTCAACTCGCGCCAGAGAACCCTGAATGACTTCGCCGTTCTCATCGCGGCACATTTCGTTCAGCAGTTTCGGGTTGGCGAACGTGGCTCGCTGGGCGGTGAGGTGATCACCCCGGTGTGTCGCGTAGGAGTTGAAGTCTTCTTCCGGCAGGCCCATTTTGGCGCAGTATTCACCCGCTGCGCTGTTGGCCTGAATAGCATTGGAAGGCGACAGGTGATCGGTCGTGATGTTGTCTCCCAACACCGCCAGTGGACGCATGTCCTTCATGCTGCGTTCACCGGCCAATGCACCTTCCCAATAGGGAGGACGGCGGATATAGGTCGACATTGGACGCCAGTCGTACAGTGGACTCTTGGCTTGTTCGATTTCACCGAGATCAAACATCGGGATATAAATCTGCCGAAACTGCTCGGGCTTGACCGCCGATGCGACAATGGCGTCGATTTCTTCATCGGATGGCCACAGGTCTTTCAGCGTAATCTCTTTACCGTCCACCACCGCCAGTACGTCTTTTTCAATATCAAAACGCACCGTACCGGCAATCGCGTAGGCAACCACCAGCGGTGGTGAGGCCAGGAACGCCTGCTTGGCATACGGGTGAATACGGCCATCGAAGTTGCGGTTACCGGACAGGACTGCCGTGGCGTACAGATCACGGTCGATGATTTCTTGCTGGATCACAGGATCCAGCGCGCCTGACATGCCGTTACAGGTGGTACAGGCGTAGGCGACGATGCCAAAACCAAGCTTTTCCAGTTCCGTCAGCAGACCGGCTTCTTCCAGGTACAGTTTGGCGACCTTGGAACCCGGTGCAAATGAACTCTTGACCCAGGGCTTGCGGGTCAGGCCCAGTGCGTTGGCTTTTTTCGCCAACAAGGCGGCAGCTACTACGTTGCGCGGATTCGAGGTGTTGGTACAGGAGGTGATGGCAGCAATGATTACGGCACCATCCGGCATCAGGCCATCGGCCTCTTCTTGCTTGCCAGACGCCAACTTACCTTCATCGGCAATACCACGTTCAGTCAGATCCGAGGTCGGCAAACGACGGTGCGGGTTAGACGGCCCGGCCATATTACGCACCACGGTCGAGAGGTCGAATTGCAGTACCCGTTCGTAGTCCGCAGCCACCAGGGCATCAGCCCACAAACCTGTTTCTTTGGCGTACAGTTCAACCAGCGCCACTTGCTCCGGCTCACGACCGGTTAACTTCAGGTAATCGATGGTCTGCGAATCGATATAAAACATCGCTGCCGTAGCACCAAATTCTGGGGTCATATTGGAAATAGTAGCGCGGTCACCAATGGTCAGGCTGGACGCCCCTTCCCCAAAGAATTCAACGTATCCCCCTACTACCCGCTGCTGTCGCAAAAACTCGGTCAGCGCCAGTACGATATCGGTGGCAGTAATGCCGGGCTGACGCTTGCCAATCAGTCTGACGCCAATAATGTCTGGCAGGCGCATCATCGATGGCAGGCCCAGCATCACGGTTTCAGCTTCCAGACCACCCACACCAATGGCGATAACACCCAGTGCATCCACGTGTGGCGTATGGGAATCGGTGCCAACACAGGTGTCCGGGAAAGCCACCTGTTTACCGCTTTCGTCAGTTTGTACCTGAACTACCGGCGACATTTTTTCCAGGTTGATCTGGTGCATGATGCCGTTACCGGCCGGAATAACATCGACGTTCTCGAATGCGGTTTTGGTCCACTCAATAAAATGGAAACGGTCGGCATTACGACGGTCTTCAATCGCCCGGTTTTTCTCAAATGCGTCTGGATCAAAACCTGCGGCTTCCACCGCCAGCGAATGGTCAACAATCAGCTGGGTCGGTACCACTGGATTCACTTTGGCCGGGTCACCGCCCTGGTCGGCAATGGCATCCCGTAAGCCAGCCAGATCCACCAATGCGGTTTGCCCCAGAATGTCGTGACATACAACACGGGCCGGATACCATGGAAAGTCGAGATCGCGCTTGCGTTCAATCAACTGCTTCAGGGCATCCGTCAATTCGGCGGGTTCACAACGACGTACCAGCTGTTCCGCCAGCACCCGCGAGGTGTACGGCAGTTTGGCATAGGCACCGGGCTGAATGGCATCGACCGCCGCACGGGTGTCGTAGTAATCGAGGTCGGTACCTGGCAGGTTTTTACGGAATTCAGTGTTCATGATGTTCTCTCTTCCGGTCGTTAGCGACGGCCGTTTTTTTGAAATTCTGGTTTGATGTATTACGCGTTCCGCTAATACATCCTACGGATACACACACGCTACCCGATACGCCGATCTATAGTCTGAAAAAGCGGATGGCCCGATTCCCACATGCCTGCGTGGGAATCCAAACCGCTGCGGGGCAAGCCAGTTCATACCGCAGGAAGTGACTTGCCGCCGAGATAACCGGGGATCAAACCCGATCTTCAATCGCGACCCAAGCAGCACTTTCAGGGCCGGTGTAATCCGCCGATGGGCGAATAATCCGGTTGTTGGCGCGCTGCTCAATCACGTGAGCACACCAGCCAGAAGCCCGCGAGCAGACAAATATCGGGGTAAACAACTTGGTCGGAATCCCCATAAAGCTGTACGCCGAAGCGTGGAAGAAATCGGCGTTACAAAACAGCTTTTTCTCGCGCCACATGACCGCCTCAACCCGCTCGGATACTGCGTACAGGTACTCGTCACCGGCTTGCTCAGACAGCTTTTTCGACCATTCCTTGATGATGGCGTTACGCGGATCCGACTCACGGTAGATGGCATGGCCAAAACCCATGATCTTGTCCTTGCGCGCCAGCATGCCCATCACCGCATCTTCGGCTTCTTCCGCCGAGCGCCAGTGTTCAATCATCGCCATGGCCGCTTCGTTAGCGCCACCATGTAACGGGCCACGCAGCGAGCCAATCGCAGCGGTCACGCAGCTGTGAATGTCGCTCAATGTGGAAGCACAGACACGGGCGGTAAAGGTCGAGGCGTTGAATTCGTGTTCGGCGTACAGAATCAGCGAAGCGTGCATCACATCAACGTGTAATGGTTCTGGCTTTTTGTTGTGCAGAGTCCAGAGAAACTGTTCGCCGATGCTGTCAGCGTCAGTTTCTACCTCGATACGCAGGCCGTCGTTGTGGGTGAAGTTGTACCAGTAGTTGATCATGCCGGGGAAGACCGCCAGCATACGATCGACTTTATCGTATTGCTCGGCAAAGTCTGCCTCGGTTTCCAGGTTACCCAGCATGGAACAACCGGTGCGCATCACATCCATTGGATGGGCGTCGACCGGAATCTGTTCCAGCACGGTTTTGAGTGCTTGCGGCAAGGCGCGTTGGCTCTTCAGTTTGGCTTTGTAGCCATCCAGCTCGGCCTGGTTGGGCAGCTTGCCGTACAACAGCAAATACGCCACTTCTTCAAACTGAGCCTTGTCGGCCAGTTCCTTGATATCGTAACCCCGGTAAGTCAAACCGGCGCCGGTTTGACCAACCGTACACAGCGCGGTTTCACCGGCAGATTGTCCGCGCAAACCTGCGCCACTCAGTTTTTTTGCTTCAGCCATACTTTATGCTCCATCGAAACTGGTCAGTTGCCACATCACGCATCTGACACGGTATAGCGTTGGCTACCTGAGTCACGGCAACAGCAACGCAATCGTTTCAGATGCAGATCTGGTGTTGTTATTGAGTCAGCCGAGGCTTACTTGTTTTTACCTTCCGAAAACAGCTGATCCAGCTTTTGCTCGAAGTCGTGGTAGTTCAGATAAGAATACAGATCCATACGAGTTTGCATCATATCGACCACCGTGCGCTGATCGCCATTTTCAAGAATGCTGGTGTATACCGTCTCGGCTGCTTTATTCATGGCACGGAAAGCGCTCAGTGGGTACAAGACCATAGCCGCACCCCACTCGCCCAGCTGCTCACGGTTCCACAATTCGGTCTGACCAAATTCAGTGATGTTGGCCAGCACCGGCACGTCGCCCAGGGCGGCCGAGAAAGCGCGGTAATGTTCTTCGGTCTTGATGGCTTCAGCAAAAATACCGTCAGCACCCGCCGCAACATAAGCCTTGGCACGCTCAAGCGCAGCTTCCAGACCTTCCTGGGCAAAGGCATCGGTACGCGCCATGATAAAAAAATCCGGATCGGTGCGAGCATCAACAGCCGCTTTAATGCGATCGGTCATTTCCTCAATGGAAACGATTTCCTTGTTCGGGCGATGGCCGCAACGCTTCTGAGCCACCTGGTCTTCCAGATGAACCGCCGCAGCACCGGCTTTTTCCATTTGCTGAATGGTGCGGGCAATATTAAAGGCACCGCCCCAGCCAGTATCAATATCAACCAGCAATGGCACGCTGGAAGCCGAAGTAATACGGCGAACGTCTTCAACGACGTCGTTCAGCGAGGTCATACCCAGGTCGGGCAGACCATAAGAGGCATTCGCTACACCGCCACCGGACAGGTAAATCGCCTTGTGACCGATACGTTCAGCCATCATGGCGGCATAGGCGTTGATGGTGCCCACAATTTGTAATGGTTTGGTGTCCGCCAGTGCCTGACGGAATTTCTGACCTGGAGTCATGCTTGACCCTCCTCTTCTGCCATAAGTCGTTCAAGATTAAGAAGCGACGTCTGGATATGACGTCGCATCAGCAGTTCAGCCAGCTCGGCGTCACGCGCGGCGATGGCTTCAACGATACGTTGGTGTTCCTGCAGCGCCTGCAATGGGCGCTTGGTACTGGTACTGGTCTGATAGCGGTACATACGCACCAGATGGTACAGCTCGCCGCACAACATCTGGTGCAGGCGCTCATTCTTGCTACCGCGAATCAGGCGATAATGCAGATCGAGATCACCGGCTTTCTGGTAATAACTCTGCCCTTGCTCGGCTTCGATCGAGGCAGCGTGTTCATCCAGCAAGGTTTGTAACTCGGCAATTTCGTCATCCGTCATCCGCTCGGCGGCAAGACGACAGGCCATGCTTTCGAGTTCTACCCGGACTTCGTAGATATCGCGCAGTTCTGACAATGACAACGACACGACCCTGGCTCCGGCATGGGGAATCCGCACCACCAGACGCCTAGCCTCCAGTTTCTGGATCGCCTCGCGCATCGGCGCACGGCTGCCACCGTATTTTTCCACCAGCATCTGCTCCGACACCCGCGCCCCCGGCTTCAGCTCTCCCCGCACAATGGCAGTGGTGAGTTCTGCAAAAACCTTGTCGGCGAGTGTTTGAGGGTCTGCCATCAAATTGTCTACGATCTGCTTGGATGTGCTCACAATAATGCCCCGGACGAGGATTAACAATAGACTTTAGGCGAATATTGTATACAAAAATACAATTTCTGGCTCAAAAAAGACCAAAAAACATCAAAATAAAAGGGTTTCGTATGCAATCAACCAAGGATCATTGGCCAGAAAACGCTCCCGTAAAGCCTGACCAGGATGGAAGCAGGATTGTCGTTTGGTTATTCACCTCAGCTGATCAGCGAACGGATGAAACTGAAAAACCAGAAGTACAGCAGCTACGCAACAATCTACCGCTACCAGCAGATACGCGTACCGACCCGAAGAAAACGAATTTTGATGATGTGACGGATGAGAAAATCCGGCAATTGGAAATGAAGATCAATGTATTTCGAAGAAGTGCCTGAGTTGGAAAACACCCTGCGAGGTGCATTTTGATACGAGTGTTGCTGTTACCTGGGGGGCGTTCTCAATTATTTGACACGGCCTGTCAGGAGGAAAGTTTGTGTACTCGATGGATATTGCCTCCAGCCGCGAAATTCAGCGGTACGGTGAGCACAATATTATTTTCCAAAACATTCAGGGATAACATGATCGGCATGTCCCGGTAAAACCGGGCCATGCATCGAAGGCCGCTTAATAATCAGTCATTAGGCATTGACAGAGGCTGTGGCGAAACGATCACGCCATTATTGTCGGCATAGACAAAGCAGCCGGGCTTGAAGACAACACCGCCAAATTTAACCTCGACATTCACATCGCCCAGGCCACGCTTGTCGGTTTTCAACGGGTTGGTGGCCAGCGCCTGTACGCCCAGGTCGGTTTCCATAATCACATCCACATCGCGGATGCAGCCATTAATGATGATGCCTTCCCAGCCGTTACTGGCGGCTTTTTCTGCCAGCATATCGCCCAGCATGGCATGACGCAGCGAGCCGCCGCCATCCACCACCAGTACTTTGCCTTTGCCATCGGTGGCAACCAGCTCACGTACCCTGGAGTTATCTTCGAAGGCCTTGATAGTAACGATTTCACCACCAAAGCTGTCGCGGCCGCCGTAGTTATTGAACATGGGTTCAACCACTTCAATCAGTTCCGGGTAGGCATCGCACAGGTCGGGGGTCAGATAGTGAGTCATGCGGTGGTCTCCTGTTAAGTGTGGAGGTTATCAAACACCATGAAAGGCACCGTCGTCCAGACCACTTTGGGTGGAGATCAGTGCCTTGATTGCTGGCTCAGTATTCAGCTGGCTCTGGCTCACTGGTCGCCACCGGAGCACCTGGTAGCGCTACCAGGTCTCCTAGCCAGCTTGCTACCAACGGCCAGACTTCGTCCCGAGCCGCCGGGCTGATAACCATCCCGAGATGATCATAGTCTTCGCTGAAGCCGTTTTCGACACCCAGTAACGTCATCGACTTGGCCACTTCGATACCGGCGTCTGAACCATAGTGTTCATAGAATCGACGGCAACAGCTGGCTGGGTCGATGCGATCGCCCGCCCCGGCAAACATCCGTAGCGGTACGTTGGCCTGACGCCAGGCAGGCAATAACGGCTGCTTTATATTTTCCAGCTGCCATTTGCCAAAAATAGCCTGGCGGGCAAGGTATTCGTTAACAATACCGGCCGGTTCATTTTCAGGGCCAATACCGATCTTGCGGCCATCCAGCTCACCCTTGATTGACATCAGGGTACGTAAACTCAGTGACCCTAACGGCATCCATAAATACCATGGGCGTTTCAGTATCTGAGCACCGAAGGACATCACCCCGGCGCAGTTGTCGGGGCGTAACTTACCCGCTGCAATGGCGGTTGCCAGCACCACGCCCCCCAGGGAATGTCCGATCCAGGCGGGATATTCACCGGTTTTTTCGCAGACAAAATCATTTACCGCAGGTACATCGCAACAGGCGTACTGCTGAGAGGTGTTACCGGTGTAGTCGTTATTACGCGGCGACAAACCGTGGCCACGCTGCTCCATCAGCCAGACATCGAACCCCTGCCGCACCAGCCAGGCAGCCAGCCCCTCACCATCCGCTGTCAGCCAGAAACTGCGGTTAGTAAATGAACCGTGTAATAAAACCACGGGAGGGCGACGGCCATCACGGGCGGGAGATGTTTCATAACTGCCTGGCGACAAATGCGTCACCGCTACCTCAACACTGCGATCCTTGTCGAGGTTGTGTTTGACCAGATAGACATCATCGGTAAAACCGGCCAGGTTATCAGCCCGAGCCAGCGTCACCGGAAACAGCTCACTGCTGCTTTTCATGCGGGGGAATCTCCAAAACCCCGATCACCAGCGACCGGGGGTACATATTTCGGTAAGGATAACCGTCAGTCTGGCGCTACGGTTGTGACTTGTCGGCGAGGAAAAACCAGGTATCCATGACCGAATCCGGGTTCAACGACACGCTGTCAATGCCATGTTCCATCAACCAGCGCGCAAAGTCCGGGTGATCGGATGGCCCTTGACCGCAAATCCCGACGTATTTTCCCTGCCGCTTACAGGCCTGAATGGCATTTTCCAGCAACACCTTGATGGCCGGATTACGTTCATCAAATAAATGGGCAATGATACCGGAATCACGATCCAGTCCGAGTGTCAGCTGGGTCAAATCGTTGGAGCCAATAGAAAAGCCGTCAAAGTACTGCAGGAATTCATCCGCCAGGATGGCGTTCGCTGGCAGCTCACACATCATGATCAGCTTGAGACCGTTTTTGCCGCGTTCCAGACCATTGTCTTTCAGCAGGCCAACCACCTGTTCTGCTTCGCCCGGTGTGCGCACAAACGGCACCATGATCTCGACGTTGGTAAAGCCCATTTCGTCACGAACCTTGCGCATCGCCCGGCATTCCAGCTCGAAACAGTCGCGGAAGTTTTTCGAGATATAACGGGAAGCACCACGGAAGCCCAGCATCGGGTTTTCTTCTTCCGGCTCGTACAGGCGGCCACCAATCAGATTGGCATATTCGTTCGATTTGAAATCCGACAAGCGGGTAATCACCCGCTTGGGCCAGAAAGCAGCGGCCAGGGTAGAAATACCCTCCACCAGCTTCTCAACGTAAAAATCGACCGGGCCGGGATATCCGGCAAAACGTCGCCGAACCGTAGGTTTGAGATCTTCTGGCAGGTTATCGAAGTTCAACAGCGCCTTTGGGTGCACTCCGATCATGCGGTTGATAATAAACTCCAGCCGCGCCAGGCCAACACCGGCATTCGGTAGTCCCTGAAAATCGAAGGCCCGATCCGGGTTACCCACGTTCATCATGATCTTGAACGGCAGCTCCGGCATTGAATCGACACTGTTGGTGCGAATATCAAAATCCAGTGCGCCGTCATACACGTAACCGGTATCGCCCTCGGCGCAGGACACCGTCACTTCCTGACCATCTTTCAGACGTTCCGTGGCATCTTCGCAGCCAACCACGGCTGGAATGCCCAGCTCGCGAGCAATGATGGCGGCATGACAGGTGCGACCACCACGATTGGTGACGATCGCCGCAGAGCGCTTCATAATCGGCTCCCAATCCGGGTCTGTCATGTCGGCAACCAGTACGTCGCCTTCCTGAACCTGATCCATTTCATCGATGTCGTTCAGAATACGCACCCGACCAGAACCAATCCGGTGGCCAATACTGCGTCCTTCAGCCAGCACGATGCCGGTTTCTTTCAGTAAATAACGCTCCATCACGGTTTTACTGGTGCGGCTTTTGACCGTTTCCGGACGTGCCTGCACCACGTACAATTTGCCGTCATCGCCGTCTTTGGCCCATTCGATGTCCATCGGACGACCATAGTGCTCTTCAATGGTCAGTGCCATCCGCGCCAGTTCTTCCACTTCGGCATCGGTCACTGAAAATTGCTGGCGCAACTCCCGGTCTACCCGCAAGGTTTCGACCGACTGCCCCACACTGGCGAAGGCGTTGTAAACCATCTTGATGGCCTTGGCACCCAGGTTACGACGCAGGATCGAGGGCCGCCCCTCGCGTAAATTCAGCTTGTGAACATAAAACTCATCCGGGTTAACCGCACCCTGCACCACGGTTTCACCGAGACCATAAGATGACGTAATAAACACTACCTGGTCGAAACCGGATTCCGTATCAATCGAGAACATCACACCGCTGGATGCGGTCTCGCTGCGCACCATACGTTGAATACCGGCAGACAACGCGATTTTGCTGTGGTCAAAGCCCTGATGCACCCGGTAAGAAATCGCCCGGTCATTAAACAGCGAGGCAAACACATCCCGCACCGCATGCAGCACATGATCGATACCGACGATATTCAGGTGAGTTTCCTGTTGACCGGCAAAAGACGCATCTGGCAGATCTTCTGCCGTGGCCGATGAGCGCACTGCGGCGGCCATCTGCTCGTTGCCTGCTTGCAGGGTGATGTAAGATTCACGAATGGCGGCTTCCAGCGGTGGTGGCAACGGTGCTTCCAGAATCCAGCTGCGAATAGCGGCACCGGTTTCCGCCAGCGCACGGACATCATCAACGTCCAGATCAGACAGCGCGGCATTGATACGATCCGCCAATCCCTGATAGGAAAGAAATTCCCGATAGGCATCGGCACTGGTAGCAAAGCCACCCGGAACGGTAACGCCTGAACTGGCGAGATGGCTGATCATTTCTCCGAGCGACGCGTTTTTTCCGCCAACGCGTTCCACGTCACCCATACCTACCTGATCAAACCAAAGTACATAGTCAGTCAATGTTGTTCTCCTGTACCATCGCGTGCTTTATGAGCCTGCTGAACCCGCCGAACACACTTGTGGTGCCTTCGACGGTAAAAACACCGCTTTGGGGTTGCGGTGCCTAACGGGTTCAGATAAACCCTTTTATGCTGCTTCCGGGCAATCGAGGTTATCGGTGTTGCCGAAACCCTTGCAGTCTACTGATGCAGATCATCGTCTGGTGTTATTTAAGTAATCAGCGACTCAACCTGGACCAGGGCCGGGGCAAGCGCGCGTAATACTAAGTGCAGGTAAAACAAATTTCCATATGAAGCGATACGCCTACTTTATTTCTGATGGCACCGGCATTACTGCCGAAATGCTGGGCAACAGTCTGCTGGCCCAATTTGAGAAGATTGAATTCGAGCGTGTAACGCTGCCCTATATTGATAGCGTGACAAAAGCAGAGCAGGCTGTCGCCCTGATCAACGCCGACTCGCGCAAGAGCGGCCAGCCAGCAATTATTTTCGATACCGTCATCGACAAGACCATTCGGCAGGTCATCGACACTGCCGAAGGACTGAAGATCGACATCTTTGATGCTTTTCTGAAACCGCTGGAGCAGGCACTTGAAGTAGAGTCTTCTTACAGCGTCGGAATGTCCCACTCGGCCAAAAACACCAGCTATCTGTCACGCATCGACGCCGTGAACTTTGCCCTGGATAACGACGACGGCGCTCGTACTCGCCATTACAAAACCGCTGATGTCATTCTGGTCGGCGTATCCCGTTGCGGCAAAACCCCGACCTGTCTTTATCTGGCCATGCAATACGGTATCAAGGCGGCCAACTACCCGCTGACTGAAGAGGACATGGCCGATTTACGCTTACCCAAAAGTCTTGAACCCTATCGCAGCAAGCTGTTCGGGCTGACCATCGACCCGGATCGGCTGTCGGTAATTCGTAATGAGCGCCGGGCAAACAGCCGTTATTCCTCGTTGAAACAGTGTTATCACGAGGTCGACGAAGTGGAAACCCTGTATCAGCGTGAACAAATCCCGTTTATCAGTACCACCGACAAGTCGATTGAGGAAATTTCCACCCGTATTCTCGCCGAGACCGGCCTGCAGCGTCGATTACGATCCTGATTCCAGAGGTGGCAAAATACCAAGCGCTACAACAGCAAGGCTATATCAGCATCGCCAGACGATCATTCATCAGCCGGGCCACCTGCTTCGGATGGGTAAACACCAGACTGTGATCGGCCCCGGCAATCCCCTGGGCGATCCAGTCCGGGCTTTGCTGCTCCAGCCGCTGCTGTCGTTGCTGCATATCCGGCGAGCTTAACTCTCCGACCAGACTCATACCCGGCAACGGCGAAGTCCAGTCCAGATAATACTCACGTTGGCGACCCAATGATTCACTGACCGCCCCCAGCGCCTGACACAAACCCTGCTGGTTGACCTGCAAACGTTTGACCGCGACACGATCCGCCGTCGGATTACGCCGACGATTGGGAGATACCGCGTCGAGAAAATCCAGATAGGCGCCTTCGTCTCCATCCAGAAAACGTTGTTCCAGCCCGGCATAACGGGCTTCCCGAGCCAGCAAACCGGCGGCATCGTTGCCAGACAGCAACGCCGGTTCAAGCAGGTACAACAAACCAAAGGCATGCTGTTTCACCAGCTCAGTGGTGACCATACCGCCAAACGAGTAACCGGCAATATCGGCATCCCACCAATCCAGCGCCGTGAGCAGCTCGTCGATCTGACCAGCATAGTCATCCACCGTCGGCTTAACGCAGTGAAGAAAGGATGACTTGCCCATACCGGCAAAATCCGGGATCAGGATTTCACTCCAGCCAGCAAGATAATTGGCCACGTAAGTCCAGGTTAATTCACCCGCAATACCGGCACCGTGTAGCAAGACAAGCCGCCGTCCACCGGGATTGTTCGCGCATTGCAACAACAACGCATGTTGATTGACACTGGCAGTACGAATATTAACGGGGTGCTTTTCCACAATTGACCTGATAACTGATAACTGATAACTGATAACTGATAACTGATAACTGACACAACAATAATTCCGGCAACACATCGACTAACGAGCACAGTGCATGTGAAGGACAGCGCCAGTCTAACGAGCGTTTCTGAGCAATGCCAGGGTTGTGAACCAGGGGGAATGCGCCGGATAATGACCGCTACTCCCCTACACACTGACTGATCGGGAAACTTTCGCGCCAATGTCCAGCCCTCCCAGCGCCACAGCGTCGTATACAACCTACCTGTTGCCATTTTCCGCCCGCGAGCTGTTGCATTGTTGCCAGCAGCTGCCCGGCTCCGCTCTGATCTACAGCGGCACCAGTGGTCAACAACAGGCTGCCCGACCCTGCTGGGCGGTGCTGGCTTATGCCCCCACACGAGTGCTCTCCGCCAGCAACGACCACCAATGGCGGCAACTGAAACAAGCACTCGAAGCCGACCAGATCAAGGCAGCGTCAGCCAATCCGGCTACGCCAGACAACGAAGGGTTTATCAGCGGCTGGATGGGCTATTTCTCCTACGCTGCTGGCTGCTGGACAGTCGCAGGAATCCATCCATCCGACAACCGGTCGACACAATCTCAGCCGCCACATCCGCTGGCCGAATTCCACTATTACCCTCATAGCCTGTTACTCGACTTTGCCGAAGATACCGTCATGCTCCGCAGTCCCAGGCCGTGCACCGAAACAGAGTGCGGCGCCATTCTCGAACAGCTCAACCAGGCGCGCGCGCGCTGTATTACCAACAGCAATACGACCGACACTACGGACAAATATCAGTGGCAACCGCAATGGGATGTCAGTGAATACCAGCAGGCATTCAATCAGGTGCAGAATTATATTGTGTCGGGCGATGTCTACCAGGTGAATCTGACCATGCCCTTCCGCTGTCATGACAACCTGACCGCGATATCACCCGCCAAATTACTGGAACAGTTCGACGCGCCTTTCTCCTGCTACTTTCGTGGTCAGTCCCTGACTCTGTTCAGCGTCAGCCCTGAGCGGTTTGTCAAAATCCACCAGCAACACATGGTCACCAGCCCGATAAAAGGCACCTCACCCCGAGGCAAGACAGCCAGCGAGGATCTGGCCAACCGCCAATGGCTGGCCGACAGCAAAAAAAATCAGGCCGAGAACCTGATGATTGTAGATCTGTTGCGTAATGACCTGGGACGTTCTGCGGTAACCGGCAGCGTTCAGGTTGAGAAGCTGTTTGATATCGAATCCCACGCCAACGTGCACCATATGGTCAGCACTATCAGAGCGGAGATAAAACCGGAAATCTCGCCTCTGGAAGCCGTGCTAAACGCCTTTCCTGGTGGCTCGATCACCGGAGCACCAAAAAAGCGCGCCATGGAAATTATCCGCGAGCTGGAACCCGATTCACGAGGGCTGTATTGCGGGTCTTTCGGCTACTTCAGCGATCAGGGGGTGGCCGATTTCAACATTCTGATTCGTTCTGTTGTAGCCACACCCTCAGGGGCGGAGTGCTGGGCAGGCGGCGGCGTGGTCAAGGACTCGACTGCCGCCGGAGAGTACGACGAGCTGTTCAGCAAGGTACAACAGCTTCTGGATACCATAAGTTAAACGGGTGAAGATGGTTAAACAGCCGAAGTCCGTATGGAGCGCAGATTAACAGGGAGGTTTTGGCAGATTACTGACCGGAGCGGTAGACAACCTGGCCGCTACCTTCTCGCGTCATAATCTGCATCACAGAATCCTGCTTACTGATCGCTGTACTTGATAACGCGACGCCCCGGGAAGCACCAGGATCAGCTTTCACTGGCTTTACCGGTGCAGGTTGACTGGCGGGTTGCTTGTCTGGCACCGTTTTTTGTACCGGCTCAGCCTTGCTGGCAACCCCTGAATCCCGTGACTTGACAGCAGACGCACCCGGATTATTCAGGTCACGATTAGGATTCCAGCGAGGTAAATCAACGGGAACATCCTTCGGAGGAGCCGCCACTGAGGGCACAACCTTCGCTGCCGTTGCCGTATCCTTTGTTAATGTTTCCGTCACCGGCGTCTTGCGGCTGAATGTCAAACTGCTTGCCGGAGTCGGAATCATTCCTCTGCTGGTCACGGTAGAGACTGGCAATCGGCTCATACCGCTATCAGTCCGGGAACCGGCCCTTGTAACCTGCTCTCCGGAAGGGGTTGGTGCTACCTCCACGATCTCCGAGCTGGCATAACCTCGCGGCGTATTGGCTGATACCGAGGTCGTTTTCACCGCCGAAAACTGGCGATCAGATTCCAGTGCTTCGGGGGGTAAATAAGAAATCTTTGCTGCTTGCTGATGACCGATGTCCTGGCCATCAACCATCCCGAGGGATTGACTGCCCTGTAACTCCACCACTTCCTGACGCTGAAGCGACTGCCGGGACTGTAGCTGCTTCATCTGTTCGGGTGGCAACAGCTTGATAACCTGGCTGGTTTCATGACGGGTTTCGCTGGCAATCGGACTGACTGCCGGCTGATACACACTACCAGCGAGAATTTCCATCAATTCATCACCCGTTACCGGATTTTCCGAACCATGCGGCTTAATCATATCAGCGGTACTGTCAGCACCGTCAGACACAGCCCCCGGGGATTGTTCAGCGAAAACACGCGACTCAATCCCGGTGCTATCAACAGCAGAATCCTGAATACCAGGCGCGTTTGCCGCATGACTATTGACAGGCACATCGGCAGGAGTCGAATCCATCGTCGCGTCGCTTCCGGTGGCGACCCCGGATAACTCTGGAGGAGGAACCGGTAACTCAAAACTGCTTTTGCGTTTGATAACCGGCAGCGCCGTCGGCGCAGGCGAGGGATCCGCTTTTTTGGCTGCAACCGTTTTTTTTGCAGTACTTGTAACAGGTGTAGAGGTCGCAGATACCTTGACGGGTGTACTGCGAACAACCGGCGCAACCGTTGGCCGAGGACTGGCCGTTTTCTCTGTCTGAATCACCAGAACCGCTTCCTGGCCACGTTTACCTTCGAGACGATCAGCCTTGAATTTATGGCGAGCCATTGGATTTTCATCCACGACGTAGGTATTGGGCTGATCATAGGTCTGATAGTCTTCCAGATGCGTCTGGCTTTTGGAGACCGTCACCACTTCAGCCAGCACCGTCGACGCCATAGAACAACAGACCAACAACAATAAAAATCCAGCCGCCTTCCTTGTCACATCCGCTGACAATCGCTCTGTATTCCTATTTAAAATCAGCCACTGCCGATACATATTCAAAACCCGCTTCTCACTCATCAGCAAAAGAAGAACAAATATTTACAAAAAAATGTAATCGACACCTTGCTCATAATGGAAATCACCGGTACTCGCCAGAGTTTATCGCAACTATAATGCTTTCACACAATAAGATCATCGCTACAAATACCCAGCATAGACACAATCCAGAATTCATCAAGTTTGCGCCAGTCTGTTACGTGTTAGATGATTGTGCTACCAAACCACCCACTTTTCAATTATCAAAAAATGATATTCACGAATCAATACGACCACACTGTCCATTAGCGACAAATGCATCAGGCAACACCATTACTTTCAGGGTGTATCTATTTAATCCTGTACAGCTCCAGGCTCTGGCCGCCTGCTTCGCTCTACCTTCTTTACCCATGCAGTCATGGGCGGGGCTGCTGAATGCCGGGCAAACACCTCTCCGCCGATCTTCAGACAATCATCTCCCGACATCGATTGATATATGGAGATCCGTATAGGGATATATAAAATTCGAATAGGATATTTGCCGTGCCGAAAAATGATCCGGCAGATCAAACCACGACAAAATAGGCTTTTCCAGAATGGCTGATGCACCGGCCGTGTTATTGATAACTGCCAATATTGATCGGGCACTACCGCCAGATACGAAACGGTATATTCATCACTTGCAACAAAAGGGGAAACGGAATATCCACCATCAAATTCCGCCCCCTCTAAAATGACAAATCAGAGGCTCAGTTCGCGATTACTGGCTTTGATAAACTCTTTTTTCAACTCTTCGAAGGTGTGAACTGCAGGGAATTGTGGAAATTCATCGATCACATTCTGTGGTGCATGAAACAGGATACCCGCATCGGCTTCAGCCAGCATGGTGGTATCGTTGTAGGAATCACCCGCTGCAATCGTGCGGTAGTAGATCGTTTGCAAGGCACGAATGGATTGGCGCTTGGGATCGGCCTGGCGCAGTTTGTAATCCACTACGTTACCAACGGCGTCGGTTATCAGTCGGTGGCAGAACAGCGTCGGAAAACCGAGCTGGCGCATCAGTGGCTGAGAAAATTCGTAAAAAGTGTCCGACAGGATAATTACCTGAAAACGCTCACGCAGCCAGTCAACAAACTCAGCAGCGCCTTCCAGTGGCGACAGTGTCGCAATCACGGCCTGAATATCCTGGATTTTCAGACCATGTTGTTTCAGCAAACCAAGCCGCTGCTTCATTAACACGTCGTAATCAGGAATATCGCGAGTTGTGGCCTTCAACTCTTCAATCCCGGTTTTATTGGCAAATTCAATCCAGATTTCAGGAACCAGAACACCTTCAAGGTCCAAACATGCGATTTCCATGATATCTCCGCGATTCTAGGAAGTTTTTCAGGGTATTTTAAGGCGCCGTACTCTAGCCAGTTGGTCATCACAACACAACCCGCCGGAGCCTGAGAACCTCGACGCCGGTAGCGCTTCCCGCGCATACTGGACACAGCATCAACCAACCCAAGACAACCCAGAAACAAGGTTTCAGGCTCGTTTAGAACCAGAATGAAATAACAATATTCTTTATTAGTATTTTTTGACCTAAACATAGCGTGCTAGCATTTCCCTATACTTTCTATAATCAGCGGCCCAGCAAGATGACAGATTTCACGCAACTTAATGCAGAGTACGCCAGTCAACGTCCCAAAGACCTGATTCGCTACGCCCTTGAGCAGCACGATGCGATCGCCGTGTCGTTCAGCGGTGCCGAAGACGTTGTGCTGATCGACATGGCAGTCAAACTTCGTCGCGATGTTCAGATTTTCACACTCGACACCGGCCGTCTGCATCCCGAGACCTATGAATTTATCGAGACCGTACGCAAGCACTACGGCATCACAATTCAGGTGCAGACACCCGAGCAGCAGTCACTGCAGGCATTAACGACCGCAAAAGGCATGTTCAGCTTCTTTGAGGATGGCCACCAGGAATGCTGTGGCGTCCGTAAAATCCAGCCTCTGAAAAACAAGCTGGCCACTCTGGATGCCTGGATTACCGGCCAGCGTCGCGATCAAAGCCCCGGCACCCGCAGCAATATCGAAATGATTGAGGTCGACGCCTCACCTGGCCAACACGGCGAATTAATCAAATACAACCCGCTGACCCACTGGACATCAGCGCAGGTGTGGGAATACATCAGGATGTTTGATGTGCCCTACAACCCGTTACACGCCAGTGGTTTTGTCAGTATTGGTTGCCAGCCTTGCACTCGTCCTGTGCTGCCAAACCAGCATGAACGTGAAGGCCGTTGGTGGTGGGAAGAAGAAACCCACAAAGAATGTGGACTGCACGGCGGCAATATCATCAGCAAAGGCTGACCGAGCCATCGCCGCCTCAGCGGAGCAAGGCCGACGTGGCGAAGGTATGACAACTGGATTCAGGCTTCCGGCAGTTTGATCGCCTTGAATACGTCTCCCACTTCACTCTTGTTACTGCATTGCGCCGCTTCATCGACCAACTGACGGGTCAGATGCGGAGCAAAACCGGAAATGAAGTCGTACATAAAACCACGCAAAAAAGTACCCTTGCGAAAGCCGATCTTGGTGACGCTGGGAGCAAACAGATGGCTGGCATCGATGGCCACCAGATCCTTGTCCAGCGTTGGATCGAGAGCCATGCTGGCAACGATGCCGACTCCCACACCCAAACGCACATAAGTCTTGATGACATCGGCATCAGCCGCAGTAAACGCCACTCGTGGTGTCAGGCCACGACTCTTGAACGCATCATCAAGCTTGGAACGCCCGGTAAAACCAAACACATAGGTCACCAGCGGATAATTGGCCACCTGTTCCAGCGATGGTCGTTTGAACTGCGCCAGCGGGTGATTGGCGGGCACCAGAATACTGCGATTCCAGCGATAACAAGGCATCATGATCAAATCACTGAACAGCTCCATACCTTCTGTGGCAATGGCGAAATCCACGGTGCCATTGGCCGCCATTTCAGCGATCTGCATCGGTGTTCCCTGATGCATATGCAGGGTAACCTCAGGATACTGCTGCATAAAGACCCGAATCACTTCCGGTAACGCATAACGTGCCTGGGTGTGCGTTGTTGCCAGCGTCAGTGATCCCTTGGTTTCATCGCTGAATTCCTGGGCGACCTGTTTAATGCCTTCGACCTTGCGCAGAATTTCTCCCGCAACAGCAAGGATTGCTTCCCCTGCCGGGGTAATACGGGTCAGGTGCTTGCCGCTGCGAGCAAATATCTCAACGCCCAGCTCATCTTCCAGCAGTCGAATCTGCTTGCTGATACCCGGTTGCGAGGTATACAACACCTGGGCCGTGGCAGAAACATTCAGATCGTGGTGGGCTACTTCCCATATGTATTTGAGCTGTTGCAGCTTCATGCTACCTCCCCCAGGTATTGAGTTATAAAAATATAATTAAATATTCTTTTTAAGTATAGAAGGTAGCCGGTTAGAGTACCAACTCACCTTCTTTCCGTTACCGGCAGTGTAGACCGCACAACATGGACATTCTGTTATATATCCTCGCCGGCGCTGGCGTCGGTTTTATTGTTGGTCTGACTGGCATCGGCGGTGGCGCACTGATGACGCCGTTGCTACTGCTGTTTGGCTTTCCAGCCCACATCGCGGTTGGCACTGACCTGATGTATGCCTCAATCACCAAGGCCTCTGGCGCAATATCCCACCACCGGCAAGGCCATGTGAACTGGAGCATTCTGCGCAAGCTGGCTGTCGGCAGTATAACCGCAGCCCTGATCACAGGTGTGGTACTGGACCAATTCTTTGACGATCCCGAGCAATACAGCCACATTCTGACCAATGTTCTGGGTGCCATGTTGCTGTTTACCGCTTGCACTATCGTATTCCGTACTACTCTCCAGCACTGGTCCAGCCGCCTGATTGGCGACAACCCGACTCGCATCGGCCACCTGACCATCGCCATGGGGGTTATTCTGGGTGTACTGGTGACGCTGTCGTCAGTAGGAGCAGGAGCTATTGGCACAGCAATCCTGATGATTCTTTACCCGGCACTGCGCTCAACCAATGTCGTTGGCACCGATATCGCCCACGCCGTTCCACTTACCCTTGCGGCAGGCCTGATACATCTTTATCTGGGTAACATTGATTTTATGTTATTAGGTGCCCTGTTGATTGGCTCTATTCCCGCAATACAGGTATCCAGTCGTCTGGCGCGACACATTCCGGAAAATATTCTGCGCAGCCTGCTTGCCAGCCTGCTGTTCGGGCTAGGCATTAAATATGCGTTGTTCTGACAGCCAATACACAAGACGGTGACTTTTTTCCTCAACCCCACAAATCGGCGGTCTGGTTGATGCCTTGCTCCCCCGGCCAGGTTACCGCCTGATGCCAGTAGTCTGCCATCAGACGTCGGTGTACCTGCGGCACATCGTGGTTGCCGACTGTGTGCCAGAAAATATAGGGAGACTTTCCCTGCTGCTGCCATTGGGTCAACTTCTGCTGCCACTGCTGAAAATAGCGCAGATTGTCTTCATAACGAGGATGACCTATAAATCGCACGACCGGACAATCACCGGTAGCAATCGGATGTACTGGCATGGCAGGCTTTTTAGACTGGGCGTCCAGTAACGCAGCGGCAGTGCCCTGATCAGCCATCAGCCCACGGGTATCAAACACCACCCGGTCAACCCGCCGATCCGACAGTGCTCGCAACAAACGTGGTTCATGATCAGTTTTATCGAAAAACGACCGGTGGCGACATTCAACGGCAACACGGAGTGGTAATCCAGCGCTGAAGCTGCCGCCCAGCAAGAGATCCAGAGCCTCCAGCAACTGCCCGGTTCGGGAGGCATCAAACTGCCCCGGAAGCTGCAACATCAGCACACCCAGTTTATCTGGCGCATGTGCCAGTATTACATCAATAAAAGCCGCCAGATCGCGACCTGGCAGCCCTTGCAATGCCGCCACCAGGTCTGGTGTATGGCTGATTGTACGGGGGAGTTTGAAGCAAAAACGAAATGTATCCGTGGTTAAATCCAGCCACTGCCTGAGACGTACCGACTCCGGCAAACCGTAAAAGGTCGTATTACCCTCCACTGACTGGAAGACTTGGCTGTATTCCGCCAATGCCGTGGTACTGGATTGATCGGTCGAGAGCAATTGCCCTTTCCATTGTGGTAAAAACCACATGGGCAATCCCATCCGCAATACGCCAGGTTCATCTACTGAATGTGCTTTTTGGGCTGCATTTGTCATAATCACCTGGATTATAACAGGGCCACCGCCAAAAATGCCTCCGGCCCCATCGCAGCTAGCCATCTTTTTCAGTAAAGCGATCTGCTCCAAATAAACAAGATTCAACCATCACCAGGATTTTTATGACAGATACTCGCGTC
The DNA here is from genome assembly GCA_913061185.1 of uncultured Oceanobacter sp. GTDB lineage: Bacteria > Pseudomonadota > Gammaproteobacteria > Pseudomonadales > Oceanobacteraceae > Oceanobacter > Oceanobacter antarcticus. The sequence goes on from CAJXTI010000018.1 coordinate 54,399, forward strand.
GAAGACTTGAACATAGAGTCGATTACCACCCTGATCACACCAGATCAGTTAAAACAGGAAATGCCCATTTCCGAAGCCGCCGTCAGCTGCGTACAGGAAGGCCGCCAGGTAATCCGTGACATTCTGGATCGCAAGGACAACCGTATTTTTGTTGTTATCGGCCCTTGCTCTATCCACGATATTGACGCCGCCAAAGACTATGCCGCCCGATTGAAAGCGCTGGCTGAAAAAGTCAGCGACAGCCTGTATCTGGTGATGCGTGTCTACTTTGAAAAGCCACGCACCACCGTCGGCTGGAAGGGTCTTATCAATGACCCCTATATGAACGACAGCTTCAAGATTGAAGAAGGTCTGCATATTGCCCGCCGCCTGCTGCAGGACTTGTCCGAAATGGGCCTGCCGTTGTCGACCGAAGCGCTCGACCCGATTTCACCGCAATATCTGCAAGACCTGATTACCTGGTCTGCCATTGGTGCGCGTACCACCGAATCCCAGACTCACCGTGAAATGGCGTCAGGGTTATCCTCGTCCGTCGGTTTCAAAAACGGTACCGATGGCAGCCTCTCGGTCGCCACCAATGCACTGATGTCGGTCGCCAACCCGCACCGCTTCCTCGGTATCAACCAGCAAGGTTCGGTCGCGATTGTCACCACCCAGGGCAATCCCTATGGCCATATCGTCTTACGCGGTGGCGGTGGCAAGCCAAACTACGACTCGGTCAACGTATCTCTGGCAGAACAAGCACTGGCCAAAGCCGGACTGGCCCAGAACATCATGATTGACTGCTCCCACGAGAACTCCAGCAAGGATCCGGCATTACAGCCACTGGTGATGGAAAACGTCACCAACCAGATACTGGAAGGCAACCAGTCCATTATTGGCCTGATGGTAGAGTCCAACATCAAGCACGGTCGCCAGAATATTCCTGCCAATCTGGATGAGCTGGAATATGGCCAATCAGTCACTGACGGTTGTATCAGCTGGGACGAAACCGAGACTGCCATACTGACCATGCATGAGAAGCTGAAAAACGTGTTACCCAAACGCAGACAGGCTAAATAAGCGCCCTGTAATCACCCCCTGTTTGGCGTAAAACCCAAAAAGCCCCGGAGTACCACTCCGGGGCTTTTTTATATCATCTGGGCCACCACAATCCGATCACCACAATCCGATCACCAGATCAGCGTGGATCACATCGAATAAGTATCACCGGTCGGAGCTGCAGGTTGCTCTTGCTTGTCCCAATCCTCATCCCAGTCGTCATCCCACTCTTCGTCATCAAAGTCGTCGAAATCATCACCAAAACTGTCGGCGGTAACACCATCGTTCACCAGATATTCACGTCGTTGCAAATAGAAACTGCGTAAAAAAATGTACTTGTCACCAGTAATCAGGCTTTCAGACGAAATCAGATCGGCACGCAGGTCAACCAGTTGCAAGGCAATCAATGAATAGTCATCGGTCGTCGTCGCACCGACTTCAGAACTGCCCAGGCTAGTGCTCCAGGTCAGCGCCAGACCACCCGTGTCGCGCAAGTTGCTTGGCCCCAGAAAAGGCAACACCAGATACGGACCGGTCCCCACGCCCCAATAGCCTAACGTCTGGCCAAAGTCTTCATTGTGCTTTTTGAGGCCAATATGCGTCGCCACATCAAAAAAGCCAAAAAAGCCGACGGTAGTGTTAATCAGAAAACGGCCAGAATCCGATGCCGCCTGACCAAACTTGAGCTGGCCAATATCGTTTACAACCACCAATACATCACCAATGTTGGAGAAAAACTGGCTCACCGAGTCGTCAACATCTTGCGGTGTCACGTACTGATACGCTTGTGCCGTCGGTTTCAGCACATATTTGTCCATCACTTCGTTAAACGCAAAAACCCGACGGTTAAAGCCTTCCCACGGATCCGGATTATTATTATCGGCACTTGCAGCTTGACCCATACTGGTCGCTGTCAGCAACAGCGTCGCAAGAAGAAGTCGCATCATGATCCCCTCAGTCCATTTGGGCGGTATTAAAGCAGCTTGGTGGCAGGGAAAAAAGCAGCACTTCAGTACCGGCCTGTTCCACCAATGGCGATGGCCATAACGATCAGGCTTGGGAGCCCACCAAAACCCCCTGTTGATGCCACTGGCGAAGCATGTGCAAACCGCCTTCCAGAGCCACTGGCGAGTCTGCCAGTCCCTGAGTATCCAGCAGGGCCTTCACCATCTGCCTGCCCGTCAGTTGATCAGGATTCTGTACCAGTAGAGCCAGCAAACCCAGTGTCAACGGATTGGTTTCAACAAAGCGTACCTGTTCTTGCGCATCCCGATACACAATCAAGGCCGTTGTTTGCGGTGATGGACTCGGAGAACCGGCGGCGATCCGGTGTACCGGGTATTGATAGACAAACCCCTGACAAGCGGCTGCCGCAACCGGTATATGCTCAACCACATCCCCATCCAAGTCACAGGGAGGTGCTGCCACCGTGGCAATATCCACCGCCAGCTCCAGCCATTCGTAATGAGCCAACTCATAAAACCACACCGGATCACTTGTCTGCGGTTGGAAATCCTGTTCCAGAAAGTGCAAAAACTCTTCACTAATTTTGGCGAAATAAGGCGTTGTACAACGATGGTCGCGAAAAAAATCGCGGCTGATTTGTTCCCAACGCTGAGCTCCCAGCCAAGCAGCACACACCGGAAACGTAGCGTCCAGAAACCCTTTGATATTGTTGAAAAACAACTCTCGGTAAACCGCCAGCCGAACCTCGGATAAATGCTCTGGAGCAGGCTGCTGCCCCTGACTGCGCAAATGATTGGCAAATTGGCGCTGTATCGATTCAAAATCTGCCACATCGGTATCCACATCAGCAACCATGATCATTTCCAGCCATCGGCAGTGATGACTGGCTGATCACGCCAAAACGCCTGCCGTGAACGCACCATCGCGACTTCATCCAGCAGTTCGTGTAATGGCGGGAAATTAAAATCGCGTTCCAGCAGCGTCGGAATCACCCCATGGGTCTGATAAGTGGCATCGAGTAAGCCCCAGACCTCTTTCTTGACGGCCATACCATGGGTGTCAACCAGCAAATCGTCCGCCTCGGCAAAATGACCGGCGATATGCAGATAACGAATACGCTCCGTTGGCATTGCACGAATATAAGCCAGTGCATCACCGCCATGATTAACACAGTTGACGTAGATATTGTTTACGTCCAGCAATAGGTCACAATCGGCCTTTTCCAGCACCTGATTAACAAATTCCGGCTCAGACATTACCTTGCCCGGTTCCAGATAACTGGAGACATTTTCGATAATCAGTCGCTGACCGAGAATATCTTGCACCCGCATAATCCGCTCCGCGACATAATCGGCCGCCGCAGGCGTAAACGGGATGGGCATCAGGTCGTACAAATGGCCGTCATCGCTGCAATAGCTCAGGTGCTCACTGTAGGCCTTGATATTGTATTGACGCAGAAACTGACCCACCTGCCGCACCAACGCTTCGTCCAGCGGTGCCGGGCTGCCGATTGACAGCGACAGTCCATGACATAAAAAATCGTAACGTTCCGTCAGCTCACGGAACTGGCGGCCGTAACGGCCACCAATCCCGATCCAGTTTTCCGGGGCAACTTCCATAAAATCAATCGCCGCATCCGGGCTGGCCAGCAGTTCTGGCAGCAGGCCCCGTCGCAAACCAAGACCGACACCGGATACGGGAAATGGAAGAGTATAATCAGGCATAGCATCAGCGCCCCAGCAACAATGGTCGGTGTCGTAATGACTATTTATTCGCGCCACACTTGGCTTCACCGCACTTACCTTCGGTGGCTGATTTCATATCCGAATGCATGTCCGCAGCCATGGCGGCTTTTTTGTTATCGCCACATTTGCCTTCACCGCACTTGCCTTCGGTGGCTGATTTCATATCCGAATGCATGTCGTCGGCCATAGCGGCTTTTTTGTTATCGCCACATTTGCCTTCACCGCACTTACCTTCGGTCGCTGATTTCATATCCGAATGCATGTCGTCGGCCATGGCGGCTTTTTTGTTATCGCCACATTTGCCTTCGCCACACTTACCTTCTGCATCTTTGCCAGCCAACTGGTAACCTGCTGCCAGCTCGGTTGAAACAAACGGGTTGTCAACGGCCGCCGCAATGGGCGCTTGCGCCATCGTTGCCAGAAAAGTCGCACCTAAAACAGCAGACATGGATTTGATAGACGTTTTCATGCGTAAGTACCTTTTTATGTATGGTTGACGTGAATCGTCTGAACCCGGTCGGGATTCATTCAGCGGCCAATGATTGGCCTACTGATGACTCTGTCGTCGGTCTGCAAGGTTTCTTACAGCGTGGGATAATATTTTTTAAAAAACACGCGACATGCGGTGTTGTCGGACTTGAAAAGGACTCGTCATTCTCTGGTCCAACGCCTTGCCTGACGGATTTTTCGTAACCGCTCCATTAACCCCATCTAAAACCCTCGCCACCACCTGCGTATCCTGATTCTGCTTTAGGGCATCTATTTAATCAGTTCTTGATACACTTCCACACCGCTTCAGACAACAACGGCCACACGGTATGCAGCCAGGATTCTTCGACTTTGATGACCTGAACGACAAACTGGATCAGCACAACGACCCACTCACCAAAATCAATAAACTCGTCGACTGGGCTACCTTCCGGCCTGCGCTCAGCAAGAT
>CAJXTI010000019.1 GCA_913061185.1 uncultured Oceanobacter sp.
CCAGAGCCAGAGCCAGAGCCAGAGCCAGAGCCAGAGCCAGAGCCAGAGCCAGAGCTGCAAATAACGTCAGCGCCGGAAGCAGACAAGGATGACCTGACGGCCAGTACTTCACTAAATGACACCGAAGATGCCGACGTCGTTAACGACGTCGGCATGAAGAGTACGCCTGCTGCGGTGGTGGGTGTTGAACTCGGTACTGCAGCCAAACGGTCTTTGCTTCCACCGGCTCCTGTATCGGTGGCAGATCTTATTGTTAATGATGTTGATGATCTTATCGACGATGAGATTATTGAAATCTTCCTGGAAGAAGCAGAAGAAGTTACCGAAACCCTGAAAGAATACTGGCCTCAGTACAAACGGGATATCTCCGATGCTGAAGCGCTAACGACTGTCAGGCGTGCGTTCCATACTCTCAAAGGGAGTGGACGCATGGTTCAGGCACTGATTATTGGCGAGTTGGCCTGGTCGATTGAAAACATGTTCAATCGGGTGATCGACAAGACCATTTCAACCAGTGATAACCTGATTGATATTGTTGAGCATGTAATGAGTGTGTTGCCAGCACTGATTGATGACTTCCGCCAACGTGGTGGGCCCAGTATCGATACTCAACCGTTGATGGACTATGCCTATGCCTTGGCTGCAGGAATGGCGGTGCCAGACCTGGCTGAAGTCCTTGGCACAACATCGACTACAGTAGAACAGCTGTCAGATGTTGGCCATGAACCGGATGACGACAGTGCCTTACTGGAAGTATTTGTACAGGAAGCGAATGGCCATCTGGATACGGTAAATGAATTTATTGCCGAATCCCGCTTGCATCATTTTGAAAATCCGCTTGGCGACCGGGTTCAGCGTGCTCTGCATACCCTCAAGGGCAGTGCCCATATGGCGGGTATCAGTGCCATTGCCAATCTTGCTGCGCCGCTCGAACGCCTGTTCAAGGAATTACGTGCCTACCAGGTGAGTAACAGTGAGTTGCTGGTCGATCTGATCACCGCTGGAACAGCATTGATAGCGACTGCCTTGCAGAACAAAGCCGGACTGCACCGTAATCTGACCGAAGAAGAACAAGGCTATCTTCACCGCATTGAAGATGTTGAAAAGTCGTTGCTAGCGGCACTGCTGCTGGATGATGGTGCGATCATCAAGACTCCCAATCCTCAGGCTATTTCGCAATTTCTGGCGAATGGCATGGATTCTCTGCTGGAGGCTGATTTATTACTTAGAAAGTGGCAGCAGACCGGTGACTTTGGTGTGCTTTATGCCCTGTGTAATGATCTTGTTGAAGTCGCCGATGGTGCAGACCAGGCGGAACAACCACGCATTCATGAGTTGGCGACAGGGCTGCACGGTTTTTACCAACAGGCCAGTAAAGCCGGGGCGGAAACCCAGGCCGCAGAGCAAAATAACTGGGCTGAACTGGCGATGGAAGGTCAGGAGCAACTGTTAAACATGATGGACTGCCTGGCCGCTGGTCAGGTACTGGAGCGGCCGATTATTCTTGACCGGATTTTAGGCGTTACCCATCTGCTGGAAGCCTGGCTGACTGATGCTGCTGGAGCAGAGGGTGATGGTGACAACGCCCCTTTTGGTGAAGCGCCGGTCTTGTCTGAGGGAGATATCCCTTCCGCTGATGCGATTCCCGTTTTATCAGTAACGGCTGCGTTCGAAGCAGATACCGATACGGTCGAAAATGAGGCAGTAGACGCCGTGCCTCTGGCCCCGTTTGAATGGGATGTTGTTGAAACTGAAATCGATTTTCAGGCAGAGGAAGAAAAGAGCGATGCTGTTGAAGACAGCAGGATTATTGCTGATGTATCGGACGAGATTGAAATACAGCTGCCTGAAAGCGACGTAAGCAATGTTGCGGATCTGGAGATTGAATTTGTTCTCGACGAGCCAGACGTCGCAGAAGATATAACTGCTGTTGTTAATGCTGATGATACGAAAGAGGCAGGTTTTGAAGTCGAGTGGGTATCAACGGATGCCGCTTCCAGGGAAGAGCCGGCTGACGAAGAATTACCGTTACTGTCCGCTGAACCTTTTGTGCCGCAGCGTCTGGATGTTGATGGGCCGGAAGTGGATTTCAGTGATCTCGGAAGTGCTTTTGAGCTGGATGATCCGGTCCGTGAAGAGCATCGGGAAGCGTTTGATAACCCGGAGACAACGGATACCAAAGATCTTGTTGAGACACCAGAGGCCGAGGATAGCCTATCTTTGCCGGATGTGTCCGACAGCGCTGCAGAATGGCAATTACCGCCAGAAAATCTGGCGGTAGAACATGAACTGCAGAAAAGTATCGAGTCCTTGGGAGAATCGTACCCGGAACAGGATCTTGAAACACTGCTGAGCAGCGTCCCTGTTGTTGATGACACCTTTGCCGAGTTATTAAGTAACAATGACATTGTCGATGACGAGCAATTTGAGCTTGAGGCGCCTATTGATTTGCCTGAAGTAGAGGAGCCAGCAACAGACCATGACCATGGCCTGCTGCAGGAGAGCGCGGACGGTAATGACGGCAATAATGACGGCCATATTGTTGCCGAGCATGATCTGCGGCAGTTGGACGACTCAATAACAATTCCAGAATCTGAGTCGACCGTAACTAGCCCGCTGACGGCTGCAGCACCGGAATGGATCGTCGAAGATGTTCCGCCAGCCATGCTGGTTGATGACGGCAGCGAAGAAATTCTCGAAATCTTTCTGGAAGAAGCCGAAGAAATTATTGAATCCGTTGACCGGGTTCTGGGGGATTGGCGCACCGCGCCTGATAACCTGGTCAACGTGGCGCATTTGCAACGGGATCTTCACACCCTCAAGGGTGGCGCTCGGATGGCTGAGCAGGCAGAAGTAGCCGAGCTGTGCCATGATCTCGAAACACTGTACGAACGGATCAACAATGGTCGCCTGGGGGTAGAGCCGGGGTTGTTTACCCTGTTGCAGGCAGCCCATGATGATCTGGGTGGCCAATTGGACAGCATTCGTCATGCTCAAGTGCCCCGGTCAGCAGACAGTATCCTGCTTTCCCTGAAAGCGTATATGCAGGGGGAAGTGGTACACGACCCAAATGCATCCGATGTCACTGAGGCTGAGGCGCTGGAGGATCTTGATGATTCTGCGGTTGCCGTTGATCTGGTCAAGTCCGAATCGCTGGACGAAAGTGACCGGGAAATTCTTGAGATATTTATGGACGAAGCTGCCGAGCTGTATGAAGCGCTGGATCAGGCGGTGCAGGAGTGGGAAAAAACACCGACCAACATGGAGCCTGCGAACGAAGCTCAGCGCGTATTGCATACTTTCAAAGGCGGTGCACGTCTTGCTGGTCTGGTGGCTATCGGCGATCAGGCGCATGAATTTGAAAGTCGTATTCTGCGGGTGCAGCAAGGGTATCTGAATGCGGATCCGGAGTTCTTCAAATCTGCCTATCAGGAGCAGGATGCTCTGGCCCGACAGATCGAACGAATTGGTACCATGCTGCAATCGGGCGAAATGGTATTGCTTGGTGACACCAGTGTTGAGTCGGCACCGCTGGATCAGTGGTCTGACAATCCATCTGTGGAAAAGTGGTTTGCCAACCCTGAATTGGACGATGCGGAAGCGGACGAAGCGGATCAGAAGTCCGTGTCAGCAGCGGTAAAAGCCGAGGATGATGATCCTGGAATTGAAGAACACCCTGCGCCAGAGTCAGCTCCTGTCCCTGTAGCAAGCGCAAGCGCCGAACCCACAGCCAGTAATGTGGTGCCGCTACGTACGACAATGGCTCCGGTAACAGCGGCGGCTGTACCAGCGTCGGTTGCCGAAGCCGCGCAACAGGTTGCAGCGCGGCGCGCTCCTCAAGAACTGGTCAAGGTCTCAGCCGATTTGCTGGATGATTTGGTCAACCTGGCCGGTGAAACCTCAATTGGTCGTGGTCGTCTGGAACAACAGGTGACTGACTTCTCTCATACGCTGGAAGAAATGGAAGGTACGCTGGATCGTTTGCGCGACCAGTTACGCCGTCTGGATATCGAAACCGAAGCCCAGGTGTTATTTCGTCAAGAGCGCCATGGCCCGGAATACGAAGACTTTGACCCGCTGGAAATGGATCGTTATTCCACGATTCAACAGCTGTCACGTGCCCTGATTGAATCCGCCTCGGATTTGCTTGATATCAAGGACACGCTGTCAAATAAAACCCGTGATGCGGAAACCTTGCTGCTACAACAGAGCCGGGTAAACACCGAATTGCAGGAAGGTTTGATGAAGACGCGGATGGTGCCTTTTCAGCGCCTGGTTCCGCGGTTACGCCGGATTGTGCGGCAGGTGAGTCTGGAACTCGACAAACAGGTCGAATTCCGGGTCTTGAATGCTGAAGGCGAGCTCGACCGTACCATTCTTGAACGGATGATTTCTCCGCTTGAGCATATGGTGCGTAACGCCGTTGACCACGGTATAGAATCACTCGAAGACCGTCGTGTGGCGGGCAAGCCGGATATTGGTACCATTGATCTGGCCGTCAGCCGCGAAGGCAGCGACGTTGTACTGACTTTGCGTGATGATGGTAAAGGTATTAACCGTGAAGCCGTTCGAGCCAAGGCGATTGAGCGTGGTTTACTGGCGCAAGATGCACGGGTATCCGATCACGACCTGTTGCAGTTTATTCTGCAGGCTGGCTTCTCGACGGCGAAAAATGTCACCCAGATTTCCGGGCGTGGCGTGGGTTTGGACGTTGTCAGTACTGAAATCAAACAAATGGGTGGTACGGTCGAAATTCTCTCTGAAGAGGGGGCCGGTACACGCTTTGTTGTCCGTTTACCATTCACTGTATCGGTTAACCGGGCGCTGATGGTTCGGATTGGTGACGATTTGTACGCGATCCCTCTGAATAATATTCAGGGCATTGTCAGGGCATCAGGTAATGAGCTGCAGGGCTACTACCAGTTACCGTCACAAGACCGGCAGTACCAATATTCCGGGCAGGATTATCGCCTGGAGTATCTTGGTGTCATGCTCGAAAATGAATCCCAGCCCAAGGTTGTGAATCAGAACCTGCCGTTGCCCATTTTGTTGATTAACGGGGTTGTGCCGTATGCCTTACAGGTTGATTCACTCCTGGGCAGCCGTGAAATCGTGGTAAAGGCCTTGGGTCCCCAGTTTGCTTCTGTTATGGGAGTATCAGGCGGAACCATTCTGGGTGACGGTAGCGTGGTGATTATTCTTGACCTGCCCGCCATGATTCGGAGTCAGACGTCGCTGGAATATCAGCAGGCGAAACTGCTTGATGCCAGAATGGCTGAGCAACGTCATGAGCAGGCGGCCAGGGCCCCTCGGGTGCTGGTAGTGGATGATTCGGTAACGGTACGCAAGGTAACCACGCGGCTACTGGAACGTCATGGTCTGGAGGTGTTTACCGCCAGTGACGGAGTGGACGCGATGGCGACGTTGCAGGATCATCATCCGGATCTGATGTTGCTGGATATAGAAATGCCGCGCATGGACGGTTTTGAGGTCGCCTCACTGGTACGCCACGATGAACGTCTGAAATCGATCCCGATTATCATGATTACATCCCGTACCGGAGACAAACACCGTGATCGGGCGATGGCGATCGGTGTGAATGAATATCTGGGCAAGCCTTTCCAGGAAGAGTTGCTGCTGGCAACCATGAATCGGCTGTTGGGGCGTGAGGGTAACTAGGTGATATTGCCTCGGGTTGGCATTATCGCTGACGACCGCCTGCAGCAGCATATGTTGCAGGCGGCCATGGCACATTTTGGCTTTGAAGTAATCGTCAGTGCTGACCCGTCGCGCATGGAGTTGATTCGGGGTCGTGGCTTGTCGCTGGATGTCTGGCTGATCGATATCAATCGTGATAATGATGATGAGCTGTCAGACTGGCTGGATGAACTGATACATGGCCCGATCCCGGTGCTGGTGGGGTTTGAAAAAGCGCCTCCTCGGGGTAGTACAACATTGCCACGCTGGCAAAAACGCCTGTACCAGAAGTTAAAGGAGATTGTGCCAGGAAAGCCGCTGGCGGGTGAAAGTGCCGCCAGCCTGGAACGCCTTTCTGCTCCGGTTAGCGCTCAACCTAGCCGCATCCTGCTGCCGAAAATCTTCGCAAACTTGGCATTGACCGGCAAACCGGCAGACGAAGTCTGGGTTTTGGGCGCGTCTTTGGGTGGCCCCGGTGCCGTCAAAAGTTTTCTTGATGCTCTGCCTGCCGGACTGCCCGTTGCTTTTGTCTATGCCCAACATATTGATTGCCGCTTTGAAGAAACACTGTCTGCGACCATTGGCCGCCACTCTGAGCTCAAGTTATGTCTGTTTCAGGAAGGCCGTCAACTGACTCATGGAGATGTGCTGGTTGCTCCGATTACCGATGAATTTGGTTTTGAAGCTGAAGGCCGGTTAGTATCGACACATCATGACTGGCCAGGCCCGTACGGTCCATCGATTGATCAGGTCATATTAAACGTGCACCGGTATTTTCAGGCTCGGACGGGTATTATCCTGTTCAGCGGCATGGGTAATGATGGCTCGGAAGCACTGACGGCTTTACCTGAAAGGCAACTGCCGATCTGGGTGCAAACCCCGGCGACCTGTGCCAATGCATCAATGCCTGAAAGTGCGCTCGCTACAGGCCTGGTCACTTTTCATGGCACCCCGTTCCAGCTGGCTAACCAGCTGGTGAATAGACTCAAGAATCACTGGATGAACACCCATGAGCCAGACACCTGCCAGCATTGAACAACCCGGTCAGGTTGAGTGCCTGATGATGCAGCTGCACGACCGACAGTTATTGCTTCCTAACGTGACAGTCGCTGAGATTATCCCTTTTTCTCAGTTAATGACCACGAACTCCAGTGTCAACTGGGTCATTGGCAGTATTCAGTGGCGCGGGGTTGGTATACCGGTTATTTGCTACGAATTACTTAATGGAACGGCCGCACCACGTCCAAGCCCCAGCGCCCGTTTTGCCGTGATTAACGGTGTTGGTCGTCATACCGGGATGCCATTTTTCGGCATGCTGGTGCAAGGCATTCCAAAACTCAACAAGGTACTGGAATCGGATATTCAACAGGTTGATGCGGTAATGGGAATGGGGGCGATGGATCAGATGGCCATCAGTGTGGACGGAGAGTCTGCGTTTATTCCTGATCTTGAACAGATAGAGGCTCACTTGTTGGCTGTGCTGTGATTTCAGTACTGCAATAACAAGCAAGATACCCATGACCCGAATTCTAATTGTAAAAATGTCTGCACTAGGCGACATTTTGCACACACTGCCTGCCGTCACTGATGCCTTGAAACACGACCTATCGTTACAGATCGACTGGTTATGTGAAGAGCCATTTGCTGACATTGCCCGATTACACCCTGGCTTACATCAGGTTATCCCTCACGGCCGTTTACGCTGGAAAAAGCGGCGTCTGGCCTTCGTCACCTTGAAAGAGCAGTGGCAATTCTATCGCGGCTTGCGTCGTAATCAGTACGATCTGGTTATCGATGCCCAGGGACGTATCAAATCTGCCCGGGTGGGCTGGTTATCCGGAGCGCCGGTCTTTGGCCCCGACGAACAGTCCGCGACGGATGCCGAGACCCGGCATGTCTATCGCCAGGGCTATCCGATTACCGAAGTCAACGCAATTGAAAGAACGCGAGAATTATTCGGCAAGGTGTTGGGTTATCAACCGCAAGGCGAACCGGACTTCGGTATTCAAACCAGTCGTCTGGCTAGCTGTCAGGCATCCTGGCACGATCAATTGATATTTTTCCACGGCACGACCTGGGACTCCAAACATTGGCCTGAGCGTCAGTGGTGTGAATTATTGCAATTGGCCCGGCAGGCGGGGCAGAAAGTGTTGCTACCATGGGGTAATGACACCGAAAAACAACGAGCCGAGCATCTGGTCGCAAGTTCGGGATGGGGAGAAGTTCTGCCACACATGAGTCTCTGGGATTTGAGTGGCGTGATCGCTCGCTGCAAAGGCGCTGTTGGGGTCGATACCGGCCTGATGCACGTTGCCGCTGGAATCGGTATCCCTACTGTCGCTATTTTTGGCAGTACCAGTGTTGCGCTGACTGGAGCGATGGGCAGCCGGGTGGTGAATTTTCAGGCTGATTTTGAGTGTTCACCTTGCCGGCAGAAAATTTGTTTAATGCTGTTGGATGACATACCTCCTTGTTACAGCACTATTTCGGCAACAAAAGTCTGGAGTGAGTTATTGATTCTGGCGGAGAAGCGGGTTTGAAACATCAGTTTGTATGCGTGCGTTGGGGCACCAAATATCCGGCAGCTTATGTGAACCGTTTACGTAATATGATTGCACGGCAAATGCAGGCAGACTTTGTACTCTATTGTCTGACTGATGATGGCCGTGACCTGCATCCGGATATTCAAGTGTTGCCTATTCGTGATAACAATTTGTCGGGCTGGTGGCATAAACTGAGTCTGTTTCAGAATGATTTTTATGGTTTGAGCGGAGATCTGCTTTATACCGATCTGGATGTCGTGATTGTTGATCAGTTGGATGAATTTTTCCGATATAAGCCTGGTGAATTTCTGATCTCAAAAGATTTGCTCACAGGTGCTTTCAATAGCTCGGTATTCAGGTTTCAGGCGGGCAGTCAGGCACAGATCTGGAACTCTTTTGCGGAGCAACCAGAACGAGTGATGCAAGACTACAAAGGTGATCAGGACTGGATTACCAAACAGGTAGTTAACCCGCAATTATGGCCTGATTCCTGGGTGGTATCGTTTAAAAAACAATGTAACTCCAGAATAGAACGCTCATATGGTCGGCTTGGTCTCGTATTACGCCGTTTTGGCCTGATGAAAGTAAAAGGTGAGGCAGTGATACCTGATGGTGCCAGAATTGTTCAGTTTCATGGCAAGCCGGATCCTGAGGATGTTATGGATGGATCTTACGATATATATCGTCATGCGCCATGGATAAAGCAATACTGGAAGTAACTCGGAACGGAACATGCAGTAATAGCACATAAGCCATTTACAGTGTTGCCACCACTGAGGGCGAGCATTCCCTCTTCCGGTGTGTTGTTAATTCGGTTCTGAATCAATTGGTCGACACTGGCCGTCGTTACTTATAGCGGATTCGAGCTGACGTTCTGTGCATTGCCAGATGCATCAGAATGTTGATTAATCAGATTTCAGACCACTTGCTCTGATACTTTTCGGGTATGGATGAAAATACAGATTTATTGCTTGTGGGAGGAAAATGAAAATATTGTCACGTCCAGAGATTTGAACAGCGCTATCAGTCGTTGATCAGATTTACCATCCACCAATGAAAAAGCTTTTATTTCAGGCCTCAACCACTTGGCAATCAGTAATGTCGAAGAAACATCGCCCCATATCTCGCACTGGTTTGGCAGGTGCGGCAGCATGGCTTCAAAGCTGATACCGGCCGGTAGCAAGGTAACGCCTTCCGACTGTAGATACAGTACATCAGGGCCACTGTTGCGCGGGTGGTATTTGGCAGCGATCTGCTTGCCATCCTTTGCCATTTGCTGAATCACCGCCATGATGCGCTGTTTATATTCTGGGTCTTTCTCAAATAGCGACTCATGGGGCAGAGTGAACAAAACATCCAACGGCTGCAGTTGCTGCGGGTCAAAGCCATACTGCTTCATCAGTTGTGATGATAATGCCAGCAAGGGCGCTGCCGTAAAGCCGCTGGCGCTGAGCTGAATCACGTGTTTGTTTTTTAATAGCGGGTGAATATGTGTCGGAAAAGCCGCATGCACATACTGGATCCAGTCTGACCCGCCTACGGTTGGCGGGTTTTTCCACCAGAATCCATAACTGAGTTTTTTCACCAGATTGTCCAGCACGTTGTCACTAAAGCTGGAGGAGGCTTTTCGGCCCATATAAGTGAACGTTCCTTCATCCATATAGTGACCAATCGGCTCGCAGCCAAGGGCGTCGGCAATGTGCATGCTGTATTGGAATTCGATACGACGGTCATTGCCGACAAATAAATTGGTTGGACGCAGCGTGGTAATGAGGTCTTCGAGCTTGGCAAACAGCTGTTTGCGTTTTTGGAGTTTATTAACCAGACCTTTGAAGCGGCCGTAAAAGATCCGGACACTGGCAAAAGGCGATTGTGGCCAATCTTTGACCAGTGTATAGAGAGGGAAATCCTGATGTTCCGGCTGATCAATAAAAATGAGATGGGCTTGTTCGTCGGTACGCTCTGCGGCAATCACTGCAGCGGCATACAGATGCAAAATAGTAGAGGCAAAGTAGACGGTATTAATCATGGTCGGTGGCCGGTGAGTAAACGTAGAGAGTCAGTCTACCTGTCGCTTAAAAATCTACCAAGCCAGGTGTTCGTCGTATTGGAAGCTGGGTGTCGTTGGGGAACAGATTTTTTTAATATCATGGGGCTAAATATGTATACTGCGCCATTTGATAGTGGACGATTTTGTATAGGGAAGTTTAGGCCGATGGAATCAAGCAATAGCGTACTTGTGGTGGATCTTGATGGCACGCTGGTCTCGACGGATGCTCTGGTTGAATCTGGTCTGGATTTTCTTCACCAGCATCCGGCTGGCATTCTCCGCCTTCCAGGTTGGCTTCGCTCCGGTAAGGCAATGCTTAAACAGTCTTTGGCAAACAACTCTTCGTTATGTATCGAAAAGCTGCCTTATAACGACTACGTGCTGGAATTGATTCGGCAAGCAAAACAGTCTGGTAAGCGAGTGGTTCTGGCGACTGCGAGTGACCAGGCTATTGCCAGGGCAGTTGCAGACCATTTGGGATGCTTTGATGAGGTCATTGCTTCTGATGGAGGCACTAACTTGTCTGCTGCGCGCAAGCGGGATGCTCTGGTTCAGCGCTTTGGTGTTCGGGGCTTCGATTATATTGGTAATTCCAGCGATGATTTGCTGGTCTGGCAGGCGTCGGAACACGCCATCCTGATTGATACACCGGCTCGTGTGGCCAGGGCGGCCCGCAGAACGGCTAACGTCAGTGATGAGTATAGTACTCAGAAAACTCCTTTGTTGGCTTTTTTGAAAGCACTGCGTCCGCATCAGTGGGCTAAAAACGGATTGATTTTTGTACCTTTAATGACTGCTCACGCCTTCTCTGTTGACGCCTTGGGAGTGGCATTGCTGGCCTTCGTGTGCTTTTGTCTGGTGGCGTCTGGTACTTATCTGATCAATGATTTGCTCGATATTCAGGATGATCGCCAACACCCGAGTAAGTGTAAAAGGCCATTTGCAGCCGCAACACTGGATCCGTTAACCGGTATTTGGTCTGCCTTGTTGCTGGTGGCTGTCGGTGTGCTATTGGGGGTGATGCTGCTGCCTCCGCTTTTTGTTTTGTCACTTATCGCCTATCTGGTCATTACTCTGGCTTATTCGCTGGTACTGAAAAGCATGATGGCTGTGGATGTGATCACCTTGACGGTGCTGTACACCCTACGCATTGTGGCGGGTTCGGTGGCGATTGAAACGGAGCCAACCTTCTGGATTCTGACCTTTTCATTGTTTATTTTCCTCAGCCTGGCTCTGGTGAAGCGGTTTGCTGAATTGCAGCAGGCCAGAAATAAAGGAGAAACAGGGAAGTCGGCTGGCCGTGGTTATTACCCCTCTGATATGGAAATGGTTGCCGCTATGGGGGTAGGCAATGGTTATTTGTCGATTCTCTTCTTTGCTTTATATATTCAAGATGCGGCAACAATAGTTCTGTATTCCCACCCGCAATGGCTCTGGTTGATTTGCCCCGTCCTGATGTATTGGGTAACGCGGTTGTGGCTGCTGACCCATCGGGGAGAAATGCACGATGATCCGGTTGTTTTTGCCATTAAGGACAAGGTAAGTCTGGTGACCTTATTGATGATCATGGCTGTCTTTGGAGCTGCCATATGAAATTGGAATCCTGGGGGCGGTATCCCAAATACCCTCAAGCGGCATCGCCGGTTTGGTGGCCGCAACAGCTTGATGCTGCTGCGTTGCCGCAATCATTTTTGCCTTTTGGCAATGGCCGAAGTTATGGCGATGTGTGTTTGGCCTCCAGCAATCAGCTACTGACGATGCGTGGTTTGGATCGTTTCGTGGCTTTTGACCGTCAGACCGGGGTATTACGTGCTGAAGCGGGTGTGACGTTGGGTGATATTTTGCAAGTGACTGTGCCGGCCGGGTGGTTTTTACCCGTTGTTCCAGGAACCCGGCTGGCGACACTGGGTGGTGCCATTGCCAACGATGTTCATGGTAAAAACCACCATAGACAAGGGACGTTTGGCTGCCACGTCAATCGCTTCACCTTGTATCGTCAAGGGCAGTGGCTGGAATGTTCACCGCAGCAAGAGCCTGACGTGTTTGCTGCCACCATTGGTGGTCTGGGCCTTACCGGGATTATTGTCGCGGCCGAAATTCAGTTAATGCCGATAAAGACCGGCCAGATTGATACTGTGACCCAGCGGTTTGATCGGCTGGAAGATTTTTTTAGGCTGGCAAATGACTATGACCTTAGTCATCAATACGGCGTCGCCTGGATTGATTGTCTGGCACGCGGGTCACGGCAGGGGCGAGGGGTGTATTTTGCCGGCAATCATGCTGAATATGAGTCGCCAATGACGATTCACCAGCGGCAGTTGGCGATACCTCTCACCCCGCCGCTATCGCTCGTGAACCGGGTGTCACTAAAAGTATTCAACGAGCTGTATTGGTACACCAAACCAAAGCAGCCCGTGGTGTCTAGAGAGCCTTATCCTGGCTACTTTTTCCCACTGGACGGTATTCAGCATTGGAATCGTCTGTACGGGCGCAACGGTTTTCAGCAATATCAGTGTGTGATACCGGATAATGGTGCGACGGATGCGATGCGTGAATTACTCAGCGCTATCGCCGATGCTCAATCAGGTTCTTTTCTCGCAGTGATGAAAAAATGTGGCGATGTCTCTTCGCCTGGACTTTTGTCGTTTCCGTTAGCGGGTACTTCGCTGGCACTGGACTTTCCCCAGTCATCAAAAACCGAGAAACTGTTCGAGCGGCTGGATGCCATCACCCGTTCTGCTGGTGGGCGTTTGTATCCTGCCAAGGATGCGCATATGTCGGCAGCAGATTTTCAGAGTTTCTACCCACAGTGGCAGGCACTGGATGCGCTACGGGATCCCAGCATCAGCTCTCACTTCTGGAAACGGGTAACCTTATGAAACGAATTCTTATTATTGGTGCGACGTCGGCCATTGCCGAAGCTTGCGCCCGTGAGTGGTTGCAGCAGGATGATGCCTGTCAGTTTGTTCTGACCGGCCGCGACCGGAACAAACTGGATATGATCAAAGCAGATTTACAGACGCGGGGTGCCCAGAAAGTTGACACTTTGTTGCTGGATATTAATGACCTGGAAAGTCATGCGACGATCATTCAGGAGGCAGGCTGTTTCTTGGGGCAGCTGGATCGAGTGTTGGTGGCTCCGGGGGCGCTACCTGACCAGGCATTGTGCCAGCAGGATCTCGTCTATGCGCGGGAATCGATCAACACCAATGCGACGTCCATTATGATGTTGCTGGAACAGCTGGCGACAACGTTGGAGCATCAACGTACCGGCCATCTGGTGGTGATTTCCTCCGTGGCGGGGGATCGTGGTCGTATGAGTAATTATTTCTACGGCGCTGCCAAGGCTGCGGTGACGGTATTTTGTTCTGGCCTGATGATGCGATTGCAGAAGTCTGGAGTGTCTGTTTCCGTTATCAAACCCGGTTTTGTACAAACCCCAATGACTGCTGATCTGAATTTGCCAGACAAGCTGGTGGCGACACCTGAGCAAGTGGCACGAGTTATTGTGAAAGGCAGCGAGCGGCAGCAGGGAGTCATTTACGCGCCCGGTTTCTGGCTTTTTATCATGGCTATTATCCGTCTTATTCCTACTGCCATATTCAAGAGACTGAGTCTGTGACCGACACTCATCTGGTGCATGGCTGGCGTTTTCGACTGCTGTTACTGTCGGCAGTCATCAGCGCAATAAGCTATATCGGTTTTGCTCTTTGGGGTGGGTGGCAAGAGGTCTGGCAGGCATTTACTCGTATCGGTGCTACCGCAACATCGGCGGCTTTTATCCTGTCGCTAATCAATTATGGGCTTCGCTTTATTCGCTGGAATGGCTATTTGGTAGAACTGGGGTGCTCCAGTTTGCCATCTGCGGAGCACTTAAGGATATACCTGGCTGGGTTTGCACTTACTGCCACACCAGGCAAGGCAGGGGAGGCATTACGGACGGTCTTACTGAAACCCTTGGGAGTGCCTTATAGCAACAGCTTTGCAGCATTGGTATCGGAGCGTCTTGCTGATATCGCGGTGGTATTGCTGTTATCGTTGCTGGGCATCGCGGCATATCCGGAATTATTCCCGATCGCGCTGGTATTTCTGGCAGCGATGGGCGGGTTTGTAGCGATATTAATGCCCGCTCCTCAGCGCTGGGTTCGCTCTGGCTTGAGCCGTAGAAACAGTCAATTTTCTCAATTGATGATGAAAGTGGTCAATGTGTTCGCACAGGCTCGCCGCTGTAACCCGCCAGGTATGATTGTAAAAGGCCTGATTTTAGGGGGATTGGCTTGGGCAGCTGAAGGGTTAGGTTTTTGGTTCTTATTAGAGCAAGTGGATGCCAATATTTCCTGGTATCTTGCTATTTCGATTTATTGCCTTTCC
Organism: uncultured Oceanobacter sp.; assembly: GCA_913061185.1. GTDB lineage: Bacteria > Pseudomonadota > Gammaproteobacteria > Pseudomonadales > Oceanobacteraceae > Oceanobacter > Oceanobacter antarcticus. Next base: position 14,662 of record CAJXTI010000019.1, read on the forward strand.
ATGTTAGCAGGAGCGGCCAGTTTTATGCCTGGAGGGATTGGTGGTGCAGAAGCAGCCATGACTGCAATGTTAACGCTTTCTGGTGTGCCGCTACCTATCGCTATTGCTGTTACTGTTTTGATCAGACTGGCCACCCTGTGGTTTGCGGTGGTCATTGGTCTTTTTCTATTAATACCGTATCTTGCTAAAACAAAAAATGGAAAGTAACGGTTTGACCTATGGACTGAGAAAATATAGCTGGACGCTGCTGCCGGTAATACTTGTTGCTATGGTTGCTGGCCTATCTGGTGGTTCTAGTGACTTTAATTTTGCTCTATGGTCTATCGATTATTCACAGGGGTTTGTAAGGCGAGGGTTGGCAGGAGAAGTTGTTGGCGGTCTGTTTGAGGTACCCTTATCGAAGGAAACCATGGAAGCTATCTTTCTTTTTTGTTTTCTGCTTTTCGTATTCGCTTCGCTGCTTTTTTTTATCAGTTTTGGAAGTTTTCCACCGTTTACGTTATTCGTTATTTTGTCGAGCGGGTTTTATTTTCAGCAGTATGCGTATGATTTGGGTAAACTGGATGTGATTATACTTATGATGGTTATGATAGGGCTTAAAATAATCAATCCAGATAGAATGAAAACTACTTTGGTGTTAATTTTTTTTATTACTACTGTTGCGCTATTGATTCATGAGGTCTCGGCACTGTTGTTGGTGCCTATATTCCTTGCAGGTATCTGGGTTCAGCCGCTCGAACGGGTCATACGATTTAAATTGGTCAGTGCTTATTTTCTTTATTCCATTCTAATGTTTACTGTTGTATATATTGCCGGTAGCTCTACAGTAGAAGCATCTGTCAGGTATCAGTCCAGTTCTACTCTCATGCCATTTCTGACGGCTGATAACGATGTTTTCAATATTGCCGGTCGTTCATTTTATGATAATTTTAGTTGGGCAATGGGACGGCTTATGGAGGAAAAAACAGGATCTCGGGTTTTATTAAATTTGGTTGCTTGTTTTCCATTTTTGATTATTCTCGGGTCAATGATTAGGGAGTTAATGAAGTTAAAAGTGTCTGTTGTAGAAGTCGTAGTGCTGGTATCGGGTTCAGTGTTATTTCTTTATTTTTTGGGTGTCGATTTTTATCGCTGGAACGCGTTGTTAATGAGTTTGTTGTTTATACTGCTGGCTTATGTCGGTGGTGTGGTGAAAATAACCTATTCTGTACCCCTGTGGCTGGTGTGGATCGCACTGGTATTTTCCCTTTGGTCAGGCCCGTTAGGTATTTCTGTGGCCCTGCCATCAAGGTTTTTTCTTTTTTCTGGCCTTGAGGGGATTATTTGAATTCTGAGTGTTGCAAGGCCAAAATCTGTTTTCTGTATGATACAGTGACCCCAATCAACATAGATTCACGGTCATAAGACGACACCAGTCGGTGGGACTTTTATATTGATAGTCAGCAAAAATAGCCGCAGTGGGCTTATAAAATATTGGTTACCGGAAGTAGGTCATGCGCTTACCAGTAGGGTCGCTTTTACCCTTGCGGTATTGATGGCTGTCGTCGTATCGAGCGTTAAAGGCTGGAGTGGCTTACACAGTTGGGCTATGTCTAACTGGGAAATTAGCTATGATTTTGGATTTTTCAAACGCGGTTTGTTGGGTACGCTTACGCGGCCGCTACTTGATTCGGGTTGGCTGGGATGGAATCGGACGGATTGGGTGCTCGTTGTGGGGAGTGTGTTACTGGTTTTGTTTGGCATGTTGGTGGTATGGCTGACTTTACAAGCTGGAAGACAGAGCGGCGGAAAAACCCGGCCCAGCAGAACCGATCAACTTATATTGTTGGCGCTGCTGGTATCGCCGTTGATGGTCATGGCATCTAATCTGGTGGGATATCTGGATTATGCTGTTTATCTATTGGGGGCTGGTGCAATTGGGTGCGCCTTGCAGCGCAAGTACCTTATTGCGACGGGGCTCCTGCTGGTTGCGATACTAATACACGAAGCAGCGCTGTTTGTCGGTTATCCAATAGCCGTTCTGACTATTATATTTCAGCAAGCAAGACTGGGTCGACACTCGCTGCTGTTCTGGAAATGGCCTGGAGCGGCACAGGTTATGACGTTGGCCCCCTTGCTGGTACTGGGGTGGATTTTTTACACCCAATCTCATTTTGAGCAGTCAGATGCCTTGCGTACTTATTTGCTGCAACGTTGTGAGCAGGATTTACGCTTGCTGGATTTTCGCCCGTCGAAAATCTATCCGGGTGCGGAGCATATGGTCGAGTTGATCATGCACTCGTTCGATGGTTTCTGGCAGGAAGAACTATCCAAAGGGCTACAGCGCCTGAAGGATACCGAATCGCTGGTGGTTTTTGGGCCACTTCTTGCCTGGCTACTGCTAGCAACACTGGCAGCTATGGTTGGATTGCCCTTCCGGCTGTTACTTTCTGTCTTGCTGGTGCTGGCAAGTCTGGCTCCTCTGTTGATGCATTTGATCGCCTTTGATACCAATCGTATTTGGCTAATGCCAGTGGTTAACTTGTTGTTCGCCCGCTGGGTTGTGCAGAATTATCAACAACGGCCAGCGGGTTTGCTGGCAGAATTACTGACCGACCTGGGCGCCATAGTATTGATAGTGGCCTATAGCGTACTAACCCCGATTGTTATGGTGGATGAGTTGATACTGACGCTGTATTTTTATGATTACGTTATTTGGTATGCACTGACGATGCTGGTGGCTGTCAGTATATTTATTGGTAAATACTATCCGCTCGTTCAGGCCGGAAAACTCGTTTTGGCAGCGAGAACGGCTCAGCTTGATTGAATTCCCAGGCGATTCCACACCTTCAAACTCGGCTCGGCCTGATTCAGGGTATAAAAATGCAGCCCCGGTGCACCTCCGGCCAGCAAGCGTTCACACATAGTGGTCACCACCTCGGTACCAAACTGTTGGATGCTGTCGGTGTCATCGCCGTAGGCTTCTAACTGTTTACGAATCCAGCGTGGCAATTCAGCGCCACAACTGTCGGAAAAGCGTGCCAGTTTGGTGTAGTTGGTAATAGGCATGATGCCTGGAATGATCGGTATCGTAATGCCCATTGCACGCACTCGATCGACGAACCAGAAGTAGCTGTCGGCGTTGTAGAAGTACTGAGTGATGGCGTTGTTGGCACCTGCGTCTACTTTGCGGGCAAAGTGTGTCAGGTCGTCTTCAAAAGAGGCGGCCTGGGGGTGTTTTTCCGGGTAGGCGGCAACATCCAGTGTAAACCAGTCGCCGGTTTCCTTGCGGATAAATTCGACCAGTTCATTGGCATAGCGTAATTCGCTGCTGGCCAGGCCGGCACCGGAGGGTAGGTCGCCTCGTAGGGTAACGATACGGCGAATGCCCATGTCTTTGTAGATGTGCAACAGGTCGCGAAGTGATGCGACGGAATCTCCAACGCAGGATAAATGCGGAGTGGCGGCTGCACCGGTTTGCTGGATGGCTTCAACGATGGCCAAAGTACGGTCGCGGGTTGAACCACCGGCACCGTAGGTGACGGAGAAAAATTCCGGGTTGGCCTTGGCCAGTGTTTCCCGAACGGCCAGCAGTTTGCGGGTGCCTTCCTCTGTTTTGGTGGGGAAGAATTCGAAACTCAGGGTGGTCATGTTATTCGCCTGACGTCAGACGCTCCATAAGGTGAGTGGTTATCTCAGACGGCGGGTAGTGGCAGAGAGCGGGGCCAGCCGCGATGCGATCAGGCCTCCGCTGTCCAGCGTCTGTTGATCAGTACTTATAGGACTCTGGCTTGTAAGGGCCATCGGCTTTGACATTAATGTACGAGGCTTGGGTATCGGTCAGTCGGGTAATCACGCCCCCAAAACCTTCCACCATGTCTTTGGCCACTTCTTCGTCGAGTTTTTTCGGCAGTACTTTTACGTACACGCTTTCGGCTTTTTCGGCTTCCATCAGGTTGGCGAACTGGCGTTCGTACAGGTAGATTTGAGCCAGTACCTGATTGGCGAAAGAGCCATCCATGATGCGCGATGGGTGACCAGTGGCATTACCGAGGTTCACCAAGCGGCCTTCTGACAGCAAAATCAGGTGGTCGTCGGTCGATTTGTCACGGTATACCTTGTGCACCTGAGGTTTGACTTCGTCCCATTCCCAGTTTTCACGCATATAGGCGGTGTCGATTTCATTGTCGAAGTGACCGATGTTACAAACGACGGCGCTGCGTTTCAGCTTTTGCAGCATATTCTTGTCGCAGACGTTGACGTTACCGGTGGTGGTAACGATCAGGTCGGTCTTGCCCAGCAGATCACCGTCGACACCGTTCAATTCGCCGGTGTTCTCGCCGTTGATGTACGGTGAAACCACTTCAAAACCATCCATGCAGGCCTGCATGGCACAGATCGGGTCGATTTCAGAAATCTTGACGATCATGCCTTCCTGACGCAGCGATGCCGCCGATCCTTTACCAACGTCGCCATAGCCGATGACCAGTGCTTTCTTGCCGCTCAGCAGGTGGTCGGTACCGCGCTTGATAGCGTCGTTGAGAGAGTGGCGACAGCCATATTTGTTGTCGTTCTTGGATTTGGTGACGGAGTCGTTAACGTTGATGGCGGGCACTTTTAATTCGCCTTTTTCCATCATTTCCAACAGGCGATGAACACCGGTGGTGGTTTCTTCCGAAATACCGTGGATGGCGTCCAGCAGGTGTGGGAAGTCCTGGTGAACCATCTCGGTCAGGTCGCCGCCATCGTCCAGAATCATATTGGCATCCCATACCTGGTCGCCATCTTTCTTGGCCAGAATGGTTTGCTTGATGCACCAGAGGAATTCTTCTTCGGTTTCACCTTTCCAGGCGAATACCGGGATACCGGCAGCGGCAATGGCGGCGGCGGCGTGATCCTGGGTCGAGAAAATATTGCAGGAAGACCAGCGTACTTCGGCACCCAGATCAGCCAGGGTTTCGATCAGTACGGCCGTTTGAATGGTCATGTGGATACAGCCCATGATCTTCGCACCGGCCAGTGGCTGGCTTTCCTGGTATTTGCGGCGCAGCGCCATCAGGGCAGGCATTTCGCCTTCGGCGATCTGGATTTCTTTACGGCCCCAATCGGCCAGATTGATGTCGGCGACTTTGTAATCGGTGAATTGAGTCATGTTGGCTCCTGTCTCATTGGGCGTTTAGGTCGGAGGGGCCGCCTTGGCCCCGAAGCGTGTACCACGGGATAAATGGCTTCGGTGGCACGCCACCTCCTACCTGTTTGGGTTCTGAATACTTCGCTTTTTACAGACCGGCTGCTGCTTTCAGTGTGGCGGCCTTGTCGGTTTTTTCCCAAGTGAAGTTGGGTTCTTCACGACCGAAGTGACCGTAGGCGGCGGTGGCGCGGTAGATTGGGCGGCGCAGGTCGAGCATGTCGATGATGCCTTGCGGACGCAGGTCGAAGTGTTCGCGTACCAGTTCGGCAATTCTGTCTTCGGCAATAGTGTTAGTGCCGAAAGTATTGATGGAGATGGAAGTCGGTTCGGCTACGCCAATGGCGTAGGACACCTGGATCTCACATTTGTCTGCCAGCCCGGCGGCGACAATGTTCTTGGCGACATAGCGGCCAGCGTAGGCGGCGGAGCGGTCTACCTTGGACGGGTCTTTGCCGGAGAAAGCACCACCACCGTGACGGGCGGCACCGCCGTAGGTGTCGACGATGATTTTGCGGCCGGTCAGGCCACAGTCACCCACCGGGCCACCAATGACGAAGTTGCCGGTCGGATTAATGTGGTACAGGGTATCGGCGTGCAGCCATTCGGCGGGCAGCACCGGCTTGAGAATTTCGTCCATCACCGCTTCACGCAGGACATTCAGCGCGATGCCTTCGTCGTGCTGGGTTGACAGGACAACGGCTTCGACTGCGACGGGCATGCCGTTTTCATACCGCAGGGTGACCTGGGATTTGGCGTCTGGGCGCAACCAGTTCAGGGTGCCGTTTTTACGCAGTTCGGCCTGTTTTTCTACCAGGCGGTGAGCGTAGTAGATGGCGGCTGGCATCAAGACCGGGGTTTCTTTGGTGGCGTAACCAAACATCAGCCCCTGGTCGCCAGCACCGAGGTCTTTGTTGTCGCCTTCGTCAACGCCCATGGCGATGTCGGCTGACTGCTTGCCAATGGCATTGATGACTGCACAGGATGCACCATCAAAGCCCACATCCGAGCTGTTGTAGCCAATATCGAGGATGACATCACGGATCAGGTCTTCAAGATCGACGTAGGTGCTGGTGCGAACTTCACCGGCAACGATGGCCATGCCGGTCTTGACCATGGTTTCGACAGCAACACGGGCGTAGGGGTCGTCTTTCAGAATGGCGTCCAGTACCGCATCGGAAATCTGGTCAGCCATTTTGTCTGGATGGCCTTCAGAGACCGATTCGGAGGTAAAAATGGAATATTCGCTCATGCACGGAATCCTCAATAATAACAGCAGAGCAGTCGTCTGCTCTTACAGGGTTGTTGGGTGTCACCTGATCAATCAGGCGCGATAAAACAATCGGAACTGGATCTGGAATCCATTCCGCAAGCCTAGGTACTGGCTCTGGCCTTCGCTCAAGCCGGATTCGACCGCCCAGGCGGTCAGGTCATCCGGTTCAAAACCGAGCCAGAGATCCCCGCAGGATTCTCGTGCCCAGGCTTGTTGGTGCCGACACAGGTCGGTCACCAGAAAACAGCCATCGTCGGTCAGCAAGCGGGCGACGTCGGTAAAGATCGTTTTGGGAGCCGGTACGTGATGCAGCACCATATTGGCGACCACCAAATCGAACTGGTGGCGGTGGCTCCCGCGAATGTCACTGCTATCGCCCAGCAGGCACGACACGTTGTCGAGCTGTTGCTGGTGAATACGATGCTGCGCCTTTTGCAGCATCGGGGCTGAAATATCCAGCGCCAGTACGGTGTCAAACCGGCTGGCCAATGCGGCTAAAAACGCGCCTTCGCCTGGACCAATTTCCAATGCCTGCCGGGTTGGAATATCCATGGTTGCAATCAGTCGTTCCAACGGTGCGCCATATTGGTCGTAGGACGCAATCAGGTCTTGCTGTTGCTTGAACGCTTCGGCGTTGCGGGCAAAAAATTCGGCACAGGCGGCAGCGCGGTTGGCCAGTACTCGCTGCAGGCGTTGCTCGACCTCGTTGTTCTGCGGGTCATCCAGTGCGTCCAGCGTAACCAGTGTGGCGCTCAGCCATTGTGTCCAGAGGCCGTGACCGGCCAGTAGAGGGCGGCGATAAAAAATACTGTTGCCTTCCCGTTGGCTGCTGACCAATTGTGCCTGGGCCAGAATTTTCAGGTGATGGCTCATGCTGGATTGCTTGGTGTCAAACAGCTCGCACAGTTCCAGTACGCCAAATGAGCCTCGCCCCAGTAACTGCACAATGGCCAGGCGCAGTGGATCTCCCAGAGCCTTGCAGGCGTGTGCCAGCTGCTCGGCAGACAATCTGGCGCTGGCCGCTGCTGTCGCAGTGTGTATCGTCGTAATGGGTGTCATGGGGCGGTATAGTAACAGCTTGGTTTTCTATATCAATATTTTTCAATATAGAAAATAGAGGATTGCTCAGTGGTTTGCCATGTCAGCATGTAGTGCTTGCAGAAAGTCTTCAAACGGCATCGGGCGGCCGAACAGAAATCCTTGATACAGTTCGACGTTGAGGTTTTTTAACAGCTGCCATTGTTCGACGGTTTCAACGCCTTCAGCGACGATGTGCATGTCGAGGTCGTGGCTCATTTGGATAATGGCTTTGAGAATTTTCAGGGCCCTGTCGTTAGCATCGGCATCAATAATAAAGCTGCGGTCGATTTTGACGGTATCCAGCGGTAAGTCTCTCAAGTAGCTCAACGAGGAGTAGCCAGTGCCAAAATCGTCAATGGCGAGACGAAATCCGAGGCTGCGCAAGCGATGCATAATCGCAGCAGGATCACTTTCCGGCTGCATAAACACTGATTCGGTAATTTCCAGCTCGACTCGGGAGGGATTGACACCGGCCTGCTGGCATTGAATGACAAGTTTGTCGGCCAGGTGACTGTCGAGTAATTGCCAGCCGGACAGGTTAATCGCGATATGCAGCTCTGGATTGATGGCCGTGACGGCAGCGGCGTATTGGCAACCATGGCGCAGTACGGCTTCGGCAAAGCTGGCATTCAGGCCGCCTTGTTCTATCAGCGGAATAAACACGGCGGGTGATATGTTGCCCGACGTCGCCGAGTGCCAGCGGGCGAGCATTTCGCCACCAATGATTCGCCGTTCAGTATTGAATTTGGGTTGCACATAAAATGTCAGCTGATCCTGTTCGATCGCTTGTGCCAACTCCGACATCAGACTGGCCCGATGGCTGGTTTGTTGGCCAAGGCCATCGGTATAGGCCTGGATGCGGTTTTTCCCCTGCACTTTGGCTTCGAACATGGCAGTGTCGGCGTGGCGGATCAATTCGGCAGCATCGGTTCCGGGTTGGCAGGTTTCGGCAATACCGATACTGGCTGACAGGCGGATGCTGCTGCCGCCAAGGTCGATCGGCTCGCGTATCGCGTCCATAATAGCCGTAGGCAACGAATCCGGTTGGTTGACAGGCGGCCACCAGGCAATGACAAATTCATCGCCGCCCCAGCGGGAAACCAGTCCATCGGCAGGTGCCAGTCGTTGCATGCGATGCGCCTGTGTTACCAATAGAACGTCGGCGGCAATATGGCCAAATTCGTCATTAACGGCTTTGAAGCCGTCAAGGTCGAGAAACATAACCCGTAGCGGTTGCTGGGTGGTTACTTGCTGCAGCATTGAGGTGACGACTTCGTTCAAGGTGCCACGGTTGGCGAGGTTGGTCAGGCTGTCGTGCTGGGTCATATGTTGCAGCGCGCAATCAGCCCGCTTGCGTTCACTCATGTCGCGCAGCGTGACGATGCTGTAATGATAGCGGGCGTCATCTGGCTGGAAATGGGAAAGCGACACTTCCAGGGGTAACGCCGGCATAAAATCCGCGTGCATGGTGGACCGGAATGTCTGGTTACCCTGTGCTGCAGGGGAGCGGTCAGCTACTTCATCGGCACAGATAAAGTCGTTTAATGATCGCTGTCCGACGCTGCCTTCTGTGAGTCGGAATAGTGAGTAAAAGGCTTGGTTGGCCTCAATAATACTGCCGTGGTGATCGATAATCAGCATGGCATCGAGGGTGCTGGAAAAGGCCCGCGCCATCAGCCGGAACGATTCCTGCATGTGATGATGGTTGGTGACGTCTCGAACGGTTCCGGTAATACGGGAAGGGAAGCCTTCCTTATCGTGTTCTACGACGCGTCCCCGACAATGAAGCCAGCACCAGGACTCTGGATTATCGATGCTCTGGTTGTTTTTGTGGCTGTCCGGATGTGGCGATTGGGCCAAAGCGATGGCATCTTCCCGGCTCTGGATGCGGGTTGGGCAGGAAGGTGGCCGGTAGCGCACGACAATATCCAGGGTATTGATACTGTCAGATAGAAGCAGGTGCCAGTTGGTGCGCAAGGTTTCCTGGTCATCTGGGTGCACCCGGCGTATGACCTGGCCGGTATTACCCCAGCTGCGGGTCGCATTGGCGGCATCTTCTGGAAAGCCCTGCAGTTCGTAAATCTGATGTTCGGCATCCCAGTCCCAGATGGATTCATTACCCGCCCACAGTGCCAGTTCCAGTTTGTGACGGTCACGGGCACCCAGTTGCAGGGCTTCGTACAACTCGACCGACTTTTCTGTCAGTAAACGCTCGGCTTCTTTACGAGCGGCACGTTCCCGTTGTATCCGGCGTTCCAGCACAGCGGCCGGATCCGAAAGGGTTGGTGCCTCGACGTTGAGATCAGATTTGGACACGGAATACGGTAGCATCGTTGGAGCCAGGATCAGGTTGCTGGCTGATGATCAGTTGCTGGTGGCCAAAATAGTTTCCTGCGCCTTCGATCAGCCCAATAGCCAGTGGCTCCAGATGATTTTTGGATCGATATTCCAGCTCCATACAGTCTCTTGATTGGGACATTACCCGGAAAGTCGGCAGCGTGGCTTCCGAGTAAAGCTTGAGTACTTCTTTATGAATATCGTTATCGAGTGTCGCCAGCAGGTCAAACAAGGAGTGCTTGTTGGCCAATAGTTCAGCATGGCTGCGGGTAAATGAGTTGAACAAATAACGACCGAAGGCTTGTACCAGATCGGGAACCGGAGTGCCGGTTTTTTCGGATAACAGCGTTACCAGCGACAGGATTTCTTCGGCATTATAATAGCCAACCGCAGTGTAGGCCCCGCCATTCGGAAGATTGGCGGCCGTCAGAATTTCATCTGCCAGCTCTGGCGAGAAAGTATCTTCGACCATTTCTACCAGTTCGGTAAAAATCATGCCCAGCATCGGTCTGGCTCCCATCGGTTAGATATAGCGAAAACTATAGGACTGTGGCGACCATTCTGCCAGTTCCGAACGCTAATTTTTCTGCCTGGGTAACGGATGAATTCGCCAGGCTGCCCCGTTTGGCGTGGTGATCCTGTGCTGGCCCGCCAGCATGCGATGATCCGCCATTAAAATGAAAAATTCGATAATACCCATCGCCAGCGGTAAAAATCACTAACATCCTTACTGCCAGAATGTGCTAATACGGGTGAATGGGCGCTTTGTGAATATGTCAGCGGTTTGTCTTGAACACAGCGGCCAGCTAGCGGGTGTCGTGGGTGTTTGAGGATCCAGCAACGTGCTTTAATCGAATCAAACCAGTCTGAAAGACAGGCAGCAGACAACTACAACAATTTAATGAACCGTTTTTGGAGGCGTTATGCATCCCGTCGTTGAGCAGGTAACCCAGCGCATTATCAAGCGTAGCCAATCCACTCGTCGTGCCTATCTGTTACAAATGAAAGCGGCCGAAGAGCAGGGCGTACATCGGGGAACCTTGTCCTGTGGCAACCTGGCACATGGTTTTGCCGCTTGTAACCCGCACGACAAGGATGTGCTGAAAATGGTCAACCAGGTCAATGTGGCCATGGTGTCGGCCTACAACGACATGTTGTCTGCTCACCAGCCATTTGAGTCCTATCCGAATCAGATTCGTGAAGCAATTCGCGACGTCGGCTCGGTGGCCCAATTTGCCGGTGGTGTGCCAGCCATGTGCGACGGTGTGACCCAGGGCCAGCCGGGTATGGAATTGTCGCTGTTCAGTCGCGACGTGATTGCCATGGCGACGGCGGTGTCACTGTCGCACAACATGTTTGATGCTGCTCTCTACCTTGGCGTGTGTGACAAAATTGTGCCGGGCTTGCTAATGGGGGCGCTGCGCTTTGGCCATTTGCCCACCGTGTTTGTTCCGGCTGGGCCAATGCCATCCGGTTTGCCAAACAAGGAAAAAGCTCGCATTCGCCAGGAGTACGCTCAAGGTAAAATTGGCCGTGATGAATTGCTGCAATGCGAGTCGGATTCTTACCACAGCGCTGGCACCTGTACGTTTTATGGCACGGCCAACTCCAACCAGATGATGGTCGAGATGATGGGTTTGCACTTGCCGGGGTCTTCTTTCGTGAATCCGGGCACCGAATTGCGTGAACAACTGACTCGCTACGCGGCGCAACAAGCGGTGCGCCTGACCGCCCAAAACGGCCGGTTTACGCCGATGTACGAAATCGTTGACGAAAAATCCCTGGTGAACGGTATCGTGGCTTTGCTGGCCACTGGCGGTTCCACCAACCACACCATGCACATTATTGCCATTGCGGCGGCGGCCGGGGTGATTATTGACTGGCAGGATTTTTCTGATTTGTCTGACGTCGTGCCTCTGATTGCCCGTGTTTATCCCAACGGCGAAGCTGATATCAACCATTTCCACGCAGCAGGTGGTGTGGGTTATATCGTCCGTGAATTGCTGGGTGCTGGTTACCTGCACAACGACGTGATGACGATTATGGGGCACGGTTTGTCCCTTTATACCCAAGAGCCATTCCTGCAAGACGGCAAACTGGTCTGGCGTGAAGGCACGGCAACCTCGCTCGACGATAAGGTTCTGCGTCCTGCCTCTGCTCCGTTCTCAACCAACGGCGGGCTGAAATTATTACGCGGCAACCTCGGTCGTGGGGTGATCAAAGTATCTGCTGTGGCCGAAGAACACCGGGTGGTTGAAGCGCCCGCCATCGTCTTTAACGACCAGGATGACCTCGCCGATGCCTTCAAGCGCGGCGAGCTGGAAAAAGATTTTATTGCGGTAGTGCGCTATCAGGGGCCAAACGCCATTGGTATGCCGGAGCTGCACAAACTCACGCCCTATCTGGGCACCCTGCAAGACAAGGGATTCAAGGTCGCGCTGGTCACTGATGGCCGTATGTCCGGTGCCTCCGGTAAAGTCCCGGCGGCTATTCATGTGTGGCCTGAAGCACGCCTGGGCGGGCCGCTGGCCTGTGTGCAAGACGGCGACATCATTCGGTTGAATGCGAGCACTGGCGAGCTGCAGCTGTTGGCTGACAACGCCAGCTGGTTGCAGCGCCCGGCGTCAGAACCCGCCGTGGTTAAGCAACACAGCCTGGGTATGGGGCGTGAATTGTTTGGCCCAATGCGCAGCCAGGTGAATGAAGCCGAGCGCGGCGCAACGGTATTCAGCTTTATAACCGATGCCGACCTGGTGCCACAGCAACTGCTTGGTGACAGTTCCGAAGCTGGCCGTAATTCCGAGATCGAAGCATGACTCGAGCCGTCAGCAGTAGTGGAGTAACAGCCGTTCAGGGAGAGCGGGTGCTAGTGGGAGACATTGGTGGCACTAACGCCCGTTTTGCCCTGGTGAAGCCCGGTACGGTTGAACTGACCAATATTGTCACGCTGGCTACCGCTGACTTTCCCGGTATCGAAGCGGCGATTCATCGTTACGCCGAACAGGTAGGAGCAAGCGGTATTTACCGGGCTTGTCTGGCGCTGGCTTGTCCGGTTGATGGCGACGATATCGATATGACCAACAATCACTGGTTGTTCCGCCGTCAGCAGCTGATGAACCATCTGGGGCTGAAGCAGCTCAAACTGGTGAACGACTTCACTGCCATGGCATTAGGCATGCTTCACCTGCAACCTCATGAACTGCTTGACGTCCATCGTGGTGATTCCGGTCTTTATTCAGCGGAGCGTGCCGCCCGGTTGGTGATTGGCCCCGGCACCGGCCTCGGGGTCTCTGGCCTGATGCCTGTTCGCGATGGCTGGGTGCCGCTGTCTGGGGAAGGGGGTCATGTCAGCTTTGCGCCGACCAATGCGGAAGAAAGCGCTATCCTGCAAGGCCTGCAAAAACGCTACGCTCGGGTATCGGTGGAACGTATTTTGTCTGGTCAGGGCCTGCTGGAACTGTATCAGGTGATGGCTGATATCGAAGGTTTGGCGGCGGTGTGTCGCAGCCCGGTGGCAATCACCGCTCAGGCACAAGCAGACGAGCACTCGTTAGGTCGCCGCGCCCTGAACCGTTTTTTTGCCATACTGGGTGCGGTCACCGGAGATCAGGCACTCACTCTGGGTGCCCGTGGGGGAGTGTACGTGTGTGGTGGTATTTTGCCACGAGTGCACGACCTGTTCCTGGCCAGTGGCTTCCACGCGGCCATGGTCAACAAGGGACGTTTTGCTCAATACTTGGCCGATGTGCCGGTATGGCTTTGTCTCGCCGAAAACCCCGGCCTGCTCGGTGCGGCGGCGGCACTGGATAACGACGAAGTACGTGGTTAAGCAGCAGAGTAAATCCCTTTCCCTTCGTGACCAATTTGTCCAGCGGGTGTAGTCAAACCTGATCGCCAGGTACATGACTGCCTCGAAATAACGGCGATTAAAAATCGATTCAATATGTTCATTTAGCACTTATAAACTCGGCTTCCTGCGTCACTTTAACGCCTGCATCCGTGTGGGCGTGCGCATTATCGTTGATTGTTGCCTTGTTCTTTCGTCGCTCGCTACATTTTTAGCGGCACCTTTTTACTATTGCACCAGCCATCTCTCAGTTTGAGTCTGAATAAGTGTATTTACCGGGGTAGTTGTTGGCGATTGGCTCGGGCGTCAGAGTTTCTCATTTCAAATCTTAAATCAAATGATAATGATTTGTATTAAAAAGTAAAGAGAGGTACGATTGCGTTTTCCATTCTAATGATAAATCAATCAATATTGGAGGGACGTAATGAATCGTCTTTATTACCCGGTTTTTCTGGCCTCTCTGGCACTGGCGGGCTGTGGGTCAGATTCCGACTCCAGCTCACCGCAGGACACCGAACAACCTGAAGTGTTTAATATCACACCAGCTGATCAGTCCAATGTGTCTTCTGCTGCAATTACGATTGAAGGCAATATGACGGATAACGAGGCTATCCGCTCGGTCTCCGTGCTTTATGGCGGGCAAACAATGGCTGCCGCTTTTGATGGTGACCGTTTTTCTGCTGACCTGACCCTGACCGAGGGTGAAAACCGGGTGGAAATCACCGCCACGGATACGGCAGGTAATGCCTATACAGACATTCGCACGATCGTTCTCGATACTCAGCCCCCGGAGCTGACATTCGTCTTTCCGTCCAGTGGCCATGCAACCCAGGCACTCACCACCACCGTGCGTATTGATGCTGCCGATAATCAGTCGGTAGCTTCGGTGAGCGTGGTAATGGACGATCAGACCGTGATTGCGGAAGAGGTCGATGGCCAGTATCTGGCCCGTATGGTGATGGTTCCGGGCAGCAATAGTTATCAGGTGACGGCAACCGATATGGCGGGTAACAGCACCTCGGCAACCCATACGGCCTATTTGGGTAAGCAGGTGATGGGCGGTAATGCTCACTCTGGTGCCATTCGCCCGGATGGCACCTACACCTGGGGTCGTAATAATTATGGCCAAACGGGGCTCGGTTTTGTCTCAGATCCGAGTAAAGACCTGAATATTGATGAGCATCCGTTTGCACCGCTCAGAATGACCGTGGAGCCGAGCTTTATTTCTCTGGCATTTGGTCAGAATACCTCCGCTGCATTGGCAGACGACGGCACGGTATGGACTTGGGGCAATGGTGGTGATGGCCAGTTGGGACAAGGGCTAACCGGCTCCGATACCCTGAATGAAGATGATTCCTCTATACCACTTCAGGTCATCGGTATCACCGATGCCGTTGCCGTAACGCGAGGGTATAACCAGACGCTGGTTTTGCATCAGGACGGCACCGTATCAGCCTTTGGCAATAACCGGTATGGCCAGCTGGGTGATGGCACAACGGAGGATCGGGATATAGCGGTCAAGCCGAATGTCAGTAATATCGTTCAGATTGCGTCGGGGGCTTCTTTCTCCCTGGCCGTTGATCGTGATGGCCGAGTCTGGAGTTGGGGGCAAAATAACTCTGGCCAATTGGGGCTGGGAACTGAAGATACAGATGCTCATCCGACCCCCATGGAAGTCAGTATTGACGAACCCATCGAAGCGGTTGTAGCAGGCAAAGGCCATGTTCTGGCCATTGCCCGCAGCGGTGCGGTGTATGGTTGGGGACTGAATTACAGCAGCCAGATCGGCTTGTACGATAGTGATAATGAAGACCCTGAATGGCCTCGAGAAGTGACCAGCCCCAAAAAACTGCCCTGGTTTGATGATGCGGTAGCTGTCTGGGCCAATGGTAACCAGAGCTTTGCCGAACGTCAGGATGGCCTGGTGTACCCGTGGGGACAAAATATGCTCGGCACATTAGGGCTGGAACAGGATGGTGATGTGACATTCCCATCGTCGTCAGTGTTCGGCTTCGATCAGGTCGTGGATCTCGGTAATGGTGCCTTGCACACCATTGGAATGCGTCAGGATGGCAGTGTGTTCTCTTGGGGATGGAGTTTTCAGGGCTCGCTTGGCGGTGGTGACGGTACCATCGACCGTTGGACGTATCGGGTGCCAACCCTGGTGATGTCCTCTATTCAGCCATGACAAGACGATTATTCCCGACAAACCGGAATCAGGTGGTCGCCCGATGGGCGGCCATTTTATTCGTTGGCCTGGCCGTGACAGGCCTTAGTGGCTGTGGCTCCGAGCAGCCGTCTCGAAACAGTGATACGGTCGCAGTCACACCTCCCGAGCAATCAGAGCCACGGGAGTGGCAAGCGGTGGGTGGCAGTGCAACGGTGGCATTCAGGGACGATATGGCCTTTCTGCAATTTATACCAGATCTGGATCTTGGCTCAGCTCCGACAGTTTCCCAGGGGCGAGAGCTGTTTGTTGCCAACTGGACCGCTGCGCCAGGTAGCCGGACGCTGCTCGATGGATTGGGGCCGTTGTTTATCGCTGATGCCTGTGCGGATTGTCATCTCGTCTCTGGCCGTGCCGCCAGTCTGAATGACGATGGCACAACCTCCCCCGGTATTTTGTTCCGGCTTGGTACTGCGGATGGACAGCCAGACGCTCGTTTGGGTGGCCAGCTGCAAACGGCAGCGACAGTCGATGTGCCAGAAGGGCGGGTTACCTGGCAGGATGTTGGCTTGGGGCGCCCACAATTTCAGTTGTCTGAGACTGACCGATCATTGGACGATGGTGTCCATCTTGGGCCTCGCCTGTCACCACAGTTGACCGGTGTCGGCCTGTTACAACAGATACCGGAAGCCCAGATTCTGGAGTGGCACGACCCGGACGATCAGGATCAGGACGGAATCTCCGGCCGCGCACATTGGATCGAGCGTGAAGGCGTTAGCTGTGTTGGTCGATTTGGCTGGAAGGCAATGCAATGCACATTGCGTGGTCAGAGCGCTGCGGCCCTGCATCAGGACATGGGGCTGACAACAGCGCTTAATCCGGCAGAACCCTGTACCGCATACCAGTCGATTTGCGCGGATCAGCCTAGCGGCGGTGACCCGGAAGTCTCATTGGACAGTCTGAATGCCATTAATGACTTTCTGACGCTGCTGGCGGTGTATGAACGCCGAATTACCGACCAGACGCAATTTGATCTTGGTGCCGACCTGTTCGAGCAAATTGGCTGCGACAACTGTCATCGCCCGATGCTGACCACCGGCAACCAGTCACTGTTCGAGACGCTGAATCAGCAAACGATCTATGCCTATACCGACTTGCTGTTACACGATATGGGCGCTGAATTGAGCGATGGTGTACAGGAGGGGAACGCCAATGGCCGCGAATGGAAAACGCCACCACTGTGGGGGCTGGGGCTGATAGAAGGTATCGGAAATTCACGGTTTTTGCATGATGGGCGTGCCCGGACACTGCCAGAGGCGATTCAATGGCATGGCGGGGAATCGTCAGCGTCGCGTGAAGCCTGGGAGATATTAGCCGAGGAAGATCAACAGGCTCTGTTGGTTTTCTTGAGAGGGATATAGCCGGTCACAAGTGAGCACCGGGAGAGCACTGAGACGGGACAGCAAATGGGTCGCCAGCAGGGGAAGAAATTTCCCCTCTGGCTCGCTATTAGGGTCTGTTCAGCCTGCTGCTTATCCGGCTTCGGCCATATCATCAGCCCATTGACGGTGTTCGCTCACAATCTGACTGACCCAACGATTAACCCGCTCGTCGGTGAGTTCGAATTGCTGGTCTTCATCAATCGCCAGTCCGCAGAACAACCTGCCGTCTTCCAGCGTCGCCAGCGAGGCATCAAATTCATAGCCACTGGTGGGCCAGTAACCCACAAACTGAGCGCCAGAGTGCTTCAAATGATTGTACAGCCAGCCCATGGCATCCACAAAATAGTCACCGTAGCCAAATTGGTCGCCAAGTCCGTAGAGCGCAATCACTTGCCGAGTTAAATCCAGCGGTTGCAAAGCGCTTTCAAAATCGTCCCAGTCGCCTTGAATACCGCCAAAATCCCAGGTGGGAATCCCCAGAATCAATAAATCGTAGTGGCTGAACTGCTCCGGGCTGGTGTCGCTGATGTTGTGAATGTCGGCCTCGATATCATATTGCTTGAGCTGTTCGGAAATGCGGTTGGCAATGTCTTCCGTGTTGCCGGTGTCGGTACCGAAAATAATACCGGTGCGGATCGTGTGGTTGCTCATAGTGGCTTTCTCGCTGCAGATTCAGAACTTTGATAGTCCGATGATGGATATTGGGTTGACGTTTTATTAAATGCTAATCATTATCATTAATAAATCAACCATGGATTCATCATTCTTTGTTCCTGTTTGCCAATCCTGCTGCCGTTAAACTGTCACTGGACTGCCGTTGGGCAAGGGAACTCACCAGCGGACATCTGTCCGAACCCGCTACAGGAGCACGTAATGGCCAGTCAACAAGCAATGGATAACTACCTGGATCTGATCGCTATGCGCCATGCCGTGCGATATGGAGAGCAACCCGATAGCCCACACTGTATTCAGCGTTGGCTGGTGCTGGAAGAGCTGGTTTTTCCGCGTAGCTGCAACTGTGTCAGACGGCGGATCTACCGGCGTGAGTACGATTTGTTGCTGGAAGCCATTGCTGATGAACTGGTGCCAGAGAGCTGGAGGCAGCTGTGTATGGATTACAGCCATCATCCGTTGAATGGCCTGTCGTCGATTGCGACCAAGCCACATCAGCGCCGTTCGGTGAATCGGTTGCAGTGGCAGTTACGTACGATTGCCAGTTATAGCCTGGAGTATTCGGCGGGTTGACGGGTAATGTCATCCGTCAGCGAAGCCTGATTAGTCGAGCCATAAGCAGAGGAGAACAGCATGAGTTTTCGTACCGTTAAAGACAGTATGGGTGAATTGCAAGTGCCGGAAGAGGCACTTTGGGGAGCGCAGACCCAGCGGGCAATCAATAACTTCCCGATCAGTGGCCGCAGCCTGCCTGCACCCTTTGTGATTTCTTTGCTGCTGGCCAAGTCGGCTGCCGCCAGAGCCAATAGTCAGTTGGGTATGCTGGAAACCGAGGTGGCAGAAGCGATAGTCGCGGCCGTTGATCAATTGCTGGCAGATGATGACTTGATGACGCACTTCCCGGTGGATGTGTTCCAGACTGGCTCGGGCACCAGTACCAATATGAACGCCAACGAAGTCATTGCGACCCTCGCCAGCCGATCACTGGGGCGGGAAGTGAGTGCCAACGACCACGTTAACTGCGGGCAAAGCAGCAACGATATTATTCCGAGCACCATCCACATCAGTGCGGCGGTGACTCTCAGTGACGAATTGATCCCGGCGCTGGATCACCTGCAGCGGGTGATTCGAGAAAAGGCCACCACCGTGGACGGTTGTATCAAAACCGGACGTACTCATCTGATGGACGCCATGCCCATCCGTCTGAGCCAGAGTCTGGGAGCCTGGGCTGAGCAAATTCGCAGTTGTCGCAAGAATCTGGATCATCAGCTGACCCAGTTATTACGCCTGGCTCAAGGTGGCACGGCGGTGGGTACCGGGATTAATGCCCACCCGGAATTTGCCGAGTTGTTTAATCATGAGTTGAGCAAGCTGACCGGCTTGCCGTTTCAGCCTGGCCCGGATCTGTTTATGCTGATCAGCTCTCAAGATGTGGCGGTGCAAACCTCGGGGTCGTTAAAAACCCTGGCAGTGGCCCTAATGAAAATCGCTAATGATTTACGCTGGATGAATTCTGGCCCTCTGGCGGGATTAGGAGAAATTGAGCTGGAAGCCTTGCAACCGGGATCATCGATCATGCCTGGCAAGGTAAATCCGGTGATACCGGAAGCAACGGCTATGGTCGCGGCGCAGATCATCGGTAACGATACCGCGATCACCATCGGTGGCCAGTCAGGCAATTTTGAGCTGAATGTGATGTTGCCGCTGATTGCGTTTAATTTGTTGGGCAGTATTGAGCTGGCGACCAATGCATCACAGTTGTTGGCCGACAAGGCCATCGCCACTTTTACGGTCAATGAAGCCAACTTGCAGCAGGCACTGGCGCGTAATCCGATTTTGGTAACGGCGTTGAATCCGATAGTGGGTTACATGAAAGCGGCCGACATTGCCAAACAAGCCTATCAGGAAAAACGACCGGTACTGGATGTTGCGGATGAGCGAACCAATCTCTCACGCGAGGAGCTGGAACGCTTGCTCGATCCGGCCAAGTTGACACAAGGAGGCATCTGATTGTCTCTCACCACGGGAGGACATGATGGCTAGGGTATCCTGCTATCACCTGGCCGGGTTGGACATGCCGGCTGGCTGGTGCGACTGGATTGAATCCGGGCGCAGAGCATTACTGTCCGGGAATCCGCAGCAAGCTTGCGACGACTTTCATCAGGCATTAAATCTTGGTTACGCCGAACTTGACGCTGGCCCTGAACGCTTGTCAGAGCAGTCATTACTGGCGGTGGTCACACCGTTACTGAACCTGGTGGATGCGTACCTGGAAGCGGGACGAGCCGAAATGGCACTGGTCAAATTGAGCCGCTGTGCTGAACTGGTCGCGGCCCATCTGCTCGAGGCCAGCACACCAACCCAGCGTGTGAATGTGTCTTTGGCAAGAGATCTGCTGTTGCTGGAATGGCCCGTGCTGGAGCAGCGTTTATGTCGCATGCGGCCACATTTGGGGTCTTTTTTTGCCGCTCCGGTCTGGCACTAATCGCCGCTGACCATTTCCGCTGCAATACCGTAGAGAATAAGAGTCCTTAAAAAAACAAGAAGCAGGCCAAACCTGCTTCTTGTTTACCTGTGGTTGTGGCTATTGCGGACTCATGCAGTTACTTCAGATCTTCGTAAGGCAGGCCGACGTATTGCTCGGCAATGACTTTGCGACCGTTCTCGGAGCCCAGATAGTAGTTCAATTCGGATTCCATAAAACGTTTGTACATCAGCGGTTCCATGTTGTTACCGCCGGAGAGGTCGTCGCCAAAGTCGTGCATCATGCTGGTCATCCACCAGCTGAAACGCTCACCGTTCCACACTCGACGCAGGGCAATGTCAGAGTACTGGCTGATACATTCCTTATCGCCTTCCTTGTAAACGCGGGTCATGATCTTGAAGAGCGTCGCGACATCCGAGGCCGCCAGATTCAGGCCTTTGGCTCCGGTTGGCGGCACAATGTGGGCGGCATCGCCGACCAGAAACAGGTTGCCATATTGCATGGGTTCACAAACGAACGAACGCAGGGGGGCGATGCTTTTTTCGATGCTCGGGCCGGTCTCCATGGTGGCCGCTACGTCCGCTGGCAGACGCTTTTTCAGCTCATCCCAGAAACGTTCATCGCTCCAGTCTTCGATTTTATCGGTTAATGGCACCTGCAAATAGTAGCGTGAGCGGGTGGCAGAACGCTGGCTCGCCAGGGCAAAACCATGATCGCTCATGGCATAAATCAATTCGTGGTTGCAGGGTGGTACATCGGCCATAAAGCCGAGCCAGCCGAATGGATACACCCGTTCGTGTTCGGTGCGGATCTCGGCAGGAATGGTCTGGCGCGACACGCCGTGGAAGCCGTCGCAGCCAGCAATGTAGTCGCAGTCGAGACGATATTCTTCACCGTCGTGTACAAAAGTGACATAAGGACTGTCGCTCTTGACCTCATGCGGGGTCACTTTTTCAGCGTTGTAATAGGTTGGCAGCTCAGCTGCCTGACGTGCGTCCATCAGGTCACGGGTGATTTCGACCTGGCCATAACACATGACGGTGTCGCCACCGGTCAGTGTTTTCAGGTCGATGCGGGTACGTTCACCGTTCATCGACAGTTCGAAACCTTCGTGTACATGGCCTTCGTTGTCCATCCGCTCCGCTACACCGGCTTCTCGCACCAGATCAACAAAACCCTGTTCCAGAATACCGGCGCGGATTCGGCCCAGAATATAGTCGCCGTCGACGCGATCCAGAATAACGTTGGAAATACCCTGTGTGTTCAGCAGCTGACCTAGCAGCAAGCCGGATGGGCCTGAACCAATAATGGCTACCTGAGTTGTTATAGTTTTCATGTTTGCCTCGGCTGAGTGGTGTCTGGTATCCATTCCATGATGAGCAAATTCGATCTGATTCTGAATGGAGGATAGCGGCTATCGCTGGTACTTTTTCTACAACGGACAAATAGTCAGCCAGGCGTGGATAGCTGCCCGTCTGTTTTGCAACAGGCATCTGCTGAGGTGGGAAGAAATAGTGCGAACAGGTGCTGGGTTGTTGTTGAACAAAAAGCAACCAGCTGTGACCATGAATCGACGGGATAAATCTCTGGTATCTCAAAAAGTTATGGAAATGTGTAACAATTCTATGGCTTTTTACACATAGCGTATGTCGTTTTCAATATATGTACAGCCTTTCTTCTGGTGCTGTACGACACTTGTGTGGCTGAATTAACCGGCGGTCGTTTCACAGGAGAGCAACCGTTGGACTACTGTTATAAGACCAAAACAATAAATAAAAAGGCGTAAAAATGAAGAAGCATACACTGGCTCTGGCCATTGCATCATCCGTTCTTGCATCCGCTGCTGGTGCAGGTCAGGTCGCTGAAATGAATGGCGTCAAATACAGCGTGGGTGGCTACATCAAGGCCGAGGGCGTATTCAACCGTCCGGATGCTGATGCAGCCAACGGCGTAACCAACACTTTTGATGCGACCGCCCGTCAGTCTCGTTTGAACTTCAAGACCGAACGTGAAGTCGATGGCCATAAAATCACGACCTTTATTGAGGGTGACTTTTACGGCGGTTATTTCAACTCTTCAACTTATGACTGGCGTTTGCGTCACGCCTATATGCAAATTGACAAGGTAACCCTTGGTCAGACTTGGAATGGTGCGTTCTTCGCTACTGCTCCAATGGATGCTGCCCAGATTAACTTCTGGGGTCTTGGTCTTGGTACGATTGGTGGTAACGGCGGTACTGTCCGTTCGAACCTGGTGATGCATTACACCTCTGGTCCAATCCGTATCAGCTTGCAGGATCCGGTTAACACAGGTGCCGGCTTCCCGGATATGGTGGCTGCCTATACCCAGCGTTTTGAAGGTGGTTCTGGCTTTACTGTAGCGGCTGTCGGCCGCGATGTCGCTCAGGGTGACGGTTCCAATAACGACCGTGAAAACTCTGTTTTTGGTGGCGGTGCTTCGTTTGCCGGTAAGCTGGGTCTGGGTGACGTGACGCTGTACGGCAGTGCCTACACAGGTAAGGGCTTGGGTGTGTTCTCAGGCTTTGGTGTGAATGGTGCCTACGGTGGTCCGAAAAACTCCGATGCTCAGGATGGCGAGCTGGTACAGCAAACCGGCTACACCGCAGCGGTTGCATACAAGTTTGACACCAAGACGACAGCGACTATTCGTATGGCCCACATCGGCGTTGACGACACGGCAGACAGTGAGTTGAATGCCATGAATGCCAACGTGATCTACAATTACACCAAAGGTCTGGATCTGGGTATCGAATTCCGCAAGCAGGATGTTGATACATTGAATACCCCCCTAAGCACCTCAGCGTTTCCGAACCTGCGTCCGAAAGGCAAGCAGCTGGAAGTGATGGCAATCTACAAGTTCTGATCATGCCTGGTTTGGATAGCACCTGTCGTGGTGTGCTATCCGGCCTGACTGTGGCAGTACCTGATAGGTTCGCTTGATATTGTTGTTCTGCAAGCAGGGTTGCGACAGCTCTCCCTGTGACAACAAGAAAAACCGGGTTCGCCCGGTTTTTTTGTGGCTGTCGTTCTGGGACGATGTCTGTCGATGATCGACGAGGTCAGCTTGTGGCCTGTTGCTGGCGCCGCTTGCGTAATGTATCCGACGGTGATTCGCCGTAGCGTTCCCGGTAATAGGCGGAAAAACGGCTGAGATTGGTAAAGCCGTAACGTGTAGCGATATGAGTGATGTTGTGTTCCGGGTGCTGCTGAATATTGGCGTACGCCGCTTCGAGTTTACAATTGCGAATAAAAACAGAGGGTGTAACCCCCAGCTCACGATTAAACAGGTTGTAGAGTGTTTTTACACTGACCTTGCATACCGCAGCAATTTCTCGGACATCAAAGTCTTCCGTGATGTGTTGTATTACCCGATGTCGCACCTGTTCTATTTGTGGGTGCTTACTGACCTGTGCCAGACCTGGTTGCACCACTCGGGTGGTAAAACTGTTCATCAGGGCATCGTACAGCAGTTGCTCGTAGCACTGGCGGGTTGCCTCGGTGATGGGCCTGGTCGCTGAGGCCCACATGGAACGAATAATATGGTAAAGCGCCTCAGGCAAGACAGCGCCGGTTTCCGGGAGCAGAAAGTCGATTTCCATACTGGAATGAGCGCAGCCCATGACAACCGCAGCATTCAGTAACTCTTGCTGCGGAATGGATAGTGTCGTGACATGACAATCCGCCTGATAACAAACCGGCAGTTTGTCACCCGGGTTCAGCAATAACACTGCGCCGGGGGTGAGTTGTTGTTGCCCTGTCAGGGTGTGATAGTCACAACTGCCGCTCATTACCAGTAGTAAAAAATAGCTGTCCTCGCTGGTATGGCAGACCAGTGGGGTCTCGTGAGCAAAATGCAGCTCGGAAAGCATCAGCTTGCCGAACAAGTTGCGGTCGTTTCGAAACAGTGTCGGAGTGTCCGCAAGGGGATTACTTTCGGCCGGACGAATAAAAAGGGCAGTACCTGCGCGATTTTCCATGCGCCATTCCAGCTGGGGCTTGCTCACTCGCTCAGGGCTAGGTACCAGTGCCAGGGAAGCTGAAATGGATAGCGATGCGTCAGGCATGGATTTCCTCTGTTACCGTTTTGGGTGAGTCCCTTTGATTGTCATCAGCTTGCTGGTACTTAAATAACATGCTTGTCGTCGGACTCATTCTTGAGCTGGCGCTGAAGTGCGTGGCCAGTATTCTTTTTCTGCATGGAAGTATGCCTGTAACGTATTTGCTCGTGCTACCAAACTGCCATTCCAATTTCATCAGTAGGCTATTTGTTTTTGCTATAGCAAAGAGCAAGGATTGGGGCAGAATGTGATTTTATTTACTATAGTCAGTGAAGCAGTTCTTATTGCTATCGCAAGTGCTGGAAGGGTTCTTTTGTCGCAAAAAAAACTGCTTTTGCTGGGCTTTTCTGGGCATCAGACCCATCTGGCGATGGCGCTTGGAGCGTGACTTTATAGCTGGATTGGCATGTATCTATGCAAAAAACGAATGGTTCCTATGCTTATTTAATTACCAGCAAGGCGGCTGGGATGCTAGCTTGCGGTTGTCGATTCTAATTGCTGTTTTGCTGCCTTGGATTTCCAGTGGCCAGTGACTGTGCTGGTGGCAATTCAGGTGAATCACTTCAATACAAAAAAGTCTGTTGAAACTTATAACAGTTCTTAGGTTGCATGATTTTGCCTTCGGGGATTTTGCCGCTGGCAAAGTCTGACCGATAAAAATAACAAGGTGTAAAACAATGAAATTGAAAAACCTGTTCCTGACGCTAAGCCTTACTGTCGCAGGTATGGCTGCATTGAACACCCAGGCTGCTGAACCTGAATTTACCTTTAAGCTGCATCACTTTCTGACCCCGTTGTCCGCCACTCATCAAAAAATGATGGTGCCGTGGGCAGACAAGGTGATGGCAGAGTCTCATGGTCGTATCAAGATCGATATCTATCCTGCCATGCAGCTGGGTGGCAAGCCTCCGCAGTTGTTTGATCAGGCGCGTAAAGGCGTCGCCGATATCGTCTGGACGGTAGGTGGTTATACACCGGGTCGTTTCCCGAAAGCCGGTGCCTTTGAACTGCCGTTCATGCCCGCCAGTGCGGAAGCAACCAGTATGGCGCTGCAAGAATACGCTGAGACTGAAATGCAGGATGAGCTGAGCGATGTGCACCTGCTGGCCATTCATACCCACGCACCCGGTGCATTGCACTCGCGTACCAAGCTGATCAAGAACGCAGCGGATATGGAAGGCCTGAAGATGCGAGCGCCGAACAAGGCGATGGCCGAAGCTTTCGGTATTATGGGCGGCTCACCGGTCTTTATGCCAGTACCCGCTTTGCCTAGCGCCTTGTCCAAAGGCGTGGTTGATGTTGCCGTGATGCCGTTTGAAGTGGTTAACCCGCTGAAAATCCAGCAGTTGGCACCGAACCATACCGAGATCAAGGGTGAGCGCGGTTTGTATACTCAGTTCTTTCTGTTTGCTATGAACAAAAAAGCTTACGAGCAGTTACCCGCTGACCTGCAAAAGGTGATCGACAACAATTCAGGTATCGATGAAGCGCGTCGACTGGGCCATGAAATGGATCTGGCCGAACTGCCAGGGTATGCCGCGTCACACGCAGAAAATAACCCTTTCTACACCCTGACTCCGGAAGAAACTGCAAACTGGAAGCGCATGATGCAACCAGTGACCGACGACTGGGTTGCGGATATGACGGATGATGGCAAGGATGGTGCGGCGCTGTATCAGAACGCCGTTAATCTGATTACGAAATACGAGAAGGTTGTTAGTGGATCATGACTGAAGTAGCCCTGAATCAGCCTGTCTGGCTGGAACAGGTGCGTATCGGTATAGCATGGCTGTCCCGCCAGTTTGCACTGGTGGGCGGTTTTCTGATGCTGGTACTGGCAACCATGACGGTTATCAGTATCACCGGTCGCGCTCTGTTTGGTACCGCAATTGAAGGCGATTACGAATTGGTGGAAGCCGGTCTTGGAATCACCGTCTTTTTGTTTTTACCGGAAGGCCACCGTGCTAATGGTCATGTCGTTGTTGATATTTTCACCAATAATCTGGCACCCCGCTGGGTGGCGTTGCTGGAGACCATCGGTGAGGCTTTTTTCTTTGTTGTGTCGGTGGTGCTGATTTGGCAACTGACCTTGGGTGGACTGGATGCCTACGACTACATGGAACAGAGCATGATTCTTGAACTGCCGTTATGGATCGTTTTTGTGCCCGGTGTGTTGTCATCTGTCCTGGTTGCCCTGACGAGTCTTGATCGTGTAGTTACCTTTGTTCGTGGAGCCGGGAAATGACCAATGTAGAACTGGCGTTTGCCATGATTGTATTGCTGATGCTGCTGATGGCGATGCGTATTCCTATTGCACTGTCGATGATGGCTTGTGGCGCTTTGGGTTACGGTCTGCTGGCCGGGCCAGACTCCGTTTTGAATTATATGGGGACAGTGCCGGTCTCCAAGTTTTCTACTTTTGACCTGTCGGTTGTGCCGCTGTTTTTGCTGATGGGTGAGTTGGCCACACGTGCCGGTATTACGCGTGAATTGTTCCGTACCTGTAACGTCTGGGTGGGGCAATTGAAAGGCGGTTTGGCGATGGCGTCCATTTCCGGCTGTGCTGCATTCGGTGCTATTTGTGGTTCGTCGCTGGCAACTGCATCGACCATGGGCAAGGTTGCCCTGCCTGAGATGAAAGCCAATAATTATCAGGCCGGTCTGGCAGCCGGAGCGCTGGCAGCAGGTGGTACGTTGGGTATTCTGATTCCACCGTCCATGGTGCTGATTATTTTTGCGGTTCTGACCGAACAAAACATCGCCAAAATGTTTATTGCGGCATTTGTGCCGGGCTTTATGGCGGCGTTTGGCTACATGCTGGCGATTGCCATTTATGTTCGCTGGAAGCCAGAATCCGGTCCTGCTGGCCCAAAGACCACCTGGGCTGAGAAGTTTCGTTCTACCAAAGACGTCTGGCATATTTCCGTGATCTTCCTGATTGTACTGGGTGGTATTTATGCGGGTATCTTTACGCCAACAGAAGCGGCTTCGGTGGGGGTTTTTCTGACTGCGATACTGGCCTTTACCCACGGCAAGATGCGGCTGGCGGATTTCCGTGAAAGTATCCTCAAGACAGCGGTATCGACGGCGATGATTTTTTTCATCCTGTTGGGTGCTGACTTGTTCAGTGTCTTTATTGCCCTGACCCAGCTGCCATCCATTGGCGCTGATATGATTCTGGCAGCTGACCTGTCTCCGTATCTGGTACTGGCGATCATGCTGGTTACTTACCTGGTGTTGGGGTGTTTTATGGACAGTCTGGCGATGATTCTGCTGACCATTCCCATCTATTATCCGATCATTGCCGTTATGGATTTTGGTATGTCGGCGGAAGACCTGGGGATCTGGTTCGGTATTATTGCGTTGGTTGTTGTTGAGGTGGGGCTAATTACGCCACCGGTTGGCATGAACGTCTTTATCATCAAATCCTTTGACAAGGATTTGCAGCTGACAGAAGCATTCAAGGGTGTTATCCCGTTTCTGATGTCGGATATTCTGCGTGTCATCCTGATGATTATCTTCCCTGGCATCACGCTCTGGGCAGTACATCTGCTGAACTGATCGTTGTTCCTGTCTTGCCTACCGACAGACGCATGTCTGTCGGTTTGTGTTAACTGTTTCGCTTCCAAACCCATACTTGCCTCCCTGTTTTACTTCCTCTTGCTCTTCTCCCGTTAAACCTTAAACCCTGCTCTCCGTTAAAGCCTGCTCTCCGTTAAAGCTGCACCGCATCACGATGTCGTCGAGACCACAAATATCGGATCAGGCTGGGTAAACTCAATCCTGCAATAGCGATAGCAATGCCGGTGACCTGAATAGCGGAAAGCTGCTCGCCCATCGCCACGGCAATCAGGGCTGCCGATACCGGCACAAGGTTAAAAAACATCGAGGCGCTGGCCGCGCCAATAGCCTTCACTCCCTGAATCCAGAACAGGTAGGCCACCACGGATCCAAACACGCTGATATGGAGTATTTGCAACAGGTTGGTGGGCGTCATTAACTGCAATTCTTCCCAGGGATGTACTTGCCTGATGACCAGACCATAAAAGCTGACTGCGAGCCATCCGGCTGTCATGGTCACCAGGGTAAACGGCACGGGTGATAACCAGTGATTGACCCGTTGAGAGGCAATGGTAAAGGCAGCCCAACACAACATGCCGCCAGCAATCAGCAAGTCACCCTGATTGATGCCGTGTTGCAGCAGGGCAATGACATCACCGTTGGTAATGACCAGGGTGACACCGGTCAGACCAATCAGCAGGCTGACCCACTGCTGGATGGAAAGCCAGCGACGAGCCAGTGCGGCGGCGGCGATGGAAGTGACCAATGGACTGAGTGCCATGATCAAGGCACCGTTGGTGGCTTCGGTATAGGGCAGTCCTTCGTACAGCGCCAGATTGAAGCCACCGACACCTAGCACGCCAAGCGCCGCCAGAATCAGGTATTGCGACCAACGCAGTGATGGCCAGGGTTTTCTCTGTACGATCAAGTAGACGATGACACAGGCAATCGCGATCAGAAACCGCCACATCAACAGCGACAGGCCGGATATTGAGTGCAGCAGGATTTTTGAGATGGGAAACACACTGCCCCAACAGATCACGCAAATCAGCAGCATGACTATCGGGGTCGCA
Organism: uncultured Oceanobacter sp.; assembly: GCA_913061185.1. GTDB lineage: Bacteria > Pseudomonadota > Gammaproteobacteria > Pseudomonadales > Oceanobacteraceae > Oceanobacter > Oceanobacter antarcticus. Next base: position 43,844 of record CAJXTI010000019.1, read on the forward strand.
CGGGATGAGGAATGCATAAAAGGGCCTGGACCAAAAGAATGGCACCAGCTTATTGATTCTTCTGGTGATTGATAGATCTGTTTTTAGCAAGCATTGTTGCAAGCCGGAAAGTGTCGGGATGTTAACCCTGATCCAAGGGTCTGAGGCCTTTTGCTTCCAACCCGGCGTTATTCGTCGCTTGTTGAGCTCGCTAACCCGCACTCCTCATACCTTGTTCTGAAACCAGCTGGCGCTCATCAGGCTCGGTTTAATCATTGAGAACCTCCTAAGAGTCTGTCGGGTTTAGGGCTGCTCTACTGCGGAAAAGCTGAATCCGGCTCGTTTTTGAGCAAACTCTTGTTAAGTGAAATAGAACCGCTATTCGCTTCAAATTTGCGCAAACATCGCTCAAACCAGTCTTTCCCTCGCGACGAACGCCTAAGTCCGACAGGCTCCTAGCCCAATTCGTCGGCGACCCGTTCGGCTTCGTTGCGGAAACAAGCCAGCAGCAGGTCGATCATATCGTCCTGGCTGTCTTCATCACGCCAGCACATGCCAACGCTCCCGCCGGACTGCTCAATATCCATCGCCAGCGGCACGACCAAACCCCGTTCTTCAAAATGCATGGCCACCCGTTCGGAGCTGATCGACAGCATATCGCTGTATTTGATCATCCAGAGGTTGGCGATCTGTGAAGCCGATTCAATCCGTAATGGCGCCGGTTTTTGGCCTGCGGCGGTGAGGGCGGCGTCGAGTTTGCTGCGGATGGGGGTGCCGTCGGGCCAGACGATCCAGTCGTACTGGTAAAGGTCTTCCCAGGTCAGATTGCTTTTCCGGGTGAGCGGGTGACCTGGACGGGCGACAACACGCAGCCTTTCATTATAGAGAATGGCACTGCCAATGACTGGACGTGGCCGGTAGTTGTCCATCCGGCCGACCACCAGATCCAGCTTGCCCAATTCCAGTTTGGCCAACATTTCGTTCATGGTGCTTTCTTCCACCCGGATACGGGCATTCGGATTACTTTTGAGAAAACGCATTATGGCGGCAGGAACAAAACTTGGCGCGGACGCCGGGGAGGTGCCAATGGAGAGAATGCGGTTGCCGCCCTGCATTAACGAATGCAGGTTCTGCTCCGTACGTTCCACTTCCGACAGCATGCGCCGGGCATGACTGACCATCAGACTGCCCAGTGGGGTGGGCCGCAGCCCGCGTGAATGGCGTTCAAACAGCGGTGCGCCAATATCCTCTTCCAGTTCTTTCAGCCATTTCGACAACCCTGGTTGGGTGGTGTGGGAAGTGCGGGCTACATCACTCAGGCTGCCACTCTCTGATAGTTCAATCAGCAGGCTCAGGTGTTTCAGTCGTAATTGCCGCGTCCAGCTCAATGTATCTCTCTCAATGTATCTCTCAAGGTATATATCTCAGGTTATGGCTCTATCTAAAACTATCATTATTCGATCTACCAGGGCTCGTCAATAATCTTTTTAACAGTTTGAGAGATGGCGCGGTTTGCCTGACGCCGTGCCATGGCCGCAACCGGAGATAACTATAAATGCAGCTCTACAGTTTTTTTAACAGCTCCACCTCATACCGGGTACGGATCGCACTGGCATTAAAAAACCTGGATTTTGAATATCAGGGTGTGAATATTCGTATTGGTGCGCAATTTGCCGCCGAGTATGTGGCAAAAAACCCGAACAAAAGTGTACCTTTGCTGATCGACAACGACGGCACTCAGGTTACCCAGTCTCTCGCCATTCTCAGTTATCTTGATGAAAAATACCCTCAGTCACGGCTGGTTCCTGCGGATCTGGTGGCGAAAACCAGGGTGCTGGAAGTCGCCAATGCCATTGCCTGCGATATGCACCCGTTGAACAACCTGCGCATTCTGGGCTATCTGAGCAAAGAACTGGGAGTGAGCGAGGAACAGAAAAAAGCCTGGTACAACCACTGGGTGGTGGAAGGGTTTGACGCAGTAGAAGCGCTGCTGGCGAGATATGGTCATGGCTGCTGTTGTTTTGGTGATGAACCGACTCTGGCCGATGTCTGCCTGATTCCGCAAGTCGCCAATGCCCAGCGTTTTGGCTGTGATCTGAGTGCCTACACACGGATACTGGCGATTTACCAATACTGCCAGACGCTACCGGCGTTCCAGCAGGCGGCTCCGGCGAATCAGCCGGACAGCCAATAATATAAATGTCTGACCAATAACAAAAGACTCCGACGCCAGTGGCGTTGCACAAGTGACATTGAGTGATGACAGGATTGTCACTCCAGACCATGAGGATTGAACCATGCACGAACTCGGCAAGCTTGAAGATCTGCCACAGGGCTATCGCGATGATCTGACTGCAACCAATCTGGTGCCGTTGTGGCCATCGATGCGGGCGGTGTTACCACCTCGCATACCGACACGTCATACCCAGGTACTGAACTGGAGTTACGAGAGTGTCCGGCCGTTGCTGCTGCAAGCCGGTGAACTGACGCCGATGGAAAAAGCCGAGCGGCGTGTGCTGGTACTGGCCAATCCGGGTCATGGTCTGGAAAACATGCAGGCAACCCCAAGTATTTACCTGGGCTTGCAGCTGATCCTGCCAGGCGAGACGGCTCCGAATCATCGGCATACCCCGAATGCGGTGCGCGTTATCGTAGAAGGCGAAGGTGCCTTTACAACGGTCGATGGCGAGCCATGCCGGATGGAACGTGGTGACCTGATCCTGACCCCGGCTGGTAAATGGCATGAACATCATCATGAAGGTACTGGCCCGATTGTCTGGCTGGATGTGCTCGACCTGCCGCTGGTCTATCGTCTGGAAAGCTCCTGGGCAATGGAAGGCCAACTGCAGCAAAAACGCTCTGAGCGCGACAAATCCTTTGCTGATTACAGTGCCGCCGGTGTGGTTCCCAATATGGGCTTCCAGCGCGGTGACAGTAACAGCCCGATGCTGCGCTATCCCTGGGCCAAGACTCGTACCTGCCTGCTCGAAATGGCCAGCGAATACCCTGAAGGTCTGCTCAGCATCAGCTATGTGAATCCTGAAAATGGCACGCCGTTGTTCCCCAGTATTGGTTTTGGCGCGTTGATGTTACGTCCGGGAGAAACCATTACCTTGCCAAAACGCACCACGCCGGTGGTCTTCCATGTGGTTGAAGGTGCTGGTCAGATGAATGTTGTGGGGCACGCATCCGCCGGTGCGGAACCGCTGGACTTTATCAACAAGGACACGCTGTGCGCACCGGGTTACACCGACATTACCCTGACGAACCGGTCCGCGACTGAACCAGCGTTTCTGATCAGCGCCGACGAAAGCCCGTTACACCAGTATCTGGGTATTTTCTAACGGCGTTGCTAACGCCCGCTATACGCCATGTGCCGCATGAGTTACTCCGAAAGAGTCTGCTGCACCCGATTTAATGACGCACTTACAGCGAGAAGAAACCATGACAACTCATCTGATTTTTCCGGCCAAAGCGCCGGTCACTGCCGAAATTGTTGGCACCGATGCCCGTTTCCCGGTAAACCGTATTTTCTGCGTTGGGCGTAACTATCACGCCCACGCAGCGGAGATGGGTGTCACCGTCGACAAAAGCACCCAGGAACCGTTTTATTTTATCAAGGATGCCTCTACCCTGGTGCCGTCCGGCAGCACTGTGGCTTACCCGCCACAAACCGCCAACTACCACTACGAGATGGAATTTGTGGTTGCCATTGGCAAGGCCGGTTTTGAAGTGGCCGAAGACAACGCTGATGAACTGATCTACGGCTATGCCTGTGGTCTCGACATGACCCGTCGCGATCTGCAGCTGAAAGCCCGCGAAACCGGTCGTCCCTGGGATCTGGGTAAGGATTTTGAAGAGTCTGCGGTATTGGCTCCGATCTACCGCAAGGAAGATGTCGGTGTCATTACTGAGGGGAACCTTGAACTGTCTGTGGGTGGTGAGCAGAAACAAAAAACCACGCTGGGACTGCTTATCTGGAATGTGCGCGAAGTTATCGCCCACCTGTCCAAATTTTATCACTTGCAGCCCGGTGACCTGATTTATACCGGTACTCCAGAAGGTGTTGGCCCTGTGGTTGCGGGTGATGTGATCACCGGCAAGATCGACAACGTGGGCGACATTTCCCTGACCATCGCCTGAACAGAGTGCCAGCTGTCAGCTGATCGGCTGCTGGCGCAGTGTCCGGCGAATGCGGGTGCCCTAGTGGGTGCTCGTGACATATCGAAACACAACAATAACGATAAGGCCAATATCATGACTCACGTACTCCGCGATGTTCGCAGAACATTCCGCCATACCCTCTCCAGCCTGGTGCTTGGAACTTTGGTGACGGCGACTAGCTTTTCAGCCCAGGCCGATACCTTGCGTATGGGCATGGTGACGCCACCCAGTCATATCTGGAACAAGGTGTCTGAACGCTTTAATAACACCCTGCAAGAAACCACCGGGGGCAAGACCAAGATCAAGGTCTATCCACTGTCCAAACTGGGCGGTGAACAGCAAATGATCGATTTGCTGCAGTCCGGCGGCATGCAACTGGCGGTATTGACGGCCGGCGTGTTATCCAATCGAGAAGCCTCTATTTCCGGTTGGTTCCTGCCTGGCTTGTTCGACAGTGTCAGCGATGCGGCAGTCGCGACAGGCAAGCCACAAGCGCAAGCGATGCTGAAAAAACTTGAAGCGCACAAGCTGGTTGGTCTGGGTTACACCCTCGCCGGGATGCGCCATGTGTTGTCGACTCAGCCAATGGGATCGGTCGACGATTTTGCCAACAAAAAGATCCGTTCGTTTCCGAACAGCGTGTTTAACGATTTCTGGACCGATATGGGAGCGGCTCCTACAGCCATGCCGTTGTCCGGTGTCTCACCAGCGCTGACCACCAACTTGCTGAATGCCGTGGATGTCGATCTTGATGTGGTGGTAGGCCTGAAAATGTATCAGCAGGCACCTTACCTGACACTGACCAATCATATGGCGTTTCCCGGCGTGGTTGTCGCCTCCCAAAAGTGGTGGAACGGCCTGGGGGCACAACAACAGCAAGTCGTGATGGCCGCGTTCAAGGATGCTGAAAGCTGGGGCTTTCAACAGCAAGCTGAAGCCGAGATCAGTAATCTGGCACTGTTGAAAAAAGAAGGCGTTACGGTCGTCGACTTTGATACAGCATCATTGGTGCCGGTTATGAATAAGGTGTCTGACAAATACACCAGCACGAATGCTGATATCAAAGCGTTCTACACCGAAAACAAATAAGCCGCGCAGGTGCCTGCAGTGACCGCAGGCACCGCCTGGTCGGTTGGATCGGCACAGAGATGTTCGGCCCCGACCGAGGTTTGGTTATCAGTTTGACCAGCAGCAACGGAGTCATCTCGTGACGCTGCTGGGTCTTCGAGGTTCTCATGCTCAAATTTCTGGAAACGCTGGACCACGCGATTGGTCGTGGTGAACGCTGGTTGATGGTGGCGCTGACAGCTGGCCTGACGCTGATTCTCTGTACGCAGGTTATCCTGCGTTACTTTTTTAACAGCCCGTTGTTCTGGGCAGAAGAAGTCGCAGTGCAGGTGCTGATTATTATTTCGTTTGTTGGCGTCAGTTACCTGACCTACAGCGGCAAGCTGGTGCGGGTAGACTTTCTCCTGACCATGCTGAAACCGCAGCGCTCGCTGGTGTTGCTGCGTGTGCTGGATATTGTCGGCCTGATCACATTGGGCATCATGTGTTATTTCGCCACCGAATGGATTCAGCGTCCAGAGATTCGTGGTGATGTCTCACCTACCACCCAGATACCGCGCTGGTACAACTACTCGATACTGGTGTTCTCATTTTATTGCATGACCTGGCATCAGGCGGTGAAAGTGCTGATCCCTGAAAATATCGATATGCATCAATTACTGGTCGAAGATGAGAGCACCGGCGATGGCCCAGAGGTGCGTTCATGACCACACTGATTGCCTTTTTTGTGGCCCTGCTGACCGGGTTGCCCATTTTTCTGACCCTGGTGCTGGGGACGCTGGTTTTTCTCTATGAAATGGATCTCACCATGCTGGTCAGCTCCTTGCCGATCCAGCTGTATGGCTCATTGAGCCAGAATGGATTACTGGCCATCCCGCTGTTTATGCTGGTGGGGGAGTTGATGAACAAGGGCGGCCTGACGTCACGACTGATGAACGCTGCCGACGTTTTTGTCGGGCGCTTCAAGGGCGGCCTGGCCTATGTGAATTTGCTGACCAACGCCATGGCAGCATCGATTCTTGGTTCGGCAACGGCGCAGATCTCGGTGATGAGCCGATTGATGATTCCAACCATGGTCGAGAAAGGCTACAACAAGGAATTCTCTGCCGCTGTTACCATGGCCGGTGGTTTGCTGGGGCCGATCATTCCGCCATCCATGTTGATGATTATTTACGGCGTTGTCGCCTACCAGCCGATTTCGGATCTGTTTATTGCCGGTATTCTCCCCGGCATACTGATTATTGCCGGATTTGCCCTGGTCATCTTCCTGACCGGGGTGTTCAAGGAATTACCCAAGGGCGAACCGGTGGCGCGCAAGAACGTCAAGCGTGACCTGATTGACGGTTTGCTGCCTGGCACCATCCCGATTGTGGTGATTCTGTGTATTGTGATGGGGGTCATGACTCCGACCGAAGCTGGGGCGATTGCATCAGTGATGGCGTTCCTGATCGGCTTGCTGGTCTACAAAACCATCTCGCTGCGGGATCTGGGTGAGATTTTTGCCTCGGTTGCCATTAACACCGCCACCATTACCGGATTGATTGCTGCCGCCTCCGTGTTTGGCTGGGCGCTGTCGTTTGAAGGTGTGCCGGACATGATGGTGGAGTGGATAACCAGTGTAACGGAATCCCCCGTTGCCTTCCTGATGCTGGTATACGCCATGGTCATCGTCCTGGGTATGTTCCTGGAGAGCATCGCGGTGATGATTGTGATTGTGCCGATAATCCTGCCCGCAGCCATTGGCTTTGGTGTCGACCCGATTCACTTCGGCGTGATTATCAGCCTTGCCACCTTGGTGGGGCTGGTGACGCCTCCGGTTGGGCCGGGACTCTACATTGCCATGACCACCGCCAACCTGCCAATGATGTCGCTGTTCCGTGCCATGTTGCCATTTTTGTTGGCGATGGGAATCAGCATGGTCATTATTGCGCTGGTGCCGGAATTGTCGCTGTGGTTACCTGGCCTGATGCGTTAGCTAGCCAGGCGCTGGGCAGATCTGGCTGAAAAATGGATCAATAGAAGCCAGTACCGGGAAAAAAAAGTTATTTTTGAACGTCACTGGAACCAACGGATGGAGAGGGGTTCTTAGTATAAGTAGTTTCATTGTCCTTCAGCTCTCCTCTGTTAGCTCTAGTCTTGGCGGCCCTTGTGGCCGCTTTTTTTTTGTTTTTTTTTGCTTTGTTACCGTTCGTGGATCTGCTGGCGGGGCATATTAGTGATAGATCACTGAATGACTGCTGATATTTCGGATTGTATTGATCATACTTAAAAACGTATAAATAAAAGGATGCAGGATTGTTTAGGGCTACCCTAATAACCAATAAATAATCTGAGAGTTCATGGAGAACGCGCTCTCTACCTATCAGGACATGTTATGACGATGAAGATTGCTTCGATACACGCAATATGTGGCCAGATTACCCGCTGTTTGCTCCCGGTAACCGCAATGGTTGGCTTGACTTTGGCTACTTCTGGTGCTCAGGCGAAGTCCTATAGTATCGGAATGGTGACACCGCCAGGCCATATCTGGAGCCAGGTTTCCGATCGTATGAGTAATAATCTCAAGCTGGCCTCTCATGATCAGATACGTTTGCGCTCATCCAGAATGGCCAAAATGCAGGGTGAGGCGGAAACGATCAAAAAATTACAGTCCGGTAAATTACACCTGGCGATTCTGACGGCGGGCAGTCTGTCGTCTCTTGAACCCGCTTTCAGCGGCTGGTATTTGCCTTATCTGTTTAAAGATGTTCAAGCCGTCGCCAAGGCGACGGCCGGTACCGATGCCCAACAAATGTTGCAGCGGCTGGAGTCGAGTCAGCTGGTCGGTATGGGGTATGCCCTGGCAGGAATGCGTCAGGTGGTGTCAACCCGTCCTGTTGCCAATGTCAGCGATTTTAATGGCATGAAAATCCGTTCATTTCCTGATCAGGTGTTCAAGGACTGGTGGCAAACGCTAGATGCCGTTCCGATGCAATTGGCACTGCTTGATACGCAACCCGCTTTGCTTAATAAACAGCTGGATGCGGTCGATGTCGACCTGGATATGCTGGTGGGTCTGAATATCTATCGTGATGCACCCTACCTGACGATGACCAACCATATGGCGTTTCCGGGGGTTGTCGTAGCGTCCAAGGTCTGGTGGGACGGTTTGACGGTTGATCGCCAGAAAATGGTGATGACCGCTTTCAAAGAAGCCGAAGCTTGGGGGTTCCAACGCCAGGAAGAAGCCGAGATCAATAACCTGGCGCTGCTCAAGCGTGAAGGAGTGAAAGTAGCCAATCTGGGGGCGGAGCAGATGTCGGCGGCGATCAGTACCGTAATCAAGCGTTATACCGCTGCCAATCCGGTGATTAAGCATTTCTATGAACAATATCGTCCGCGCTAGCATTTCATCCATCGTTGACGGTATCAGCCTGGGAGTAAAGGGCCAACGGCCCGCTTTCCGGCTGACTGTGTTCTCAGTAACTGGGCAAAAAGACCTGGTTACTGTGCGGTGCGACGGCTGACTGACAGCCAGCTTTGGCTTATGGTTATGATCGTGTCGTACCACTTGGGCTTTTGCGTCGAACCCAAACGTTGGCGTTGTTCTGTTGTTGGTCATCAACATAGTTGAGTGTGGCATTGGCGTGTTCTCGCATCAGCCCTTCAACTCTGGCACTTTGTCCCTGGGACAGGGCATCAACGATGGCATGATGTTGCAGGTGCGCGTAGTAGAAACGTTTGAATTCTCGCTCTGGCTGACTGGCATCCACCGCCAGTGCCTTGACCGAGGCAAAGGGCATGTGATCGTTGCGCGCCAGTGCGGCGGCGACCGCCGGGTTATGACTTGCCTTGATGATGGTGTCATGAAACAGGCAGTTCATGTCGTGATAGCGATCGAAGTCGTTATCGCTCAATAAGCCGTGCAAAAACAGTTGATCCCCTTCTTGCAGGCAACGCCGCAGGGTGTCAATTACGCCTGGATCCAATCCCCGCTCAACCGCCTGGCGAGCCGCCAGTCCTTCCAGTACGCCCCGGACTTCAATCGCGCCGGTAATTTCTTCTGAGGAGGTTTCCCGGACGGTGTAGCCGCGGCCGCTTTTGATCAGAAAACCTTCCTGTTCCAGCGCCCGGAATGCCATTCGTACCGGCATTCTGGACACACCAAGCGCCTCTGCCGTAGGAATTTCTGCCAGTCGTTGACCGGCAGTCAGCTGGCCGTCGGCAATCTGCTTGCGCAAGGTAACCAGTACTTGCTGCCCCGTTGTTGCCATGGATCTCTCGTCGTTGTGTACCTGGCAGAGATCTTAACACGGGGCTGGGGTGATCAAGGATGCCTGTGGGTTACCCGGTTTTTCCCATCCGCTCTTCATTAATTTTTATTTTTGGATCCATAAATGACAAATACATCTATTTTTTGTTGATTTATTGTTCGTTTTTGATTTAATTGGATCCAATAAGAACAAAGAGAGGTCTCCCATGTTTATTAAAAATGCCTGGTACGTTGCGTGTACTCCCGATGAAATCGAAGCCAAACCCCTGGGTCGCAAGATCTGTGGCGAAAATATCGTGTTTTTCCGTGATGAGAACGGTACTGCCGCAGCGGTTGAGGACTTTTGCCCTCATCGTGGTGCGCCGCTGTCGTTAGGTTATGTCGAAAACGGCAAGCTGGTGTGTGGCTACCACGGTTTGGCCATGGGCGGTAGTTTTCAACCCAGTTGTCCAAAATACTGCGTTTAAGCAGCACATTTATTC
>CAJXTI010000020.1 GCA_913061185.1 uncultured Oceanobacter sp.
GAGATTTCTGCCTGTCTCGTGGGCTCGGAGATGTGTATAAGAGACAGGGACTGGAAACGCTCAGCCTGCGCATGAAAGCCCACAGCGAAAATGCGTCGATTCTGGCCACCTGGTTACAACAGCATCCGAAGGTAAAACAGGTCAACTTTTGTGGTCTGGCCTCGCATCCACAGTACGAGCTGATCCAGAAGCAGCAAAGCCTGCCGGGCGGAGTACTGTCGTTTGAAGTCGCTGGCGGCCGGGAAGAAGCCTGGAAGGTGATTGATGCAACCCGGATGATATCGATTACGGCGAATCTGGGTGATGCCAAAACCACCATTACGCATCCGGGCACCACGACCCACGGACGCTTGTCGGAAGAAGAACGTCTGGCGGCGGGTATTACCCAGGGCTTGATTCGCGTTGCGGTGGGGCTGGAAAATATTAACGACGTGCGTAAAGATCTGGCACGCGGGCTGGATGCACTCTGAGCCGATCTGAATCACATGGGGCTGCGGCCCCGTTTTTTATGGCTACCGTATTTTGTTCGCAACTTCTCGCTGGTCATTGCTTGCTGGTCATTGCTCGTCAGTAATATCCCGGTTAGCCGTGCGATTGGTTATTAACTCTCGACCTGCTTTTCCAGGTCTGGCATAAACCCTTGACCGTCCAGGCATCTGCCGTAGCCACTTGATCAGTTATTACAACGGAGACCCGATATGACCAGCGCCGTCAGCGCCGCCCTGCAACAGCTTAACCAGATTATTCTGGGTAAACCGGAGCAACTCAAACTGGCATTAAGTTGCCTGTTAGCCGATGGGCATTTGCTGATTGAGGATTTGCCGGGTATGGGCAAAACTACCCTGGCCCATGCGCTGGCCGGTGTGCTGGGGCTGAATTACAACCGCATCCAGTTCACCAGTGATTTACTCCCGGCAGATATTCTCGGTGTCAGTATTTTTGAAAAAGAACCCGGTTCCGATCTGGGACGTTTCCGTTTTCATGAGGGGCCGGTATTCAGTCAGCTATTGCTGGCCGATGAAATTAACCGGGCCACGCCAAAATCCCAGAGCGCACTGCTGGAAGCCATGGAAGAACGTCAGGTCACGGTAGAAGGCGAAACCCGACCTCTGCCAGAGCCATTTTTTGTGATTGCCACCCAGAACCCGGTGTCGCAGTCGGGTACGTTTCCACTGCCAGAAAGCCAGCTTGACCGGTTTTTGATGCGCATATCACTGGGCTACCCGTCCGAGCAGGCCGAGCGTCAATTACTGGAAGGTGCCAGCCGCCGGGATATGGCCAATCAGCTGCAAGCGCAAATAACGCCGCAGCAACTGCAGCAGCTGCAGCGGCAGGTGCGCGACATTCACGCATCGGCATCGGTACTGGATTACCTGCAGCGTATTATTGCCTTTTCGCGCTACGAGTCCGGTTATCTGTATGGGCTGTCGCCTCGGGGCGCACTGGCGCTATTGCAAGCGGCCCGAGCCTGGGCGCTGGTGCATGAACGCCAGCACGTATTACCTGAAGATATTCAGGCGGTATTACCTGCGGTTGTCGACCACCGCCTGGCCGATGCGGCGGAGGGTGGGGCACACAGTGTGTCGGCCCGCATACTTAATTCGGTTGCGGTACTGGTGTAAAACGTGGCAAGACAATCCGCTATCAAACGTCTGTTCGGCCATCGCTGGCAACGCTGGCTTGATCGGCGTTTGCCAGCAACCCGCACCATGGTGCTGGGCCATCGGTCGATTTTTATCGTGCCGACCCGGATCGGGTTGCTCTATCTGGCGCTGGTGGTGCTGTTGCTGGTAACCGCCATCAATTATCAGAACAGCCTGATTTATGGCATGACGTTCTGGTTATTCAGCATCGGCCTGTCGGCCATGTATCTGACTTTTCGTAATCTCAAAGGACTGAGCATCAGTAGCCGGGAAGCGATTAATGGTCACGTTGGACAGGTGTTCGATATTCCGCTACGTCTGGCCGCCATGCCGCGCCGGGAGCATCTCAGTCTGTGGCTACAGTACCCGGATAATCCGGGGCAGCAGCTGAGCATTCATCGAGGCGAGTCAGACACTTGCCCGCTCAGTTATCGTTGCCACCAGCGTGGTTATCTGTCACCTGGCAGGTTGTTGTTGGAAAGCCGGTTTCCATTGGGATTATTTCGTGCCTGGAGCTGGATCAAACTGGATTTTTCCACCCTGGTGTACCCATATCCGGAAAAATCCCCCTTTGTGTTTCGCAGTGGCGACGGTGATGGCGAACTGCTCGGGGCAACCCTGGAAGTTCGTGGCGAACAGGATTTCCGTGGCTTGCGTCAGTACCAGCCCGGCGACTCCATGCGGCAAATTGCCTGGAAACAATTGGCACGCGGCAAAGGGCTGATGACCAAGGACTTTGACAGTGACGAAGGGGCAAGCTGTTGGCTCGACTGGGCCAATGCCAGTGGCGACTTGGAGCCGCGCTTGTCGCAACTCTGTGGTTGGGTGCTGGAAGCTCATCAGCTGGGTTGGCAATACGGGCTGCGGTTACCGACTCAGGAGCTGGCTCCGGCACATTCGGAAGCCCATCTCGGTGCCTGTCTGAAAATACTGGCATTGTTCCGGCTTGACGAAGCAACAGGAACCCGACGATGACGCTGTTAGCCCGTCAACAGCAGATCCCCCGGCCAGCACTGTTCTGGTTACTGAGTGGTGGCGCGCTGTCTCTGTTACCGCATTATTCCCATTTACCGCTGATCTTCTGGCTAATGGCCGGAGCTGCCGTGCTCTGGCGCTGGCAAATGCACCTTGGCCGGTTGCCTTATCCTGGCAAAATCACCAAATTGATTGCCGTGGTGGCGGTAGCTGGTGGGGTTTATGCCGGTTTTAGTGGTCAATACTCGCTGGAAAGTGCGGTCGCCTTTTTTGTGGCCACCTGTTTGTTAAAAGTACTGGAAATGCGTACCCAGCGCGATGGCTATATCGTTGTTTTTCTCTGTTTCTTCCTGGCAGGTACCGGCTTTCTGTTTGAACAGGAAGTGCTCTGGGGACTGTATGGTCTGGTAGTGATCTGGTTGCTGACCGCAGCCTTGGTGTCACTGCATCTGGTATCCCGTGAAACGGGAGGCGCCTGGATGGCCAGCCGCTATGCGTTTGGCCTGTTGGCGACCGCGATTCCGGTGATGCTGGTGTTTTATCTGCTGTTTCCGCGCTTAGCACCATTGTGGAGTATCAATCTGCAGTCAGAACAGGCTCGCACCGGTCTGACCGATCAAATGGCACCGGGGGATATTGCCTCACTCAGTCGCTCCGATGAGCTGGCATTTCGTGCGACCTTTGACAGTGAACAAAAACCGGCTCGTGATCAACTCTATTGGCGAGCGCTGGTGCTGGATCGTTATGACGGACGTACCTGGCGATTCTCGAAACAGGATCGGGAGGTGAGCTGGTTTCCTTCCGGAGAAACATTGCCAACTGCGACGACTGGCGTGTTGCGTTATGAAATTATTCAGGAAGCGACCTCTAACCACTGGCTTTACACCTTGCGTTACGGCATGGCGCTGGAACCCGGTATAGGTGTGACCTCGACCGGTGTACTGGTTAACCGCACACCAGTGTATCAGCGCAAACGTTATCAGGGCCTTGGCCTCAGCCGTGAACTGGTCAGCCATCGCCTGGATTTTCAGCAGCGCCAGCACAATCTTGATTTGCCAGGCCGTGGCAATCCACGTACGCGCCAATGGCTCGCCGGGCTGGTGGCGAACAGTGATACCCCGGTGGATCTGGTGAATAAGCTGATTGATTATTTTCGTACCCAGGGTTTCCGCTACACCCTCAAGCCACCGGCCTTGGGTAATAACGATATCGACGCTTTTCTGTTTGATACCCGGTTAGGATTTTGTGCCCACTATGCCGGTGCCTTTGTTTACGCCGCACGGCTGGCCGGAATCCCGGCACGGGTGGTGGTGGGCTATCAGGGGGGCGAGTGGAACGATGCCGAAAACTATCTGACGGTACGTCAGTACGATGCCCATGCCTGGGCAGAAATCTGGCTGGATGGCACCGGCTGGGTTCGGGTTGACCCGACGGCCGTGGTGTCACCGGAGCGAATTCAGTTTGGTCTTGAACAGGCGTTAAAGGAGGAGGGGTCTTTCCTCGAAAACAAGCTGTTGTCACCGGGGCAGATTCGGCAGATTCCCTGGCTCAACCGACTGCGTATGGAGCTGGAGTCGGTCAATTACCTCTGGCACCGCTGGGTGCTGTCATACGATAACAAACGGCAGAAAAGCCTGCTCAGTAATGTCCTGCAGCGGGCCGATTACCAGCAGTTACTGATCTGGCTGGTGGCTGCCATCGTATTGGTGTTTCTGGTGATTGCCGTGATGATCAGCTGGCAACGCCCAGTCAAAATAGCCAGCCCGGTAGGATTGGCCTGGCAGCGACTGGTCGACGTCGGTGAGCAGCTGGGAGTGGCTTTTCAGATGGGTGAGAGTCAGACTCACTATCTCGCCCGGCTGGGGTTAACACTGGGTGACGATAGCGACGATTTATCCGCGTTGGCACAAACCATGGAACAGCAGTTGTATGCTGCTGGTGGACAACAGGCTGAGGCCGAAAAACAGTTGCTCAAAGCGCTGCGCCAAAGCCGTAAACGACTGCTCCGTCAGGTCTGGCGACGGCGTTATCAACGCCCTTCAGTTCGTACCTGACACCGGATCAGGCCATTGACAAAAACAGCCGCTGCCCGCGATATTGACAAACGGCCCGTACTGGCCGTCGATCATTTGTCGCACCATATTGGGGAAAAAATCATCGTTGGCCACGCTGCATAAGGCACCAAAACCATAAGCACCAAAATAACCGAGCTGGCCATTTGCCTTGATCAGCGCCAGGGCGGGAGAGGATGGCAGCTGCCTGGTCAGCCCATTAGCCTGGACAAGCTCCATGCGCTGGCCGTTGAGGCGTCGGAATTCAGCTAATTGCTCAGTGCTGGCGTTGGCGGCAGCGACCACCACAATCCGCAGCTGGCTGGCATCAAAGGCGGATACCAGACCATCAAAATGGCGGCGGCTGACCTGATTACAAAGACAGTCCGGATTCCAGAAATGCACCAAGGTGACCGGTGCCTGGACAGCGGTCGGAGCGGCCTGCACGAGCAGGCTGGCCAGTGTGGCCTCCAGTGTTTGCGTGTTCAGTGCGGCAGGGGAGTTTTGCGCTGGTAAAAAGGGCCGGATGGTTTGTGACTGAAACCACCATAGGGCAAGACCAGTGCCGCCCAGCCATAACACAACAACCAGGCCCAACACGATATTTCGTTGGCGATGATGGCTGCCACCTGGCGGTTCCGGGGGCAGAGACGGTGAGGATGTATTCATGGCAGCAGTATCCCGTGAGTTGTACTGGATAACAATGCTCTGTGACAGCCTGAAGGGCGTATCTATAAATTCCTGGACTCGCAATGATGGTGTTAAAAATCGACTCACAATGCTTATTTGGCACTCTTGAACTTGGCTTTGGCTTTGGCTTCCGGTGTCACTCGAACGCCTACATCTGTGCAGACGTCCGCTTTTTCATCGATTTTTGCCTTGTCCCTTCATTTATTGTTCGCTACCTTTTTTATACGTATCCCGAGCGCCATCGGTTATCAGGCGGCTTTCTGGCAAGCCCGGATTAACGCGTGTACCCTTCTGCTGGTGTATTCAGACGCCGTACTCATGAGCAACATGCCTCCCGAACCCTCCGCCTTTTTGCCCTATGTCGTCAGCCTGTCGCAGAACAGCCTGGTGTTGATCGACTTCCAGGCAAGCTGGTGCTCACCCTGCAAGGCGTTATTGCCGGTGCTGGAACGCCTTGAACAGGAGTTCTCACCCCAGTTGCAGCTGGTGGTAGTGGATGTGGAGCAGCAACCAGAGTTGATGGCCATCATGCAGGTGCGTGGTCTGCCCAGTGTGCTGCTCTACTATCATGGTCGTGAAGTGAGTCGTTTCACCACAGCGTTACCGGAAGGCCAGATTCGCCAACTGCTGGCACCCTATATCCAGCAACCCGGTGACCGGCTGCGCAAACAGGCGGAGCAGTGTATTACCCGTCAGGACTGGCAACAGGGGCTGGCCTTGTGGCGTCAGCTGATTGAGCAGCAGCCAGGTAATGCTGCTGACGTGGCGCGTTATTGTCAGCGCTTGATGGATGCCAGCAAACAGCAACCGCAACTACTGTTAGACGTGTCGGTGTTGCTCGATAATGCCGCTGCCCATATTCAGCGAGACCCGGCAATACAGCAGGCCCTGTCGCGTTGGCACCTGCTGCAACGGCGTGAAAATAACCTGGATGCCTTGCGTCAGCGTTTTCGGCATAGGCCCACTCCAGCCAATCGGCTGGCACTGGCACAGGAACTGGCTGCAGAAGAACAATACGATCAGGCCTTCAAACTGCTGATTGGTTTACTTCGACGTCCTTGCCCTGACAATCTGGAAAAACAGGGCCAAGCCTTGCTGATTGAATTGATCAATATATTGCCCGACCGTGCCAGGGCCAATCGATACCGCCGTGAGTGGTTCAGCCACCAACGCCGCCGTGGCTGGTCTGAAGAACCGGATCAGACGGACTGATGTGTTGTTGCTGGGTTGCTCCAGCTTCTGGAAAATTTCGACCTATCCTCGTTCGTCATGTCCGTCTTGCTGCTGTTGCAGTGTCTTCATGTCGGCCAACTGCTGGTAGATTTCAGAACTCAACTGGGCAAGTTTGTCGTGCAACATGGCACTGGCTTCTTCATCGTGTTGCTCTTGCCCCATGCTGACGACTCTAGCCGCTTCGCGGTGAAAGTGCTGGTGAAGATTTTGGAGATTGACAAAACAAGGCTGGTTAGCCAAGTGACGTTGCCCATCCGAATATAGCCACTGTCCCAGTATGCAGCTCTGGTCATCAGCGATCAGTTCAGGATCCAGCAAGTTTGCCTCATGTTGGTCGACGTAGTGTGTCAGGCGTTTATGCCAAATCTTGTGAGCACGAATAGATTCATCAATATCCAGTGACGCGCTGGCTGCTTTGACTGCTTGAAGCGCCAGGGTGGCCTTATTTTCAGGCAGGGTACTGAAGCACTTGAATAAACTCATATTATTTCCTTGATTGCTTGCCATGAATTTATCCTATGTCGGGCCGTTGGCGGATTTCTTGATCCTGAACAGCATGAGTCTGATAAGTTGCATTTTGTATGAAAGAGTCATCAGGATTATTGACTGGCTTTGGTTAATGCGGTGCTGGAGAACTATAGCGGGTAATAAAACGGGCCTGATGGCGCATCGAGATATAGCGGATGCGGGGGGCTGAGTTCATTTGGTTAGCAATGTTTATGGGCAATAGCCACAGGCCCAGGCCGAGTATTGATGCAGTCAGATGAACAATGGGTTTTGACGGTATGGCGACCGAGCGGGCGCGTTATCGTTATACTGTGGTCAACTTGAGGAGGATTCCATGCTCAAACGCAAACTTGGCAATACTGATCTGAATGTGACGCAGCTGTGCCTGGGTACCATGACTTGGGGCGAGCAAAATACTGAAGCGGAAGCTCATGCACAGATGGATTGTGCGGTCGCCGCTGGCATCAATTTTTTTGATACCGCCGAAATGTATCCAGTGCCGCCGAAAAGCGAAACCCAAGGCCGTACCGAACAGTATATCGGCAGCTGGTTTGCCCGCTCCGGCAAGCGCGAGGAGATCATACTGGCCACCAAGATTGCCGGGCCTGGCGACTGGATGACGCATATTCGTAACGGGCCAAAACTGGATCTCCAGCATGTAAATGAAGCGATCGATACCAGCCTGCAACGTCTGCAAACCGATTATGTGGATCTGTACCAGGTACACTGGCCTGCGCGCACCACCAATTTTTTTGGCAAGCTCGGCTACGCCCATAACCACCAAGAAGACACAACGCCTCTGGAAGAAACCCTGGAAGCGCTGGTTGGTCTGATCAAACAGGGCAAAATTCGCCACTATGGCCTGTCCAACGAAACCGCCTGGGGCACCATGAAGGTGATCCAGCTTGCCGACCAGAATGGCTGGCCGCGACCGGTGTCGGTGCAAAACCCCTACAACTTGCTGAACCGCAGTTATGAAGTTGGCATGGCTGAAGTATCGATCCGTGAAGACGTCGGGCTGCTGGCTTATTCGCCACTGGCATTTGGTGTGCTGACCGGTAAATACCTGAATGGCAAGTTGCCAGCCAACGCTCGTATTACCTTGTTTGAGCGTTTTTCCCGCTATAAGGGAGAGCAGGCGGAGGAGGCTGTGTCTCAGTATGTAGCGTTGGCCGCAGAGCTGGGCTTGTCACCTGCGACACTGGCGCTGGCGTTTGTGACCCAGCAGGATTTTGTTACCTCGAATATTATTGGCGCGACCACGCTGGCTCAGCTGCAAGAAAATCTCGCCAGTGCAGAAGTGGTGCTGAGTGAGGAAGTGATCGGGCGTATCAACGCGATTCACCGGGTTATTTCCAATCCGTGTCCTTAACTGAACCTGGCAACGCAGAGCTGTGCAGAATTATGTCTATGTTTTCCTGAGCCAATTCACTTCTGAGTCCAACTAAAGCCGGGCCAACTACGATCACCAACCGTTTTGTGATCGTAGCTGGCCCGGCTTTCAGCTTTCAGCTTTCTGCGTGTTGCAGGCGCGATACCCGTTTCAGCCTGATCACCAAGGCCGCGCCAGCGGCAGTCAGGCCGATGACCAGTCCGATCCAGAAACCAGGCGCGCCAGCAGGTTCAATGTCAAGCGACGGCACACCATAAAATGCCAGACCATAGCCACAGCTCAGTCCGATCACCCAGTAGGTCACAAAGGTAATCAGCATCACAACAAAGGTATCCTGGTAGCCGCGCAAAGCGCCAGCCGCTGCTACCTGCGTTGCATCAGACAGCTGAAAAACAGCGGCATACAGCAACAGCACTGCGCCAATGGCAACCACCTCTGGATCGGGTGAGTACCAGCCAGCAATGGTGTCGGCTAACAGGATAATCAGTATCGCGTTAAATAAGGCTATCGCCAGGTTCAGCCGCACTCCGAGCCAGGCTGTTTGCCTTGCCAAGAGGGTATCGCCCGTTCCCAGATAGTGACCAACCCGTACCGTGAGTGCCATTCCCAGGCTCAGCGGGATCATAAAAGTGATGGAAGAAACGTTGAGTGCAACCTGGTGTCCGGCGACCACCACCGGCCCGAGGTCGGTCAGAAACAGCGCAATCACGGTGAACAGGCTGACTTCAAAAAAAATGGCGATACCGATGGGCACCCCGATACGCAATATGTCGCGGACATGTTGCCCGGCGGGAGAGCGCATCAGATGCTTGAGCGAAGAGTCGCTGCCAAGCCGGTATTTACGGGTGTTTAATGCCATGGCAATCGCCATGCAGACAAAAATCAGGCTGCTGCCAATGCCACAACCAACGCTTCCCAAGGCGGGCAACCCCAGCCAGCCATACACAAATACCGCGTTGACGGGAACGTTGGCGACCAGCCCGGAGAGCATGATCCAGGTGACGTGACTGGCTTGGCTCAGGGCTTCGGCATAAAACCGGAATGCCAGAAAAATACCGACCGCCGGGAAGCCGATGGCGATGGCGATCAGATAGTTGGCGGCCAGGGTTGCCGTGATCGAGTCGTCTATCAGCCATGGCAGAATATCAGCCGCCAGATAAAGCAATAGGCCAAAGACACTGCCCAACAGTGCACCCAACCAGACAGAGGAAGCCAGCAGGCCAGGCAGTTGCTGGTGCTGCTTTGAGGCGTTCAGACCGGAAACCAGTGGTGACAGGGCCACCAGGATGCCCGCCAGAAACAGCCAGACTGGCAACCACAAGGCGGTACCAATGGCGACAGCAGCCAGATCTCGGGTGCTGACATAGCCAGACATCAGGGTATCGACGGTGCCCATGCCGATTTGCGCCATTTGGGTTGCCAGTATCGGCAAGGTGAGTTGGATCAGGGCGCGGGTTTCGCGTTTGGCAAACGACATGGGACGGATAGCTCTGGGCAAAAGGAGAGAAGGTTGAAGCGCAGCGCGGCATTCTCCCGGATTATTGCTACTTTGCAAGACCGCCTGCTGGTGATGAGGTGGTGATGAGAGAAATCCTGACGTTTAACAAAAGCAGAAAATATAGCCGTTTCGTCATCTGGCACGCGGGTAATTCCCGGCACACCTGATACAATGACCGACTGTCTGATTTTGGTTGATGTTGTTTGTGTCCAAGCCCGCCTATTCCCCTGACACACTGAAAACAGCGGATTTGATCTGCCTGTTTGATGAGTTGTTTTTCTCTGCACAAAACACCCGTCTGCTCGCCGGTGCTGCAGAGCCTGAATACCTGCCGTCAGACAGGCAATGCAGCTACAACAGGGTTATTTTTGCCCATGGTTTTTATGCCTCAGCCCTGCATGAGATAAGCCACTGGTGTATTGCTGGCGAGCAACGCCGTCGGCAAGTGGATTTTGGCTATTGGTATGAGCCCGATGGCCGTACTGCCGAGCAACAGCGTGCGTTTGAACAGGTAGAGATCAAACCCCAGGCCGTCGAGTGGTTATTGTCGGAAGCCTGTGGCCGACGTTTTTATATCAGTACGGATAATCTCGACGGCGACCCGGTTGAGGTCGCAGCCGGACGCCAGGCGTTTGCTCTCTCTGTATGGCAGCAGGCCTGCCATTACTATCACCACGGGCTTCCGGCACGTGCGGAAGTATTAAAAAACGCGCTACTCGACTATTATCAGCGCCACGAAATATTTTCAGCCGACCTTTTTGTGCTGGAACGACTCTGACTGGAGACACTTTTGTTCAAGAAAATCATCAAGGCGGTGGCAGGCAACAAGAAAGCCGACACCGGCACTGCTTCCCGTTCTGTTTCAAAAGAGCCATCCCGGGCAGTCAAAACTTCCACCAATACTCCCAAGGGTGCACCAGCCCACGAAAAACATCAACGCGCCGAGCAGCCCCATGGCAGCCGTAGCGGCAGTCAGAGCAGCAAGAGACATACGTCAAAGAATAATGGTTCAGACAAGCGTGGCAGCAGTAGACAAGCGCCTGTTGAACCCTGGGATCCTGATACCTTCAAGGTTGAGCCGATGGAAGGGAAGACCCGTTTCCACGATCTCGATCTGCCAGAGTCCGTCATGCACGCCATTTATGATCTGGGTTTTGAATATTGCACGCCGATTCAGGCAGAAAGCCTGCCGGCTTCATTACGCGGACGCGACACCATTGGTCAGGCGCAAACTGGCACGGGTAAATCGGCTGCATTTTTGCTGACGATTCTGAATCGTTTGCTAACGGTTATTCCTGGCGAACGTTATGCCAGTGAGCCTCGGGCACTGATTGTTGCGCCCACTCGTGAACTGGCGATGCAAATCGGCAAGGATGCGGAAGGGCTGGCGAAACACAGTGGCCTGAACGTCGTGACGGTGATGGGTGGCATGGACTATGAGTTGCAGCGGCGCAAATTGCGTGACGATGTGGTGGATATTCTGGTCGCCACGCCGGGTCGTCTGATCGACTTTATGCGTAGTCAGGATGTTTTCCTGGATCAGATTGAAGTGCTGGTGCTGGATGAAGCCGACCGGATGCTGGATATGGGCTTTATCCCGGATGTACGCCGTATTGTGCGGGCGACGCCTCCTAAAGATCATCGGCAGACCTTGTTGTTTTCGGCCACGTTCAATTTTGATGTGCGTATCCTGATTGACCAGTGGACCCGTGATCCGCTGCAAATTGAAATTGAACCGGAGCAGGTGGCAACTGATCGGGTCGACCAGAGTTTTTATCTGGTCGCCGAGAGTGACAAGTTCGGCTTGCTGGAACGCTTCCTCAAGGAAGAAAATCCGGAACGCTGTATTATTTTTGCCAATCGTCGAGATCACACCCGTAACCTGTGTGAAAAGCTGATCAAGCGTGGCTTTAAAGCGGCCTTGCTGTCGGGTGAAGTGAACCAGCAAAAGCGTCTGAAAACGCTGGAACGCTTTCGTGAAGGCCAGGTGGGTATTATGGTCGCTACCGACGTTGCCGGGCGTGGTATTCACGTTGATGGGGTCTCTCACGTGTTCAACTACACCTTGCCTGAAGATTCTGAAGATTACGTCCACCGTATTGGCCGTACTGGCCGGGCCGGTGCCAAGGGTATTTCCATCAGTCTGGTGTCTGAAGATGACGCGTTTGCATTGCCAGATCTGGAAAAATATCTTGGAGCCAAGCTGTCGTTAAAACAGATGTAAATCGAGTTGTTTGCCAAGCCGTAAACCGGTTTGGTAACCATAAAAGAGGGACGCCGTCGGCGTCCTTTTTTATGATTCGCTGATGACTTGTTCTATGATAATTCGTTCAAGGAGCCAGTAATACTGGCTGTTTGTTACGGTCGTTATCCCTCCATTTGGCCAGCCCAAGGATTTACATGGCGTCTCGTCCTGTTGTTGCTGATTCTGCTGTTTCCTCTCGTGCCAGACCCAGACCGCTGGCTATCTCCAGTTCCCGCGCCCTGCTGGCCAATCCGATTGTGCGGGCATTCTGGCAGGTGGACGGGCACGGTTCTGAGCGTAACCAGGCCGAGATACTGGGTTGGGGGCGCAAGCGTTCAGGCCTCAGGGCAGAGCAGCAAGGAGTGCGTCAGCAGCGTCGATGGTGGTTGCTGGAAGACGGTTTTGTACGCTCGTTAGGTCGGCAAGATCAGGCACTGTCGCTGGTGCAGGATAATATCGGCATCTATTACGATGCCACCCGGCCTTCGCGGTTGGAACAACTGATCCCACAGCCTCTGACGACGGCTCAACAGCAGCGCAGTTTCGACTTGATTCAGCGCTGGCAACAGGCCGGTATTTCCAAATACAACGCCGCCCCTGACTATAGCGGGGAGCTGCCGTCGTCATTTGTGCTGGTGGTGGATCAGGTGGCCGGGGATGCTTCCATTCCCTTTGGGTTGGCCAGTGCGGCGTCTTTTACGCGGATGCTGGAGGCTGCCCTGGCTGAAAATCCTCAAACAACGGTGGTGGTGAAAGTACACCCGGACGCCTTTACCCGATCCCGAGCCGGGCATTTTGATCTGGCAGCGTTACAGCCGCATCACCGGATTCGACTGATTGCAGAAAACTGTCACCCAGAACGACTGTTAGCCAATGCCGACAAGGTCTACACCGTAACGTCACAAATGGGATTTGAAGCCTTGTTGTGGGGAAAACCGGTGCGCTGTTTTGGTATGCCGTTTTACGCCGGATGGGGGTTGACCGAGGATGATATGGAAGTACCCGAGCGCCGCCGTCTGGCGATTGCACTGGCCGGAGCACCCGTGACGCTGGAACAGCTGGTGCACGCCACTCTGGTAGGTTACAGCCGTTACTGGGATCCGGAACTGGACGCAGAAACCGGGATTGAAGCCACGCTGGATTATTTGTCGGCACAGCGGCAGCAATGGTTGCGTAATCATCAGTTCGGGCCGGTACATGCGCTGGGTTTTTCGCGTTGGAAAAAACCGATCTTGCGTGCCTTTCTTAATGGCACCGAGGTGACCTTCTGTAAAGACGCCAGCCTGATACCGGCTCAGGCAACCGTCGCCTTGTGGGGGGTGCGGCGGTTGCCGGTAGTGTTGCAAGCACCAGAGCGACAACCGGCTCGGGTGCTGCGTATTGAAGATGGTTTTTTGCGCTCATCCGGGCTGGGAGCGGATCTGATCCGGCCACTTTCCTGGGTGCTGGATGACGTGGGCATGTATTACGATGCCTCGGTACCCTCTCGTCTGGAGCAGATTCTGGCGACGGATGAATTTTCAGCCGCCGACTGTGCTCTGGCAGAGCAGCTGCGCGAGACTATCGTCGCGAACCGCATTTCCAAATATAACCTGACCGGACAAGACTGGAAGCCTGGGTGTGCCGTGGCTGAACCATCTCGCCGTGTGGTGCTGGTGCCGGGCCAGGTTGAGTCGGACGCCTCCATCCGTATGGGGGCCGGCGGCATCAAAACCAATCTGGCATTATTACAGTCGGCGCGCGCCGCAGAACCGGATGCCTGGCTGGTGTACAAGCCGCATCCGGACGTGGTGTCTGGTTTGCGCAGCAAGGATTTGCCGCTTGCTGATTATCAGACGTTGTGCGACGAACTGGTATTGGACGGTGATTCCTCGCAAATGCTCGAGCATATTGATGCCGTGTTTACCATGACTTCATTGCTGGGGTTTGAGGCACTGCTGCGCGGTAAAAAGGTGACCTGCTACGGTATGCCGTTTTATGCCGGTTGGGGCTTGACCCAGGATATCTTGGCTTGCCCACGACGTGTTCGCCAACGTTCGTTGAATGAGTTGGTGGCGGCCACGCTGGTACGTTATCCCTGCTATGTGAGCGCCACCACCGGAACCTTCAGCACGCCACAACGTATTGTGGCGGAATTACAGCGCTGGAAGGCATCTGGCCCGTCGGTAATGCCGCTCTGGCGACGGGCGTTACGGGTGGTGCTGCGTTTATGGGTTGCCTCCGGATTGCGGAAAAACGCCTGATCGGAGATTCCCCGCCCGGCGCTTTCTCTGCCTGGCGTTAGCGCAGCAAATAACCAACGGTTGTTTGAATCAGCGGTTTTGCAATCGATTGTAGTCCAGAATCCCGGATCTGAGCGGCCATTGTTGCTGATAAAGCTGGCCAATCGCATCGCTGACCTGCCAGAAATCCTTGCTGCTGCGACGTACCCCAAAGCGGTCGAGCAGGGCGCTGTAGTCGGCACTGGTTTGCATGTTGGCGATCTGTTTGACCAGTTCTGGTAATTGCTCTTCTTCAACCCGGAGCAAAACATTGGGGTAATCACCCACGGCGCCCCGCGCCAGTGTCAGGGTGTCTTCTTCCGGCCGTAGCGCATCCTCCTCATCCAGCAGACTGGAGATATTGGCATGAGCCCGGTTGTGGACAAGACTGATCAGTTCCAGCGGTTGCTGCTGACGTGTCACCAGCAGCAGGCTGAGTTCGGGCAACTGATGCAAGCCACTGCCGCGCAAATCTTCCAGGCTATCAAGTGTGGTTAATGCTGTGCCCGACAGTGCGCCGGATTGCGGCTGATAGTCCCGGTTAAGCACCGGTGCCAGTTTGTGCTCCAGTAGACGATATAACTCCATCTGCGGTTGGTTGCTGCGATAGGGGATGGCACTGTTAATATCGAGGCTGATCAGATCACTGAAAATGTAATCCTTGATGGTGGTGCTGGTGTCGCGATACCAGTACCGGCGCACCTTTTCGCGTTCCTCTTTGGGCAGCAGCAGCAGAAAGTTCACTTCTCCTTCCATGCGTAAGAAATCCATATACAGACGGGTCACCAACTGGTGGCCGACGTTGCCATAAACGTCAAAACCGGCGACCAGAAGGTAGTGGATACGTTCCAGTAACGGGTAGTCAATCAGCCAGGCGGTTTTAGGGGGCTTGCCCAACAAACCCTGAATTACGGTGGCGTTGTCGAAGTGGCGCATCACGGTGAGTGCGGCATTGGGGTTGTTGGAGCCTGTTTGCTGATCGCCGTCCCATATCAGCCGGGTATCCAACAGGATGTGGTTAGCCTTCATTTCCTGGCGAATAAAGGTGGATTTGGCACTCAGGTACTCCTTTTGCTGATCTGAAAAGGAAATCCATGAGCTGATTGGCAGGCTGTTACTGCTGTTTTTGGCAGGCAAGTCGAGATGATGTACCTGGCTCTCAAGAAAGTCTGACGCCTCGCTGCCGTAGTGCAGGTTCGGATTGACAAAAAATACCCAGAATTGCTCGTTAATGACATTAACAGCAACCTGGCCGTGACAGACCGGCCCCTTGATAAACGACATGATGGTTTCTAACGAGTGTTCCAGCAAAAAGCGATAGCGGGCATCAACCGGAATATCGTGAAAGGTAATGAAAGGGTTGGAAGCAATTTCTTCATCGTAACCAGGCAAGGAGGTGACTGCGTATGGGTGGCCATAAAACAGCGAATGCCAGTTGTCCCAGCGGGCTTCATTGAGCCGGAACGGGATATAGGTTTTGGCGACACGGGACTCCTGATCGACAACCAGACGGTAGTAAGGTATGGCCACACCGGGATCATCGTAGGGTCTGCGTGTGGCAATAATGTCAATCGGTTCGCCGGGAGCCGTGCGCGATCTGACCAGATGAAAGCGAGTACTGGTGTCATCGCCGAGGTACAGGCTGTAAAGGTAGATATGTTCATAAATATAGCGACTGACCAGTGCCTGGCGTTTGTACGGCTCGCTTTCCGGATCACCCTGGGCATTAAAGCGTTGTTCCCACTGTTGTAGCTGATCCTGCAGGTTTCCGTTCAAGGGTGCCGGTCGTGGTAACAGTCCTCCGCGTTGAATCCAGTCTGTCAGTGTTGTGTATTCGCTATCAGACAGGGCAGGCAAGCCGTAAGGCATGCCCCAGTCGGGATACTGGCTGGCAAAGGTATCGTATTGTTCGGCGGTCGGGCACTGTTGATCCCGCGACAGGCCAAAGTCATAGCTGTCTGGCAGCACGGTCTGATGGAACGCTCCCTGAGTCTGGCGCTGGGTGATAGCGCGGAATAGCAAGCTGGCCTGAAGGTTGGCCTCGCTGGTATTACGGCGTTCGTTCAGGACGGGTTGAAAACCTTTTGCACGCCATTCTTCGGTGTTGTGAGCATCCAGATACAGTCGTTTGGGTGCGGTGGCCAGCAGGCGGGTACCATCGTAGACCAGCTCGGAGTGCATGCCGCGATCAATGCCCTGGGGCGACGTCAGCTTCAGCTGGCAAGGGGCATCGTAACAGGCGTGGCAATGAACGCAGCGTTGTTCCAATAGTGGTTGAACGTCCTGGTGGAATACCCGACCCTCGAAACTGTCGGCTTCGACCCAGCGACTTTTGGGTGATGACTCACCAAACAGGTCTTCAAATTGCTGGCTGGCGAGGGCGGCGCAACCGGTCATCATGGCGGCGATGAGCCAGATCAGCGGCTTGATGGTCAAGCGGACGCGGGTAGATACAGTCCGATTAGCAGCTTGGTTTGTTATAGGCATTGTGTGCATCGCGGTATGGAAAGCGCCGATAATATCGAATACCGCTGGCGGCGTCAGTGAAAGCGGTCAGGATACCGACTGGCTTTCTTGCGCGGACGGGATTGTTGCTTGCAAGTCTGGTGTTTTAGCCATGCCGCCAGGGCGAGGGTAACGGCCAGCACCAGCAGGGATCCCAGTACGACACCCAGCCAGTATTGCCATTGCCAGAACAGGTTAAGGTACAAGCCACCGGTGCTGGCACCGAGATAGTAGAACACCAGATAGAGTGAACTGGCGCTGGCTTTGGCGTGTTGAGCCGTACGGCTGACCCAGGCGCTGGCGCTGGAGTGGGCGAAGAAAAAGCCGAAGGCATTCAGCAGAAATCCGAGAATAATCGTGGGTAGCCAGGGAATCAGGGTAACGAGACTGCCGATCATCAGCAGTCCACTCCCCACCATCATGCAATTGGCCTGGCCAAAGCGACGGCTGAACTTGCCAGACAAGGTGGAACCCCAAGTGCCACTCAGATAAGTGAGGAACAGCATGCCGAGAAACTGTGGCGATAATGTGTACGGCTCGGCCTCCAGTACGAAGGTAATAAAGCTGTACTGGTTGATAAATACAAAAAAATTCAGGCCACCAAACAGAAAGGCCGGGATAAGGAGCGGATTGGTCAGGTGACTGATAAGGTCTTGCCCCATGGATGGCAGATTGAACGGCCGTGCGATAAAACGGCGAGGGGCCGGTAACAACCAGGCGACCAGCATCCAGGTACAAGCGCCAAGTATTCCCACCACCAGAAATGCATTGCCCCAGCCCAGATGTTCGCCCGTAAAACCACCCATCAGACGACCACCAATACCACCGAGTGAATTGGCCGCAATATAAAGCCCAATGGCTGACATCAGCGCATCAGCATCAAATTCATCGGCCATATACGCCACTGCAATGGCTGGCAAGCCGCCGAGAAATACACCCTGTAATCCCCGTAGCCAGAGCAGTTGCTCAAAGGTGCTTACCTGGCTGATTAACAGTGCGGTGAGCGCGGCACCGCACATACTGCCAACGATCAGTCCCTTGCGGCCAATAACATCCGATAGTGGCCCATACACCAGTAGTGATAATCCCAATGTCAGCGTCGACAAGGTCAGCGAATAACTTGCTTGCAGTGGCGTGACACTGAATTCCGTCGCCAGCATGGGTAGCAGTGGCTGGGTGACATACAGGTTTGAAAACACCATAAAAGAGCCAAGACACAAGGCAATGGTGATTCGCCACCAGGCGGCGGTACCGGTTGTGATCATGGAAGTCTCGCGCAAAGATGAAGGAACAACAGAACGACAAGCACTATAAAACGTTGTTTATTATCATAAAAATATATGTTTGATATATATTGTATCAATAAATATTATGACTTGGTTGGGACGACAGATTTCCAATGAGCTGAAAAAGGACCGCCGATGGACTACAAGGCACTGACC
Organism: uncultured Oceanobacter sp.; assembly: GCA_913061185.1. Lineage (GTDB taxonomy): Bacteria > Pseudomonadota > Gammaproteobacteria > Pseudomonadales > Oceanobacteraceae > Oceanobacter > Oceanobacter antarcticus. The sequence goes on from CAJXTI010000020.1 coordinate 18,444, forward strand.
TATTTTTATCACGTGGCCACTCAACAAAGCTTCACCCGTGCAGCCGAGGTGCTGGAGGTTGCCCAGCCGGCCGTCAGTATGGCGATCAAGCGTCTGGAGCAGCAACTGCAACTGACATTATTCCATCGACATGAACGCCAGATTTCACTGACCGATGAAGGCGAGCGGCTGTACGTACAAGCTCAGCGTATTGTGCAGGTGATGTCGGATGCCGATCTGGAAATGGAAGAGCTGCGCGGGCTGGAGCAGGGAGCTGTGCAGCTGGGGACTCCCAGTATGTTGGGTTCCTATCACTTCCCGCCGATTATTATGGCGTTCCGCCATCGCTACCCGAACCTGACCTTTTCGGTTTACGAAGGCGGCGCCTGGCAACTGCAACAAATGCTGGAAAAAGGCGAGCTGGATCTGGCTGTGATTGAAGCGGAAGACATCCCCGACACGATTGAAGCGCGTACCCTGATGCGTGAGGAAATGCGCGTCGTGGTCGATAAGGATCACCCGTTTGCCAGCCGAACGGCCGTTACCTCGGCAGAGTTGCTGCAGGAAGATCTGGTGCTGTTCCGCAAAGGCTACTTTCACCGCAAGGTGATTGACCGGCTGGCAGAAGAATCCGGCATCCAGCCGCGTATTAACTTCGAAACCAATCTGTTACCGCTGATACGTGCTATCGTCAAACAGGGGTTTGGTATTTCAACACTGCTGAAGATGGCCACTGAAGATGACCCGGAGCTGGTTACCTTGTCGTTCGATCCACCCATTGTGCTCGATTTGTGTTTGGCCTGGCGCAAGGATGGCTACCTGTCGAAAGCCAATCAGGCATTTGTGGATTTTGTGCTGAAGCATGGGAAAAACAGCGAGGTGGTATAGGTGGTATAGGCGGTATTGGCTTCTGGCGTTGGCTTTTTTGCCACCGCCAGAAACCTCTGCTGAATAGCTGGCGTTTTATTTATTCAGCAAATAGTTCACCAGCAGGCTGACCGGGCGTCCGGTAGCGCCTTTGGCTTTGCCACCCACCCAGGCAGTACCGGCAATATCCAGGTGCGCCCAAGGTGTACCTTCGGTAAAGCGTGACAGGAAACAGGCGGCGGTAGTGGCACCGGCCAGCGGGCCACCAATATTGGCGATGTCGGCAAAGTTGGAATCGATCAGATCCTGATACTCTTCTTCCAGCGGTAAACGCCACACTTTGTCGTTGCTGTATTGTGCTGCTGTCTGCAGTTGTTCCGCCATGGTTTCATCGGTGGTGAACAGGCCCGAGTTGACTTCGCCCAGCGCGGCCATGCAAGCACCGGTCAGGGTGGCGATGTCGACGATGGAGGCAGGCTTGTAATTGTTGATACCGTAGGTGAGCGCATCACACAGCACCAGTCGGCCTTCGGCATCGGTATTGAGGATTTCAATGGTTTTGCCAGACAGACTGGTCACCACATCGCCAGGCTTGCTGGCGTTACCGGCGGGCATGTTTTCCGCACTGGTCACGATGGCCAGCACGTTGACCTTGGGCTTGAGGGCGAGAATGGCTTTCATGGTGCCGAGCACGGAGGCTGCGCCACACATGTCGTATTTCATCTCGTCCATCTTCAGGCCGGGCTTGAGGCTGATGCCGCCGGTATCAAAGGTAATACCTTTACCCAAAATCATGTGTGGTGCGGCGCTTGGATCATCGGCACCACGGTACTGCATAACGATAATCTTGCCTGGCTCGCTGGAACCTTTGGAAACAGAAACAAACGCTCCGGCACCCATTTCAGCCAGCTGGTCTTCGTCCAGAATGGTGGTTTCGAGGGCTTGATCCTGAGTGAGGGTGACGGCGTTTTCGGCCAGCCAGGTAGGGGTGCAGATATTGGGTGGCATGTTGGCCAGTTCTTTGGCGAAGCTGATGCCGGCACCAATCGCTGCGCCTTTAGTGAAGGCGGCGTCCACATCACTGCCCAGCCAGATCACGCTGTCGGGCGTTTTGGTATCATCGTCTGCGGTGCTTTTGGTGGCCGTAAAACGGTACTGGGCGCTGGCGTAGGCGATGGCGGTTTGCTCGGCCAGCCAGGATTCTGTCAGTACGTCGGTCGCCATTTCTGTCAGCGCCAGGGCAATGTCACCACGGATTTTGCTGGTAAGCGTTGCAATCGCAGCCAGTACTTTCTGGGCGCTGGCGGGTTTCAGTGTTGCCTTGCCGGTACCAACCAGTAATACGCGGCCAGCGCTGACTCCGGCAACGGCGGGTAACAGCAGGGTTTCTGCCAGTTTGCCGGAGATATCGCCCTGTTCGTAACGCTGGCTGATAAACCCCTGGCTGGCTTCATCAAGCTGTGAGGCGGCGTCAGACAGCTTGCCTGACTGGTCGAGAGTGACCACAATACAGCTCGCCTGAATGTCGGCGGCAGTTTGTTGGGATACCTGGTAAATCATGTCAGCTCCTGGCGGAAGGCATTGGTGGCAGACGGCCTGCTATTTGTTCTCAGCGGCTCGTTCTGAATAATGAGTCACCCTATAATGTGACGCCATATTCCTGGAATTCAAGGGCGGCACAGATAACAAAGCGTTTTGTCGTCGTTGCAGAGCAAACCGTCTCTGGGTATGGTGCGCGACTCTTGCTCCGGCTCAATCAAGGTCTAAGTCTTTTGATCATATTTCGCTACCTGGCCAGGGAACTGGCTGGCTCGCTGTTTGCTGTGACCATCGTGCTGTTGATGATTCTGATGAGTGGTCGTCTGATTCGTCAACTTGCTGCGGCTGCAGCCGGTGAAGTCTCGCTGGATATCGTATTTTTTACGCTGGTATTACGTTTGCCGTCGTTTCTCGAAATGATTTTGCCGCTGGCGCTGTTTATCTCAATCCTGTTGGCGTACGGCCGATTGTACGCTGAAAGTGAAATGACGGTACTGACCGCAACCGGATTCTCGAATACCCGCCTGTTGGCCTATACCGCTGTACCGGCTTTCGGGCTAATGCTGGTGGTGGGCAGCTTCAGCTTGTACCTCAGCCCCTGGGGTGCCCAAAAAATGGAAGGCTTGTATGAAAAACAGGCACAGCTGACCGAGTTTGAGTTACTGGCTCCGGGGCGGTTTCAGAGTATGAAAGGCGGTACCCGCGTTACCTATGCCGAGTCGCTTTCAAATGATAAAACCGAAATGAACAATGTGTTTATTACCGATGGCAATAGCTTGTTGCTGGCGCAAAAGGGCACCCAGTACGTCAGTGACGAAACCGGCTCCCGTTATCTGGAATTACACCGTGGTAAACGCTACGACTGGACGCCGGGGAGCCTCGAATTTCAGGCGCTGGATTTTGATTTGTATGGTGTCAAAATTGCCGATGAACCGGAAGAGCGCAGCAAGCTGCGCAAGGAAGCGGTGCCGACGCTGGCGCTGTTCGGTTCCGATGACCCCAAACAGCAGGCACAATTACAGTGGCGTATTTCAATGGTGCTGATGGTGCCCATTGTGACTCTGCTGGCGGTGCCTCTGTCTCGCGTTAATCCCCGCCAGGGGCGCTTCGCCCGGCTGTTTCCTGCCATTATATTGTTTATGGTTTACATCTCGTTGCTGATTGCTATGAAAGGCATGCTGGAAAAGGGAGAGCTGAACCCTGATGTGGGTTTGTGGGGGTTGCACTTTGTTTATCTGTTGATCGCCATCGGCTTGCTGATGGTACCCGAGTGGGTGCGTCAATGGCGGGTGAGGTCGCTATGAATCGTCTTGATCGCTACGTTGCTCACAATGTGATGGTGGCTACGCTGATTGTGGCTGTAGTCATTGTTGGGCTGGATGCTATTTTTACGCTGGTGGATGAACTCGATCAACTCAAAGGTGAATATCAGTTTCTCGATGCGCTGCAATTTATGGGTACACGCTTGCCTCGTCGGCTGTATGAATACATGCCGATGGCCTGTCTGATCGGTTGTCTCGCGGGTCTGGGCGGCATGGCAGCCAGCAGCGAGTTGACCGTGATGCGAGCGTCTGGGGTCTCTGTCGGGCGTATTGCGGTAGCGGTGATCAAGCCGATGATGCTATTGATGGCGCTGAATATGGCCCTGGCCGAATACGCGATTCCGGTATTGGAGCGGATTGCCCAGTCGCAGAAAGCGGTGGCTCAAGGCAAGGGGGATTTGCTGTCTAACAAGGGGAAGGGATACTGGCATCGTGAGGGTAATACCTTTATGCGCTTTACCGCCGTCGAACCCAACGGGGTATTGCATGGGATAACCCTGTTTGATTTTGATAACGACAGCAACCTGCAACGGATCCGGTCGGCTGAGCGGGCAATTTATCAACGCTCCAGCTGGCAAATGCAATCAGTTATTGATATGACGATCACTGACTCCGCGACCAGCCAGCAACAGCTGGACAGTCTGGACTGGCAAACTGAACTGACCCCACAAAGTCTCAGTGTGGTAATGATACAGCCTCGGGATATGTCGATATCCAACTTGTTCAGCTATACCCGTTATCTGGAAAAACAGGGGCTGAATGCAGACAACTATCTGTTGTCGTTCTGGCGCAAGGTTACCCAGCCACTGGGGACGCTGGCACTGGTGATTCTGGGAATTTCCTTTATTTTTGGCCCGCTGCGGGCGGTGACACCGGGTTACCGGATTTTCTCCGGAATTCTGGTTGGTCTGGTGTACAAATACGCAGAAGAACTGCTGGCCCCCGCCAGTATCGTGTTCGGCTTTGAACCGCTGTGGGCCAGTGTGATTCCGATAGCTGCCTGTATGGGCGTTGGGTTGTTGCTGTTGCGGCGCGCAGGTTAGCAATAGAATAAGCAAACGGGGCCGCGTTAATCACCCGTTTTCGGGATAAACACAACACGGGTCAGGGATGCCATATCGTGCCAGCTGCGGCCGCGAGTATCCAGCAACGCCCAGAAGAATCCCAAGCCGAAAGCAGCCAGCGAAAAAAAGCCAATCGCGGTACGCAACATACAATGGGACAGCTTGATTGGCCCGGTATCTTCTGTGACCAGTTTGAGTTGCCAGGCTTTCATACCGATGCTCTGGCCACCACGCCGCCAGGATGAACTGAAATAGAAGAAACAGATGCAGAACATAACGGACAGATTAACCGACGCCGAAAAGGCGCCAGGCGGTTGTCCGTCGTGGGTGGCAGCTGCAATCCCTACCAGCACAAAACCAACCACGATATACAGTGCGAGCAGTACCAGGCTGTCATAGATCAGTGCTGCCAGGCGGCGAGTCAGGGATGCAGTGGGGTAGTTATGATCTGACATATGATTGTTGCCTTAGGTTGTGCCTGTGTGAGTTGCGGTCAGGATGCCCAGCCGCGCTGGTGGGTAAAACCGGGCGGGGATGGTAGCAGATTTGGCCATGGCTGGCTTTGGTGGTGACAGGTCAATGCGGAGGCATCGCCCGGATGACACACTGCTATTAACGGCACTTTTAATGGTAGCGGCACTTACATAAGGGCTACGGCACTTGATGCCGGTTGAGATAATTATCGGAGTAAATAGAACATGGTTGATCTCAGTGACATTCGCAAGGAATACACTCAGGGACGACTCGACGAAGCCAAAGTCGCCGAGCACCCGGTGACACAATTTCACGCCTGGTTTGAGCACTACCGTACAACCGCCCCGGAAGAGCCGACGGTGATGACGGTGGCCAGCGTTGATGAGCATGGCCAGCCCTGGCAACGAATATTGTTGCTCAAGTCATATGACGATGACGGCTTTGTCTTTTTTACCAATTATGAAAGTAACAAAGGTCGACACTTCGCTACTAACCCGAAAGCCAGCCTGCATTTCTTCTGGATGAAGGTCGAGCGTCAGGTGCAGATTCAGGGCGAGGTCGTGCCAATGAGCAGGGAAGAAGCGCAAGCCTACTTCCACTCTCGCCCTCGAGAAAGCCAGCTTGGGGCCTGGGCATCACAACAGAGTAGGCCATTGGCGAGTCGTTCCGAGCTGGAAACCCGCTTTACCCAATTGAGTGTGGAATATCAGGATCAGGAGGTTCCCGTGCCAAATCACTGGGGGGGATATCGATTGGTACCTTCCCGGATGGAATTCTGGCAGGGGGGCGAGCATCGCCTCCATGACAGAGTCGAATACCAGCTGGAGCGGGAAATCTGGAAGATTCAGCGACTGAATCCCTGACCCATTATGCAACCCGGCACCCTGCCGGGTTTGTATGATTTGCAGATACAAAAAAGCCCACGCTGAACATGGGCTTTTTATGAGGGCTGGCCTCGAATCAATGGTAGCTATGGACGGACTTGAACCATCGACCCCAGCATTATGAATGCTGTGCTCTAACCAACTGAGCTACATAGCCACTGCATACTTGAGTCGTGTTAGCGCATTCCAGTGCTGTCTCGATCAAGTGGCGCGTATTATGCCAGTGTAATATTCTCTGTCAAATATTTATTTGCGATTTATTTCAACGGCTTAGCCAAAAGGCACGGTGGAGTGGTTGTGGTGCTGTTTGCAAGTTTTGACGCAGTGGTGGCGTTTTTCAGGCTGGACAGGCTCTCTCTGCTGTGGGAGGCTTCGCAACAATGTAAATGTACTCGGTTTTTTTGTGAAAGCGTTTCTGACTATCCCGATTTTTCTGGTGTTTTTTCTGGCGGCTTGTGGTGATGTCATGGGAGATCTCAGTGATCGTGACCTGAGGCATCGCCATTATGAGTGTCAGGTGGCTACCAGATCATCCGCGGCTGAGTTGCAGGTGTGCGCAAACGTGAAACGTGAGTGTGATCGCCGTGCGAAGTCTGGACATTATGCCTGTTAGGCCTTGTAATCAGCGCGACGGGTGTCTCTGCAGTGGTTTTGATTATGCAGTAATTGAAACTTTTCGACTTTAGAGTTGCCTGTCCAGCATTCATTTCAACAAACGTGAGAGACAAGCATGAGTTTTATTAAATCAGTACCTGTTGTATTGGCAGGTACTCTGTTGTTGGCCGCATGTGGTCAGGAGGAAGCTGTGAAATTGGAAAACCACATTGACCAGGCAAGCTATGGCGTGGGTCTGAATATTGGCCGTCAGCTGTCTCAGGAAGATGTTGAAATGAACCCGGACGCGATTGCGGCGGGTATCAAGGATGCGCTGTCAAAAGCGGATCAGCGTATTACTGATGAAGTCATTCAGTCTGCATTTGAGAAAATTCGGGAAGAGCAGACACGCAAGCAGGAAGCATTGAGTGATGCGGTTGCGAAGGCGGGAGAAGAATTCCTGGCTGAAAATGCCAAACGTGAAGGTGTCGTGGTTACTGAAAGTGGCTTGCAGTACGAAGTTATGACGGCTGTTGAAGGTGATGCGGCGAAGCCGACGGCTGCGGATACTGTGAGTGTTCATTATCACGGTACATTGATTGATGGCACTGTGTTTGATAGTTCGGTTGAGCGTGGCGAGCCTGTTCAATTCCCACTGGGTAATGTGATTCCTGGTTGGACCGAAGGTGTGCAGCTGATGAAAGTGGGTGAAAAGTTCAAATTCTTTATCCCGGCGGAGCTGGCGTACGGTGCGCGTAGCCCGAGCCCTAAGATACCAGCCAACTCTGCACTGGTGTTTGAAGTTGAATTGCTGGAAATTGCCGATCAGTAAGTAAGGGTCGGATGATTGAAGATAAAAAGTCGCCAGTGGCGGCTTTTTTTTGTGTCTTGCTTCGGTCGGCCCTGTTTTGTCATGGCCTATGTTGTTCAGGCGTTGGTGTTGTCTTCGGTGGTGGTTTTTTCTTCTGCTGGTTCTGGCAAAGAGATGTAGTCGGCCAGGTCGGTGAGTGCCCGGTTGACTCTGCGCTTCAGTTGTCCATCAATATTGAATTGGTGGTTGCAATGTCGGCAGGTGATTTTTTTTGTGTTGATCAGGTTGTCAAGGGTGTGGGCTGTGTTTGCTCCGCACTCGTGGCAGGGTACCGGATATTGTACAGATCGGGCCAGACGACTCATGTTTTGCCACCGCGCTTATCGCATTGGATTTATTGGAATGTGGCGCTACAGGCTAATAGAAAAGTATGAATATAAGAAGGCTCATTTGTTACATCTGGCACTTGAGGATGTAAAAATGAATCGTAATGGCAATAGGGGATGTTTATTCGATCGTTCAGGGAGGCCCTGAAGAGTTGGTCGGGGTAGAGAGATTCGAACTCCCGACATCCTGGTCCCAAACCAGGCGCGCTACCAGACTGCGCTATACCCCGAAGTGTTGAATTGGCTCCCCGAGCTGGACTTGAACCAGCGACCAATAGATTAACAGTCTACTGCTCTACCAACTGAGCTATCGGGGAACTTCTCAACAGCGAGACGTATAATACGGACAGGTTCTTTTTATGTCAATGCCTTTTTCTTAAGAGATTCTGAGAGTTGTGTTGGTATGAGAGCGATCCTTCGGGGAAGCCCCGAAGGATCGTCTGATCAGGACTTCTGGAAAATATTCTGATAGACGTAGTTGGTTGCTTCGACGAAGCCATCAATGCTGCCACAGTCAAAGCGGCGGCCACGGAATTTATAGGCGATAACCCTGCCTTCCTGGGCTTGTTTCAGCAGAGCGTCAGTGATCTGGATTTCACCATTGATGCCTGCACCTGTTTCTTCGATTTTAGGGAAGATATCTGGAGTCAGAATGTAACGGCCAATAATGGCAAGGTTGCTGGGTGCTTCTTCCTTGGCTGGTTTTTCGACCATGTTGCTGACGCGATAAACGCCTGGCTCAATCTCTTCTCCGGCGATAACACCGTATTTGTGAATGGTGTCTTCAGGCACTTCCTGCACTGCAACAACGGAACAGCCATACTTCTCGTGAATTTTGACCATCTGCGCCAATACGCCTTCGTCACCTTCATCGGCAACACAAAGGTCGTCAGCCAGTACGACACCAAAGGCTTCGTCGCCCATCAGATACTGTCCAGTCAGGATGGCGTGTCCCAGACCTTTCATTTCATTCTGCCGGGTGTAAGCAAAGTCATTCTCATTCATCAGATTACGAATGGACGAAATCAGCGTTTCTTTGCTGGTGCCCTGAATCTGATGTTCCAGCTCGAAGCTGATGTCAAAATGATCGGCGATGGCGCGTTTGCCACGGCCAGTGATAAATCCCATGAAGTTCATGCCAGCTTCGCTGGCTTCCTCTACGCCGTATTGCACCAGTGGCTTGTTAACGATCGGCAGCATTTCCTTGGGCATGGCTTTGGTCGCCGGAAGAAAACGGGTGCCGTATCCGGCAACTGGGAATAAACACTTGCGAACCATATTCGATCCTTCTTATTAACAATTAAACAAAAATTTCCGTGAACACTAAGGCTGGTTTATGTCATTTGTGAGTCATGTCACAGATCGTCAGTGATCATGTCTCAAAGGTAACTGATTGTAAACGCCACGATATCCGGGAAGACATCGGCCGTTGGTCTCACGTTGCACGGCCAGTATGGGGTTCTTGGAGATGCAGATGCCATGCCTGATTGTTATGTTTATGCAGACCGGCACGATCTGTACCGGATGGCCTCCGATTGCTGCGTCGACCGAAGTGGTCATTTCCGGGCAGGTATTTGATGGTTGATTGTCGCATTGCAATCAACTTGTGGCACTCTGCCTATACTTTTTGTGCAGTCACTGCTTTTGCCTGGATTTCAGCTGAAGCGGCTGTGGTTCTGGTTTCCATTACGTAGATAGGGATCGGGGGATGTATGCAGATCAGTGCACCGTTTGAATTGGTACTCTTTGGCGGAATGGGCGATCTGGCGCAACGGAAGTTGCTGCCAGCACTCTACTTGCTTCAGCGTGATGGTCGTTTGCCTGAAGGCAAAATTATCTCTGTTACTCGGAGGGAACTTGAGCACGAAGACTACATAGAGCAAGTGCGCAAGGCATTGACGACGCACGTTGCCAAGGAATATCTCGAAGAAGCTGCCTGGACTGAATTTGCCACTAAACTGCAATGTGTCAGTCTTGATGCAACGGATGAGTCCGCTTATAGCGTGTTAGCCGATGTTTTGGCGAAAGGGGATCCCAACCGGGTTTTTTATCTGGCGACGGGTTCTGCGTTGTTTTCGCCTATTTGCAAGGGGCTGAAGCAGATGGGTTTGATTGGTTCGTGCACCAATGTGGTGCTTGAAAAGCCAATAGGGCACGATCTTGAGTCTGCCCAGGCGATCAATCGCTCCGTGGGAGAGTATGTTGATGAGTCACATATCTACCGGATTGATCACTATCTCGGTAAGGAAACGGTGCAAAATCTGTTGGTGTTGCGGTTCGCCAACTCCTTGTTTGAGTCTCAATGGAACCAGAAGTACATCGATCACATCGAAATTACTATTGCAGAATCCATTGGTGTCGAGAAGCGGGCCGAGTTCTACGAACAGGTAGGTGCGATGCGCGATATGTTCCAGAATCATCTGCTGCAACTCTTGTGTATTGTGGCTATGGAGCCGCCGGCGAAACTGGAAACCGATGCGGTCAGGGATGAAAAAGTAAAGGTACTCAAGGCACTCAAACCCATTGTCGGGGAAGCCATTAACCGAAATGTGGTACGCGGTCAGTACGATGCAGGTGTGTCGGATGGTAAACCGGTTCCACCGTATCGTGAGGAACCTGGCGTGCATCACAAAAGCAACACCGAGACTTTTATTGCTGCCAAGGTTGAAATTGATAACTGGCGCTGGGCTGGGGTGCCATTTTATTTACGCTCGGGTAAGCGTTTGGCGGAACGGGCGTGTGAAATTGTCGTCAGTTTTAAAGAAATACCGCACTCTATTTTTCCGTTACAGCACAAGAGCACCATGGCCAACAAACTGGTGTTCCGCTTGCAACCGGATGAGGGTGTACGTCTTATGCTATGTGAGAAACGGGTGGGGCCCGGCATGAGTGTCCGGCCAATGAACCTGAGCCTGAATCCGGCTAATCATCGCAAGGCACGGGTGCCTGAAGCTTACGAACGGTTATTGTTTGATGCCTTGAGTGGCAATGCCACCTTGTTTTTACGCGATGATGAACTGCATGAAGCCTGGCGTTGGGTGGATCCGATTCTACAGTACTGGCAAGACGTGGATCTCCGTCCAGAGCCCTATACTTCGGGCACCTGGGGGCCAGCGGCATCGACCTTGCTGCTCGCCAAGGATGGACGTTTATGGGTCGAAAACAGTTAGGAGTGTATTGCATGAGCGACAATCGCTTTGATTCATCCATCGTTCTGGCAAAACAGCTGGCTGATGCGGTCAGCCTTTGCCTGAAAGAGCGGGTTGAACAAAAGGGAAGGGCCTGTTTGGCGGTGAGTGGTGGCAACACCCCGAAGGCTTTTTTTGAAGAGTTGGGCAAGCGGCAACTGCCTTGGTCTCATATTCTTGTCACGTTGGTGGATGAGCGCTGGGTGGGTGAGTCTGACCCGTCCAGTAATGCTGGGCTGGTTCGGGAGCATCTGCTGAGAGGCCCGGCCAAGGCAGCCTATTTTCTGCCACTCAAAAATTCGGCATTAACGCCAGCGGCAGGATTTATGGCCTGTGAAAACAGCCTTCACGAGCAAATATCACGACTGGATGTAGCGGTATTAGGCATGGGGTCGGATGGCCATACCGCGTCCTGGTTTCCGCACTCGGCGGCGCTTGACCGGTGTCTGGATGAGAGTGGGTCTGCCTGGAGTTGCCCGGTTATGGATACCGAACTGGCGATTCCACGCATGACCTTGACCTGGGCAATGCTGAGCCAGTGCCAGAAGATTTTTTTACATTTCGAGGGTGATGAAAAAAATTCGGTGTTCAATGCTGCCTGCGATCCGGGTCAGCGCCAGAATATTGCTGCCATGCCGGTTCGCACCCTGTTGTTTCAGTCTCAGGTACCACTGAGTATATTTCGGACTTCTTGACTGGGTTCGGGTTCGGCTACTGGTGTTGGAGAGTGTGCGGGGTCTGAGGCGTTGATTTGCTGGCCCGTTTCGTTACTGACCGATAGTGTTTTGTTGAGCCGATCTATCATCGTATATGTCATTACGGCACAAAAATGGCAGTAAATTCAGTCTATTGCGACAGCTAACCAGGAAAGTTTATGTCAAATGACCTGATTACCAGGCTTACCAGACGTCTTCAGAATATTTATCCCGATGTCACTATGGCCGCCGATGTGGCTGCTGAAATTGAACGTCTGTGTATTAATTTTATGGAAGGCCGCAAAAGCCGGTGTGGAAAAACAGCCGCTGAACAGCGTTGGAGCCAGGAAGACGTCATACTGATCACCTATGGCAACAGCGTTCAGCAAGCGGGGGAGGTACCGTTTCAGACGCTCAGTCGGTTTCTCAAGGAACACGTTGCAGATACCCTGAATGCGGTTCACATCTTGCCCTTTTCCCCTTACAGCTCCGACGACGGCTTCTCGGTGATTGATTACCGCCAGGTGAATCCGGACTGGGGCAACTGGGAAGATGTCGCCAGTATTGCCGAAAATTTTGATCTGATGGCTGATCTGGTGGTTAATCATTGTTCCCGTGAAAGCTTGTGGTTTATCGACTATGTGGCGAACTGTGAGCCTTATAGTGACTACTTTATCGAAGTGGATCCGGGTACGGATGTGGCAGCGGTTACCCGTCCACGAAATACCCCCTTGCTGACTCCCGTCCATACCCACCGTGGTGTTCGTCATGTCTGGGCGACGTTCAGTGAAGATCAGATCGATCTCAACTACGCCAATCCCAAGGTACTGGTTGAGATGATGAACATCATGCTGTTTTACGTTGAGCAGGGTGCACGGTTTATTCGGCTGGATGCAATTGCCTACTTGTGGAAGCAAATCGGCACCAACTGCATTCATTTGCCGCAGACTCACGAAGTGGTCAAACTGATGCACGATATTGTTGAAGCCGTCGCACCGGAAGTGGTGCTGATTACTGAAACCAATGTGCCAGTCGCTGAAAATCTCAGTTATTTTGGTCATTCAGACGAAGCGCACATGGTCTACCAGTTTGGGTTGCCGCCACTGGTATTACATGCGCTGAATCGTGGCAAGTCTGATTATCTGGCCGATTGGGCCAGTAAGATTCCGCCGTTGCCGGAAGGTTGTACCTACCTTAATTTTACCGCATCCCATGACGGTATTGGCGTGCGTCCGGTGGAAGGAATTCTGCCAGATCACGAGGTGGAAAACCTGATTGACTGCATGCACAAGTTTGGTGGTTTCGTCAGTATGAAGGCAAACCCCGACGGTACAGAGAGTCCATACGAAATCAATATTGCTCTGTTTGATGCCTGTATGGGCACCCGCCGTGGCCCTGATCATTTTCAGGTACAGCGGTTTTTGTGCTCACAGGCGATTATGCTGGCGATGCAGGGGATTCCAGCCGTTTATATTCACAGCCTGACGGCCAGTCCGAACGATCTTGCTCACGTTGAACAAACCGGGCGCACCCGATCCATTAATCGACGCATCTGGAATCGTGAAGAGCTGGGTGTTTTGCTGGGTAACCCGGTGACTCCCCAGGCCGAGGTCTTTAATCGCTTGCGTGAAATGATCCGGATACGTCGGCGTCAGCCTGCGTTCCATCCTGACGCCCGTCAGGATGTGATCCGCATCAATTCAGATCTGTTTATTCTCAAGCGCAGCTGTGGCGATAGCGGCCAAACTGTTTTTGCCATCTCGAACGTGACGGAGCGACACATGGAGTTGCCGTTGGCCAGTCTGGGTTTCCTGGTATTGGGGATGAGTGATTTGCTGGCGACCGGGGCTGGGCCGCTGGGAGAAACCCTGATGATGGGGCCTTATCAGACGGTGTGGTTAACCAGCGAGTGAGGTGTCACCAGCCGCTGTAAGCACCAGTCACCTGCGGGCAGAGATTCCGTCGCACGGGTGACTGGTGCTGCCAAAGAGCGTCAGGCGTTGTCTTCTTCAACGGCTTCGTAAAGACGATCGAGAATATCCGGAATGGCTGATATCACCCGATTCCAGCTGGGAATAAAGGGTGTTTCCATTGGGTTTTCAAGAAAATAATCGCCCGCATGCATGATGTTTTCTGCAAACAGTTCAACGGCTTCTTCTTCCTTGTGGCGATCCAGAGTCAAGCCGTTCATGCGGGCGTCGTTATAATAGGTTTCGACAAAATCCAGTGCCACGCGAAAATAGGTTGCTTTGATGGTGCGGAACGTTTCGTTGGTAAAAACCTCACCCTGAGTGGCCAGTTTACGGAAAATGGCCTTGCAGATATCGGTACTCATTTTGGAAAGGCCCAGCGCCGCATCTTCGGCTGATAGCGGCTGATGCTTGTGATCATAGTTGTCACAAATATCCACCTGACAGAGCCGGTTGGTGCTGTAGTTGCGATTCATCTCTGACAACACGCCGATTTCCAGGCCCCAGTCACTCGGAATTCTCAGATCGTTCAGAACGTCGACGCGCATGGAAAACTCACCGGACAGCGGGTAGCGAAAGCTGTCCAGAAAGTCGAGGTACTCTTTATGCCCAAGAACCTTTTTTAAAGCCCGGATCAGAGGGGTTACCAGCAGTCGGCTGACGCGTCCGTTCATTTTGTTATCAGCAATACGGGCGTAGTAGCCTTTGGCAAATTCGTAGTTGAACGACGGGTTGGCGACTGGGTAAATCAGTCGCGCCAGCAGGCTGCGATCGTAGGTGATGATGTCGCAGTCGTGCAGTGCAACGGCTTCCGCCCTGCCAGAGGCGAGTATATAGCCGTAGCAGTACCAGACGTTACGGCCCTTGCCCATTTCTTTGGGAGCCAGACCTTTTTCTTCCAGCAGTGAATCAATCTTGCGCAGTCGTGGGCCGTCGTTCCAGAGCACCCGGTGATGTTGTGGCAGGCGAGAAAATTCATCCTTGGCGTGTTTGTATTCTGCTTCATCGGCCTGATCCAGGCCGATGACAATTTCATTAAGGTAAGGAACTTCACAAATTTCGTTAATGATGTGGCCGAGAGCAGGCCCTTGAAGTTCAGAGTAAAGCGAGGGCAGTACCAGAGACATCGGACGTACGCGGGAAAAGCTCAGTAGCTCTTTTTCCATTTCTTCCAGCGGGCGATCGACCAGGTTGTGCAGGGTGGTGATCGTTCCGTTCTGGTAAAAGTCAGCCATGACCAGGCTCCTTGGATAATTGTTCTAATAATGTGAGTATTTCAGTATTCCAGCCGGCTGGCCCTTTGTGGGTAGCCGTTCTGGCATCGGGATGCTGCAGTGTCAGGGTCTGGTTTTCACCCGGAATAACAATCGGGTAATCGGCAGCTTCCAGCATGGCGCGGTCGTTTTCCCCATCGCCCAGAGCAACGAGACGGGGAGTGGTCTGCCATTGGTGTTGATAATACTGACGGAAAAACTCTAACCCGCTGGCTTTGTTGGTGGTGCCCATTACATGGTAAAAACGTCCGCCCTTGGTGAGGGTCAAATGATACTCCGCCAGTCGTTGCCGGAAGCGGTCGAGTGCCTCGTCACTGTCGTGCCACAGCAGTGGTTCAGAGGCCGCCCGTTTCTTGGCGAGCCAGGCGTTATCTTGTGTCAGTCCCGTCATTGCTGCGACTTCGGCGGCGGGCATGTCGTTAAATCCCCGGAAGCGAAAACCTTCTTTGTGCAGCAGGTGCAAGGTCTTGAGGATGTCAACGTAGCTAACGCCGAGCACTTCGCTGTTAAGGCCGCTTTCATCGGGTTTTGGGATATGGATCACGCTGCCGTTTTCACAGACAAACGGATAGCGGTTATCCAGCTCGTGGCGCAAGCCAGTGACTTCGTCGCAGGTTTTGCTGGTATTGAACAGCACGGGTATGTGTCGCTCCCGTAACTGCTTCAGGGCCGGTTTTGCGGCCTTGGCACTGTAGCTATGATGATCGAGCAGGGTTCCATCAAGATCGGTCATAACGACCAGTGGTAAGGTCGGAATATCAAATTTGCTTGCGTGGGTTGACATAAAGCGCTCCCGGCGATGGCAATCAGTTGATGTGGTTAACAGCATGCTGGTTATTCAGTTCCAGTACCAGATCAGCATGCTCTGGCAGATCCCGCAAGGCATTTTCGGTCAGGCGTTGGTAATGCTGGATAAATCTTACCAATCCGGCGTGATCCAGGCCGCGGTCGTGATCTCCTCTGGCGTGCTTGCGGTTTTCTACTTCCTGTTGTCCACGCCAGTTTAATACGGCTTGCATACCAGGCACCTTGAGCATAATCAGTCGATCCATCATGGCAAACCAGTCGGCGTAGTCACTGGCCAGCCGTTGGTTAACCCACCGACGCCAGTGGCCATCGGGATCTTCTGTCGCTTCGAGTTGGTTGGCGGGCTCGTCGAGCTGACTGTCTGCAACGGCATGACAGCCGACGCACCAGCCCTCAAACAGGATCAGATCAACCGGGCCGACAATCTGGTGCCAGTTGGATTCTGGCAGCCGGTCGTCGGAGACCTTGTCAAAGGCAGGAATGGTCAGACACTGTCCAGGCTCCAGTTGTTTCAGGTCGGCAAATAATTGTCGACCCAAGGCGCTGTCGTGAGTGCCGGGGACACCTCTTGTGGCCAATAGCGGGTGGATAGACTGGCCCAGCGCCTTGCGCTCGTCATGACCCAAATAGAGGTCGTCAATCGATACAATGGCACAGTTCCAGCCCAGGGCGGCTTTGTATAAGCTGGCCAGTGCCTGACTCAGGGTGGATTTACCAGACCCCTGGCCGCCATGAATACCAATGACGGGTACACCACCGAGGGTATTTTTTTGCTGGGCAACCCAGGTTGCGACCGGTAGCCAGACGTCCGGCCATTGCTTTAACCATGGCTCAGGTAACGACTTCAGGGCTGAACGATTGCTGGCGAATGTGGTGCACAGGTGGTCATCCAGAGGCCGTTTTGCGGGCCAGAGTGTCGTGGTCATGAGAGTCCTCGCAAGTCGGTCATTCGCTGACGAGTCAGCGTCTGGTTATTGGCCCCTGCTGTGGGTTTATGCTGAGATATCAGGGGCTTGCTGTATGCTTTGTTGCAGAGACCGTGCCAGAACATTTGTCAAACTGGCCAATGTCTGAACTTCGGCCCTGGTTCGGGGAAAAGTCTGTCGCTAGCCGAGTAGCACAGTGTTCTGTCTTTCGAGCTCTGTTGGGCTGAATTTTTGACAGGTCAACAGATTAAGATGATGTTGTATTTAATTGGTGCGTAAAGCGCTCTTTTTTGGTGCTAATGGTCGTCATTGGTGCGAAATATCGGGTTTCGTCTGTGATGGCCGGAACAGGAATTCAGGAGAAAATCATGGCTGGCCGTGTCGCTTATCAAGGTACTGCGGGTGCTTATTCTCACCTTGCTTGCAGTCGGGTTTTTCCGGATTGGGAAGCCGTTGCCTGTGAAGACTTTCAAACGGCATTGGAGCTGGTCAGTGCGGGCCATGCCGATCGTGCAATGATTCCGCTGGAAAATTCCACTGCGGGTCGGGTGGAAGAAATTTATCGGATTATTCCCCGTACCCGTCTGTGCGCCATTACCGAGCACTTTGAACCAGTGAATCACTGTTTGCTGGCATTGCCGGGCGTACAGCTAATGGATATTGATGCCGTCGCTTCTCACCCTCAGGCGTTGGCTCAATGCCACCAGCGCATCGTTAATCTGGGAATGAAGGCGTTGCCAACGATGGACACGGCCCAGGAAGCCCAGCGTCTTGCCGCAGGTAACGATCGGCATCGGGCGGCGATTGCCTCCGCTTTGGCGGCAGAGTTGTATGGGTTGGAAGTCGTGCATGAAAACTTTCAGGATGTGATGGGTAATACTACACGTTTTCTGGTTTTTGCCCGTGAACATGAACACGAAGTGCGTCAGCCGGATATCACCTATATTACCAGCGTGTTGTTTACGGTACGTAATATTCCTGCATCGCTTTACAAGGCATTGGGCGGGTTTGCCACCAACAGTATTAACCTGTTGCGGCTGGAAAGTTATATGGATGGTGCCAGCATGGAAGCCAGTTTGTTTCATGCGGATATTCTTGGTCATCCCGAGGAAGCCAATATGCAGCGGGCACTGAATGAGCTGGAATACTTCGCCCGCGATATCCGCATATTCGGTATTTATCCATCACACGCTTATCGTGACCAGTTGTTTGCAGGTCAGCGCTAAGCGGTTCATGGCGCAACCGAGGCCCGGCGCGGAAAGTCCGGGCTGATTTCCAGTATCAGTGCTTGTAACGGTCGGAGTAGCAAGGATCCGTTGCGAAAGAGCGGGGCGTCCAGCTGGCTGTTGGCGAGACACTGATCAATCGCATGGCGATGCAGGTTAATTGGCTGTGCCTGGCTGGAAAAATTCAGCAGTATCAGCAAGCGCTGCTGCTGATCGCAGCGCTCATAGGCCAGTACCTCGTCGGGGCTACCGATGAGTTTGAGCTTGCCTTTGTGTAAGGCCGGGGTGCGTTTGCGCAGCCACACGAGCTGCCGATACCAGCTGAGCAAGCTGCTGGGGTTGTGGCTCTGATCGGCGACGGTCACTCCTTCCGAACGGGTTTCTGGCAGCCAGCTGGTGACGTTGGAAAAGACGTTGGGCGAGTCCCACATCATGGGACGTCGACAGCCATCGCGGCCAGGGTGCAAGGGCCAATAACGCTTGCCAACGGGGTCTTGTAATTGGCGTCGGGAAACCGCTTGCTCCGGCATGCCGATTTCTTCACCGTAATAAAGAAACGGCGTACCGCGCAGCGTTAACAGCATGGCAGCCAGCAAGTGCGCCCGATCAAGGGTTTGTTCATGGGTGGCGTAACGGCTGATATGGCGTTTGACGTCATGATTGCTGAGGGTGTAGTTCGGCCAGTTCTCGTGGCCGAGCAAATCGATCCATTTACGAATCACACTTCTGAAGGCGGCTGCCGAAAAAGGAGCGCGCAAAAATTCCAGGTTAAACGCCAGATGTAATTCATCCCCGTTACCGCAATAGCTGGCGGGCAGGCTGGCGTTATCGGAATCGGCGATGAAAATCTCTCCCACCATCATACGGTTTGGATACTGATCAACCCACTGACGCATCTGTTTGAGCAGGGTATGCATTTCTGGTTGGTCACGGTCATGGATATGTCTCTGACGGTCGTAAGGGCGGGCTGGTTTGAACCAATCAGTGGGGTTGTTTTTGAGATCGATCGCCTTGTAAAACAGATTGACCACATCAAGGCGAAAGCCGTCTACACCACGTGCCAGCCAAAATTCCATGACCTCCCGGATCGCTTGCTGAACCTGCGGATTACGCCAGTTCAAATCGGGTTGTTGCGGCAGAAAGGAGTGGTAGTACCAGGCTTTACGGCCTGGGTGCCAGCTCCAGCCGGAACCGCCAAAACAGGCTTGCCAGTTATTCGGGCGGGTGTTTTCCTCATGCCAGAGATACCAGTCGGCTTTGTCTGAACCGGGTTGGCTGCTGTCGATAAACCAGGGGTGCTGATCGGAGGTATGGTTCGCCACCAGATCAAGAATAATACGAATATCGCGCTGGTGGGCCTGTTGCAGCAGCTGATCAAAATCGTCGAGGGTGCCAAATATCGGGTCAATATCCCGATAGTCAGTGATGTCGTAGCCGAAATCGGCCATCGGTGAGGGATGAATGGGGGACAACCAGATGGCATCGATGCCGAGTGAATTGCTGGTGCCATCGTTAAGATAGTCGAGCCGGTCGATCAGGCCTTGCAGATCGCCAATGCCATCGTTATTGGAGTCCTGAAAACTGCGTGGATAGATTTGGTAAACGACTCCATGTTGCCACCAGTTCATTCCGTTGCTCCCATCGTGAAAACCTGAAGGTAGATTCCTGCCATGACAGCGGTGTGACGGCAGCCGTTCTAGCAGGCAGAGTGAGAGAAGGGTCGAATAATTTCTCTATATCACTCGTTAGTTACCGCCATCATGACTGCTATGTCGAGCGGCGAGCAATAGACCCTTTATTCTGTGGATGGTTTTTCATAAACCTGAATAACATGATCCGGGTCGGAGTGCTCGGCAGGAATGACACTTTTGGCAGCGTCAAACCAGTGGGTGACGGTGGCAAATCCTGGCCAGGCTCGGGCAATTCCGGCGTGAAGGTTGACACTGCTGTGATTGCTAATTTGTCTTGCTAACATTTTGCGTACCCGTTCGGCAAAAAAACGGACGTCGCCCTCATCGCTGGCAGGTAATAATACGGCCAGATGCTGGTCATCAATGCGGGTCGCCAGGTCGGTTTGCCGTAACGTTTTCGTCAGTACCTGAGCGATGTCCTGGCGTTGTTGTGGGGTGGTTGTGTCAGCCGGGTGCCGCAGCAGGGCAATGCAACTGGGGGTTCCGGTGCGCTGGCTGCGCGATAATTCCCGTTCAGCTTCGTTGTTCCAGGCATCGTGCTTGAGCAATCCGGTATCTGGATCAATCCGGGTCAGTTTGGTTAACTCGGCCCTGAGACGATGAGACTCTTCATTACCGAGTGCGGTATCGGTAACGTCATAAATAATCACACAGATATGGTCGATACTGCGGTTCACCGATTCCAGCGGGATAATGCTGGTGTTCTGGTACATGAAGGTGGCGCGCCCGGTAATAGGACGGTAGTTCTTGAAATGAAACAGGTAGGGGCGTTGCTCCCAGATGGTAAAGGTGCGGGTTTTTAATTGAAAAACCGGCTCTGCTTTTTGGCGAAACCATTGCTCGGGAATATCCGGAAACAGGCTGAACAGGTTCTTGTCCTTGGCCAGCTGGGGGCTGATGCCACTGTGGCTTTCCATAAAGCCGTTCCAGAGGCGAATCTTGTACTGCTGATCCAGCACCACCAGACCCACATCGATGTTTTGCAGGATATCCATCAGCCAATGAATATCGCCCATCTCAATATTGCCATTGCTCATAGTTAATCCAGCAGATAGTCGATTTTCTGATTAAGGCGTACGACTGAGTCTTCGGTGAACAGCAGCAGCAGATCGCAGTCGATATTGACGGCTTCCATGGTGTAGTGAATTTCAATTGCCAGCGTTCGACGCCAGTTCTGATGGCTGATCTTGAGAATGTCACTGACGTTGCAATGTTGCCCGAGGATCACCGGATGTCCCTGATTAAAGTGAATTTCGAGTTGCTCGCCAATGCCCTGAATACAGGCACCGATCAGGATGGAGCTGACATCCATCAACAACTCCAACTGGGCTTGATGATTCGGCTCACCTTGATAACGTGTCAGCCTGGCGAGGTCAGAAAAACTGGTGTCGTTAAACAGCAGCAGAGCTTCACCGGCGATGCCCGAGCCGATAAACCCCTGGCATACTGCAGAAATAGCGTCGTCGTCGCGGGCTCCTTCGATGGCCATGCGCAGGTCACTGATTTCTATCAGGTTGACCTTGGGAATAGGAAGTACCACATAGGAATCCAGCAGCCGTGCCAAGCGATCGGCGGCCTGGCCCATCGCGACGTTGGTCAGCTCCTGGTAACAGTCACGTTGATCGTCGGTCAGTGATACGAGTGTCGGAGGAGTATTCATATCAGGTCCGGGTCATAATGCCGTATTCGGTCAGTACGGCGGTGGCTTTGGCGGCGTCGATCGGTTTTTTGACAAAGGCCATGGCGCCGAGGGCCATTACGCGTTGCTGGGCATCAGGCTGAATGTCGCCGGATACCACAATCACCATAGCTGGCAGGTCTTCCTTGCGGATCGCCTCCAATACGCCATAGCCGTCGAGGTTTGGCATGGTCAGATCAAGAAAGACTACTTCACCCTTGCCTTCGCGGATGGCTTTCAGTCCCTCGGCACCGTCACTGGCAAAGTGAACATCCACTTCCCAGTCGGGAGGAATCGCACGGGCCATTTGCTTGCGGGCAAAACTGGAGTCGTCACAGATCAGTATATGGGTGGCCATAGAGTCAGGTCGTCAGTTGGCGGAATGGGAATAATAGTTTTAAGTAATAGTCGCCATCTGGCCATTGGGCAAATCGGCATGCTGCACGGGACCCCGGTGAGACGTACGATGTTACGCCAGCAAATGGCAACCGGACGGCGCTTGCGCGAAAACACAGCTTGGGTATGATTCCAAAAAGTTAATTATAAAAATCACGAGTGAATTATGGGCAACAATGAAACTCCCGAGCCAATTTCCGATCTCGAACGCTGTGAACGTGCGACACGTTTTATCTCGGTGCTGCGGCATTGCCAGGTATTGGGGATCTCGCTGGTCTCCGCAGATGCGGATGGCCTGGTGATGAAGTTGCCGTATGCGCCGGAGCTGATTGGTAACCCGGTCACGGGTGCCTTGCATGGCGGCAGTCTGACCACTCTGATGGATACCGCGTGCGGCACGGCGGTGGTAAACGCCTTACCCGGCTTTGAGTTGTGTCCCACGCTGGATTTACGGGTCGACTACATGCGCTCTGCCCGTAGCGGTCAGAATCTGTTGGCTTATGCCAGTATTCAGCGGGTTACGTCTACCGTCGTGTTTGCTGATTGCCGGGTAATACAGGAAAACGACGGTGAATTAATTGCCAAATGTTGCGCTACTTTTATGCGCCTGACGCATCTGCAGCCCGCCAGTACCTTGGCCAGTGGAGTTCGTGGAGGTAGCCTGTGACGGCCTTGTCTGTTTTACAGTTTGCCGATGTTGTCCAGCGTGCCCGGATACAGGGTGACTATCAGGCCTTGATGTCCAGCATTCCTTATGCCGGTGTTATTGGTGCCGAAGTGAGTCTGCAAGAGGGGGAATTATTGTTCCGACTGCCGCAAAATCCGGACAATATCGGTAACCCGTTATTACCTGCGATCCATGGCGGCGTCATCGGTGGTTTTATGGAACTGGCGGCCTCGATTCAGGTGCTGGTTCGGTCAGAACCGATGGGATTACCCAAAATGATCGACTTCTCGCTGGATTATCTGCGCGCCGGACGTGATCAGGATACCTTTGTGGATTGCCAGATCTGGCGTCAGGGTGCCCGTGTCGCCAATGTCGCTATCACCGCCTGGCAGAATGACCGTCAACAGCCGATTGCCACTGCCCGTGCGCATTTTCTGCTCAGTTCGTCTTTTGGCAATGAAGGCTTGTCGGCGCAATAAATAGCGTTTAACCTGCTTGAGCAAACATTCTGTCGGGGTGCCTCACTGGAGGCTGAGATCGCAATTGCGGATCCCGTTGAACCTGATCTGGTTAGTGCCAGCGTAGGGAACAGAGAAGTCACGTAATGTTGGCCTGCGGATATTCTTGTCCTCGTCGGTGCAAGGCAATCAGCCAATCACTGGCTGAGCGGGTCGGACGCCAGGTTACGTGATCGGCAATTTCCCGCCTCTTTTCTTTCTTGTACTGCTTGCCCGCCTGATCCTTTCCCTTTTCAAGAGAGGTATCAAGTATGGCTTCCGCCAATAATAATTCGACTGACATCGCATCCAGCACGGGGTCACCACTGACTCAGGCCCAGCTTGATCGTTTGAGTTACCCCGCATCCAGCAAGGTCTATATCACCGGTTCCCGCGCAGATATTAAGGTGGGGGTTCGTGAAATCGAACTGACGCCAACCCAGTTGACCAATGGTGAAACCGAGTATAATCCGCCGGTGCGGGTATACGACATGTCCGGCCCTTACAGCGACCCGGCGTTTACTCTCGATCTTACCCATGGCCTGCCTGCGTTGCGTCAAGGCTGGATCGAAGAGCGTGCAGATAGCCAAGCACTGCACCAGCCCAGTTCCCATTTCAGCCAGACCCGCGAAGTTGATTTACGTTATGAACCATGGCGGATGAAGGTTGAACGCAAGCCACGTTGTGCCCTGCCAGGAAAAAACATCACTCAGCTGCATTATGCCCGTATGGGCATTATTACTCCGGAAATGGAATATATCGCCATTCGTGAAAATCTGGGGCTGACTGAGCCGTCGTTAGAAGAGGCGGTGCGGCAGCAACATCCGGGGCACAGTTGGGGAGCCAGTATTCCTGCTGCCATTACCCCGGAGTTTGTGCGTTCTGAAGTGGCCCGTGGTCGCGCCGTGATCCCGAATAATATCAATCATCCAGAAAGTGAACCGATGATTATCGGGCGCAATTTCCGCACCAAGGTAAACGCCAATATTGGCAACTCGGCCATCACCTCCTCGATTGCCGACGAAGTAGAAAAACTGGTCTGGGCAACCCACTGGGGAGCCGACACCATTATGGATTTGTCGACCGGGCAAAATATTCATGAAACCCGCGAGTGGATTTTACGCAACTCGCCGGTGCCGGTCGGAACGGTGCCGTTATATCAGGCGTTAGAGAAGTGTGGCGGCGTGGCTGAAGACCTGACCTGGGAGTTGTTCCGCGACACGTTGATCGAACAAGCCGAGCAGGGCGTGGACTATTTCACCATTCATGCCGGGGTGCGACTGGCGCATATTCCGCTGACCGCCAAACGGGTGACGGGGATCGTCAGCCGGGGCGGCTCCATTATGGCGAAATGGTGCCTGGCGCATCACCAGGAAAGTTTCCTCTACAGTCATTTCGAAGACATCTGCGAGATCATGAAAGCCTACGATGTCTGCTTTTCTCTGGGGGATGGTTTACGTCCCGGCTCAATCGCCGACGCTAACGATGCCGCCCAGTTTGCCGAATTACGGACTCTGGGTGAGTTGACTCAAATTGCCTGGAAGCACGACGTCCAGACTTTTATTGAGGGGCCGGGTCATGTGCCGATGCATATGATCAAAGAGAACATGGACGAGCAGTTGAAGCACTGTCAGGAAGCGCCGTTTTATACCCTGGGGCCACTGACCACCGATATTGCACCGGGTTACGACCATATAACCTCCGGTATTGGTGCTGCCATGATTGGCTGGTATGGCTGCGCCATGCTGTGTTACGTCACGCCAAAAGAGCATCTTGGCTTACCCAACAAGGAGGATGTCAAACAGGGAATGATGGCCTATCGCATTGCCGCCCATGCGGCAGATCTGGCCAAGGGTCATCCCGGTGCTCAGCTCCATGACAATGCGATGTCCAAAGCGCGGTTTGAATTTCGTTGGCAGGATCAGTTTAACCTGGCGCTGGATCCGGAAACCGCCCGCGCTTATCACGATGAGACAATGCCAAAAGAAGGCCATAAAGTGGCGCATTTTTGCTCCATGTGTGGCCCAAAATTCTGCTCCATGAAAATCTCCCAGGAAGTACGGGACGCCGCCGCAGCCGATGAGGCGCAGCAGGCGATGGCAGAAAAAGCCAGGGAGTTCCGTCAGCAGGGCAGCGAAATCTACCACCCGGCAAGCAAGGGGGAGGCGTTGGACAATGCATAATGGGGCCAGGGCAGGTTTGCTGACGTCACTGACCTCCAGCGACGAAATATGTATTGCCGGTGCCGGGTTGATGGGTAGCCTGATTGGCTGGCGGCTGGCCCGTCAGGGCTATCGTATTTGTCTGTTCGAGGCCGACGCTGCTGAGGCGTCGACAACGATGTCGCATACGACGGCGGTTCATTCTGCAGCGGCCTATACGGCGGCGGCGATGGTCGCACCATTCAGCGAATTGCCGCTGTGTAGCCCGGCTGTCTTTCGTATGGGCAAGCAGTCGTTAGCATTGTGGCCAAAGCTGCTGCAGGATCTGGCGGCTGATACCGGGGCAAGGATAGACTTTCGTGCTGATGGCACGCTGATGGTCGCGCACCCAGCGGATAACGGGTTGCTGGACGAAATGGAACGGTGTTTTACGCGCCATAATATCGGCGTAAAACAGGGTATTGTCTGGCAAAATCGTCAGCAAATAGCCGCACTGGAGCCCTTGTTGGCGGAGCAATTTCAGCGTGGTATCTGGCTGAAGCCGGAAGGGCATCTGGAAAATCGGCGACTGCTGGCTTTGTTGCACCAGGCCATTGTCGCTATGGGTGGACAAATTCGCGCTAACAGCCCGGTGAGTTACGATGCCTCTGACCCTGTGTGTGGCTGGAGAGTTAACCAGCAACGCCACCCTGCGACCTTGTGGATTGACTGTTGTGGTGTCGGTGCCCGTCCCTGGCGTCCGCAGTTGCGTGGCGTCAGAGGCGAAGTGATCTGGATTGAAGCGCCGGACGTGGTTATTCAGCGGCCAGTGCGGTTGCTGCATCCCAAATATCACCTGTATCTGGTGCCTCGGGAGCAGGGCCGCTACATCCTTGGCGCCACCGAAATAGAAACACAAGATCGCTCACCGGTCAGCGTCCGTTCAGCACTGGAAATGCTCAGTGCCTTATATGCCTTGTCACCGGCGCTGGCGGAAGCGCGGGTTCTGGAACTGTCGACCAATCTGCGTCCGGCATTGAGTCACCATGAACCTGAAATTACCGCTACCGCAGGGAATCTTGCCATTAACGGCCTGTATCGCCATGGTTTTCTGTTGTCCCCGGCGTTGCTGGGCAGCTTGCAGCAAGAGTATCAATTACCGTTGGGTCTGGTGCTGCCATCGCAATCTGACGCTGGGCATGTGGCCTGGACGACAGCTCACCCGGAGGTCTGCTGATGCAAGTGTGTCTGAACGGTGACTGGCTTGAGGTGGCGGTATCACGACTGGACGAGCTGTTGCGGCAGCAGGGATTTGGCCCTGCGGCTGACGGCAATTTTGTGGTCGCGGTTGAACAGTGCTTGATCCAGCCAGCTCAATATCATGAGCTGGAACTGGCCGATGGCATGCGTATTGATGTGTTGGGCGCAATGACAGGAGGTTGAATCATGACAGCGCGAACAGAAGCAGAAGGACAAACAGTGGCATTGGCCGGGGAAAATATTGCCGGGCGATTGTGGTTGGGCAGCTCCCTGTATCCGTCTCCAGATGTAATGGCACAGGCGATCAGGTCTGCCAGTCCCGGTTTTGTGACCGTGGCTTTACGCCGCCAGACGGCACGCAATATTGAAGACAATGGCCACTGGGCGCTGCTGCAGGAGGCGGTAGCGACAACCAAAGCACGTTTGCTACCGAACACCGCCGGGTGTTTTTCCGCCAAGGAAGCCATTTTGATGGCCAATTTGGCCCGTGAGTTATTTGCGACCTCATGGATCAAGCTGGAAGTGATGGGCGATGACTACAGCCTCCAGCCGGATCCGTTTGAGTTGCTGGACGCGGCGCGGGAACTGGTGAGTCAGGGGTTTAAGGTCTTGCCCTATTGCACCGAGGATCTGGTGTTGTGTCAGCGTTTGCTGGACGCCGGTTGTGTCGGCGTCATGCCCTGGGGAGCACCGATTGGCAGTGGCTGTGGTTTGCAAAACCTGGAAGGTCTGAAACGCTTGCGCCAGCGCTTGCCACAAGCATTCATGGTGATTGATGCCGGGCTGGGCAAACCCTCCCAGGCAATGCAGGCGATGGAACTGGGGTTTGATGCGGTGTTGCTGAATACCGCTGTCGCCAAGGCGGAGCAACCCGTCGCCATGGCCGCTGCCTTTGCTGCAGCGGTGCAGGGTGGGCGTATGGCCTATGACGCCGGTTTGATGGCAGAACGGCCACAGGCCAGCCCGTCAACACCACCGGTTGGTCTGCCGTTTTGGCACCAGCCAGAGCCTGCCGTGCCGCACACTACGTTATCCAGGGAGGTAAACGAGTCATGAAAATGCTTTTTTCGGCGGGTGACTGCGATGCGCCAGCAGAACCCCTTGAACGTGCCAGAATCTGGTCACTCACTGCGTCCGATTGTTCGGCTGGCGCTGGTATGCAAGCGGATGTGGCGGTGGCGCAGGCCATGGGCGTGGATTGCGCCACACTGGTCATTGCGATGACCGCGCAAAGCAGTCTGGGAGTTCGGGCTATTGAGCCGATTACGCTGTCAATGCTGGATGCCCAATGGACAGCATTGCTGGATGATGGCTGGCCACAGGCGGTGCGGTTGGGTTGGATACCGCCCGATGCTGACCTGTTTCGCTGGCTGCTACAACGGCTGAGGTTGTTGCAGCAACGGGCCATTCCGATAGTCTGGGATCCGGTGTTGGGGGCAACCGGGGGCGGGCTGGCGAGCTGGCATCGTCTGGCAGACTATGCGGCGTTGCTGGCGCTGGTCGATATTGTCACTCCCAATAGCACTGAACTGTTACGCCTGACCGGCAGTGTTGATCATAGTCGGGAGGGGATTTTTGCTGCGGCTAAAACGGTGCTTGCAGCGGGTGCGAAAGCGGTATTGATAACAGGTATTGATGCTGCGCAACTGGATTTGAAAGACAGTGATGGTCAATGTTACCGCCAGGCTGATCCGCCGTTGGTCGACTGGTATCTCTCACCGCGTGCGTTCTCGGTAGAGGGTGACGAGGTAACGGATGATGTGATCGTGGATGAAACCGATCCTGAACAGCAATTGGCCCCCTCGTTTATGCTGCTGCACTCACGGTTGCCCTGGTCTGCGCACGGTACGGGTTGTCATCTGGCGGCGGCGCTGGCTGTCGGGCTGGCTTCCGGATGGCGTCGATACGACAGCGTTGTGCTGGCGGTTGCCAATACCCTGGTCAGCCTTGCGGCTGCCAGTCGTCGCGTCTCTGGTTATCACCAGTTATTCGCTACTGATGTTCGTCACCGTATGTTTGAGCAACAGGGAGTGCGGTTGTTACCGGTAGCCACTGCCAGCGCGTCGCCCGTGGTTTTTACCCGGTCTTTTCCGCCGTTGCCAAAACAGCTCGGTTTATATGGACTGGTTGACAATCTTCCTCACCTGCGTCGCTTGCTCAAACTGGGCATTGACAGCCTGCAGTGGCGGGTTAAAAAACCGGGGCCGGATTACCGCGCCGATACCTGGGAAGCCATTCGTGTGTGTCGTCGTGCCGGAGTGATGTTGTTTATCAATGATGACTGGCAACTGGCACTGGAACTGGGTGCCGACGGGGTACATCTGGGTCAGGAAGATCTGCTTGAAGCCGATCTTGAACGGTTGGCTGAGGCTGGCCTGATGCTGGGCATCAGTACCCACAGCGAGTGGGAGATACTGCATGCGTTGCACTATCAGCCGTCTTATATTGCGTTTGGCCCGGTATTCAAACCACTCTCCAAAATACTCAAGTATCCGCCGCTGGGATGCGCAACACTGGCTCGCTGGGTACAGCGCAGCGGCTCGGTGCCGTTAACCTGTATTGGAGGTATTACCCCCGAGACCATTCAGCAGGTTGCTGCCACGGGCATACGCTCGGCGGCGATCGTCACTGCGCTGGCCGATGATGCCGAGCTGGAGCAACGGCTGCAGCAACTTCGTTGCTGGTTTCCGCCTACTGTTCAGCGCTTTGGCCTTGAAATGCGTCGCACTGTCCCCACCTTGTAGCCATGACGTGTTGCGACTGCCAGAGATAATCGGTGGTCGCCGTTTTTTTGATACAGGTAACGAAGTGCACCAGATCCGGGTGTACTGAGACAGGAGACAGACATGACCGTAGCCAGCAAAGAAACGCTTGGTTTTAAAACCGAAGTAAAACAACTGTTGCATTTGATGATTCACTCCTTGTATTCCAACAAGGAAATTTTTCTGCGTGAGCTGATTTCCAACGCCTCGGATGCATGTGACAAATTGCGTTTTGAAGCGTTACAAAACGATGCGCTGTTTGAAGGGCAGAGTGAGCTTGCTGTTCATATCAACTTTGATACCGATGCCCGAACCCTGACCATTGAAGACAATGGTATCGGTATGAATCGGGAAGACGTGATCAGCCACCTGGGTACGATTGCCAAATCCGGCACCGCTGAGTTTCTTGGCAAGCTGACCGGAGATCAAAAGCAGGACTCCCAGCTGATCGGCCAGTTTGGTGTGGGGTTCTACTCAGCCTTTATTGTCGCTGACAAGGTGGTGGTTGATACCCGTCGTGCGGGCGAGTCGGCTGAGCAAGGTATTCGCTGGGAATCCGCTGGTGAAGGTGAATTTTCACTGGAAACCATCGACAAGCCCGAGCGCGGCACCCGTATTACCCTGCACCTGAAAGCGGATGAAGCCGAGTTTGCCGACAACTACCGTTTGCGTTCGCTGATCAAAAAATATTCTGATCATATTGCCGTCCCCGTGTTCTTGCCGCCGGAAATCAGTGCGGACGACGACGCTGCCGATGCTGAAGCCAGCAAGGCACCAGAAGCCGTCAACCAGGCCAAGGCGATGTGGACGCGCTCGCGCTCGGAACTGACTGACGAAGAATACCAGGAGTTCTACAAACACATTTCCCACGACTGGAATGAGCCGCTGACCTGGATGCATAACCGGGTGGAAGGCAAACTGGATTACACCAGCCTGCTGTATATTCCGTCGAAGGCTCCGTTTGATATGTGGAATCGGGATACAGCCCGTGGTCTGAAGCTGTATGTGCAACGTGTCTTTATTATGGACGATGCCGAGCAGTTCCTGCCGCTGTACCTGCGCTTCGTTAAGGGTGTGCTGGATTCCAATGACCTGTCTCTCAACGTCTCGCGTGAAATCCTGCAGCAAGACAAACAGGTCGACAGCATGCGCTCGGCACTGGTCAAACGTATCCTGGATACCCTGACCAAACTGGCGAAAAACGACAGTGACAAATACCAGCAGTTTTGGGACGAGTTCGGCGATGTGCTGAAAGAAGGCCCGGCTGAAGATTTTGCCAACAAGGAAAAGATTGCCGCGTTATTCCGTTTTGCCACCTCAACCAGTGGCAGCGAAGCCCAGACGGTTGGTTTGGCAGACTATGTTGCGCGCATGCAGGAAGGGCAGAAAAAAGTTTATTACATCACGGCTGAATCCTACGCCGCTGGTATGGGTAGCCCGCACATCGAGTATTTCCGTAAAAAGGGTATCGAAGTCCTGTTGCTGACGGATCGGGTAGATGAATGGATGGTCGGCCATCTGAATGAATTTGATGGCAAATCCTTCCAGGACATCACCAAAGGTGAGCTGGATCTTGATGAGCTCGCCGATGAAGACGAAAAGAAACAGCAGGAAACGCTGCAGGAAAGCCACAAGAACCTGACCGAACGGCTGGAAAAGGTATTGCCTGAGGTTAAATCTGTGCGTGTAACCTCTCGTCTGACGGATTCACCGGCCTGTTTGGTGGTTGGCCAGTTTGATATGGGCGGTCACATGCGGCGGATGCTGGAAGCGGCTGGCCAGAAAATGCCTGAACCGGAAATTACTCTGGAAATCAATCCGACTCACCCGTTGATCGAGCGGCTGGACAATGAACCGGATGAAGATCGTTTTGCCGAACTGGCAGGACTGATCCATGCTCAGGCCCAGTTAGCGGAAGGTAGCCAGCTGAAAAATCCGGCTGAATATGTCGGCAAGCTGAACAAGCTGCTGTTGGATCTGATGAAATAAGGCTGCCAGAAAGAGCGTCTCGACACCATACCATCGTGTGGTGTCGATCTTCCCCGTATTCCGTCAGTTTTTGTAATCAGTGCATGTTACCGATTGCCGGGCACTGCTAAGATGCCCGCACTTGTTCTTTGATGTCCCGGCCGCCGTTCTGCGGTTCGGGTTTTACTCTTTTCGGGGGAATTATGAAGGGAATTGCTCAGGCTATGCGTCGGGTTATTACTGGTTCCACATTGGCATGTCTGGCGGTCTCTGCCCAGGCCGGTGGTGCGCTGGATCTCAGCTTGGCAGACGATGCCGTACGGGTTGCTTATGATGCCACCCAGGCCGGTTCCGGTTTGCACATCAACCTGTCAGCACTGCATCACATGGATGATGGCAACATGCTGGGAGCCGGTGTGCATGTGGTCGATTTACGCAAACCTCACAGCAATCTGTATATCGGGCTGGGTGCCAAGGCGTTTGCCTTTGATACCGATCATTACAGCGGTGCCGCGCTGGGTGTCGGTGGTTTCTTTCGGGCAGCGCTACCGACTCAGCCGGATGTCAGTGTTGCCGGTTATGCCTATTACGCGCCCCCGGTTGTCTCTTTTGGCGATGCGGAAAATCTGATCAGCAGTGACTTGCGTGCCCAGTATGCCGTTATTCCTACCGCCCGTATCTACACCGGTTATCGTTACAACGGTATCCGGATGGAGGGCATGGATAAACGTTACAAATTGGGCGATGGCTGGCACTTTGGCCTGACTCTGGACTTCTGATCAATGGCCGCAATCAACTGGGTTGGCCAGACCAACCAACGCCTGTATCAATGCCGACTGTTGCAGGAGCAAATCTGTGCCGGGCAGGAACCTGCGTTGCAGCAGGCGCTGGACGATGCGGCCTTGCTCCAGCTGTTCGCGGCCTATCGTTGTTATCTTAATGAGTTGGCGCTGGCTGCCGGGGTAACAAACCGGGTTGACTCACTGACTCAGTTATTACAACAAACCGCGCTGGTCACTGGGGATATGCGTCAATGGCAAGCATTGTCAGCGGATACGTTCAGTTGGTTTTGTCGGTTTTTGCAGGTCGTGGAGCAGCTCGGCTGGCCGGATACGCAGGCGGTAGATTCGTCGCTGGCGACGGAAGTGTCCGGGTTGATTGCGTCGTCAGCTAGCAGTGATGAAGACGATAGTGTGTCTCACTGGTTGGCAAGTTTTCATCGGTTGATTGATGAACAGCGCGCCAATCAGCGCGAATCCTGATCTTCACTCGTTTTCCACGGGTGTAGTCTGCCCGGATTTCCTGTTTGATGTGATGCTTGTAACGACGAGCGAGCGTGCTGCAATACAAGGGTGGCACGCTATGTTTCGCGTGTGTTCGCTCCGGTTATGTTAAACTCGTTGACCATTTTTCGTGAGACGGTATATGGCACGCTTTTTCGAGATTATTGAGCTTTCCAATGGGGACGTTGCGTTGCGTCGGGCTGATGAGCAAGACGGCGATGCACTGATGCGGATTCACTTTTCAGAGGATGCCAAGGCCAGCTTGAGTGAGCACCATATGGATGTTGCGCGTGTCATGCTGGAAGCGGGTGTCCGCAAGGTCAGTGAGCTGTCTGGTATGGATGTCGACGATGACTTTGATGTAGCAGAGCATACGTATTCGCTGCATTAAATCACGCGCTGATGATCAACCATAAAACGGGTAGCCTTGCTGCCCGTTTTTTTTTTGCGCTGAATAAGCTCAGGGGTTTTGGCGAATCTGTACCAGCACGACATGACTGCCACTCTGGCGTGCCAACTCACGGAGTTGTCGACGTTGATGCTGGCTGATGTCACCTTGCCATTCGATGATCAAATGGCTGTTGCCGCTGGCGAGGATCCGTTGGCACAACACTTTCTGGGTATCTGCACACAGGTCAATATGCACCACGGGTGCCTTGTCGAGATTCATACTGGCCAGCCATTGTTTGTTCAGCGTCCGGTTCGGGCTTAGCCACATCAGCCAGCGATCACTGGAATTGCAGTGGGCCAGTATGGGCAGTAACTGCAGCGGCTGAATGGTGCTGTCATCCGATACAATCACCTCGGTCAGGCTGCCAGACGGTCTTGGCCTGGTTTTCAGTGGCACGGCATTCGTAAACGGCAAAGCGGGCTGACGATCGACTGGCAAGCTGAGTTGACGCATACAAAACCTCGTGAATGGTGACTACCCTGTGGTATCTGGCTGGGACGTACGGTTAGTGATTGCGACGAATAACGCCGACATACAAACCTTCGATATAAAACTCTTGCTGGCGCAGGTCGACGATAATCGGGCCGTAATGTTCATTTTCGGGATGCAGGATGACCTTGTGACGATTCTTTTCAAGGCGTTTGACGGTGACTTCGTTTTCGACCCGTGCGACGACGATCTGGCCGTTGCGGGCACTTTCACATTTGTGAACGGCAATCAGGTCGCCATTAAAAATGCCAGCGTTTTTCATACTGTCGCCTTGTACTTGCAGCAGATAGTCCGCAGCCGGTTTGAAAAAATTGGCGGGCAGGTTGCAGTACTCTTCGATATGTTCCTGGGCCAGTATAGGCTCACCCGCTGCCACACGGCCGACAATAGGCAGCCCTTCCTGTTCGGAGCCGAGAATCCGAATGCCTCTGGACGCGCCAGGCATGATGTCGATAGCGCCTTTGCGAGCCAGTGCTTTCAGGTGTTCTTCCGCCGCATTGGGGGATTTGAAGCCAAGCTCCTTGGCGATTTCTGCTCGGGTAGGTGGGAAGCCGGTTTCCTCCAGTGCGGATTTGATCAGGTTGAGTACCTGCTGCTGTCTGGCGGTGAGCTTGATCATAAAGTTTCCATGTCTGTTTATCTGTACAGTGGGTGTGAATATATACAGTAAAAAATACTGTGTAAACCCACAGTGGTTGATATTTGCAGTGCCAGCTTGCCATCGACAGCTTCAGCTGCCGGGTACATTCCGGGTTTTTCTAGAAACTGCTGGGTTCCGTGGGAATGACCAGTAGGCATTCGTGCGAGCGGTGTTGGCCGCCTTATTCTGACATCCAGCAACCTCTCTCAGCGCTGTGCAGGATTAAATAGATGGATCCAAACGGCTGCTGATTATGCATTCCCAAATTAATTCTCATTTTGCGAATCAAAACTGCATTTTCGGTTTGAATATGAAAAGTGAATTTGAAAGCACGCAGGATTTTTACGAAATAATATCTGTGAAAAATTTCTGGATAAATATTTATTGAATTTTTTTATTCCTTGTAAATCAATTAGTTGTGTGGGTTTTAAAGGTCTGTTGTCGTTGAATTTAATGCTGTTTTGGTCGTTTTTTTAATGTTGGCACATCCACTGCAATACCTCTTGTAACCCCGGAACAAATGCTGATTGCAAATCGGTCGTTCATGGGGGTTGGCTCAAGATTAAATGCTTTTTCCAGCTAATAAAAAACTAATATAAAATGCAATGAGGATTACCTTATGACCACTTCAATCAAGTCGCGTAAAACCAAGCACTACTGTCCGGTTAACCAAATCCCAGACCCAGCTGCCCTGTATCATCCGGCAAATCCGGTGGTTTTCTGAACACCTCCAGCAGCGGCATTCGCTGCATAAGTACCGATCCCAGTCGGATTGACACATTCCCCAAACGCCTTTCAGGAGCCACGCCTTGCTGGATCAGACGCAACAGCACATAGCTGATCATCGCCACTAAAACCTGCAATTTGACGGCGTTTTCTGACGTACCATAGAACTGTTTGATCTTGAGATTCTGCTTGATCCACTTGAAAAACAATTCAATCTGCCAGCGCTGTTTGTACAAATCCGCAATCGCCAGAGCGCTGCGTTTCAGGTCATTAGTGATGAAGACCAGCTCCTTGTCATCCTGCTGACGATGAAACACGACTCGCCTCAAGGTGCGGCCTTTCAGATACGATCGGGTCTTGTAACACACTTCGATTTTTTCATCCCTCACCACACCCACCCCTTTCGGTGGCAGAGACTTCGTGACCTTGTAATTCATATCTTTCTTCATCCTGCCCACAAACAGACAGCCCTCATTCACGAGCTTTTCGAGCCACGCCCCACCGTTATAGGCACGATCAAATACGTAAGTAGTTCCTTTAAAAACAGAGAGTTGAGAGATGGCGC
>CAJXTI010000021.1 GCA_913061185.1 uncultured Oceanobacter sp.
CTACACTATCCTCTTCGTCGGCAGCGTCAGATGTGTATAAGAGACAGTTACCAAACAGCGTATTCACCACCACATAGGTAATAGCCGTCACCAATGCAGAACCGGGCCCCAGCTGAATCAAGGCAATCAGCACCGCCGGAACCGCCGCAATAATAGAGCCGATATTGGGAATATAATTCAGCAAGAAGGCGACCAACGCCCATACCGGCGCATAATCCACACCAATGACCCACAGCACCAGACCAATACTGACGCCAGTTCCCAGACTCATCAGAGTCTTGATTGCCAGGTAGCGCTGTACCAGATCACTGAAGCGCTCAAAATGGGCAAACGCGCTGGTTTGCTCACCAAAAGCACGCTTCAGTTTTTCCGGCATACCCGATGCTTCCAGCAAGATAAACACCACGGTAAATAAAATCAGAAAGGCATTGGTCAAGACACCGCCAAGACCATTAAACACACTGGCGACCATACTCATGACAACGCCAGGATCCACGTATTCACGTAGCAGGTTGGCAGGCACCTCAACGCCCTGAGCATTCAGCCAGGTCACAACCCCTTGCATCAGATTTTGCAATTTTGTTTCGTACAGCGGTATGTCCTGATAAAACGCGTTCACCGTGCCACCAAGAAACAGCGTCAACCCGGAACCAATAATCAGAAACCCCAGCATCATCATCAAGACCGCCAGCACATCCGGGATACCACGGCGCGAGAGCCAATGCATGATCGGCGCACTGAGCACCGCAATAAAAACGGCCAGCAGAAAGGGCACCATCATATCGGCAGCGCTGCGGACACCGGCGATAACAATAATGGCCGCCGCCAGTGTCACTAACAAATTGCTGGTCACATGGCTATTGGTCGACATAAATCCTTCCCTGAACGTCTATGGAGGCTAAATACCGCCAACTTACACCAGCCAGCGCCAGGACGCATCCATCCTGATACGGCTGTGCGACGGGCTTGGCAACCACTTGAGATTTCTGTATTATCTGCGGCTGTTTTGCGGAAGTGGCGAAATTGGTAGACGCACTGGATTT
This sequence comes from uncultured Oceanobacter sp., assembly GCA_913061185.1. Taxonomy (GTDB): domain Bacteria; phylum Pseudomonadota; class Gammaproteobacteria; order Pseudomonadales; family Oceanobacteraceae; genus Oceanobacter; species Oceanobacter antarcticus. The sequence continues at coordinate 1,044 of CAJXTI010000021.1, forward strand.
AGGTTCCAGCGCCGCAAGGTGTGAGAGTTCGAGTCTCTCCTTCCGCACCATCTTGTTTCAGATCTCCAGACCCTGATATTTTTCCCACTTTTTTGGAAGTGTGGAAAATCAGCGCTTCAAGCGCTCTTGTTACTGTCATTGGTTACTGCCATTGGTTACGGTCTTGGATTCACGACTTCGGTCGTCACTGAGAACACCAGTTCAAGCACCGCTCTCTTGCCTTCCTGAAGCCTGCCGATACACGCATTGCCAGACAGGCCACCTTACGACCATCGGGAGAGACTTGCATGATGGCAATCTTGCCACCTGCCTTCATATCACCAGACAGCCCGGGTAAAAGAACCATCTTCGACATTTACTCGATATATTTCCTGCTGATCGCCGTCACTGCTTTCCAGGCGAACGAGCAGGTCATCACCGAATATTCCGCCATCCTGAAAAGTTTCACATCATTGGAGCCTGACTCACTGCCAGAGCCATTAGTGGCAGGAATATCGCTTCCCTCACCACTCCTACTACCGCCACCGCAAACACTGATGCTGGCCAACAGCAGCAGTCCTATACATTATTTCATGGATGATTGAGTGAAAACCGGCCTCGTCTCATTTCCTTATTAGTTCCCAAACAGCCCCTGGAACATAAAAAAAGCCGCCTGAATCAGGCGGCTTTTTGGTACGTCACAGCCAGTCACGGCAGTCATCACATACCGCCAGATACCACTATTTTGTGATTGGCAGTAGTGTGATCTCGACACGACGGTTCAACTCTTTGCCTGCCGCCGTGCTGTTTGTCGCAACCGGCTGACTCTCGCCAAAGCCGACTGCATCCAGACGCACGGAGTTAATCCCCTGAGATTGCAGGTAATTGGAGACCGACCTGGCACGCTGTTCCGATAAGGCCTGATTAAAGCCTTCGGAGCCATCACTGTCAGTATGGCCAGACACCACAACCAACGTTGAATCATATTCTTTCAGCACCACCACCACAGAATTCAGCACATCGTAAAAGTCGGATGCTATCGCCGCACGGCCAGAGGAGAAAGTGATATTGCCCGGCATAATCAGGTTAATGTTGTCGCCAACCCGCTCAACACTGACACCCGACCCCCGCAATTGCTTACGCAATTTCGCTTCTTGAGCATCCATGTAATACCCGATACTGCCACCGACCAGACCGCCACCAGCAGCAGCAGCCAGAATACGGCGATTACGGGTGCCGCTTTTTTCATCTTTGTTGGTCGCGTATGCAACCACAGCGCCAACACTGGCACCAATACCCGCTCCTATCGCGGTTTTGGATGTTTTTTCTTCGCCAGTGTAGGCATCGAACGTGGTACAACCGCTGGTCAACATCATTATTGAAACAACTGCAGCAATCCTTTTCATACTAGCTCTAGCTCCTGAAAACATTAACATTAAAAAACCAAAACAAGCCGCCATAGTACGGCTTTGTGCTGCTTTTTATCACATTTTCAGCAGGCACTTCGGTAAGCAATACGCCGTTCGCCTGGCAAGGCCATCCTCCGGGCTGAGTCATCAACGCCAGACGGCGGATGCTCGCCACAGGGCTTACTGGATTATTGTGATTTCAGGATACCAATCAGCGGCTGTACTCAGGCAAACACGGCGATCGACTCGGCGCATTCACGCAGCATCAGCACCCGCTCGAAGAGGGCATTGGCATCTTCAAAACGGGGGGTTGGGCCAACAATCCCCAGCGCCCCGACCAGAACCTGACCCGAACGCATCACAGGTACTGCCAACGATGTGACGCCCCGTTCAAATTCATTGCTCACCAGCGCATAACCGTTCATGCGGGTCTTTTTCAGATCGGCACGCAGGTCATCGATACGGGTTCTGGTGGCTTCCGTATAGGCCGTACGCGGAGCCTGCTGCAACAGCTGATCTTGTATGTCGACGGGCGAAAATGCCACCAGCACACGACCAATACCGGTAGCGTGTAATGGCAGCCGATAGCCGACGGTAAAGCCTTGGGTAATCATGCCCGGATCCCCCGGAGAATGGGCAACATAGATGGCTTCAACCCCGTCCAGCATGGCGAATGAAATGCTGTCGCCCAGCGTCTGCGAGTACGACCGTAAAATCGGCGTGACATGCTTGCCAATGTCCCGGCCTTGCAGGAATTCTCCAGCCAATCCCAGAATTTTGGGCGTCAACTTGTACACCCGGTTACTGCACTCCAGATAACCCAGATACTGCAGTGTCAGTACCAGCCTGCGCGCCACCGTTCGGTTGAGCCCGGTCTTGGTCGCAATGTCGGGAATGGTCATTGCGCGATCGCGGCCATTAAACGCAGCCAGGACTTCCAGACCTTTCACAAAGGTCATCGAGATGTCTTTTTCATTGTAGTTTTCAAACATATTGAGTCACCTGCCCCAGGCTATCCCTCTCTCACGCTGCTGGCTTCCGAGCGCATCTGCTTTGTTTTCTTTGTAATTCGATCATTTGGAAAGAATTTGACTTGGCTCAAGACCAAGACCTATAAGATTTGATCGATATTCAAACATAGGTTCGATTATCGATCAAATCTTATAAGCCGCCGTGGAGCCATTGATGAAAGCCGTGAAAAGAAATCTGTCGAGATTTGCCCTGTCCAGCCTGCTGGTGATCAGTTCCGCCTCAACCTTGGCTGCCGAAGCCAATCTGCGTTTTGCCCATTTCATGCCGAAAAACAGCTGGCAAAGCGAACGCATGTTCGATTCCTGGAAAAAAGCCGTCGAAGAACAATCCGCTGGCCGTATTCAGGTCACGGTATTCCCGGCACAAACGCTCGGCAAGGCCCCTGCCGGATATGACAACGCCAAAAATGGCATTGCCGATATTGCCTGGACAGTTCAGGGCTATACCGCTGGTCGCTTCCCGCTCAGCCAGATTATGGAATTGCCGGGCCTGTTCAAAACCGGGGCGGTTGGTTCCTGTGCTTTCCAAAAACTGTATGACAGTGGCGTACTCGACAAGGAATACGAAGAAACCAAGGTGTTGTACGTCCACACCCACAGCCCCGGCCACCTGCACACCAAAGATCAGGTTGTGACCTCACTGGAGGATCTGAAGGGCCTGAAAATTCGCCGCCCAACCGATCTGATTGGCGAGCTGATTTCCGAGCTGGGTGCCGAGCCGGTCGGTATGCCGGCACCCTCGATTTATCAGAGCATGCAGCGTGGTGTAATCGACGGCTACATGTTGCCCTGGTCTGCGGTCAACAGCTTTCGGGCGTATGAAGTTTCCAAGCAACACCTCGACTTCGGTTTCTACTCTCTGGCCTTTGTCACCACCATGAACAAGCGCGCTTACGACAAACTGCCCGCCGACCTGAAGAAAGTGATCGACGACAATTCCGGCATGGACTGGGCAGTTAACGCCGGTCAGGGTTATGACGATGCAGATATTGTTGGTCTCGCCAAGATCAAGGAAGAAGGCGGCACTATTAACGAACTCTCTGCCGAAGAACGCGCCCAGTGGCAAACCATTGCCGATGGCGTCACGAAGAAGTACATCGCCAAGCTGGACAGTGAAGGCCTGCCCGGTACGACGACCTACCGTAGTGTGAAAGGCTATGTCAGCGAGTGTGAAACCGAGCTGAATTAAAGCCGTTGAGCAGGGAGAAATAACGTGGAAGCAGTGATCCGATTTTTCGACAAAGTGGCCTTCGTCGCCCTGGTGTGCATGCTGTTTGTGGTAGTTGCCAGTGTCCTTGGACGGCTGGTGTTCGATCTCAGTGGTGGTGAACTGCAATGGGTCATACCCGGCTCGGTCGAGCTGGCCAGTTACTCCCTGCTCATGATGGTATTTGCCTCGCTGCCACGTGCAGCGACTCACGGACTGGTGAGCGTCGAGCTGTTGATCGACAAATTTCCCGACTGCGTCAAACGCGGACTCGAGCGTGTCTGGCACCTGCTACTGGCGGCTTTCGCCGCCGTTGTTGGCTGGCTGTTTTTCGGCACCATGGAGGAAATGATCGATCGCGGCGATCGCTCCCAGGATTTGGGCATTCCGCTGTACCTGTTTTATGGCGCCCTGGCGGTATGTTGCGGTGCCATTGTGCTTACCGGACTCTGGCTCGCGCTGCGCCCGCAACGCCCTGTTTCCCATCACGACTAACCGGAAGGTAATACGATGGATCCTCTTGTAATTGGTCTGGGTGGCATGGTGGTCATTCTGCTATTGCTGGCATTGGGCTGCCCGGTCGGGCTGGCGATGATTCTGGTCGGGGCGTCAGGGTTCGCACTGATTGTCGGGGTTGAACCCGCTTTAAACGTGCTGGAAACGGCCGCGTTTGAAACCGCGTCTAACTACTCGTTTACTCTTATCCCCTTGTTCCTGCTGATGGGCAGCCTGGCCGCCCGTGCCGGGTTTTCCAAAGATCTGTTTGAGTCCGCCCGCTATTTCACCAAAGGCTGGAACGGCAGCCTGGCCTTGGCGGCCGTCAGTGGCAGTGCGGCGTTCTCGGCCATTTCCGGTTCATCGCTGGCGACCGCCTCGACCATGACTCGGGTGGCCTACCCGGAAATGATGAAACAGGGTTATCACCCACGCCTGGCGGCCGGATCGCTGGCCGCCGGAGGCACGCTGGGCATCATGATTCCACCTTCGGTCGCGCTATTGTTGTATGCACTGATTACCGAGCAGTCGGTCGGTGACATGTTTCTGGCCGGATTTCTGCCCGGCTTGTTGGCCTACGCCCTGTATCTGGCCACCGTGGTGATCATGGTACGCAAGTGGCAGCCCACCGGCGATCAAGCACCGGATGAAAACAGCTCGTTACGTAAAGCCTTGATCCAGTTTGCGCCGGTAGGATTGTTATTTGGCCTGGTGATGGGCGGTTTGTATGGCGGCTTGTTTTCGCCCACCGAAGCCGGTGGTGTTGGTGCCGGACTCGCATTGGTGTTCGCCCTGTTTCGCGGCTTGGGCTGGGAAGATTTCCGCGAGGCCGTCATTGAAGCGGTGGCCGTGACCTCCACTATTTTTGTGATTCTGATTGGTGCGGAGGTGTTTGGTTTTCTGTTGTCGGTCAGCCAGGTGTCGTTCGCCATGGTCGATATGATTGACGCCTACCAGCTGTCGCCCTGGATGGTGATGGCACTGATTGTCGGTTTCTACATTGTCATGGGCTGCTTCCTCGAAAGCCTGGCCATGATCCTGCTGACCGTCCCCATTTTCTACCCGGTGATTGTTGCCAGCGGCTTCGACCCGATCTGGTTCGGCATTATTGCCGTCGTCACGGTAGAAACCGGTCTGATTTCTCCACCCGTGGGCATGAACCTGTTTGTGGTACAGGGGGCGACCAAAAACCTCCATATCAACGATGTCATGGTCGGGGTCATTCCCTTCGTCCTGGCCGATTTTGTGCGGCTGGCCATTTTGATGGCTTTTCCCGCTATTTCACTTTTTTTACCCGAGCTGCTGGGCAACTGACACGCCGTTTTCACAGGGGATAACACTATGAGCAACACAACGATCAACATCGGTTTCAAACTCCCGGACGGCAACATCCAGCACATTGACGCGCCCCTGGGCCAGAGCATCATGCAGGCCGCTATTGTTAACAATATTGACGGTATCGAAGCGGAGTGTGGCGGCAGCTGTATGTGTGCCACCTGTCACCTGTATGTACCCGACAGCCTGCTGAACAGCCTGATCCCAGCCAACGATGAAGAAGCGGAAATGCTGGAAGAAACCGCCGCCGAGCGGCGGCCAAGCAGCCGCCTGGGCTGCCAACTGCTGGTCACCGACGCCATGGCGGGGCATATCTTCGAACTGCCGGAATGCCAGTCATGACTTCCGTCTCACGGCCGCCAGCCAACCGACGACAGGCCGCAGAGACAGGCACCGTGATTATTGGTGCTTCCCATGCCGGGGTACAGGTCGCGGCCTCATTACGAGACCAGGGCTACCGCTTGCCGATTACCCTGCTGGAAGCCGGAGCACACCTGCCGTACCAACGCCCACCACTGTCGAAGACATACCTGAAAGACGGTCTCGACAACAGCCAGCTGGCGTTACGGGGCGCTGCCTTCTATCAACAGAAACACATCACTTTGCTGTGTAACCACCGGGTCAGTCAGATTGACCGCGCCAACCAACGCATAACCGCACAGCATGGCAGTCGCCGCGTCACCTTCGACTACGACCGGCTGGTGATCGCCACCGGTGCGGCAGCCCGCCAACTGCCGCTGGCGTCCGGAGTAACAGGCGTCAGGGTGCTGCGAGACATGGACGATGCCATCGCCCTTAAAGCCGATTTCGATAACGCTCAAACCGTCGTCATCATCGGCGCCGGATTTATTGGTCTGGAAGTCGCGTCAACGGCCGTCACACTGGGTAAACAGGTGACCGTTGTCGAACACGGCGGTCGTATTCTGCAACGTCTGTTGCCCCCACAGCTGTCCGCGTTTCTGCTGCAGATTCACCAGCACAACGGCGTCAGCTTTTGCTTCAACACGGCGGTTGAGGCTCTCGCTCCTGCCGACAGCGGCCAGACCCATCTGCGGCTGAGCAATGGCCAGACACTCAGTGCCGACCTGGTTGTCGTCGGTATTGGTGCCACCATCAATGACCAGCTCGCGCAAGCGGCAGGAATCGTCTGTGACAACGGTATTCTGGTCGATCTGAACGGCCAAACCTCAGATCCGGCGGTGTACGCCTGCGGTGACTGCACCACCACCATTGCCCCAGACCCAGACCCAACAGAGGGCCAGCGTCACCCGCCAAGCCATATCGAATCGATACAAAACGCCGTAGACCAAGCCAAAACCGTCGCCGCCGTCATTACCGGCCAACCAGCTCCCGTACGTGTCGCACCCTGGTTCTGGTCAGACCAGCAAGGCATCAAGCTGCAAATGGTCGGCACAGCACTGGATTACGACGACCTGATTGTTCGTGGCGAGCTGGAGACCGGCAAATTCTCGCTGCTGTATTACCAGCACAACCGCTTGTGCCGGGTGGATTCAGTGAATTCACCCGCCGACCACCTTGCGGCGCGCAAGCTGGTCAGCCAACGCTACCCATTGCCCAAAGATGCCGCCGCCGACACCACGGTGCGTCTGAAAAGCTTTACCTAATTCGCTGATGACTGCCTGACAGCAGGAGATACTTACTAATGATGAGCCAGGAAAAAAACGACGAACTCAGCCTTGTAAAGGCATCCGACCCGGCGGGCAAACTGTTGCGCCAATACTGGATGCCTGCCGCCTTGTCGGAAGAACTGGAAAGCGATCGCCCGGTGGTGCCGGTCAACCTGTTGGGCGAAGAACTGGCGCTCTTCCGCAACGAAAACAACGAGCTGGTGCTGATGGATCGTCATTGCCCGCACCGGGGTGCCGATATGTGTTTTGGCCGCAAAGAAGACGGCGGTATTCGCTGCCCATTCCATGGCTGGAAGTTCGACTCCAGCGGCCAATGCCTGGATCAGCCAGCCGAGCCGGAAGGCTCAAAATTCCACGAAAAAATCCGTATCAACACCTACCCGTTGCACGAAGTGAACGGCATTATTTTCGCCTTTATGGGCAGCGGAGAGCCACCCGCCTTCCCGGATTTCGACTGCTTCAAGGCACCGGACAGCCATGTCTTTGCCTTTAAAGGCCTGTGGGAATGCAACTGGCTGCAAGCGCTGGAAGTCGGTATCGATCCGGCCCACGCCTCGTTCCTGCACCGCTTTCTGCTGGATGAAGACCCTGAAGACAGCTACGGCAAGCAGTTCCGCGATACCGCCGCCGATACCAACATCCCCATGACCCAGGTATTACGCGAGTTTGATCGCCCCGAGATTATCGTCAAGGACACCGACTACGGCCTGCGCATCATCGCCCTGCGCGACCTGCAAAACGGCACCAGCCATGTACGCCTGACCAACCAGGTTTTCCCTTGCGCCATTACGATTCCGATGTCGAACGAAATGACCATCACCCAATGGCACGTCCCCATCGACGACGAAAACTGCTACTGGTTCTCGATGTTCACCAGCTTCGGCAAACCAGTCGACAAAGCCACCATGCGTGCACAACGACTGCTGGAACACACCCTGCCCGACTACGCCCCGATCCGTAACAAACGCAACCACTATGGTTATAACCGGGAAGAACAGGAAACCCTGACCTGGACCGGCATGGGACTGGATATCAACGTCCACGACCAGTGGGCGTGTGAATCCATGGGCAAGATTCAGGATCGCACCAACGAACATCTGGGCACCACCGACAAAGCCATCATCCAGCATCGGCGCAAACTGCGTAAGGCCATCAAGATTGTCAGCGAAGGCGGCGACCTGAGCGAGTTGCCACTGCAAGTTAACGCGGCCCAGGCTCAAGCAATCAAAGGCCCTGTCGCCATTGACGCCATCGCCCCGACCCAGGACTGGGAAACCGTATGGCGAACCAGTGACCAGCAGCGCCGCGCCGCCTGCGACTGGGATGCTGAACGGTAAGCGCAAACTCACTTTAACGCGTCAGGATCCCGCCTTGCCCATTGCTAACGGCTGGCAGGCAGACCTGCGAGGAGAACACCATGACTGCGGTATTCGACCATGAGAACAGCTTTTCCGGTAGACACAGCCTCTGGAGCGCGGAGCAGGTATCGGCCTGCAAAACCCTGCTCGACACGATGCAAACCAACAACCTTGAAGTAATCCGGGTGTCATTTGTTGACCAGCACGGTGTACTGCGAGGAAAAACCATCGTTGCCAGCGGCCTGGCTTCAGCCTTGAGCAAAGGCATCACCATGAGCTCGACCATGCTGCTGAAAGACACCTCGCACCGCACCGTGTTTTCCGTCTGGCAAGACGATGCCGGGTTTGGTGAAGGGCAAATGACCGGAGCCAGCGACGTGCTGATGTTGCCCGACCCTACCACCTTCAAGATATTGCCGTGGTCTCCTCACACCGGCTGGATACTGGCCGATCTGTATCAAACCGATGGCACACCGGTTGAACTGTCGACCCGCGCCATTCTGAAACAAGCCCAGCAACAGCTCAACGCCACGGGTTATGAATTTATTGCCGGGCTGGAAGTGGAATTTCATGTTTTTCGCACCATCGACAAACCACGGAACCATAATGATGCCGGTCAGCCAGGAACACCGCCCACCACCGAACTGCTGAATCAGGGTTACCAATATCTGACCGAAGAACGTTACGACGAAATGGAAGACGTCTTCGACCTGATCCGCCGTAACGCCCAGGGTCTGGGTTTACCGGTACGCTCACTGGAAGTGGAATTTGGCCCCAGCCAGTTCGAAGTCACCTTTGACCCGGCTCCGGCGCTGCAACAAGCCGACAACATGGTGCTGTTCCGCTCCATGGTCAAACAGGTGTGCCAGCGCAACGGCCTGCACGCCACTTTTATGTGTCGGCCACGCTTTGAAGACTCCATGGCCAGTGGCTGGCACCTGCACCAGTCCATTGTGGCGCTGGACAGCGGCAAAAACTGCTTTGAACCCGCTGTTGGCGAACCCATATCTCGCCTCGGCCAACACTGGATTGCCGGTATTCTGGCCCACGCCAAAGCCAGCTGTGTGTTATCCACGCCGACCATTAACGGCTACAAACGCTATCGACCGTTTACCCTGGCACCGGACCGCATTCAATGGGGCAAAGACAATCGCGGCGCCATGGTGCGTTGCCTCGCCAACCCCGGAGACAACGCCAGCCGCATTGAAAACCGCGTCGGCGAACCGGCCGCCAACCCTTACCTGTATCTCGCCTCCCAGATCATCAGTGGTATGGATGGCGTCAAGCGCCAACTGGAACCACCAGAGCCGGTTTCCAATCCCTACGACAGCAGTGCCGAAACCCTGCCGCAATGCCTGATGGATGCCGTGACACTGTTCGAAACCAGCGAGCTGTACCGCCAGTCATTCGGCACCACTTTCGTGAATTATTACAGCCATATCAAAAAAGCAGAATGGAACCGCTATCTGACGACCGTTTCGGAATGGGAAGAGCGGGAATACTTTAATTTGTTCTAACCGGCAATGAATACCGAATAATACATACACAGGCAGAGGTCTATATGCCCCATCTGGTCATTGAATACGCTCGTAAAATAGAGCATCAAACAGCGCTCCAGCCACTGCTGCAACAGCTGTTCGAGGCCGCCTGCAAGGGTGGCATTATCCAGCCGCAAGACCTCAAGCTACGGGCGCTACCCTACGACCAGTTTTTGCTGCGAACACCGGACGAAACCTTCCTGCACATCACCCTGTCGCTCCTGGAAGGACGCACCGACACACAAAAAGAACAACTCGCCATCAACCTCCGGCAGGTGCTGACAGAGCAATTACCCAACGTCACCAGTCTGAGTATCGACATTCGGGATATGAATGCCATCGCCTACAAAAAACGGCTGCTACCGTTACATAACCCGGAATAATTTACCCGGTTGCTCACTCATCCAGACACGCGATAGCCTGAGTCCAGCTCGCTGATTCCCAGTCCGCTCTTTTTGATCACCCGAAGCTGGGTTGGAATACGTTCTTTCATGGCTTCAATATGGCTGATCACGCCAATCATTTTGCCGGAGGCGTTGAGGTTATCCAGCGCGTCGAGGGCGATATCCAGCGTTTCGCTGTCCAGCGTGCCAAAGCCTTCATCCAGAAACAGCGAGTCGATGCTGGTTTTGTGGCTCACCAGATCAGCAAGCGCCAGTGCCAGTGCCAGACTCACCAAAAAGCTTTCGCCGCCAGACAGGGTATTGGTGTCCCGTTCGCTATCTCCCTGCCAGGTGTCCAGTACGGCTAGTTCCAGACTGGCGTTTTGCTTGCGCCGCAGCAGGTAACGACCGTGCAGCCGTTGCAGCTGTTGGTTCGCCAGATAAACCAGATTATCCAGTGTGAGCCCTTGGGCAAACTTGCGGAATTTATCGCCGTTTTGCGAACCGATCAGCGAATGCAGCGAGTGAATATCATCGTAGTGGCGGGTGTATTCGGCAATTTTTTCGAACAGCGCTTGCTGGCCCAGGCGGCGGGACTGATCCGAAGTGAGCTCGTGACTGATTTCGCCATCGCGTTTGGCCAGCTGCTCGGACACCCCGTTCAGCGCTGTCAGTTGCGCTTCAACGTCTGCTGGCGGCATTGACTGGTAGTCAGCGGCCTGTGGGGTTTCCAGAACTGCCTTCAACGCTTGTTCAGCATGATCGAGCAAGGCCTTGGCGCGTTCGAGTTCGCTGTCCAGTTGCTGCTTTTGTGCCGTCAGTAACTGGCGTTCCGGTTCAGACAACAGTGCTTGCTGAAAAGCCGCTTCGTTATCAAACGGGCTGGCCGTCAACAGCGACAGCCAGTTCGCTTGCTGTGCTTGCAGCCGGATTTGCAACCCATTGAGGCTGTGTTGCTGGTTGTTCAACTCTGCCACCAGCGCTTGATGGTGGCTGGATATTGCGTGGTGCTTACTCTGTGCGGTGTTGTAGTCGGACTCGGTTCCTTGAAGGCGTTGCAGGCTCTTTTCCCGCTCTTCCCGCACAATGTTGTCGCCAAACAGGTCATGACGTCGAGCTCGAAGTAACTGCAACGACTGGCTCAGCTGCGTCTGCTCTTGCTGCAGCTGAGCCAGTTGCTGGCTGCCTTCGTTCAGCTGCTGCTGGCTGTGTTTCTGATCAGTGTCCAGACGGTTCAGACTGACCTTGAGCTGTTCTTTTTCCTGGCTATAAGCATCCCATTGCCCGGCATCCTGCTGCCTGGCGGCCAGCCACGACTGTAATGGTTCCGGCCCGGACTCTGGCGCTAATACCAACGGTGGCAGCTGATAACCTTGCTCACTCAGTTGCGCGGCAAAAGTCTGCCGCAGCGAGGTCAGCTGCCCTGTTGTCTTGGCCTGTTGCTGCTGGCTGTCGGCCAGATTCTGGCGGGTGTTAGCAATAGATTGTTCGGTCAATTTCAGCGCTGCGCGCCATTGTTCCACCTGCCGTTGTGCAGTATCACGTTGCTGTTTGCTGTCATCGTACTGCTGGCGCAGGGCTTTCAGTTGCTGAATGGCGTTGGTGTAGTATTGCTGCTTGGCTTTTTCGTTGTCTTCGTACTGCTGCAATGCCACGGCATCGGTAATGGAGCCGTCGAAATTCAGGCTTGCCGCCCCCTGTAACCATTGTTGTTCCAAACTGGCGTGCTCGGTCTGGATCGTCGTCAGGCGTTGTGTCACGTCTTGCAGATAGCGCTCGATGGACTTGAGCGTCTCTTTGGCTTCCAGCCCCTGCTCTCTGATCACGCTGAGCGCTTGTTCGGCGGCCTCTTTGTTTTGGATGTTGTGCGACGCGCTGTTTTGCCCGCCGGTTAACCCATCGGTGGGCAGCCCTGGATGCAACGTTAGATGCAACGCTGGATGCTCATGGGAGCCACATAAAGGACATTCCTCTCCTGCCTGTAACGCCGTTCGGTAATGAGCCAACTGTTCATCCTGAGTCACCAGCTTGCTCAATGCCTTTACCAGCTGTTCTTGCTGTTGAAACCGCTGTAGCAGCTGGGTACGCGTCTGCTCAACCATGGCGTAACGGCCCCGTTCGACTTGTTCCGTTGTTTGCTTGTCTTGCCGCTCCTCAGCAAGCTGTTGCCACTGACGGCGGATTTGCTGCATTTTCAACAGCACCGCATAGTGAGCCGTCAGCTGATCACGCTGTTGCTCCAGTGCATCCAGATGGCCATGTTCACTGGTGGCCCCCATCAGCCGGTGATTGGCCTGTTGCCAGGCCTGTTCTTTATTCAATGCGTCGGCCTGAGCCGCCAGATAGTGCTGTTCGTCCTGAGCCTGTGTGTTTTGCTGTTGGGCCAGCTGTTGCAGCACGCTGGATTCTTTTTCGGCCAACTGACTCAGCAGCTGCTGTGCGTCCTGAATCTGCCGCGCCTGCAACTGCCATTGGCCCAGATGCTGTTTTAACGACTGGTCAGCCGGATGCTGCTGTAAATAGTGCTCAACGGTTTTGAGCTGCTGCGTCTGGTGCTGAATCTGCTCATGCAGTAATGCCAGTTGCTGCTGGCACGTCTCTTTTTTATCACTGAACGCTTTGATACGACCGTTTCTGTCGTGCAGTTTTTCCTGCTCGGCAGCGATCTGCTGATCCAGCGGCACAACGTGATCATTCAACAATCGTTCTTGCTGTTCATGGCGCACTTTTGCCGCCTGCAGCAGCACGCCCTGCTGCGCAAACTGTTCTGCGGCGGTTGTCATTTGCGTTGTCAGGGTTTGTTCTTGTGCCTGTTTTTCACGGCAGAGTGCCTGACTCTGCTCGACTTGCTCGCGAGTGGCGCTTAACAGAGTGAACGGGGTATTCAACTGCACCGCCGGTTCACTTTGCTGCAAGCGTTGCATCTCTGGCTCAGCGGCAGTCTGTTGGGCTTTCGCGGCCTGCAAGCGTTTGGTATTGGTAGTTTTATGCTGTTGGGCCAAATCGTGCTGTTGCCACCAGTCACGATGAGCAGACGTAGCAGCCAGCTTGAGCCTGTGCACCTCTTGCTGTTGCTGCAGCCGGATTAACTCCTCCTGTAACTGCTGTTGCTGGTCTGCGGTCAGCAGTTGCACACCGTTGGCTTGTGACTCCAACTCGGCCAGTGTTTGCCTGGCCTGTGAATACTGTTCATGCACACGCACGGAAATCTGGCCATAGATTTCCGTGCCGGTCAGTTCTTCCAGCAGCTCTGCTCGCTCACCTTCTTTGGCATTCAGAAAGGCCGCAAACTGCCCCTGGGACAACAACATGGATTTGGTAAAACGGGAGAAATCCAGCCCGGTAATGGCTTCAATCATCTCTCCTTTAGGGCGTACCTGAGTCGCCAACACCTTGCCGCTGGCCACTTCTGCCAGCTCGACATCGGCCTGTTGCAGATTACCATCGGCCTTGCCACGCGAACGGCGCATGCTCCAGTGCGCCCGATAAGCCGTACCTTTTACCTCAAACTGCACTTCCGCCGAACACTCTGCGGTACCTCGCGTCATGATCTCGTTGGAGGACGACGTAACTTGCCCCAGCCTGGGCGTCTGATGGTAGAGCGCCAGACAGATGGCATCGAGCAAGGTGGTTTTACCGGCCCCGGTGGGGCCGGTGATGGCAAACAAGCCGTTATCAACAAATGGCGGTTGGGTGAAGTCGATTTTCCACGCGCCTTTGAGCGAATTCAGATTCTTGAACTGAAGGCTTAAAATCTTCATGACGTGTGCTCCGGGTGCTCGATTTCCGCGAGGATCTGCCGAAACTGCGCTTCGATTCTTGTCCGTCGGGCTTGCTCCGTTTCGCCGTCAAAGGTTTCCAGTGCCAATCGTTTGGCAAAGACATCGGCTGGGGTTAACTCCGCCAGCGTTTCTCGCACCTGCTGAGTTAACCCCTGCCGGGCGGTATTACGTGCACGACGCAGCTGCAACACCTCCACCGCCAGGCCATCGGTCAAGACTTGGATGCGTTGCGGCAAATCGGCGAGGTAGTCCTGCCCCTCTACCTCAATACACAACCAGACCGGTTCAGTTGGCGGTACATGAGCGTAGGCTTTTAACGCTGCTTCGATCGCGACAAGATCCCCTTTGATCACTGCCAGTGCCTGAAAGACAGGGACTTCCAGCGGCGTGATCGCTACGGTTTTAGCCGCTGCAAACTCCACCATCAATACCTGTTTGGTGGTTTTCAGCTCGTCAAAACTGAGCGGAATAGGCGAACCGCTATAACGAATATGCTCGGTTTTGGCGACCCGCTGAGGCCGGTGAATATGCCCCAGGGCAATGTAATCCGCCGGCGGGAAACCATCCGCCGCAAAGCCATCCAGCGAACCGATGTAAATATCTCGCACCGAATCCGACTGACTGACCCCGAGTGCGGTCAAATGACCGGTAGCAATCACCGGCACGTCGAGTTGTTTGGCCGTTTTGAGCGCCAGCGCCGCCTGATACAACTGATGATAGTGCTGCTTGATCGCCTCGCCTAACGCCTGACGCTTCTCCAGCCCGGATTCCCCCGCGCTGCTCTGCAACACATCCCGAGGGCGGATAAACGGAATCGCACACACGATCGCGCCCGTATTGCCGTGGCGGTCGTTAAGCTCAATAATTTGATCATGGGCTTGAGCCTGGCTTTGGGTGCCGAGCTCCTGGCTGTGTGCTAACGCCTGTACGCTGGCAACGACATAGGTATTCAGGCATGCCACCAACTGTTTTGATTCGTTCAGGGTCGATACCGAATCGTGATTGCCACCCAACACCACCAAGGTACAGCGGCACTGACTGATCGCGACGATAAAGCGGTTGTACATTTCTCGTGCATAACTCGGTGGCGTGCCGGTATCGAAAATATCCCCCGCCACAATCACTGCGTCGATTTCCTCGACCCGCACCTGCTCCAGTAACCAATTCAAAAACGCCTGATGCTCGGCCTTGCGACTCTTGGTAAAAAAGCTCTGACCCAGGTGCCAGTCAGACGTATGCAGAATTTTCATGCCGCTTATCCGTAACCATGAATGAATGGCGGATAGACTATCACAGAGAGGTGGAACGGATGGTCAGGCGAGGGGCCACCTATTGCTCTACGAAGCGCACGGGCCGCTGGCCCGCATCGACAACGATTGATACGATTCTGTATGACCGACGGCACTCACTGAACAGATGCAAACCCACACTGGAAAGACGACAAAAGCGGAAATGATGTATTCCCGATCAATTCGGATCATTAACCCAGCTTTTCAGTCAGTAAGCCTTCCAGAATTTTCTGGTCTTTTTCGAAACCACGAATCCCTTCAGCCAGTTTCTCCGTCGCCATGGCGTCCTGGTTCAGATCCCAGCGATATTCGGCTTCCGTCATGATAGCTGGACGCTCAATCACATCGCCTGCGTAGCTCAGAGCACGGTTCAGCTCACCCTTGGTTTCCGACAGTTCGGTCAGTAATGCCGGGCTGATGGTCAGGCGGTCACAACCGGCCAGGGCCAGAATTTCACCGCTATTACGGAAACTGGCACCCATCACGACCGTTTGATAGCCATGCTGTTTGAAGTATTGATAAATGCCCGCAACAGAAAGTACGCCGGGTTCTTCCGCCGGAGCGTAGTCGACGCCCGGGTTGGCTTTTTTGAACCAGTCCAGAATGCGACCCACGAAGGGTGAGATCAGGAAGACGCCAGCTTCGGCACAGGCGCGGGCCTGGGTAAAGCTGAAAATCAGCGTCAGGTTGCACTGGATGCCTTCTTTTTCCAGGATTTCAGCGGCTTTGATGCCCTCCCAGGTAGCCGCCAGTTTGATCAGGATACGGTCACGGCCAACGCCTTGTTCTTTATACAACGCCACCAGTCGGCGGGCCTTGTCGATACTGGCAGCGCTGTTGAATGACAGACGGGCATTCACTTCGGTCGAAATGCGACCGGGGATGTGTTGCAGAATCGCAGCGCCCATGGCAACCGACAGCCGGTCACAGGCATCATCGATTCGAGTCGCTATGCTGTCTCCCTCTGCCGCTGCCAGTGAGGCATCGACGGTGGCATCGTACTGGCCGGACTGAACAGCTTTTAACACCAGTGAGGGATTGGTCGTGGCATCTTCCGGTTTCAGAGTCTGAATGGCAGCCAGGTCGCCAGTGTCGGCAACCAGTGTGCTGTAGTGTTTCAGTTGCGCAAACAGGCTTGGCATAACAGGTTCCTTTTGATCGTATTGGTGCGGGGTTAGCAGCGGTTGAATTGGGCTGGCCGCAAGCGGTAACAATTGATAACAAATAGTACCCATATGCTGTTCATTTGCCAGCGCAATTCGGATCCGGGTTTATGACTGGTCAGTAATAACGGCCTTTACGCATTTCGCGGTCGGCAAAACTCTGGCTCGCCCTTAGCGCATCCTCGACACTACGTTTGCCCACCAGCGCAGCGCTGATCTGTTGGCCAACCACAATGCCTATCGTCTGAAATTCAGGAATGGCGGCAAATTGAATACCGATATAAGGCGACGGGTGCAGGGTACTGTTTTCTGAATTGGCACTGCTAATGGCCTGCAACTCAGCATCGGCAAAGGTGGCGGCTTTGATAAACTGCTCGTTCTCATAGGTCGAGTAACGGGTTCCTGTTGGTACGCGAGCCCAACCAGTGTCCTGTCCGACCAGATTAATGTATTCCCTGGACGTGGCCCATGAAATAAAACGGAGAGCCTCGTCCTGGTGCCGCGCAGAAACGGGTATCGCCAACGCCCAGGCCCATAGCCAATGGGAGCCTTTGGGCGTCAGTTGGGTGGGAGCCTGGGCATAAGCCACCTTGTCTGCGACGCGGGACAAGGCCGGGTCGGAGATAAAGGACGCGGCAATGGTGGCGTCCACCCACATACCACATTTACCTTCATTAAATAGTGCCAGGATTTCGTTAAAGCTGTTGGCAGACGAATCGGGCGGCCCGTAGCGTTTCATCAAGTCGACGTAGAAGCTGATAGCATCATGCCAGGGCTGGGTATCGAGTTGCGGCTTCCAGTCCATATCAAACCACTGACCACCCCAGGTATTGACCATCGTCGTCAGTAAGGCCACGTTATCCCCCCAGCCTGGCTTGCCACGCAGACAGATACCGTATACGCCGTTGTTTTCATCATGAATCGCAGCCGCGACTTTGGCGATATAGTTCCAGGTCGGACGCGGTGGTATGTTTAATCCAGCCTTTTCAACCAGATCGGCACGGTACATCAACATCGAGCTTTCACCGTAAAAAGGGGCTGCTACCAATTTACCGTTGTTCGACAGACTGCTGCGAATTGCAGGTAGCAGGTCATCAACGTCGTACTCCGGGCCAAACTCCAGTGTTTTTAGCCAGCCTCGCTCGCCCCAGATCGGGGCTTCGTACATACCAATGGTCATCACATCAAACTGGCCATTCCTGGTAGCGATATCAGTCGTTATGCGCTGACGTAGCACACTTTCTTCGAGAGTGACCCACTTCACCTTGATATCCGGGTTGGCTTTTTCGAACTGCGGCGTCAGCTTTTGCATTTCGATCATGTGGCCGTTGTTAACCGTCGCAATCACCAGTTCGGTAGCGGCCTGCGCAGCGAAAGACAGCGCCATCATGGCACTGAGTACGGCAGTAGCTAACTTGAATGGCATTTCGATCTCCTGACGACTTGTTATTCTTGTGAGGTCTGGGCTGTTGACGATAGGCAACGTGACCTCACGTTACCATTATTTTAGCTGCGAACGTGGATATCACACGGACGTTTCGCCAGATTCAGCAGTCAAGGGATTACCCCTGTCGCACGGAACTCATGTCTCTTTAAAACACCAGCACTACCCCGAATTGCACCCCCAGCAAGCGGCTGCGCGAGATATTCAGGCTTTCGCTCAGCAGCTCGATCTGCACCCGGCGATGGTGCATGCCCACCCGGAAGGCCTCGCCTTTGGAATCCAGCGCCAGTGTCCAGGCAAAGGTATCCGGCTGCCAGCGGAGACCCAATTCATGGCCATTGCGGATCCGGTTCAGATAGCTACGGAGGGTGATATCCAGCTCACTGGTGAGCGCGTATTGCTGGCGCAGGGTATGCACCCGTGGCGGGCGCAGTACACGGTCGTCATAAAATTCGTAACCATAAACAAAATAATCACTATCGGTTGTCAGGGCACCATTATCATACTGCCAGTTTTTGTTGGCTATCGTCCCTGGCATATCCGGCCAGTCGATCCTGGCCAATAGATTGTAGCCTTGATAATCGATCTGATAATTCTGCCAACGCCAATGAAACGCCAGATCAAGGCTGTAAAGGTCACCGTACGAGCGCCCATCCAGCGCTCGGGCAGGCGGGATTTTATCTTCGGTATAGCCATAATCCACATCCAGATCACCACCCCAGTGATCAGCATCCAGATAGTTCATGGTGCCACTCACGTCCCCCCAGATCAGCCGATACAAACGCAACCAGGTAATCGACGGGGTGATCGACCACTGATTGGCTCGTGCAGATTCAAAGTCCCAGGACAGGCTCAGGCCTTCACCCTGATAGTGCCTGGCACGTACTTCAGCCTCAACTTCGTACCTATCATCCAGCTCAACATCGTTGGCCTCATAATAAAAACCGCGCGCCAGCGCATTGGGGAATTCGTACTCGGCATGATGGCGAGAAACGTAGCCGATGGAGAAAGGGCCATATCCGACCGTTGCCACTTCCTGCATCCACAGAAAGCCGTCATCGCCATCTTTCAGGGTGCCGTTCCAGTCGTTGGTGATTTCCGCCACTGCCATAGCACCAGACCAGGCGTAAATATCCTGGCTGTAGGCGACACGCCAGTCCTCAGCCTGAACCGGCCTAATAAGGGTCGCTCCGGCCAGTATCAGTAGCGGGCATAACAACCACCGGCGGTTCCTTATCGTCATAGATCTTTCCTTGGGGGTTGCTGATTCCAGCAATAACAAAAAAACAAACCGATAAAAAAAACAAACAGGCAAAAAAACAGGGAGCCGTTGGCTCCCTGTTTTTTACACCTGGCGAACAGTTACTGGCCGGTTGCCAGTTCCACCATAAAGGCGGGAGTTACCACCAGATTGTATTTGCTGCCATCGTCGAACACGAATACCGGCAAGCCACTACGGACTTCCAGCGTACCCACATCATAGCCGCCGGAGGTGATGTTGCCAGCAAACTCCAGATCACCGTCACAGGCCGCAACACCCTGAGCCGTGACATCGCCAGAGGCACAGGTGGCGGCGATGGTCATGGTGACATCGCCATTGCTGATTTTCAGGTTAGTAACGGACGCTGTAGTTAACTGTTCAGAATCCAGGTTGATGGTGATCGAGTTGCTACCATATTTCAGTCGTAGCAAGCCGATGCCGTCTTCCAGGCCAGTGCGTTCACCGACCAGGCGGATACTGGCATCGTCCATACCCATGGCGGCGGCATCAACGTCCAAAGCAACGGAGTATTCGAGGTAAGTCTCGGCGGTTTCAGCATCCAGAATGCGGCTCTCAGTACTGGTGTCATAGAGATCGACCCCTTCAACATAAATCTCCAGCGTAACGGCATTACCCGCTAACAAGTCTTCCAGATAAACGTACTCAGAGCCGTATAACCAGGCTTGTGCACTATTCTGATCGGCAACGGTTAAAGAGGCTGACGCATATTCATAATAGGAAAGACTGTCGGATACTGCGGCCCACCACTCAGTCGCATCATCAATATCGACACTACCGTCCAGATGGACATCCTGAGCACTGATACCAGCAATATAGATTTCACAATCGTAGCCAGCGGTTGTATCACCAACGCAATTTTCAAGCGTAATCTGCGTCTCGGATGGAATATAGGCACTGCCATCAGACACATACCCAGTCCAGCCATACCCGGTCATATTGGTTAACAGACTGGCAAACGATGGGTCGTAGTTACTTTCAAACGTCAGACTGACAGAGTTATCGTCGTTATAGTTTACCGTCACTCCGGTGATGGTAATGCTGTCGATCACCGTGCCATAACCAGGATCAACCGGGCCACTACCAAAGCCCGCCAACGCCGCCACTTCCTGCAGATTGTTGGCACCGATATAGCCGGACAGATGCAAGCGGGTGGTACCGGCCCCATTAATCACTTCCAGATCACCCGACAGCGATGCTTCGGTGAGCACATAGATCGGAGAGTCATAACCATCTTTTATGATCGAGCCATTGGCCGCGAGAATAGCTTCGTCACGCATGCCGATCGAACCATCAAAAGCGCTTGAATATCCACTCGCCTTGACCAGCTTGGTGGCACCGTCGAAGTTCAGCTCCACTCCGGCATCTTCACCATCAGCCAGCGTCGGTACGATGCCGATACTGCCGTCGAAGGTGAGCACATTGCCGTCGGTATCCGTTGCCTGTAGCGCACCAACAAAAGTGATAGCGGCAGTATCAGCCACAAACCAGCTCTCAAGGTCATTGATGTCGTCTGAAGAGCCACCGATAGTAGCCGTCAGGGTGCCTTCAATCTTGTCATCGTTGCCAGCATCATTTTGCAGTAATACGCCCATTGCCAGTGAACCTTGCAGATCACCCGTGTAGTCACCACTGCCATCGACCGCACGGCTGACTGCCAGATCAATGCTCAGGTCAGCACTGGCCTGGGCAAAGTCGGTGTCGTCCGCCAATTCACTGATGCCGTCAATGCTGCTGTCGAGCTGGATGCTCATGTCTTTCAGGCCATCGATCGCTTCGGTTTCAACAAAGGCCGTCAGGCTGTCGAGAGAATCAAAAGTCAGGCCGAGGCTACCGCTGGCGGAGAAGGATTCGCCATTCTCCAGACCCGTCATATTAAAAGCAGTGATGTTCGCCGTCAGGGCACCGCTCAAGCTGATACTCACGGTCATCGCAGAACCATCATCAATCGTGGCACCAACACCTTCACCGGAGAAGCTAAGGGCATCAACATAGGTGGCACCAAATAGCGTGGTGGTGGTATAGGTGACGCTGACGTCTTTGCCATCGTCTGGCTGGCCATCCTCGTCTGCATCCAGAAAATCAATAATGGGTAGAGGAACACCGCTGGCTAACAACCCGGTTGCCGTAATGGTGAAACTGCCATCACCGTTATCGGTGCTATCCAAATCGTTATAGTTCTGCACGATATAGGCACCCAAGGCAACGTTCTGCAGCATGATGCCGGTTGCCTGGAATACCACCCCCGGATGAGTTTCTTCGTAGGTATCGTACTCCAGGCAGTTGTCGCTGCTATCCCACCAGTAACAGTCTTCATGCAGCTCACTTTCAACCACCAGCTCTTGAAAACCACGGAAGATATCTGCCTTGCTTTCCATTGCACTCACCAGTGCATCAGTTTCTGCCGCTTCGGTATCCAGAGCGGTCACCAGAGTGTCGGTATCCACGCTCTGGATCGCATCATTCCAGTTGTTCAGATCTTCAATCAGGCTGATCGAAGCGGCCACCGCCTGCGCTTTGAGTTCCTCTTCGGTTGGCTCGGTGGTGGTTTCGTCTTCAACCACCACCTCAGCCACTTCTTCTTCGTCTTCTGCTGCGACACTGGCTTCCAGTTCATCCAGATGGTATTCGGTAGCAATCGCCACACCGGTAGCACCCAGATTAGTCCCCGCTTCTTCCGCCGCATCGGCGGCACCAGCAAAGACATCTTCCAGATCAACAGCATTTTCATCGCTGGAATTAATCACCACTCCGCCATCGCTGTAGTCTGCTGCCAGGCTATTCACGACGTTGGCAATATCGGTATTTTTCCGGCTGGCAACA
Source organism: uncultured Oceanobacter sp. (assembly GCA_913061185.1). GTDB lineage: Bacteria > Pseudomonadota > Gammaproteobacteria > Pseudomonadales > Oceanobacteraceae > Oceanobacter > Oceanobacter antarcticus. Next base: position 23,208 of record CAJXTI010000021.1, read on the forward strand.
GTGGCAATGGCCGCCACGATGGCACCGTACTTCTGGCTATCAATATTGGCACTGGCAGAGTCTGAACTGGTGATGTCGGCAGGAGAGGTATTGGTGATATCAACGTTATCCAGGCCCAGCAAAGTCGCGGTTGCCTTGTTCACCGCCGTTACTTCTGCCGCAGTCGCGCCACTGGGATAAGCCGCTGCCGCACGGGTCGCCGCCAGGTGAGTGACCGGGGTTACCATCAGGGTCTTGGCCGTTTCGGAGCCATAAGACGGTAAAATGGCGGTCAATTTGAAATCGGCATTGTCGTAGTCATAGAACTGGCCGAAGGTGTAGCTGTTGCCTCCCCAGGTACATCCCCCTGCGGCGTCACACTTGACCTGGGTAGAGGAATTGGTGGTCATGGTGACCTTGACGGGCACATCGGATGGAATATCCATCTCTGCCAGAGTATAGCGGCCGGTCGCATTCGTCGTCGTCGTGCCATACTCGGTGCTGCCATTGAGGCTGGTCACCGTGATGTCAGCGCCAGTCAGAATACCCTTGACTGCCAGACCGGTCAGGCTGACCCGGGTAACCGTTTCGGTACCCGTATCCGTACCTGTACCTGTGCCTGTATCTGTGCCTGTATCCGTACCAGTGTTGTCTGTGCCAGCATCACTGCCACTATCACTACTGCCACCACCACATGCGGTGAGAGCCAGCGCCATGGCGAATGCCAGTGGCGTTAAGGAAAACCGTATCATATTCACTGTCCGTGTTGGTTGGATTGTCAGGCATCCAAACCAACGCAACAGCGTATCTGTCAGATCAGATGCAACTGTACTAATAATGGCTGAAAATCGCTCAAAGGAAAACCGTTCTCCCCCTTTAAGAGCACCAAAATCTGCCAACCTTCGGTCTGCTACAATAGCAACAGCAACTACTCTTCGGGCGCCAAGCCAGACACCAGCATCAAGAACTGCTCATGTTCCGCCATCGCCGCAAAACTGCTGTCGTCGCGGGCCTGCAAACGCAGGGTTTCGGATTGATTGATGGCCTGCTCCAGATCTTGTAATGCTTCGTCGATGTAACCCGATTCGGCGTGCGCACAGGCACGCTGATACATGGCGTGACTGTTTTCCGGATCAATATCCAGTGCCTTGTTCGCCAGACGGCTGGCCCACTGCGCTTGCCCCAGCAAGAGTGCGGCATCGGCCTTGTAGGTTAATGCTTCAACATCATCCGGGCGCAGTAACAAAATCTGGTCATAGATGGTTATCTTGCTTTGCGGGCTGCTTTCCTGTGATGCTTTGAGCCAGAGCGAATGTATTTCGTTGGTCAGTTCTATTTCTTCCTGCGCAGCAGCAATATGCCGTGATTTGCTATGTAGCTCGAGTTCCAGCTTGTCCAGTCGGGCTTCGTAGGAGTCGGTAATCCGTTTGACTTCATCGTTGGCGTAGGCGCCCACGCGCTCCTTGATGTCGCGCAGGGAGTTCCAGCCAACCAGCACCAATAAGGTTGAGGCTCCGGCAATCAGGTAGAAAAAATAGGTCACCGTATCGGTTGCGTAGGTCAGTGCCCGATCAGCTACCTGAAACTCGCGTTCCACCACTTTTTCAGTAAATTCGACCCGTGCATCGGCGAGCATCTGGCGCAGGTTTTTCACTTCATCAAGGATGTAACGTTCGGTGAATGCGGTATAAAGCGGTGCTTGCAGGTGGTTTATGGTGGTTGCTGCTTTTTCGTCTGCGGATATTGAGACACCCTCAGCGGCAGGTTCGGGTGCGGCAAAGCAAAACGCAGCAACCAGCCAGAGGCCGGTTGCTGCGCCAAGCCGAAGCAGCAAGTTCGTCGTATGCGTTATGCTGTTTGCTGCTGTTGCCATATATCTGCCTGCTCTACCAACCGGGAATGAAGTGCCTTGACGGCCGTAGCGTAGTCCGCATCACTGACCAGAAACATCATATCCACCTGACGCATCGCCTGATGCACTGAATGAATATTGACCCCCGCATCAGACAAGGCACCCGCTGCGCTTTGCAGCAAGCCAGGCACTTTCATATCACTGCCAATCGCACTGACCATCGCCAGTTTCTCAACCCGAATATCGGCATCGGCGTAAACTTGCTGGAGGCGATCCATCAACCAGTTAATACGGCGCTTGTTACCTTTCAGGTAAAAAGTTACGGTATTGGCGTTAAAATCCTTGGTCAGTACCCGTACGCCTGATTCAAATACCAGATCGGCCATCTTCTGCCCGTGGGTGGCATCACCGACCATATCCTGATCAAATACTTCCAGCGCCCAGACGTTACGGGTTCCGGCGATGATTTCGACTTTTGGCGTACTGCTGCAATAGTCGCGGCGAATCTCGGTGCCCTGGTGTTCCGGCTCGAAGGTGTTGCGTACGATCAGGCGAATATTCTTTTTACGCAAACCGGCTGCGGCACGAGGATGGATGGCTTCCATACCCAGGTTCGCCAGCTGATCAGCGACATCGTAATTGGTCATGCCGATCGGCTTGACGTTGTCTGCACCCACCAGCAGCGGGTCTGCCGTACTGAAGTGGTATTCCTTGTGAATAACCGCTTCGCAGGCATCCGTCATGGTCGCGATCTTGCTGAAGGTCATCTCGCTGTAGCCACGATCATAGGTACGCATCAAGCCTTCGCGACACTGGGTATAACCCGTGACAATGGGCATTTCCTTATCAAGATCGACACCCTGAAACGCCTTGAGAATATGATCTGAAAAACTCATCTGGGTATCTGAACGCCAGTTGGTAAGATCAATAAACCGGGCATTGACATCGTGCTGACGCAACAACAGCACCGAGTTGTAGGCACTGTGGGCTTCACCCATGGCACTGAGCATTTCACGGACACGATGCAAGTGGTCGTCGAGCTGAAAATGACCAAAGCTGCACACCGCTTCCAGATGCTCGAGACAATCCCGCACATCGGCCATACGGCTGGAGATAAATTGGTCGGCACGCTTGCGCACCATGTCGTTGTTGAGTCCCCCGGAACCGAATATGCCCATGTTCACCGCCAGCATGGCATTCAGCACATCTTGCAAGCGCGACTGCCAGGAGCGGCCATCATCCATTTCGGCAAACAAGGCATAGACACCGGCTTCACCGGTTTTCTTGTGCTCCAGCAAGCCATTGGTGATCCCGCCGTAAGCGGACACTACGAAGATCCGTCGATACAGGCTTGTTTCTGCACCATTTACCGAACGCGGACGCATCCAGATATTTTCCAGTACATGTTGATATTGACTCATCGACGTGCCGCCGATTTTTTCGACACTGTGTGTCATGTAAAAATGATCTCCTGATAGGTTCTGACTGAGCGTGATGCCATATTCCCGATTTACAGCGAGAGAGGTTCATCGTTCAGTTTGTAGGAACCATCATCATCATGAATTTCCTTGCCGTTTAATGGCGGGTTAAACACACACGCCATCTGCATATCCTCGGTGGTGGCACGCAACAAATGCTTGTCGTTCTGATCAAGCACATAGAGAGTGCCAGCCTTGATGGGATACACCTTGCCATCGGCACAGGTTTCAATCTCGCCTTCACCACTGATGCAATAAACCGATTCCAGATGGTTTTTGTACCAGATAGGGGTTTCAGTGCCTTTGAAAATCGTCGTGATGTGGAATGAAAAGCCCATGTTATCGTCAGCCAATAGCATGCGGACGCTTTTCCAGGTGCCGCCATCAATCGCGCGTTCAGAGTTGTCACAGTCCTGCAAAGTACGAACAATCATGAATATAACCTTGAGTTTTTTGAGATAGGGAAAGTGCGGGGCGGGTAACCACGACAGCGGGCCACCCGCGAGCAAGAGGATCAGGAAGCGTTGGCTACCTTGAGTCGTTCAGCCAACACATCGTCAATACAGGATTCCAGAATATCCAGACCTTTATTGAGATTGGCTTCTTCAATCGTCAACGGTGTCAGAATCTTGACCACCTGATCATCGGAGCCGCTGGTTTCGATAATCAGCCCCCGGCTGAACGCCAGCTCGGTAATCTCGGACGCCACCTCACCGGAAGCAAACTCCAGCCCCTGCATAATACCGCGACCCTTGTGCTTGCAATCGCCAGCATGTCGCGCCTGAATACTTTTCAGACGGCTTTTCAGCAAAAATGCCTTATGTTTGACCTCTGTCGCAAAGCGATCATCACTCCAGTAGGTTTCCAGCGCCCGGCGCGCCGTAACAAAGGCATGGTTATTCCCCCGGAATGTGCCGTTGTGTTCGCCCGGCTTCCAGGTGTCGTATTTTTCTTTCAGCAACACCACTGCCATCGGCAGACCATAGCCGCCGAGGGACTTGGACAGGGTAATAATATCGGGCTGAATATCAAATTCTTCAAAGCTGAAGAAGGTGCCACTGCGGCCACAACCCGCCTGAATATCATCGACAATCAGCAACATATCGTGGCGACGACACAGTGCCTGCAAGCCGCGCATCCATTCAGCACTGGCGACATTCAGACCGCCTTCACCCTGGATACATTCCACAATCACTGCGGCGGGATGGCCAAGACCGGAAGAGCCGTCTTCCAGAGCCTTTTCAAAATACTTGAGCGTATCGAAATCGCCGAGATAACCATCAAACGGCATAAACTGCACACCTGTCGTTGGCATGCCGTTGGCCTTTTTGTAATAGCCGTTAGCGGTAACCGCTGCCGCTCCCTGAGTGACACCGTGAAAACCATTGGTGAACGACACAATGGTCTGACGACCGGTATTCATCCGGGCAATTTTTAACGCCGCTTCCACCGCATTGGTGCCGGTCGGGCCGGTAAACTGCACCTTGTAGTCCATGCCACGAGGTTCAAGGATATGACTCTGGAACGTCTCGAGAAAATCTCGCTTGGCTTCGGTATGCATATCCAGACCGTGCGTAATGCCGTCAGCCTCGATGTAATCAATCAGCGCCTGCTTGAATTCAGGGTTGTTGTGGCCGTAGTTCAGCGTCCCTGCACCACCCAGAAAATCGACATACTCTTTACCCTGATCATCCACCAGAGTAGCGTTATATGCTTTGCGGAACACCACCGGAAATGCACGGCAGTAACCACGAACGTTTGATTCGATGTCTTTAAAAATACCCATAATCCAGTGCTCCTTATTGCTTTTCCAGTGGTTCAAGTGAAGGGGTAGCCGTCTCGGCAAATGGCCCGATCGAGACCAGGGTCTCGGTAGCGTGCGCACCATCAAAGTGCTGTTGCTGATCAAACATCACCTCAGTAGCCAGCTCTGCGTCCAGATCCCGCGCCAGACGGCGGAAGGTACTCCAGGACGCTTCATTGGCAGCGGTGATGCTGGTGTGAACAAAACGAACGAGAGGCCCTTGTTGCTCGATCAGTCGTGCCAGCATCTGGCTGGCCAGTCCCTGGCCACGGGCATGTGGCGCAACAGCAACCTGCCAGACAAACAGTACATCTGGCTGTTCCGGCACCCGGTAGCCGGAGACAAACCCAGCCAGCTGCCCCTGTGACTCAGCCAAGATAGCGGTATCCCGGAAGTGAGAGCATTGCAAAAGATTGCAATACATTGAATTGACATCTAAGGGCTTACACTCATTGATAAGCTTGAAAACCCGATTCCCATCAGTGGAATTTGGTTTCCGGAAGAGAATATTACTTTGATCTGTATTGGTAATTCCGGACATTTCCGACAATATATCAGTCACACATTTTCTAGAGCCGCCTACTGAAGCCAAAAGATGCTTCATTACGGCCCAACCATTTATTTAGTACACGAAGCATTTTAGCCGCTCACCAAGATACTTACAACCCTAAGCAATATTTAGATCAAAATTTAACCAGGCAAGTCTTTTATTGACCCGCTTTTTTATTCACCACCTGTGTCAGCGCCATTTATGGCCGCATATGGCCGCAGCTGTAAGATCCGCCACAATCGGGCAACAACCATTTTCTTCGTACTCTAATCATTGCCAGCAAGGTAGAATCATCCGATCTATCCACAGTTGTGCTGCTCATGAAACGTTATGATGAAGTCCTGGTCGCCTTGCGACGTATTATTCGCGCCACTGACCTGCATTCAAAACAACTGAGTAAAACGTCAGGGTTAACCGCTCCCCAGCTCCTGATCCTGCAGACCCTGCGCCACAACGATGACATGACAGTGGGCGAAGTGGCGCGCAAGGTCAGCCTGTCCCAGGCCACCGTCACGACGATCATTGATCGTCTGGAAAAGCGTGGTTACGTTGTCCGGGAGCGTGGCAGCAGTGACAAGCGCAAGGTTTACGTTCACCTGACGGAAGAGGCACACAAAGCGCTGATGAATGCACCACGGCCACTGCAGGAAAGCTTCATCCGACAATTCCAGGATTTGCAAGAGTGGGAGCAGACCATGATCCTCAGCTCTCTGGAGCGAGTGGCCTACATGATGGATGCGCAACACATCGACGCCTCCCCGGTACTGGATGTTGGCGCCCTCGACCGAATAGGAAATAATTCCCCGACAGAGCATTCATCAGGGAACCCCTGACCATCCGCTACATCTCAGGACAACCCCAACAGTGATTGTCCGACTTAGGCGGGCTAACTGACGTTGGTCATACACTTGTCACGCCGGCTGTGATACTCAATAGGACAGCCCCTATCAACCCAGGACGGAGAGAGTCCATGACAGACGTAGTAATAGTTGCAGCAACCCGTACCGCCATCGGCAGCTTTGGCGGCTCCTTGGCCAGCCTGTCTGCTGTCGAGCTCGGCGCACAGGTCATCAAGTCATTAATGAACAAGACTGGCGTTGCTGACGATCAAATCGACGAAGTAATCATGGGTCATGTACTGACCGCTGGCTGCGGACAAAACCCGGCCCGCCAAAGTGCGATCAAGGCAGGCCTGGCAGAAACGACCTCGGCCATGACCATCAACAAGGTCTGCGGTTCAGGTCTCAAGGCATTACACTTGGCAGCACAATCCATCGCTTGCGGTGACGCCGATCTGGTGATCGCAGGCGGACAAGAGTCCATGTCCAACGCTCCCCACGCATTGCCAAACTCCCGCAATGGTCAACGCATGGGTGACTGGAACATGGTAGATACCATGATTTCCGACGGCCTGTGGGATGCATTTAATGGCTACCACATGGGTGTTACCGCCGAAAATATCGCCGACGAATACAACATCACACGAGAAGAGCAGGATGCCTTTGCCGCCGCTTCCCAGGCCAAGGCTGTTGCTGCCATTGAAGCTGGCAAGTTCAAAGATGAAATTACCGCCGTTGAGATTCCACAGCGCAAAGGTGATCCACTCATTTTTGATACTGACGAAGGCCCTCGCGCCGGTGTAACGGCTGAAAAACTGGCGGGCATGCGTGCGGCATTCAAGCGTGATGGTTCCGTCACCGCTGGCAATGCGTCCTCCCTGAATGACGGTGCCGCCGCTGTCATGCTGGCCAGCAAGGAAAAGGCCGACGCTCTGGGCTTGCCTGTTCTGGCCACCATCAAGGCCTATTCCAACGCGGGTGTGAGCCCCAAAATCATGGGTACTGGTCCAATCCCTGCGACCAAAAAGTGTCTGGAAAAAGCAGGATGGGAAATTTCAGACCTGGATCTGATTGAAGCCAACGAAGCCTTTGCCGTGCAGGCTCTCTCCGTCAACAAGGGGCTGGGCTGGGATGTCGAGAAAATCAACGTCAATGGCGGTGCGATTGCATTGGGCCACCCGATCGGCGCTTCTGGCTGCCGCATCCTGGTTACCCTGCTGCATGAAATGATTCGTCAGGATGCCAAAAAAGGATTGGCCACCCTGTGTATCGGTGGCGGCATGGGTGTCGCTCTGGCTATCGAACGCTAGTCAGTCAGATCTGGCGATAGCCGCATGACAGCTATCGCCCAGACAGTGTAAGACAAAAAAAGGCCAGGACTGTTTCAGTCGCTGGCCTTTTTTGTCTTTTATAACAATTTGTAGCAAGGATGCTGCCGTTGCCCTCTCTGGCGTCAAGAAGCCGCTATTCGGCAAGAGCCGATCAGCGGCAACGTCACTTACTCCGGAGTTTCAGTCTTTGGCTTGCTCGGAGCAGGCTTTCTTGGCGCACGAGGCTTACGAGCCGGGGGCGGTGATATGGCGCTGGCGGGTTCTGGCGCACTGGGCGACGACTTACTGATGGCAGCAACAGGCGCTGGCTGCGGCGTAGCTTCTTCAACAACCGGCTCTACCGCCTCAACAACCGCAAGATCTTTATGCTCACTGGCTCTTTTTGGCTGCTCCGCAATAAATGCCTTCACCTTGGGTGCAATCATCTCCCTGAACCGACGGCCATTAAAGATGCCGTAGTGGCCCACACCTTCCGCTTCCATATGTTGCTTGCGATCTTCTGCAATACCGGAACACAGCTCCAGCGCACACGATGTCTGGCCACGACCAGTGATATCGTCCAGCTCACCTTCAACCGTCATCATCGCCATGTCAGTGATGTCAGCCAGATCAATCCTGCTGCCACGGTAATCCATTTCACCTTTGGGTAACGCCTGATCCAGAAACACCCGACGAATGGTATCCAGATAATAATGCGCTGGCATATCCATTACAGACAGATACTCATTGTAAAACAGCCGATGCCCTTCGGCGCTTTCACCATCACCCTTGACCAAATCGGCAAAGAACTTGAAGTGTTTACTGACGTGAGAGTCCATATTCATGGACATAAAACCGGAGAGCTGAATAAACCCTGGATACACCAACTGACCACGGCCGGTAAAGCCACGAGGCACCCGACAAATGACGTTATCTTCAAACCACTCAAGATCCTTGCCCGAGGCGTAATCATTCACTTCGGTCGGATTGATACGGACATCGATCGGCCCACCCATCAGCGTCATACTGGCTGGCAAACAAGGGTCGTTATCCTTCGACATCAGACTGGCAGCAACCAGAGCAGGTATACACGGCTGGCACACCGCAATCACGTGAACGTCTGGCCCCAGGGCACGACAGAATTCAATCAGGTAGTCGACATAATCATCAAAATGAAAAGCGCCATCTGCCATGGGTACATCACGGGCATTTTTCCAGTCAGTGATATATACCTCATGATCAGGCAAAAACTCCCGTACCGTCCCCCGCAACAGGGTCGCATAATGGCCTGACAAAGGCGCGATCATCATTACCTTAGGTTGATTTTCGGGCGCATTCTCACGACGAAAATGCAACAGATTGCAGTAAGGACGATCCACGATCACTTCGTATTCTATGGCAACTTCGCGACCATCAATCTCGGTTGCATCCAATTCCCAGGTAGGGGTTTCATAACAATCGGTCAGTCGCTCAACGGTTTCCAGCCAGGCTCGCATGGTACGGAAAGTCCAGCCGTAATTAAGAGGGTTAACAGGCTGATACAGGAACTGTCTGGTCATTCGAGACAGGATGTGGATGGGCCGCATGGCGTCCATCATTTGAGCATTCATGTTATAGAGCATGATCTGTTTCCCTCGCTTCCGCCTGACACACAGGCCTGATAAGTAGCCAAAATCGTAACAGAAATCGGTTGATCCGTATGATGAAGGATTAGGTCGAAATCATCTATAAACCGAACAACAAATAACCAACATGGACGTTTGTAATGTTTGTCCTGTATTACCCCATCCCTTTGTACAATAGGCAGGATCACGCAACAGTGTTTACAACTGCGGCCCCGTCATGGCGGCATAATGACGGTTTACAATTGCCAGTGGCACATTCCCCTAACGTTACGGAAACCTATCGATGCACCTGAAACTAAGACTGATACACAGCACCATGATGTCCGGCGTACTCAGCCTGCTGATGAGCTGCTGGATTCTATATATCAACCTCGGCTACTCCAGTCATTTTTTTGCACTCTGGATGAAAGCCTGGGGGCTGGCGTGGCCGCCCGCATTGGTCATTTCGTTTCTTGCAGGCCCAAGCCTTCTCCACTTAGCGCAAAAGCTGTCGAAATAAGCCTGGTCAAGATGCCCCGTCCCGTAAAACCACCCAGTCAGCACCCATGACGAAAACGCCGTTGCTGAGGTTGAATTGTCAAACATGCGCCGTTACCCTGCCGCATTAAATTGCTACGCCTCTTACGGAGATATCCATGATCAAACAGGCCCTTGCTCTGACCTTACTGGCTCTCGCCGCACACTCCCAGGCATCAGACGCAGAAAAGACGCCACCGTTTTGGGGAGGAGCTGCCGAGCTGGGCAGTATTACTACCTCCGGCAATACCGAGACCAGCAGTTTGAATGGCAAGTTCGCCTTGTGGCGCAAAGGTATCGACTGGGATACCAACTATCGCCTTGAGGCTCTGACCAGCGAGGAAGATGGCACCGTCTCCAAGGAAACCTACTACGGCTCGGTGCAGTTTGATCGTAACTTCGGCGAACACTCCTACCTGGCCATTCACGCCGATCAGGAACGGGCGCGTTTTTCCGGTTTTACCTATCAAAGTACCGTCTCAATTGGCTACGGTTACCGGGTCATCGAATCGGACACCATGAAACTGGATCTCGAAGCTGGCCCCGGTTACAACCGTGACAAGCTGGAAAACTCTGGCGAAATTAAAGATCAGGGCATCGCCCGACTGGCACTGAAATATGGCTGGGAAATCAACAAGGGCACCGTCTTTACCCAAACAGCCAGCGCGGAAATGGGTGGTGACAACAGCACCTATAAAAGCGAAACCGGCCTGAAAAGCCAGATCAATGGCTCACTGGCCACCAAGCTGACTTATAAAATAAAATACGTTGATCAGGTTCCCGAAGAAAACAAGAACCTGGACAAGGAATTCGGCGTTACCCTCGTATACAGCTTCTGAGGATACGCTGGAGCCAGACCATCATGACCGGTCTGGCTCCCAGGCGGGCCATTCCGGATAGTCGCTCCCGGATTGCTGGCAGAACTTGCCATTGCCTGCCGGTTCGTCAAAGCATCGATCAGGTTCGGCTGAGGGTTCAGGCGGCGGAGGTAAATTCCAAGGCAATCTTGCACCACCTTTTCCAGGGCCATCCCGAAAATCTTCCGGTTTCGGCCAGCGCTTCCTTTTCTCACGCCGTCGTTGTTGTTGCTGAACCTCCGCCAGCTGCTCTGGCGTCAGAACATTACTCAACAGCTTTTCTATTCCAATCCGAGCGGCTTCCATCTGACTATGATCCATTGGCCAATCAAAATCAGCCGTAATGGCAGCCTGCGAGTGTTCCAGCCGTTGCCACTGAGCCGGAGAAAGCGCCAACTCTTGCACCATACGCTCCAGCATTTCTGCGGTCGCTTTGCGGTGAAAGCGCTGCACAATGGTATCCGCCTGCAAACGCTGAGCCTCAGTCAGTACCTGCTGCAACTGCTTTCGCATCCCGACTTCCAATTCACGCTCTTGCGCCCGTTGCTTGAGCCATTGCTGCTCGTCAAACCCCTGCCCCCAGCGTGGAATAGATTCGTCACGCAGTTGCTGAAAGTGCTGTCGAAAGCCGGTTTCAATACGTGCTATTTCAGCCTGCTGTTTGCTGCTGAGATCAAGCAACTCCGACCAGTCCATCACCCGATGAGGCCCTTCAAACGCACAAACTTCCATACCAAAGCCCAGCACGGGCAGCAGACTGATCAGAAGCAACCATTGTCGTAAAATTCTCATGTCATGCCTTCTGCAATCTTATTTATAAACCGCTCAACGATATATCACATTGAGACATCTCACCGTCCTGGATGTGTGAGCCTGAGCAAAGAATTGTCACAGTTCATCTGCAAGTATCCATACCTGAATCCGTCCACCCGGTTACCGTCCAGCACCAATACTGGTTATTATAGGTGGGAACATTCGTTAGAGCGCAGCCCCATGACCGATCACGACGATACGTTTTTCCAGGAGATGCAAGACGTCAAACCTCTGCATACCCAAGCCAAAGTCGCTCTTCGAAAGGGGGATATTACACTGGCCTCACAACAGGCACGCCGCCTTGCGGCCATTGATGACAGCCCCAAACGCGACCCCAATTATTTACAGACAAGCAACATCAAACGTATTGGCCCACACGATGTCGTTGGCTTTAAACGTCCAGGGATTCAGGATGGCGTATTTCGCAAGTTACGTCTGGGAAAATATGAGAGCGAGGCGCGTCTCGACCTGCATCGCCGCACGGTAGAAGAGGCCCGCCGACAACTGTTCCGATTTTTTCAGGACTGCATGGAACACGACATTCGCAGTGTGATTGTGTTGCCCGGTAAAGGTGAACGCAGTGAAGGCGATTCCGCAATATTAAAAAGCTACCTGGTGCATTGGCTGGAACAGATTGATGACGTCCAGGCTTACCATACCGCCCAACCGCAGCACGGCGGAGCCGGGGTGTTTTATGTATTACTGCGAAAAAGCGAACGCAAGAAACAGCAAGCCAGAGAACTGTACAGCAAGGGACGGCTGTAATATCAGCCAGCGGCAAACCAACTCCGACTACCGCTATTGCCGCATCCGGGATGTCGGCCATCCAGCATGGCATCATCATGTAGTACCCCGCTGTTACCCACCGCCGTTAACCAGCCCTTAAAGTAAAAGCCCGTCGTCGTTGTGACGACAGTCCAGATAACAATTCCAGATAACAATAAGGAACTGACTCATGGCCAAGGTACTGTTTATTGCCGGTGATTTTGTTGAAGACTACGAACTGATGGTGCCCTTTCAGGCATTGCAGATGGTGGGTCACGAAGTGCATGTAATCTGCCCGGATAAAGCCGCGGGCGACATCATCAAAACGGCCATTCACGACTTTGAAGGCGACCAGACCTACACGGAGAAACCAGGCCATAATTTTGCGCTGAACGCTGATTTTGCGGGCCTCAACCCCGCGGATTACGACGCCCTGCTACTGCCCGGTGGTCGCGCCCCGGAATATCTGCGCTTGAACAGCGACGTGATCACCATGGTCAAACACTTTGCCGACGCCAACAAGCCGATTGCGGCCGTTTGCCATGGCGCCCAGATTCTGACCACGGCAGATGTTATTCGTGAGCGTACGATTTCCGCCTACCCCGCCTGCGCGCCAGAAGTTACGATGGCCGGTGGTATTTACGCCAATATCGCGGTGACCGAAGCCGTTACCGACGGCAATCTGGTGACCGCTCCGGCCTGGCCTGCTCATCCGTCATGGTTGGCTCAATTTAATCAGCTATTGATAGCGTTGTGAGTTTCCCTTCCAGCCAAACCCGCTAGAATCGTCCAGATACGCCCTGCCATATCCGCAGGGCATTCTGAATTTGGCCGGTGCCAGAGGAGGCGATATGTGTGAAATTTATTCCGCTGCCGAACCTGAGTTGTTTGAATTAAAAACCCGTTCCATCCGCCTGGATGGTGTTGTCACCAGTATTCGGCTGGAGGCGGTTTTCTGGCATTTGCTGGAAGACATCGCCAGTGATGCGGAGCTGTCACTGGGTACGTTTCTAAGCCGCATTCACCGCGAAGTGATTGCACGGCGAGGCGAGGTCGGTAACTTTGCCTCACTGCTGCGAGTCGCCTGCACCACGCACCTCAACCAGGGCCAGCGCCTGACAGTACCACCAGACCGGGCCCGCTTGAGCCCGGATATTCAGCACTGACGACTGAATCAGCGCAAAAACAACTGGTAGGCCATATTGTCGCTCTCGTCCCAGTAGGGGTAACCAAGTTCATCCAGATAACCGTGCAACTGGGCCAGCTTTTCTTCCGGCACCTGCAACCCCACCAGCGTCCGGCCACTGGCCGCGCCGTGGTTACGGTAGTGGAACAACGAAATATTAAAGCGCTTGCCCAGGGTTTTCAGGAACAGCAACAACGCCCCCGGACGCTCGGGAAACTCAAATCGATACAGGCGTTCGTCATCGACCGCAGCGGGCGCATGACCACCGACCATATGACGAATATGGTACTTGGCCATTTCATCATCGGTCAGATCCAGCACCGGGTAATCGTCCGCCTGCAACTCCGCCAGCAGGGCCTGCCGCGCACCTGGCTCAGGGCCGACTTTGACACCAACATAGATACGCGCCTTGTCATCATCGCCATAACGATAGTTGAACTCGGTGATCGGACGCTTGCCCAGTAACGAGCAAAAGCGCTGGAAGCTACCAGGCTGTTCGGCAATGGTGACCGCCAGAATGATCTCACGACCTTCGCCGATTTCTGCCACTTCCGAGATATAGCGCAAGCGATCGAAATTGACGTTAGCGCCACTCAGAATGGTCACCAGATTCTGGCCTTCGCAGCCTTCGCGCTCAACGTACTTTTTCACCCCGGCAATCGCCAGTGCCCCGGCGGGTTCACAGACAGCTCGGGTGTCATCAAAGACATCCTTGATCGCGGCACAAATTTCATCCGGCGTACAGGTAATCACCTCGTCAACACAATCCTTGGCAATCGCCCAGGTATGCTCACCGATGGTGGCCACGGCAACGCCATCAGCAAAAATACCCACTGCCGGCAAGGTGACACGCTTACCCGCCGCCAGCGCCGCCGCCAGACAGGCGGACTCGGTACATTCAACCCCGACAATCCGGACTTCCGGCTTGAGCGCCTTGATATAAGCGGCCACACCCGCCACCAGACCACCACCGCCAACCGGAATAAACACCGCATCCACGGGCTGTTGCATCTGTCGCAGAATTTCCATACCGATGGTGCCTTGTCCGGCAATCACATCCGGGTCATCGTACGGATGGATATAGGTCATGCCTTTCTCAGCGACCAGCTTTTGCGAATAGGCAAAGGCATCGTCAAAGGCATCGCCATGCAGCACCACTTTGGCCCCCTTGGCCTTGACCGAGCGCACCTTGATTTCCGGCGTGGTGCGGGGCATCACAATCACGGCTTTTAAGCCCAGATCACGGGCTGCCAATGCCAGTCCCTGGGCGTGATTACCCGCAGAAGCCGTCACCACACCACGGGCTTTTTCTTCATCAGTCAGCTGTGCCGCCTTGTTGTAGGCACCACGAATCTTGAAGGAATACACACCTTGCTGGTCTTCACGTTTAATCCAGATCTGATTACCCAGTCGCTCTGACAAAAATGGGGCAATATGCAGCGCCGTCTCGATGGCAACATCGTAAACCCGCGAGGTAAGGATTTTTTTCAGATACTCGTTCAACATGAAGTGGCCAATCCTGAAGCAAGGCCAGACCGGATTGCCTGGCAAGGAAGAATGAAGCCAGGCATTGTAACGCACAGCGCTCTATAATGGATGCCGTTTAAGCACGACCCGCACCACTTGGACATACGGAATCAACATGACTCAAGACGAACTCAAACAAGCCGTCGGTGACGCCGCAGCACAATATCTTCTGCCTCACCTTGAAGAACGCACCATTGTCGGCGTTGGCACCGGCTCTACCGCCAACTGCTTTATTGATGCCCTGGCCCGGCACAAACATCTGTTTGATGGCACCGTCGCCAGCTCTGAAGCCTCGGCCCAACGCCTGCGCGAGCATGGCATTCCGGTTTACGATCTGAACGCCGTTGATAGCATCGACTACTACATTGATGGCGCCGATGAGATTAACCACCGGCTGGAGATGATCAAGGGCGGCGGTGCGGCGCTGACCCGTGAAAAAATCGTCGCCGCCGTCGCCCGCCACTTCATCTGCATTGCCGATCAAAGCAAGCTGGTCGCTACCATGGGCAGCTTCCCGCTACCGGTTGAAGTGATTCCCATGGCTCGCTCCCATGTGGCACGGGAAATCGTCAAACTCGGTGGCGATCCGGTCTATCGCGATGGTGTAATCACCGACAACGGCGGTCAGATTCTGGATGTCTACAACCTCCGTATTGATGCCGCCATCACGCTGGAAAAACAGCTGAACCAGATCACCGGCGTGATCACCAACGGTCTGTTCGCCATGCGTCCGGCCAACACCCTGTTGCTAGGCACCGATGAGGGCGTTAAAACCCTGACCGCACAGTAATGAGTACCCGGCCCCCGAGCGGCTGGCGGATCACGCTTACCTGGCTCAGCCGGGGCCTGGCGGCATTCGGGCTGCTGGTCGTGTGCCTGCTGCTTGTTGTTCTGGTGTCGCTGCCAACCCTGGTGAAATCCGCTGCCAACCAGTGGCTTCCGGCGCTGGTGCAACAAATCACCGGAATCGAAGTCAGCTGGCAGATAAAAACCCTGCAATGGCATCAACTCGAACTGGATTACCTCACTGCCCGGCTGGCTGACGGCACCACTCTTGCGCTGCTGGATGGCGAGCTGCAATACGATTCCTTGGGCTTGCTCGGCGGTCAGCTGGAGCAACTGCGTATCCGCGAGCTGCGCATTGTGCTTGGCAGTACCAGTACCCGCCTCGCTGCCGCCCAAGCCAACAGCACCGAGGCCGCCGCCCGCGCACAGCTGGACAATGAATGGATCGAGTTGCCGGCACTGAACCAGCTACTGACAAGTCTGCCGATCAAAGACATCAGCATTGAGACACTGCAACTCGATCACCCCCTGCTGCAGGCCAGATTAGCTGTCGAGTTGAATGCGCAACACTGGCAGTTGCTCGGTCAGTTGACGCCGTTCCCGGCTACCCAGATCACCGCCGACGCACCACCCGCGCCACCCTGGAACCTCAATCTGCAGCTGCTGGCCAATGGCCAGATACTGGCGCAGCTATCCGATCAGTCCACCCTGCTGGCGCACTGGTTTATCCAACTGCAACAGGATGCAACCACCACTCGAGCCGAGTTACGACAAGTACTGATACTGCCCGAGCTGTCCCGTCAGGCCTATCGCTTGCCGCCAGAAATACGCCAGATGTTCACCGCTCACCCGGTGCTGGCGACCCTTGATACACTGGAATCCACCGCTACCCTGACCGTTAACAATCGTTTTCGCTTACCACAAGACCTGCAACTGGAAGCGGTCACCCGGTTAACCATGGCACCCGGCAAGCACCTGATCCGTCGAGATCTGCCAGAGCTGCAAATCGAAACCCAAGCCACCGCCAACACCCTCTCCAGGCAATGGCAGCTCAAGCTACAACATCAGCAAGATGCCTGGCACAGCCAACTGAGTGGCCCCGCCATCCGGCTTCAGCTACCAAACCAGACCCTGGATATCGGCCCCTGGGAAGCAGAGATACAGTGCAACCCGTTACTGTCTCAGTGCCATGCCAGTGCCAGCCCCACCTTGCGTTTTCAGCAAGATCAGGATCAACAACACCTGGATGGCACCGCCAATCTGCCTTTGCAACTGGACTGGAATCGCGTCAGCACGACCGACCAGCCCATGCTAACCGCACAGATTCAGCTGGCCGCCCAGGGCAACCTGCGCAGCGCTGCCATTACCAGTGCCTGGGATATGACCAGTCACTTGCAACTCACACTCAATCGTACCGGCCCACTGACCCTTCACCTCGACGACACCGCCTTCAACGCCAGTCCGCAACCGATTGAACAGTGGCGCGTCGCCGCCTTACACATCCGCCAAAGCGGCCGTTTTGGCGCGACCTGGGACAGCAATCAACTCGAGACACCTTTTACGCCGCTCTCCGAGCTGGCATTTGACCTCGATCCGCTGACACTGCAACAACCAGAGCGGATTATTCGTACCGGCGCCTCACAACTACGCTGCACCGTCGATCTGGTACAACCCTTGTGCCATCTGCGGCTATTACTTCGGCCATCACAGTGGCAGCAATGGCCGCTGCCAGATGCTCGACTGAGCGCCGATATTCGTTACAACGTCGCCACTACGCAGCTCACTGCCAATCCCGAGATTCGCCTGGGCAACGGCGAGTTGCAGCTGCGTAGCCAACTCCAGCACCAACTCGAATCCGGTGCCGGTTCCTGGCAATTTCAGCTCCTCAACAGCAGTATTGTCTGGAACAAACTGGGGCTGAACAGCATGCCCGACCTGACCGGCGTCGATATTCTCAGCGGCGAATTGTCGGGTCAGGGCTGGGTTGACTGGAACCTTGAGCAGCAACGTTTCCAGCCCGACATCATGCTACGTGGCGACAATATCAGCCTGGTCTACGACAACCGCATCACCCTGGACAACTGGCAGTTTTTAATGGCGATGCGGCCGGGCAGTGAGGGTAATTATCAGATCAACAGCCAGGTGGGAGGCGACACTCTCAACACCGGGGTCGAAATGACCGACCTGCTGGCCAGAGCAGACGTCACCCTCGCCCACGACTTCAGCTGGGCCAGCGCCGACATCCGCGAGCTGCATACCCGCCTGCTGGGGGGTCGTATTTACATTCCGGCGGTCATGTACGACAGCCGCAAGGAAATCAACTCTTTCGGCATTGCGATTGACCAATTACAGCTGGCCAGCCTGGCGCAGCTGGAACCCAGCGCCGAACTGGAAGCCGATGGCCTGCTCGATGGCGTACTGCCAATTGTATTGACTCAACAAGGCCCCAGTATTCCGGGAGGCAATCTGTTTGCCCGCGCCCCCGGCGGCACTATCCGCTATCAAACCGATGCCAGTGAAGCCCTCAAACAAAGTGACCCCAGTGTCGCCCTGGCAATGCAATTACTGGAAAATTTTCATTTCAAAGAGCTCAGCTCCGGCGTGCGTTACCAACCCGATGGTTCACTTAACCTCAGCCTCAAATTTGAAGGCAACAACCCCGATTTCTTCAACGGCCAGGCCACTCACCTCAACGTCAATCTGGAATACAACCTGCTCGACCTGCTGTCCAGCCTGCGGGTGGCCGACGACGTGATCAATCGGCTGGAACAGAAATACCAATAACAACCTTTCTGATTGCCGCAAAACCGTCATGTTTTTGATCTAGGCTGCCCGTCTTTTGATTCAGGTTCGGAATTCGGCGCTATCCTCCAGGATAAAGTCACCAGCCCCGGCCAAAGCGAGCTACAATCCGGGTTGTTTTTTCACGGGTAACTCAGGAGCACATCATGGCCTTCACTGACTCTCAACGCATGTTTCCAGAAACTCGACTGCGTCGTATGCGCCGCAATGATTTTTCCCGTCGGTTGATGCGCGAAACCCAGCTGACGACCGATAGCCTGATTTACCCGATGTTTGTGCTCGAAGGCCATCAGGAACGTGAAGCGATTGCTTCCATGCCAGGTATCGAACGCCTGTCCGTTGATTTGCTGGTCGCCGAGGTCAAGCACCTGTACCAGCTCGGTATCCCGGCGGTTGCCCTGTTCCCGGTAACGCCGAACAGTGCCAAGTCCGAATTGGCGGAAGAAGCATTTAATCCTAATGGTCTGGCTCAACGCGCTGTGCGGGCGATCAAGGATGCCGTGCCCGAGATGGGTGTGATTACCGACGTTGCCCTGGATCCGTTCACCACCCATGGCCAGGATGGCATCATTGATCAGGATGGCTATGTACTGAATGACCGCACCGTCGATACGCTGGTGAAACAGGCTTTGTCTCATGCCGAAGCTGGCGCCGACGTTGTCGCTCCTTCCGATATGATGGACGGCCGCATTGGTGATATCCGCGTTGCGCTGGAAGAAGATCGTTTTGTAAACACCCGCATCATGGCCTATTCCGCCAAATATGCATCGGCCTACTATGGCCCTTTCCGCGATGCTGTCGGTTCTTCGGCCAACCTCGGCAAAGCCGACAAGAAAACCTATCAGATGGATCCGGCCAACAGCGATGAAGCGCTGCATGAAGTGGCTATGGATCTGGCCGAAGGTGCCGACATGGTGATGATCAAGCCGGGCATGCCGTATCTGGATATCGTTCGCCGCATCAAGGATGAATTCCGCGCCCCCACCTTCGTTTATCAGGTCAGCGGTGAGTACGCCATGCACAAAGCGGCAGTGGCGAATGGCTGGCTGGATGATAACGCCGTTATGGTGGAAGCCCTCACCGCCATGAAGCGCGCCGGTGCCGATGGCATTCTTACCTATTACGCCAAACAATACGCAGAGTGGATCAACGCTTAAGGAAGCAGAATGAGCGACGTACAGACAACCGAAGCAAGTATCGACCTGAGTAGCAGTGAGTATTACTTCAATCGTGAACTGAGCCATTTACAGTTCAATATCCGGGTGCTGGAGCAGGCACTGGATGAAAGCCACCCACTGCTTGATCGGCTGTTTTTCCTGTGTATTTTCAGCCGCAATCTGGACGAGTTTTACGAAGTCCGAGTCGCCAACCTGACCCAGCAGCTGACCTTCGCCCGCGAACAGGCAGGGGCTGACGGTATGCACCCACAACAGGTGCTGAGCGCTATTCATACGCTCTGCAGCGAAACCGTTGAACGTCAGTACCGAATTCTCAATGAAACCATTCTGCCAGCGCTGGAACAGGAAAATATCCACTTCCAGCGCCGCCGTGACTGGACCGAAGAGCAACGGCTCTGGGTGGAAGGCTATTTCCGCGACAGTATCCAGCCGCTGATCAGTCCGATCGGGCTGGATCCTTCCCATCCGTTCCCGCGTCTGGTGAACAAGAGTCTGAACTTTATTGTTGAACTGGATGGCAAGGATGCCTTTGGTCGTGAAACAGGGCTGGCCATTATTCCGGCACCGCGCTCGCTGCCGCGTATTATTCGTATTCCAGATCATCTGACTAATGGCGGTGATCACTTTATTTTCCTGTCGTCCATGATTCACGAACATGCCGATGAGCTGTTCCCTGGCATGGAAGTCAAGGGCTGTTACCAGTTCCGGGTTACCCGCAACGCCGATCTGGAGATTGACGAAGACGGCACCAACGACCTCGCCTCTGCCCTTGAAGATGAGCTGCACTCACGCAACTTTGGCGAAGAGATGCGTCTGGAAGTGGCAGATAACTGCCCGTCCGAGCTGGTGAACTTCCTGTTACACAAATTCAGCCTGGAAGCCAACGACCTGTACATGGTCAATGGCCCGGTGAATCTGGGCCGGATGATGGAAGTGATTGGTCAGATCAACCGCCCGGATTTGCAGTACACGCCTTTTACACCCGGGCTGCCCAAGAACATCAAGTTCAAAAAGAGCATTTTCGAAAGCATGCGCGAGCGCGATACGCTGCTGCTACATCCGTTTGAATCCTTTACACCCGTCGTCGACCTGCTGCGCGAAGCCGCCAAAGACCCGGCGGTGCGGGCGATCAAACAGACGTTGTACCGCACGGGTGCCAAATCTGAAATTGTTAATGCGCTGGTGGATGCCGCCCGTAATGGCAAGGAAGTCACGGTTGTTATTGAACTGCGTGCGCGCTTTGATGAGGAAGAAAACCTCTACCTCGCCAACCGCCTGCAGGAAGCCGGTGCCGTGGTGGTGTATGGCGTGGTCGGCTACAAGACCCACGCCAAAATGATGCTGATAGTGCGTAAAGAAGAAGACCGCTACAAACGTTACGTGCACCTCGGCACCGGCAACTACCACGCTGGCAACGCACGGGCGTACACCGACTACAGCTTCCTGACCAGCAATGATGTCATGGGTGAAGACGTCGCCGCCGTGTTCCAGCAACTGACCGGCATGGGCGCCGCATTAAAAATAAAGAAGCTGTTTCATGCACCGTTCACACTGCACAAAAAACTGATCGAACTGGTTGAACGGGAACGGGTTCATGCAGAAGCAGGCCATCCGGCACTGATCCGCCTGAAAGCCAATGGCCTGACCGAACCAAAACTGATCCGGGCGCTTTACAAGGCCTCGCAGGCTGGCGTGAAGGTAGAGTTGATCATTCGCGGCATGTGCTGTCTCAAACCTGGGATTCCCGGTGTCTCTGAGAACATTGAAGTACGCTCGATTATTGGCCGCTTCCTGGAGCACACCCGGGTGTATTACTTCCTCAATAACGGCAAGGACGAAGTATATGCCGCCAGTGCCGACCTGATGGAACGTAACCTGTTGAATCGGGTGGAAACCGCCTTCCCGATCGAAAGCAACAAACTGAAAGATCGGGTCAAATCGGAGCTGGAAGCCTATATGCTGGACAACAGCCAGGCCTGGGTACTGCAGTCGGATGGCCGCTATGTTCGCCTCCAACCCGCCGAGGGTGAAGAAACCATCCGCGCCCAGAGTATTTTGCTGGCCACGCTCGCAACCACATCAAGCTGATTGATATCACCGGGTTAAGTAGCCGCACGGCATATCGTGCGGCCAATCCACTTCCATACGGCTACATCACACCAAGCGCCATGCCGGCAGCTTTCTGGAATTCCACTTCCGCCATCAGGTCACCGGCCGTCAGCGGATGCTCCGCCAACCAACCTTCAGGCAGTTGCAGTTGCAGTTGCAGTTGATTATCCTCAGCAATGGTAACAACAGGCACCGGCACCGGATGCGCTCCACGGCTGTGGTTTAAAATAACCGCGATGCGAAGCAGTCGGGTCAACTGAATCACAAATTGACGACGTCCGGGAGATACCGCCGCAAATTCCTCAAGGCTGAATTTACGCCGATGACAACGTACCAGAGCTGCCAGTTTCACTTGCCCCTGGCGGGTAAAGCCCAGCATGTCTGCGTGCTGAAGCAGATAGGCACCGTGTTTATGGAAACCACTGTGAGAGAGGCTCAAGCCAATCTCATGTAACTCTGCCCCCCACAACAGCCAGCGCACCAGGCTGTCGTCCATCCCCCAGTGCTGATTCACCTGCACAAACAGGGCACGAGCCATGTCACTCACCCTGGCCGCTTGCGCATCATCGACATAGAAGCGTTCTTTCAGCGACTGAAC
Organism: uncultured Oceanobacter sp.; assembly: GCA_913061185.1. Taxonomy (GTDB): domain Bacteria; phylum Pseudomonadota; class Gammaproteobacteria; order Pseudomonadales; family Oceanobacteraceae; genus Oceanobacter; species Oceanobacter antarcticus. The sequence continues at coordinate 45,782 of CAJXTI010000021.1, forward strand.
TGTGCGCTGGCGTACATCTTCGTGACTCGAGCGCCCGAACAAATCCCACAACGCCCCTTCACGCAAGGCACCATCGGAATACACCATGTGTTCAATATCAAAGGTGTCAAATACCGCCGTCAAAATCGCCAGTCCACCAATAAACACCTGACGACGCTCGACCTTGACCCCAGGTAATACCACATCATCCAGCGTGGCAAATTGCAGTGCCTGCTTGCGTAATTTTTTTAGCGCCGGACGTGTTATCCCTTCCGTTGACCAGCCAAATTCCACCACGGACTGCTCAACTGCCCGAATCGTGCCGGAAGATCCCACCACGTTTTGCCAGCCAAGCTGCTTGTAATGGGTTTCTATGTTCAGCAACTCCTGACGAGCAGCGGCAACTGCCTGCTCAAACGCGGCTTCGGTAATCAGGCCATCGGCAAAAAATCGCCGGGTGAACGATACGCAACCCATATGCAGGCTTTCCAGTGCCTTCGGTTCAAACCGTTCACCAATAATAAACTCGGTGCTGCCGCCACCAATATCGACCACCAGACGATTCCCCATATCATCCGCCAGCGTATGCGCAACGCCCAGATAAATCAGGCGGGCTTCTTCGCGCCCGGCAATGACTTCGATGGGATAACCCAGTACCGCCTCGGCCCGTTCAATAAACTCCTGGCGGTTACGGGCGGCACGCAGCGCGTTGGTTGCCAACACCGTCACTTTGGCAGGATCCATGCCCTGCAAACGCTGGGAAAACTCTCGCAAACAATCCAGACCGCGTTGCTGTGCCTCTTCCGACAGCATGTAGTGCTCATCCAGACCAGCAGCTAGCTGCACTTTTTGTCCACGCCGTTCCAGAGTACGAAATTCACCATGAAATTCGCGGGCGACGACCATATGAAAACTGTTGGAGCCCAGATCAACTGCTGCAATCAATTCGCCTGGCTGGGCTGAGGTATCTGACATAACTCGAAGTCCTGAAACTGTCTTTTTTAGGGCAAGCCCCGAATATGCAACTCACAAGAGCATGCGTCCAGTAGATCTTTGATCTATCTCTGCGATTGATTCCCACAGGGTCCAGCGTACAATGACGTTAATTATGACCTCAACACGCAAGGGGAAACCATGAGCGATCTCATTCTGATGACGAGTGACGACAGTTTTGAAACGGACGTACTGAGTAACGACCTGCCGGTACTGGTAGATTTTTGGGCTGAATGGTGTGGCCCCTGTAAAATGATTGCTCCTGTGCTGGAAGAAATTGCGGAAGAATTCAAGGGTCAGCTGAAAATTGCCAAACTGAATATCGACCAGAACGAAGCAACAGCACCCAAATACGGTATCCGCAGCATTCCGACCCTGATCCTGTTCAAGGGCGGAAACGTTGAAGCGACCAAGATTGGCGCCATGAGCAAATCCGAACTGACGGCCTTTATCCAGCAAGCTCTGTAAGTATTCACCCTGCTTGCAACACCCAAAAGGTGCCACCGCACCTTTTGGGCTGGACACCCCCATATATTGAGTCTATAGTTTCTTTACGCCTTGGGTTCTCCAAAGCATTTCTCCTCTTGATATCGTTTCAAGCTCCGCCCCAACACCCACTAAATTGCACTTATCTTTCCCTATGAATCTTTCCGACCTTAAATTGAAAGCCGTTCCCGAACTCCTTGATATCGCCAAGGAAATGAATCTCGAGAATGTGAGTCGTACCCGTAAACAGGATATTATCTTTGCCATTCTCAAGCATCATGCCAAGAGCGGGGAAGATATTTATGGTGATGGGGTATTGGAAATCCTGCAGGATGGTTTTGGCTTTTTAAGAAGCTCCAGTAGCTCTTATCTTGCCGGTCCTGATGATATTTATGTTTCACCCAGCCAGATTCGCCGTTTTAATCTGCGCAAGGGTGACAAGATTTCAGGAAAAATCCGTCCCCCTAAAGATGGCGAACGTTATTTTGCGATGTTAAAAGTCGCCGAAATCAACGACGACAAACCTGAAAACGCCAAATCCAAGATTCTGTTTGAAAACCTCACCCCGCTCTTCCCTGACCATCGCTTCTTTCTGGAACAAGGCAATGGCTCGACCGAAGACCTTTCTTCCCGCGTACTGGATCTGGTAGCCCCGATTGGTAAAGGACAGCGCGGTCTGATTGTTGCGCCGCCCAAAGCCGGTAAAACCATGCTGCTGCAGACCATCGCCCAGTCCATCACCCGGAATAACCCGGAATGTGATGTGATTGTGCTGCTGATTGACGAGCGGCCGGAAGAAGTGACCGAGATGAAACGCTCGGTTCGTGGTGAAGTCGTCGCATCAACCTTCGATGAGCCTCCTGCGCGTCACGTCCAGGTCGCCGAAATGGTGATCGAAAAAGCCAAGCGTCTGGTTGAACACAAACGTGACGTGGTGATTCTGCTCGACTCGGTCACCCGTCTGGCACGGGCCTACAACACCGTAGTACCCAGCTCCGGCAAGGTACTGACCGGTGGTGTTGATGCCAACGCACTGGAAAAGCCAAAACGTTTCTTCGGCTCCGCCCGTAACGTTGAAGAAGGCGGCTCCCTGACGATTATCGCCACCGCACTGGTAGACACTGGCTCCAAAATGGACGAAGTGATTTACGAAGAGTTCAAGGGTACTGGTAACCAGGAGCTGCATCTGGATCGCAAGATCGCGGAAAAGCGGATTTACCCTGCGATCAATATCCGCCGTTCCGGCACCCGTCGCGAAGACATCATGTTTGATGAATCGTCCCTGCAACGTCTGTGGATTCTGCGCAAACTGCTCACAGAAATGGAAGACGTACAGTCGATTGAATTCCTGCTTGGCAAGCTGAGCCAAACCAAGACCAACGATGAATTCTTCGATTCCATGCGTGGCGGCAAGTAATGTTTATGCGCTAAATATCCGCTCAGACCATGTTTGAGCGGATAACAAAAAGCACCGTTCGGTTGATTTTTATCCGTTAAGTGCTTTGTCTGAATGATCGAACACAAAAAATCCAGAACTCACACCGGGTTCTGGATTTTTTTTATGCTTTGAATTCAAGTGCACTTTCGTCAATACCATTGAGCTTGTTCAGCACACCTCACTGAATCAATTTCTTCACTCTCTGACTGGCAAGCCCTTTCGCTCGTCACCAAAATGCGCGGGGTGCTCTCGGGTCCATCGCCGCAACGCTATTTTTTCCAGCAACGAGGCATAGACCTCGGCACATTCAGGACGGGATTCCAGCACCCCGGAAAGTTGGCAAACCAAGGTAAGTGCCGAACTGCGGCTAATCAGCGGCAAATTGGCCAGAGCCGCTGCAAATGCCTTGTTTGCTTCCTCTTCATTTTCCTTTTGCCAGTAATAACGGGCCAGCCTGGCGGAATACAGCAGCGATCGATATTCTGCGTGATCTCTCCCCCAGCGCAGCAACTCGACCACATCATAATCCATCGCGGCCGCCTTGGCCTGAGTCCAACTCCAGAACCCGGACAAAGAGTAAGGATGCGACATCAACCAGTTCACCTCATCGGTACTAACCGTGACAGCACCACGCATACGCTCATTAATATCGAGCGCCTTGCCAAACTGACTATTAATACACAGGCAAGCCAACAAGAGCACTACCGAGAGCGCTGTTGCCGTCCTCGAGATAGCCGGTGGCGGTGTTACTGCGGGCGCGGATGCAGACCCGATCATGGCCAGCATCACCACCGCTATCAGCATATCCACCGGCTCATAAAAGGTAGTGGCCACCAGCCCATGCAGCATAAAAATGCCGAAACCAACTGCCCAGAAAGCGGCCACATCTGGACGGCTGTTTTTTTGTTCCCGCCAGATCAATCGCAACGCCAGCCAGCTGCACCATAACAGCAGACCAAACCCCAATAAGCCCGCAGGCCACCCCCAGTCCAGCACCCACTGCAGCAACGTATTGTGTGGTGTCTGTCCATACAAAAACGGCTTCATGTAGACATAGGTATCCGGCCCGATTCCAAGCCACGGAACATCCAGCGATTGCCGCAACGATGCCTCCCAGATCACATTACGGCCACTGCTATTCACCAGCTCACCGCTGCTGGACTCTTTCCCGAAAGCAACAAACATTCGCCAGATGCCGGGCCAGCTACCAATTCCTGGTGAAGCTGCTAAGGGTGCCATGGCAATCGAGGCCATAACCGCCAGCGCACTCACTGCGGTCAGTTTGGCCGAATACCAGCGAATCCGATGGCACATACCGCCAATAACCAGCAGCGCCATCAGAGTTGCCACTACCGAAGCCCGTCCGGAGCTGAACAACAAGGACGTGACGGCGACAAACAAACCGATCGCCCCTGCTGACTGCCAGCGACGATCTTCTTGGGCTAGCAAGTAACCGGAGATAACAACCCCCACTCCTGCCATATCGCCGAGGTGGCGAATATGGAGGTAATTGCGCAGCCCTTCCCCCCAGGAATACAGCGCCGGATCGTCAAGACTGAGCCATAAATCCAGCTCATCCAATACGGTAATCACAAAGGCGGCCAGCACAGCTACCGAGATCCAATGCCGTAGAGAAGGGCTTGAACGGCAACACTGGCTCAACAGCCAGACGTTCAAAACCGACACGATAACTTCTGTTTCCCGGCTCAGTGAGCGGAAAAAATGATCAGAAGCCGCTGTTGCCATAACCGACAACAGCCCCAGAATCATCATGACCACTGCTGCCACATCGGGTTTTGGCAGCGCATTCCCACGCAGATATATAAGACAGGCAGCAGCTATGGCAACCTGTATATAGATCAGGACATGGCGAAACTCGGGTACATAGTAGATTGAAAAGACATAACGGCTCAGCACCCCTAGCCCAATCAGCAACGTAATAGCCACAGCTGCCACCAGAGCTAGAGAAAGCAACGGTGGTATACGTTTTGTGGCAGCCAATAACGGTGACTGATTCCATTCAGTGAGTAACATATTCCTGCCCCTGATCCCAAGCTGCTCGAAGTGTCGCTATTCTGGCACACATACCGTCAACGCTTGAGAAAAAAGCGACCTGCAGCACCGGCCCGCCAATCCCGCTATACTTCGCGCTGCTTTGAAAATCGAACCTGGATCTTTTCCTTATGCTGCTCGAATCCATAGGCCAACGCCTTGCAGAAGAACTCAACATCCGCCCGCAACAGGTCTCCGCCGCCGTTACCTTGCTGGATGAAGGTGCTACGGTGCCGTTTATCTCCCGCTACCGGAAAGAAGTCACCGGCGCACTGGACGACACCCAGCTGCGGAATCTGGAAGAGCGGTTGCGCTATCTGCGCGAGATGGAAGATCGTCGTGACAGCATCCTGAAAAGCATTGAAGAGCAGGGCAAGCTGACCACCGAGTTAAAACGCGACATTCTCACTGCCGATACCAAAACCCGGCTTGAAGACTTGTACTTGCCCTACAAGAAAAAACGCCGCACCAAGGGCCAAGTCGCCATTGAAGCTGGGCTGGAACCACTCGCCGAACGCCTGCTGCAAGACCCGACCCTGACGCCAGAATCCGAAGCCACAGACTTTATCAATGCCGAGCAGGGCGTGGAAGATACCAAGGCCGCGCTGGATGGAGCCAAATACATCTTGATGGAGCGGTTTGCCGAAGATGCCAACCTGCTGGCCAAACTACGCCAGTTTCTCAAGCAAGAAGCCACCTTGTCTGTCCGGGTTATCCCCGGCAAAGAAGCCGAAGGCAGCAAGTTCGCCGACTACTTTGAACACGACGAAGCGTTAAAAAGCGTACCGAGTCACCGTGCGCTGGCGATTCTGCGCGGCCGTAACGAAGGCATACTGGGTTTCTCACTGGTGACACAAGCCGAGCTGGCAGACAAACAAGCAGGCAGTCCGTGCGAAGCCATGATTGCGGGGCACTTCCGCCTCAAAAATGAAAGCCGGGCCGCAGATCGTTGGCTCGCCGAAGTCGTCAAGTGGACCTGGCGCATCAAGCTGTTGACGCATCTGGAACTGTCTCTTATACACATCTCCGAGCCCACGAGACAGGCAGAAATCTC
>CAJXTI010000022.1 GCA_913061185.1 uncultured Oceanobacter sp.
TCGTGATTCGACACCATCCGCTAGCCCAGAGTGAGCACCGGATTAAATAGATGTCGCCTTTAGTGCGGTACAAATACTTAAAGCGGCGCGGTGGGGTCAATATCAATAGCGACTTTGTCTGTGAGTGTCTGTGAGCGAAGCGCTCGGGCCAGTGCTGCGAGGCTCTTGGATATTATTGCTAGTGGGGAGCGGCAGTCCGGCTGCAGGGCAGCCGGACAAAAAAATCAGAGGTCGATAAAATCGTAATAGCGATCAAGGTCTTGCTCCAGATGCTTGCGTTCGCGATGCGCTTCAATCGCTCGGCGCGCAACTACTTTGGCGGGCATCTTGCTGGCTTTGTTGACCACTACATTACCTTGGGGGTCAAACGTCACAACCTGTTCATGAGTTTCAAACTTGATTGCAGCTTCCATTGTCACGCTCCTTGGGTTGGTTTGGCAGGGCTATGACGATTTTTGATTTTCCAAGTTGCATTCGAATGACAGTAATGACCTGGATTGATGTATCTGCCAACCGGTTAGCTATTTAACCGATAATATTTTTCGGATTGAAGGGTTCGTTACCCTGCTCCAGCCGCAATGATTTGATGCTGCGTTTGATATTGATGAGATGGCGAGCAAACTCGGGACCTCGGCGCTGTGTGACGGCGACTGCCAGCATGTCGATCACCATCAGATGGGCAATACGGGAGGTCATCGGGGTAAATTGTTCGGTGTCTTCTTCAATATTGATATGAATCGGGTAGTCGGCTTGCAAGCTGACCGCAGTATTGGCGGGCGCCAGGCTAACGACTTTGGCACCATGATGCTGGGCCAGGGCAATGGAATTGAGCAGATCCTTGGTGCGGCCACTTTGAGAGATGGCGACAGCGACGTCTTCAGGCCCCAGAGTCACTGCGGACATGGCTTGCATATGAGGGTCACTGTAAGCCGCTGTCGCAACTTGCAGCCGAAAAAACTTGTGTTGTGCATCAATAGCGACGGCCCCAGAGGCACCATAGCCATAAAATTCGACACGGGTGGCCATGCTGATGGCATTGGCAGCGACCCCTACCTGTTCTGATTTCAGCTGCGATTTGACTTGATGCAGTCGCTGGATGGTGGTGTCGGCAATCTTGCTGCAAATATTACTGATGCTGTCGTCTGTGGCGATGGCAAATTGACCAATGTTGTTGGTAATGGCCATTTCCTGGGCGACGCGAACCTTGAATTCCTGAAAACTGTTGCAGCCGATACCACGGCAAAACCGGACGATGGTTGGTTCACTTACCTGGGCTTCCTGGGCGAGGTCGACGATGCGCATGTGCATCACTTGCTGTGGAGACCGCAACACGTATTCCGCCACCTTTATCTCGGATTTGCGCAAGTTGGGTATGGCAGCAGATATTTCGGCCAGAATCGGGCTGTTTCTCACAATAATGAGTCCGAATAATTGAAATTTGGTCACAGATTATAGAGTGCCTCTCTCTCATCGTCCTGTTAAATATCCTGCTGTACGGATAAACAGGGGATTTGTTGATCAGCATCTTCCGCAACGGGTGCAATCTGATAGACTCGCGGCATGGATACTTCACTGATAATAGATCAATTAAACGATGGCCAGCGTAATGCGGTGGCTGCGCAATCCCCCCATCAGCTGGTACTGGCAGGTGCAGGCTCGGGCAAAACCCGCGTGCTGGTGCATCGCATTGCCTGGTTGCTCAAGGTTGAAAATGTATCGCCTTTTGCCTTGATGGCGGTGACCTTCACCAATAAAGCGGCAAAAGAAATGAAAGGCCGTCTGGAGCAGTTGCTGGATGTGCCGGTCAGCGGCATGTGGGTGGGTACGTTTCATGGCCTGGCTCATCGCTTGCTGAAGCAGCATTGGCGTGAAGCCCGTTTGCCCCAATACTTCCAGATCCTGGACAGCGATGACCAGCTGCGGCTGATCAAGCGGTTGATGAAAGCGAACAATATCGATGATAGCCGCTATCCACCGCGACAGATGCAGTGGTTTATTAACGAACAAAAGGATGAAGGGCGGCGTGCCGCCCACGTCATTCCCTCCGCCGACCCTTTTACCCGTACCTTGCAGCAGTTTTACCAGGTCTATGAAGAAAACTGCCAGCAAAACGGTATGGTCGATTTTGGTGAAATCCTGCTGCGAGCTCATGAGCTCTGGTTACATAACCCGGAGCTGCTGCAGCATTATCAGCAACGTTTCAGCCATATTCTGGTTGATGAGTTTCAGGATACCAACAACATTCAGTACGCCTGGATTCGTTTGCTGGCGGGTAATGCAGTGTCTGTGATGGCGGTAGGGGATGACGATCAATCTATTTATGGCTGGCGAGGCGCTAACATCGGTAATATTCGCAATTTCCAGCAGGATTTTGCTGGAGCGGAAATGATCAAGCTGGAACAAAATTACCGCTCAACGGCGACGATTCTGGATGCCGCCAACGCCGTCATCAGTAACAACAGCGGACGGCTGGGGAAACAACTGCATACAACGGGTGAAAAGGGTGACCCTATCCGTTTGTACCGCGCCTTTAATGAGCAGGATGAAGCCCGTTACATCGCCGACCTGGTAGACAGCTGGGCCAAAAAAGGCCATGCCAGGGCCGACATGGCGATTCTCTATCGCTCCAATGCCCAGTCGCGCACCTTGGAAGAGGCCATGCTGCGGGCGGGTATTCCCTACCGCATCTATGGTGGCCAGCGTTTTTATGACCGACTGGAAATCAAGAATGCCATGGCGTATCTGCGACTGTTGTTAAATCGGCAGGACGATGCTGCGATGGAGCGGGTGATTAACGTACCGACCCGTGCGATTGGTGAAAAAACTCTGGATACCTTGCGTTCAATCGCCCGAGATCAGGGCTGCTCGTTATGGGATGCTTGTACCGAGGTGACTGCAACGGGGGGCTTGCCGAAACGGGCTGGTGCTGCCGTCACGGGTTTTATGACGCTGATTGACGAGATGTGTGTCGGGATTGATGACATAGAATTGCACGAGCTGGTGGATCAAGTGATTGCCCAGACGGGGCTGATAGAACATCACCGCAAGGAAAAGGGCGAAAAGGGCCAGGCTCGAGTGGAAAACCTGGAGGAGCTGGTGAATGCTGCCCGAGTTTTTGAAGGCAGTGGTGATGACGAAGAAGCCAGCCTGCTGGTGCAATTTCTCGATAGCGCTGCCCTGGATGCGGGTGAAGGTCAGGCCGATGAGCATGAAGATGCGGTGCAAATGATGACGCTGCATTCTGCCAAGGGGCTGGAGTTCCCCCAAGTGGTGCTTACCGGGCTGGAAGATGGCTTATTCCCGCACAAAATGTCGATGGATGATGCTGATGGTCTGGAAGAAGAGCGGCGTTTGGCCTATGTCGGTATAACGCGTGCCATGGATCATCTGGTGATCACTTATGCTGAAAGCCGCCGCTTGCATGGTCAGGAGAATCTCAGCACACCGTCGCGTTTTATTCGTGAAATCCCCGCCGAGCTGGTGGATGAAGTTCGCCTGAAAAATACCGTATCCCGTCCGTTGAGTTCGCGTCGGCCTCGCTCTGGCAACCATAAACTGGTGGCGGCGATATCGGCCGATTGGCCGTTTGGGTTGGGCAGCCGGGTATTCCATGAAATGTTTGGTGAGGGGACGGTATTGCAGTTCGAAGGCCAGGGGCCGGGTTTGCGAGTGCAAGTGAATTTTGATGAAGCAGGTAGCAAGTGGCTGGTACTCAGCTTCGCCAAACTGAAACCGGTGTAAGTATATAGGGGTGACGGTCGGGCTACTGTTTGGGTGGCTTCACCTGCTTATCCGTTCTTGCCTGTGCCTGTCGCGGAACACTTCCTGCGCCCGTGGTGCCGCGTGTGAATCAGCGCGGCACTCGGCGAATTCGTCCGGTGTCATCAATCGCAACGTAGACGAAAACGGCATCCACCACTTTGCGGCGTTCGCTTTCGTTCGGGTTCTGGGTCCAGACTTCAATAGCGATACGAATTGACGATGAACCTATCTCCAGCATACGGGTATAAAAACACACCGCTGCACCTATGCGTATTGGCGACATAAAGACGACGGACTCCAGCGCCACATTGGCGATGCGTCCGTGTGCCAGCCGACTTGCCACGGTTTCGGCAGCATGATCCATTTGTGCCACCACCCAGCCACCGCTGATGTCGCCGTGGGTGTTGGTATCTCCTCGGGATGGAATCAGGCGGAGTGTCAACTCGCCATCGGGTTTGGGTTCGCAATCGTCCTTCGATCTGGCTTTCATAGGGATTCCTGATTCAAATTATTTTTCGGAAGTTTACTTCTTTTTGATCGTTGACAATACAGACTGGTCGGAGATTGGTACGAACAAAAAACGGTAATGCAACACGACAAAGGTGACATCGTGCCTAGCTGTGTGCTGTCATGCCCGAAAATAAGTGCCTGTAACCAAAATGAAACATTTTTGTAATAAACAGGTGCGCGTCATGTAGGTGTAATACAGTTACTGGACAATACCTCTCTTTTGAAAACGATCTGCCTGCTGGGTATCATCAGGTCACATTGAAGGAAATAGCATGAAACATTCTCTCGTTGCCGGTGTGGTTTTGCTGGCTTCAGTGTTTAGTCAAAGCGCTTTTGCTGAGCGTAACTACATCAGCATTGTTGGCTCCTCAACGGTCTATCCGTTTTCTACGGTCGTTGCTGAACGTTTTGGCAAATCGACCAAGTTCCGTACTCCTAAAGTCGAGTCTACGGGTTCCGGTGGTGGCCTGAAGTTGTTCTGTACTGGTGTTGGTGATACCACACCTGACATTACTAATGCGTCTCGTCGTATCAAGGCGTCTGAAATTGCCTTGTGTACCAAAAATGGCGTCAAGGATATTGTCGAAGTCATGATTGGCTTTGATGGCATCGTGTTCGCAAACGCAGCATCCAATCCTCGTACCTCTTTGTCGCGCAAAGATATCTTTCTGGCGTTGGCGAAAATGGTGCCAGCGGCGGACGGTTCAGACAAGCTGATCGCCAACCCTTATAAAACCTGGAAACAAGTAAACCCTGCCTTGGCTAATACACCGATCAAGGTATTGGGGCCTCCGCCAACCTCCGGAACCCGTGATGCGTTTGTGGAATTGGCGATGGAAGGGGGCTGTACCCAGTTTCCGTTTATCAAGGCGCTGAAAAAATCCGATCCAGACAAATACAAGGCGATTTGCCATGGTTTGCGTGAAGACGGTGGCTATGTCGAAGCCGGTGAAAACGACAACCTGATTGTACAGAAACTGGCTGCCAGCCCGGATTCCTACGGCATTTTTGGCTACAGCTTTCTGGAACAGAATGAAGACAAGGTGCAAGGCTCTCTGGTTGATGGTGTTGAGCCTACGTTCGGCAATATTGCTGCCGGCAAATACCCAATCAGCCGTTCACTTTATTTCTACGTTAAAAAGGCTCACGTCGGAGTGATTCCAGGTATTGAAGAGTACCTCACTGAATTTACCTCGGCACGGGCTATCGGTGAAGATGGCTATCTCGCTGACAAGGGGATGATTCCGATGGAAGAATCCCGTCGTCGGAGAGTCGCGGCCAGCGTCAAGTCACTGACCCCGATCGGCCAGTAACCGTCAGGGTGCGGAGCCATACCATCGGCTCCGCTTCTGTCATACGGATGTGTTATTCAGGCCGGTAAGATCGACGGCTGTTCCTTGTTCTGTTCAGGCTAGTCATTATGACCTTCAGCATTTTGCTACTTGTCATCGCGATTCTGTTTGTAATCGCATACATTGGCGGCGCTCGCCGAGCTCGTTCTCTGGTCAGCCCCGGCGTCACTTTGAATTCATTGCCGGGCCACTATGGCTCACTGGTCGCCCTTTGGACCTGTTTGCCACCCTTATTGTTAATGTTGTGTTGGGGCATGCTCGAAAGCCCTGTTATCGACCGTTTGCTGGAAGCGCAGTTGCCAGCCGGGATCCAAGCCGAAGGAGGCAACCGCGTGAGCCTGGCGCTGAGCAAGGTTCATAATCTGGCGGGTGGTGCGAATGTGGAGGCCGATCCGGAATTGGCCTCTGTGGTCTTGCACCTGGTTGATCTGCAGTCGCGCAACCGCATGTTGAGTACCGCGTTGGTGCTGGCATTGGCGTTGGCCGGATTTGGCTTCAGCCTGCGTCGCCTGGCACCCGCGCTACGAGCCAGAAACGAAGTGGAAGGTATTGTCCGGTCACTGCTGTTCTGCAGCTCCGGTGTGGCAGTACTGACGACCGTCGGGATTCTTAGCAGTGTGCTGTTTGAAGCCTGGATGTTTTTTGGCAAAGTGAATGTCTTTGATTTCCTGTTTGGCACGACCTGGTCACCCCAGGTGGCATTGCGGGCAGATCAGTCCGGTTCTTCCGGCAGTTTTGGTGCCATTCCGCTGTTTACCGGTACCTTGCTGATTTCCATGATTGCCATGCTGATTGCTGTCCCGATTGGGCTGATGTCTGCCATTTATCTGTCTGAGTATGCCACTCCCCGTATTCGTAACTACGCCAAGCCGGCACTGGAAGTGCTGGCAGGTATTCCGACCGTTGTTTATGGCTTTTTTGCTGCTCTGACGGTGGCGCCTATCCTGAAAAGCCTGGGGGCGGATGTGGGCCTGGAAGTTTCGTCCGAGAGTGCATTGGCGGCTGGACTGGTGATGGGAGTGATGATTATCCCATTTGTATCGTCCTTGTCTGATGACGTTATTAATGCCGTGCCACAGTCTCTGCGTGACGGCAGTTACGGCTTGGGGGCGACCCAGAGCGAGACGATACGTCATGTTGTTATTCCGGCGGCATTGCCCGGTATCGTCGGTGCCGTCATGCTGGCGGTTTCCAGAGCCATTGGTGAAACCATGATTGTTGCCATGGCGGCGGGTCTGGCAGCGAATCTGACGGCAAATCCGCTGGAAAGTGTGACGACAGTGACGGTGCAGATTGTGACCTTGCTGGTCGGTGATCAGGAGTTTGATTCTTCCAAGACTTTGGCGGCATTTGCGCTGGGGCTGGTGTTGTTCCTGGTGACTCTGATTCTCAATTTTGTGGCGCTGAAAGTGGTACAGAAGTACCGGGAGCAATATGACTGATCAAGTGACTACCCGTGCCAGGGTAGAGCAAAGCATGACGCGTCGCCGTCGTGCAGAAGTGCGTTTTCGTCTGTATGGCATGTTGTCGATAGGGTTTGGCTTGCTGTGCCTGGTTGTGCTGTTTGGGAATATTATCCTCAAGGGCGGTTCTGCGTTTGAGCAAACGGTGTTGCAATCGGAAGTGTACCTCGACGGAGACTATCTGGGGCTGACTCCGCAATCGTCGGTAGAGGCGCGTCGCAACGCGGACTATGAAGGGCTGATCAAACAGTACCTGAAAGAGTCGATACCGGTTTCTGGTCGCAATGAGCGCCGTGCGCTGTATAGCCTGGTCAGTGTGGGTGCACATTGGCAGTTACAAAAAGCAGTACTGGACAACCCGGATCTGATTGATACCACCCTGAATATCGAACTGATCATGGATGATGATGTAGACCAGTGGTTCAAGCATGATCGTGATGAGGGCCGTGCCGGACGGCTGAGCGAGTTACAGCTGGGCTGGCTCGAACAGTGGGCGTCTGAGGGGCGATTGAAAAGCCGCTTCAGTACAACCTTCTTTACCAATGGTGATTCGCGGGAACCAGAGTTGGCCGGTGTTCATGGTGCCATGATGGGAACCTTCCTGACGCTGATGGTAACCTTCCTGTTATCGTTCCCTATCGGGGTGGCGGCAGCGATTTATCTGGAAGAGTTTGCTCCTAAAAACCGTGTCACCGAAATTGTTGAAATCAACATCAATAACCTGGCGGCGGTGCCCAGCATTACGTTTGGCTTACTGGGGCTGGCGATTTTTATCAACATCTTTGGTGTCGCCCGTTCAACGCCATTGATTGGTGGTCTGGTGCTGACATTGATGACATTGCCGACCATTATTATTTCCGGTCGAGCGGCGATCAAATCCGTACCGCCCTCCATTCGTGAGGCCGCCTTCGGGTTGGGTGCCTCAAAGATGCAGGTGGTCTTTCATCATGTATTGCCACTGGCGCTGCCGGGTATGCTGACGGGAACCATTATCGGTATGGCTCAGGCGCTGGGTGAAACGGCACCATTATTAATGATCGGAATGATTGCTTTTGTGGTCGATGTGCCAGGGTTTATTACGGATCCGTCGACGGTGTTGCCTGTGCAGATCTTTCTTTGGTCCGACAGCCCCGAACAAGCATTCACTGAACGGACTTCGGGAGCCATCATCGTATTGCTGGCCTTCCTGATCATGATGAACACTGCTGCAGTCTGGCTGCGTCGTCGTCTTGAACGACGCTGGTAAACGCTAACTATCCGGATTTTTTGTTATGAGTATTATCGAAAACCACAAAACCGACGGCGAACCGTTCTGCGACTCTCCCAAGCTGAAAGCCCGCAGTGTTGGCGTCTTCTATGCCGACAAACAGGCCATCTTTGACGTAAGTCTGGACATTGGTGCCAACGAAGTGATTGCATTGATCGGGCCATCGGGTTGTGGCAAGTCAACTTTCTTGCGTTGTCTTAACCGGATGAACGATACCATTGATATCTGCCGGGTTACGGGGGATATTCTGCTTGATGACGAGGATATTTACGGCCCAAAAGTCGACGTGGTACCTCTGCGGGCGCGGGTCGGAATGGTTTTTCAGAAACCGAACCCGTTTCCAAAATCCATCTTCGACAATGTTTCCTATGGCCCGCGTATTCACGGGCTGGTGAATCATCGTGATGAACTGGATGAAGTGGTCGAGCGCAGCTTGCAGCGGGCAGGTTTGTGGTCGGAAGTGAAAGACCGGTTACATTCACCGGGTACTGGTCTGTCGGGTGGTCAGCAGCAGCGTTTGTGTATTGCGCGAACAATTGCGGTTGACCCTGAAGTGATTCTTATGGATGAGCCATGTTCTGCGCTGGATCCGATTGCAACTGCTAAAATTGAAGAATTGATTGACGAATTGCGAGAGAACTACACTATCGCGATTGTTACTCACTCAATGCAGCAAGCGGCTCGGGTATCCCAACGCACCGCGTATTTTCACCTGGGTCAGTTGATTGAGGTAAACCCGACTGATCTCGTGTTTACCACGCCGCAACATGCACTGACTGAGGCGTATATTACTGGCCGTTTCGGCTAAAAGGAGAGCACAATTGCCAAACAAGGGCGCACCGGTTGAAATGAATTTCAGCCAGCATATATCCGGTCAATTCAATTCGGATCTCGAAGCCATTCGTAGTCAGATGATGGAAATGGGCGGACTGGTCGAGCGCCAGGTCGCCAACGCCATTGAAGCGATTACCACCGGTGACACGACCCCCGCAGATGACATCATTCGCCGGGAAGATGACGTGGATCGTATGGAAGTCGCTATCGACCGGGAATGCACCCAGATTCTTGTGCGTCGACAACCGGCGGCTTCCGACCTGCGTATGGTTCTGGCCGTCTCTCGCGTGGTTCGCGATCTTGAACGTATCGGCGATGAAGCAACCAAGATTGCCGTTCATGCACTGGAAATCAGTGGCTCGACCAATAGTGGCTATTGCCAGCAGTCGATTCGTTATATGGGCGCAGAAATTGGTAAAATGATTTCAGGAGCGCTGAATGCCTTTGCCCGTAATGACGTCGATGGCGCACTCGATGTGGTTCGTAACGACAAGCTCGTGGATCAGCAATATTCTGCCGCGTTGCGAGAGCTGATTACCTATATGATGGAAGATCCTCGCTCCATCGGTCAGGCGATTAACATACTCTGGATTTTGCGCGCGATCGAACGTATTGGCGACCATGCCCGGAACATATCTGAGCAAGTGATCTACGTTGTCAGTGGTGCCGATGTGCGTCATAGCTCCATTACGGAAATGGAAGAGCGCGCTCACAAGGATGATTTGCCTCATACCGGAGAGTAAACGGCGTTCGTGCAGGAATTTTCCAGAAAGCGTGGGTTTTTCAGTATGTTAGGTGAAAAAAATATTGACGGGTATCGAAAGCATCTATAGTATTCCCGCCCACTTAGCCGGTATAGCTCAGTTGGTAGAGCAACTGACTTGTAATCAGTAGGTCCCGAGTTCGACTCTTGGTGCCGGCACCAGTACTTTAAACCCGCGTATATCGCGGGTTTTTTTATGTCTGCTATTCTGACAGTTCACGGTAAACCCGCAGTATATTATGACCAAACTATTGGCGCTGGATAGAAGGAGCCGTCGTGATGGCATTGTTGATTTCTTTGTCCGGGTGGTTACGCCCCTACAATGATGAAATAGCGTTGGCGATTATTGCGACTCTGCTGGTGGTCTTTGGAGACAGTATTAATCGAACGGTACGGAAGCTGGTGAGGCAGTACTGGGTAGGCTTTCGGGTCTTGATCTTTGTCGCGCTCTGTACCTTTGGCTACGGCACGTTAACGGTCTGGTTGGTACCTTTGCTGGCCCGAGTGTTAATCGGTCTGTCAGCGCCTGTCTATGTGGCCTCTGTTGTTGGGAGTTTTTTGGTGCTGGGGATTCTGGCGGAGAGATACCACAAGGGGTAACGGTGATTGGTTGGTACACCGGGTGGGTAATCGAATAGCGCGGTGAGAATCTGGCAAGATGCAGATAGTGCGGAGTACAGCTGAAGAAGCAATAGGGGCTAAAAAATTGGGCGACTAGTACATCCTGTACAGGCCGCCACAGCACCCTGGAACAGTCCTGGTTCCTCTGGCATCGTCCTTGTCACAGTCCATCGTGTTGGTCATCCCTGAGCAAATCCATTGCTCTCATTGTCCTTTTACCTTCCTGGTAGGCCTCCTGGCCGGTCTTCCGTGGGCAATCCAATCCATTTGCCTTGCCTTCCTGGCTGATCATCCAATGACGAATATCCCTGAACCTCTTCCAGAGGTGTGTCCTGACATTCCCTTGTGTTGCTCAACCGAGCCGTCCTGATCCCTTATCGCCAATCCCTGGTTTGTCCGGCACATCATGTGCTATGTCCATTTCCTTTGCCGTCCTGGCTGCACTTGCCTGTGCGATATCCTGCTCCGCTTCTTCCTGAAGCGGGTGCCATCCTGGCAATCTTCCGTTGATTTCCTGTCCCTGTGATTGTCGCTTTACCAAAGTTGGCCGTGAGCAGAAGTTCCACAAAGCTGCCAATTGCTTGCCATAAAATTGAAATGAAAAATAAATTCCATGAAAAACAAAGGGTTATATTTTTTGGTTGGGACGAATGAGGGGAGTATTGCAGGCCAGATTACGGATTTCCCACACGTTTGTGCGATATCTCGCACAGGTATGTGGGTGTATCTCTCTTTTTCTGTCGTGGGAAGGAAAATAACGCTGGCTGATTACCGGGAGGTGTGTGCGCTCTGTGCGTTCACTTGTTGTGAAAAAGCTTGCGGATCAGCAATTTCACCGTCTTCCCGTAGTGCCGGATAGGGAAGGTTGTGCTTTTGGCAGAGTCTGGCTGCCGATGGTTGGCACCATTCAAATAACAGGGTACTGAATCGTATATCGTTCAGGTGGCGTTGTTCAAACATGCCGGCCAGTTGGCGCTGGCGGGCGGCTTCACAAAGAATGATGGCGGCTGCAACGGAGACATTAAAAGAATGTACCATACCCAGCATGGGAATGATCAGGTGTTCGTCAGCCAGTTCGGAGGCCGCATCACTGACCCCTTCTTTCTCCGTGCCCATCAGTATCGCGGTTGGTTGGGTAAAGTCATAGGCACGGAAGTCGATAGCCCGGTCTGTCAGATGGGCTGCACAGACTTTGATGCCGCGCTGCTGGTGGCTACGGATGGCGGCTTCGATATCCGGATGCGTATTGACCGTGACCCAGCTCTCTGAGCCTGCAGCGGCTGCACTGGTGACGCTGTTGAGCCGGTAAGTGGTGGTCGGCCATACGCAGTGCACATCCTGAACGCCAAAGGCATCACAGGAGCGGGCAATCGCAGCGAGGTTGTGCGATTTGTAGACTTCATCGGTAATCACCGACAGGTCTGGCTGGCGTCGGTTGAGGGTGTTGATGACACAACTCAGGCGTTCTGGCGTCATGGTCGGCGATGTCTCTCTGGCTCAAAACGGGGCGGCATTGTATAAAACCTTCCAGTTTTATGCACGGAACAGGTATGAAAGACAATTTATTGATAGGAGCCGGCTATTTGTGGCGCGGCTTTACACTGTTGAATGAACCGGGAATACGCCGTTACGTCTGGCTGCCCATTCTGATTAATCTGGTGTTGCTGGCGCTGGGTATTTATTGGCTGGTTGAGTCTGTTACCAGCTGGGAGTGGCTGGACTCCGGTTGGTTCGGATGGCTTGCCTGGCTGGTTGTGCCCTTGATGTTATTACTCTCGACACTGATTTCAGGTTATCTGTTCAGTGCAGTGCTGTTGCTGTTGGCAAGCCCGTTTTATGGCTTGCTGGCAGGCAAGATCGAACGGCGCCAGGGCCATATGGTCGAGGATGAATCTATTGCTGCACTGATTCCCCGTACGCTGATGCGTGAACTGGTCAAAATGGGTTATTACCTGCCGCGTTATTTGCTGCTGTTGTTGCTGTCGTTTGTGCCTGGCCTCAATTTATTGATGCCGCTGGCCTGGTTCTGGTTTGGTAGCTGGGTGATGGCGTTGCAGTACAGCGACTATACCCTGGACAACCAGCAGCAGGATTTTCGTGCCAGTCGCGAACAAGTGGCGACGCAACGCTGGACGGCCTGGGGCTTTGGTGCCTCGGTGTCGGTATTGATGACGATTCCGCTGCTGAACTGCCTGGTGCCACCGGCAGCGGTGATCGGTGCAACCTTGTGGCAGCTGCAACGGCAATCTGATCAGTCTCGGCTAAGCTGAAGATTCGGGGCGCCGTCAGGGTGCCAGGATATAAGTTGCTGACCGAGGTGCAGCAGATGGCTGAGCTGACAATTCTGCTAGTCGACGACGCGGCGTTTATTCGTGATCTGGTGAAAAAAGCCGTGCGTCAAACCTATCCCGGTTGTGAGCTGATTGAGGCGACCAATGGCCGCAAGGCGGTGGCGCTATTGGATAGCCATCGTTTTGATCTGGTTCTGTGTGATTGGGAAATGCCTGAGATGTCGGGTATCGAGGTATTGAAATGGATGCGCGAGCAACCGAATTACAAAGCCACGCCTTTTATGATGATCACCAGTCGTGGTGATCGTGATCACGTACTCAAGGCTGTTGAAGCCGGTGTTTCCAGCTATATTGGCAAACCGTTTACGCGGGATGCCTTTGTCGACAAGCTGAGCCGTATGGTGTTTCGGCATTTGAAAGTAAGACCAGCTACCGTATCGGAACAAGCAGTACCTTCAGCAGACCGTAGTGGCGCTTCGGTGTTGATGGGGAATGTGGGCAATCAGGCGCTGGTGGGCAAGACTGCACCAGGGGCGGCCAGAGCCGCCGTTGTTTCTCCCTTGCTGGCCAGATCCCCGCATCCTGAACCGGTGTCAAAAACCGGCGCAAAAGGCCAGGCCAATGTCCGTTTTGCCTCTGGCGTTGAAGCCCGGCTGGTTATCCGGGACATCAGCTTGCAGGAAATGATTGGTGTTTTTCGGCGTCAGGATGCACTGCCGGTGTTACTGGAGCAGGCCGTTGTTGATGTGATTCATCCTGACAATGGTGATATTGCCCGGATTAATGCGTTTGTTCGCATGTTGCAGGCGCAAGAGCCGCATCCGGACGCCGAGACTGTCCAGATTCGACTGCGCATTGTCGATGACGATCCGGACAAGCTGGATGCCTTGTCGCGGTTTATTGGCCAGGCGCGCTAGTGTCAGAAAGACGACTGCCGGGGAAAACGCAGGTAAACGTGCTGCCCTTGCCTTCTTCGCTGCTGATTTGCAGTTCACCATCATGATGCAGCAATACGTGTTTGACGATGGCCAGTCCTAGACCGGTGCCGCCGGTGGCGATGCTGCGGCTCGGGTCGGCGCGATAGAAACGCTCGGTCAGGCGAGGAATATGATGATGAGCAATACCGATGCCGTTGTCAGTAACACTGAAATAACCTTTGCCGCCCTCTGAGTACCAGTGCAGCTTCACATGGCCGCCTTCGGGGGTGTATTTCACCGCATTAAATACCAGGTTGGAAAAGGCACTGCGGAGTTCGTTATAAAACCCCATCAGCTTTTGGTCGTGGTCAATACTCAGCGAGAGAGTGTGTTTGTTGCTGCTGAGAGAGGCCGCGTCACGGCGAATCGCTTCCAGCAGCGGCTGCAACGCCACTGGCTGAGCCTGCTCATTCTCACCTGTTTCCAGCCGCGACAGCATCAGCAGATCCTTGAGCAGATTTTCCATGCGATGACTCTGCTCGCTCATCTGTTGCAGCATGCGTCCCCAGCGGGGTGGCAACATTTCAGAAGCAGCTTGCATGGTTTCGACGTAGCCGGAAATCACCGTGAGGGGGGTGCGTAACTCGTGGCTGACGTTGGCGACGAAGTCTTTGCGCATTTCTTCCAGTTGCTTCAGGCGGGTGACGTCATGCACCAGGATCAAGCGGTCTTTACGGCCAAACAAGGTGATATTGAATTGCAGGTAAATACGCGGGTTGATTGGAGAGCGAATGGTCAGCGGTTCGCGGTAGTCCGCCTTGTCGAAGTAGGCCTTGAACTCCGGCGTTCGAATCAGGTTGGTAATGGGCTGGCCAATATCAACCGGGCTGCGTAAGCCAAGGTAGTTTTGAGCGGCCTGATTCCAGAACTCCAGTGCCCCGGTGGCGTCGACCATCAATACCGAATCCTGCAGCGCGGCGGTTGAATCCTGTATGCGGTTGATAATGGCCTGCAAGCGCTGTTGATGTTTGATGCTGCTTTGTTGCAAGCGCTGGTTTTCCGTAAAAATGGAACCCCAGATACCGAGTGTGCGTGGCAAGACGGTGGTTTGTCCCTGATCCAGCCAGCGATGCAGGCGATAGAGCTGCAGCCACTGCCAGGAGATATAGATGCCCATCATCAGGCACAGGGCTTCCAGTGGCTTGCCAAAATAATAGTAGCCACAGCCAACGGCAAGTATCAGCAGATAAAGGATTCGGCGCAGCTCTCTGCGCCAGACAGGGGTCATCAAAATCAGGAGGCTTTGATCGAAAAGCGATAGCCCGTGCCACGAACGGTCTGAATCAGCTGTTCGTGGGATTCGCCAAGCGCCTTGCGCAGACGGCGAATATGGACATCGACGGTACGTTCTTCAACGTAGACATTACCACCCCATACCTGATCCAGTAGCTGGGCGCGGGAGTAGGCGCGCTCCTGATGGGTCATGAAAAATTGCAACAGGCGGTACTCGGTAGGGCCAATATCAATCGGGTTACCATGGGCGGTCACCCGGTGACAGACCGGGTCGAGCATCAGGCCACTGACCTCGATTGGTTCTTCAATGCCTTGCGGCGTTGAGCGCCGTAAAACGGCCTTCAGGCGCGCCACCAGCTCACGCGGTGAAAACGGTTTGGTGATGTAATCGTCCGCCCCCGCTTCCAGTCCTTGAACCTTGTTATCTTCTTCGCCCTTGGCAGTCAGCATGATGATCGGCAGCTCGGCAGTTCGATCTTCGCGCTTGAGGCGGCGAGCAAACTCGACACCGCTGGTGCCTGGCAGCATCCAGTCAAGCAAAATCATATCTGGCTTTCTGTCGATAATCTGCGCATGTGCTTCCTGTACATTCGCTGCTTCAAGGCATTCATACCCGGCCATTTCCAGGGCCACGGCTATCATTTCCCGGATCGGGGCTTCATCGTCCACAATAAGAACGGTCTTGCCTGCTTTGGTCATAACGGCTCGTCACGCAAATGTCACAATAGGAATAATGCGGGGGTATTACACTGATCCAGTGTTACAAGCATGTGACACTGCTGAGATTGGCGTCAAGCATATTGCCTGATCAGGGCAAAGATGGCGTCGCCAGGGCGTAGTTCAGCACCAGGCCAACCCAAATAATCGCGCCATACCAGTGAGCTGCCAGAAACTCCTTTAAACAGGCCATACGCTCACGGCTGCGGATGGCACGTAATTGCCACCACAAATAACCACCTGCGATTAACCAGGCGAGGTAGAATGGCCACCCTGCGTCTAATTGGCTGCCTGTCAGTAGCAGACAAAAATGCGCCATGCCATAAAGAATGGCAATCATGGTGACGTCCAGATCACCAAACAGGATTGCGGTGCTTTTGACACCGATCAACAGATCATCGTCGCGGTCGACCATGGCATAAATGGTGTCATAGCCGACGGTCCAGCAGACGTTAGCAATAAATAACAGCCAGCAGAGGGATGTCAGTTCATTGGCTTGCGCAGCGAACGCCATGGGAATTGCCCAGGAGAACGCAGCTCCGAGAAACACCTGTGGCAGGTGCGTGTGGCGTTTCATGTAAGGATAAAGTGCTGCCAGAGCAACCCCGCCGAGTGACAGCCAGAGGGTCAGGGTATTGGTCATTAACACCAGCAGCAAGCCGATCAGACAGAGCATAACAAAACCGATCAGCGCCTCGCGGTCGGCTATGCGGCCCTGCGTCAGGGGCCGATCCTGCGTGCGTTTGACGTGGCGGTCGATATGACGATCGGCGTAGTCGTTGATGACACAACCGGCGGAGCGCATCACAAATACTCCGAGGGTAAAAATCACCAGGTTGGCAATCGATGGCAAACCTTCGGCGGCCACCCATAGCGCCCATAGCATCGGCCATAACAGCAGGTAGGAACCGACCGGTTTGTTCAGCCGGGTCAGCTGAATCCACTGATGCCAGCGTGGCCAGAGTTTATCGAGTGTGGCAGACAGAGGTGATTGCATAATCAATGCCTTGTGTCGTCTGGCGAATGGAAGCGCGGTGATAGCAGTAGCGAAGAGAACGCCTCCGTTACCAGTAGAGGCGCACCGTTGATTGTAAACACGGAGCGCCTTGTCCAGCAAAAACAATGCGCACTGTCGGTTACCGGTTGACAGGCTTGACTGAACTTCAATGGTTGTCGGCGCAAGCTGGCCTGGCTGAATAAGTAGCTGCCAAGAGAACGATTGCCAAGATGACGAATTGGCTGACCAACCCTTGCCAGGCTGGTCAAGGGAATGACGGTACGGGCTCTTACCAGCTCGTATTGCCCCTGGCGCAGTGATACTTCGCGTACCCATACCGGTTGCCGCCAGCGCAATTTCAGGTCGGCACATTCAGAGGGCAAGGCTGGGCCGTGATATTGTCTGACGACATCGACCGAAAACTCAGCGGGATTCAGCGCCTGCAAACGTTTGGTCAGCGATCCGGCGTCATCAAGCCAGTAGCGCCAGGGTCGGGGAATGCCCGCCAGCGCAGTTTGAAAACGTCCACTCCAGCGAGGCGCGGTTGCCAACAGCCGGGCGTGGTATCGGGGTGTAGTGCTTTTCATGGCGGCGCAGCATGCGGCAAATCGCATTTACTGGCAAGAGGATTGCCCTGTCCATTGATTTTATCCGGGTTGGCCAGTAGCTTAGGCGCCTTTACCGCTGACACGAGTGATAAACGGCGGGTAAACAAGCGATTGACAGGTATTTGCATGAAAAAGTGGCAGTGCGTGGTGTGTGGCTGGATTTATGATGAAGCCGAAGGCGCACCGGAAGAAGGTATTCCACCAGGGACTTGCTGGGAGGATGTACCGGATGACTTTACCTGCCCGGATTGTGGTGTTGGCAAAGACGACTTTGAAATGATCGAGATTTGATCATTGGCTCCTGTCTCTCCTTCATCCCCGGTCACTCTCCCTGAAGCCCCTTGGTCATTGATCATTCTGGGTGCCGGAATGGCAGGCTACCGTTTGGCTCGCGAATACCGCCAGCGTAACGCAGACGCCACAGTACTGCTGATTTGCCCTGACGGCGGGCAACTGCTGCAGGCCAGTGCCGCCGAGATGGCAGATACGCTGGGCATCGCCGTACTGAATAATACTCATGTCACCGAGATCGACCGGCTCAACGGCAACCTTGAGACACCACTGGGGCGTTTTGTGTTTGAGCGGCTGATGCTGGCGACGGACGCCTGAGTGATGGGAGATTGCTGCCTTGCTGACAAACCATGAAGCGTATCAGCATCTTGATATTGATGATCGTGGTATATAGCAGAATTTCAGGATTCATGCCTTGATTGCTCGACTATGCTTTAGCGCATGCGTCGCTGACGAACAAGCCGTATTCCAATACCGATTGACCGATAACCACTGTTTTTCTGAGCCTGCGCTGCAGGCCCGTACAATCCGGGCGTTATGCCCAACTTATTGAGAGGATTCAACTCCATGCGTAAACCAGAACTGGCGGCAGCCATTGCTGAAAAAACCGACCTGAGCAAGGAAAAAGCGACAGAAATCATCACCGTGGTGACCGATCGTATTGCCCAGGCGTTGGCTGAAGGCGACAACGTAAGCCTGATCGGCTTTGGTACGTTTGAGGTGCGTCAGCGCGCTGAGCGTCAGGGTAAAAACCCGCAGACCGGCGAGCCAATTACCATTGCTGCCGCCAAGGTACCTGCGTTCAAGCCTGGCAAGGCGCTGAAAGACTCGGTGCAGTAAGTCGCCATGACGGATGCCGCAACGCTCACCCGGCGCTGGGTCGAACTGCTGGTGGTAGGTGAAGGACTGTGTCCTTTTGCCGAGCCAGTGATGCCAGGTCTGCGGATTGACGTCTGCGAGCATCCGGATCTTGATCAGGCCACTGCGGAGTTTATGGATTTACTCACCGAAGTGGCCAGGGCCGATGCGGATGCACTGCCAACTGCCCTGTTTGTAGTGCCAGGGTTGGTCAAGGAATTTGATGAATACTGGAACTGGAGCCTGATTTGCGAGCAGTTACTGGTACAAATGGGGTATGAAGGCCTGTTACAACTGGCCACATTTCATCCCAACTACTGTTTTGATGGTGAACCGCTGGATGATCCAGGCAACTTCACCAATCGATCACCCTTTCCCATGCTGCACATTATTCGTGAAGCACATATTGAACAGGCGCTGGCGTCGGTGCCCTTCCCTGAGCGTATTCCCGTGCGTAACCAGAAACATCTGCGACGCTTGGGTATTCAGGGTGTGCTGGCATTAATGCCGGCGCTGGCGGATACCGCCGTACTGTCTGATCAACCTGCGGGCCGGTGTTCGCCGCAGGAGTAGTCGGTGCAGGTTACCCCTGATGGCTGTGGCTCTTCTGATCAAACGATGTGGAATTCACACCTGAATTCAACGATTAACCGCAACACTTGACTATTCACTGCGAGAGACAAGTGACCGGTGAGTGAGAACGCCCCCTAGGCCGACAGTGCCTGCACCAAATCGCTTAATTCCCCAACATGGGAGACCAGCTCTTCGATCGCCTCTCCGGCAGCATTGTCACTCAGACCCAGCGCGCTGAGCGTGTCCGGGTCGAGGGCTTCTTGCGGGCCATCACCATAACCGTGGGCGCGTAAGCTGCGAGTGGTGACGTTCAGAATCCGGGCGTAAACGGCGTGTTCACCGTCGTAGTGGGGATTATGTTGCTGACGCAAGGCGACCACGACTTCTTCCGGCAGATCCCACTGCTGCAGCAAGCTGGCGGCGATCTGTTCGCGGGTAAGCGCCAGCAGGTGGCGCTCGATATAGCAGCGATTGATATGAGGATTGGCTTCTATATGGCGATTTATCAGCGAAAATTGCGGCGGAAAGACGTGCGCCAGCACCAGAAAACCAAAGTTATGCAGCAGTCCGCAGAGATAGGCGAGGCCACTATCCGGGCGGTTTTTTAACTTGCAACGGCGGGCCAGGTCGCTGGCCAAAGCGGCCCCCAGTACGGCTTGTTGCCAAAAAGGAGTGTAGCCTTTCGGGCCTTCACGAGGCACATCAAGGCTGCGCCCCAGCGCCAGGCCGAGAGCCAGGTTCATCACCAGGTCAAACCCTAGCACTCGTAAGACGGCTTCTTCGACCGTGGTAATATTGCCTCTGGATCGATAGTAGGGTGAACGAGCCCAGCTGAGGATCTGGGCACTCATGCTGGGATCCAGTTCAACGGCCTGTGCCAACGATACCGTGTCGGCATTAGGATCGATCCGCAATTCAATGATACGGCGAGCGGTTTCTGGCAGTGGCGGCAAATCGAGGGTGTCTTGCAGGCGCTGCTGAATACGCAATGGAGTGAATTGCCGTACGGCAGCGTTGATGTCATTGGTATCTTCTGCGGTGGTCGCATGATACAGATCGGTCTGGATCGGGGCCGAATAATGGCCAATATGCGAACGTGTGGTGAGTGCCCGGAATTGATCCGCAGGCAAGCGCAGGCAAGTGTTGGTCGTACTGGACTGTATATACAGCTCATCCAGCTCCAGCAATGAGTGATCAATCAGGCTTTCTATCTGGGTCAGTTGTGGCAGCGCAGGAGAGTCATCAAGCCCCAGTTTTTGCTTCAGCGCTTGCAATTCATCCGGTGACAGGGCTGTAAATTGCCGTCCCAGCTGATGTGCCAGCTGGTTCAGATCCAGTAGCCGATTGGATGGAATCAGCACCTGTACTCTGCCGTGGACATCTTTCAGAAAAATAACTTTTGCCAGGCTGCCAGGCGCTGGCGTTGCACTATCCATGATCATGGTTGGATCACCCGTTGTGTCGTCGCTGGTTGTGTGATGAATATTCCATTGCCCGAGTGCCTTTTTAACTGAGGCCAGAAACGCCATGACCACTCCGTTGATTTCAGTGTTAGTACAGACAATATAGATCAGATAGTCGTCTTTGCCCGTTCTGAACAATCAACGGATCATGAACGGCTTATACTGCGGCATAACGTTCGGCATCTCCGAGCCAGCGCAGGATCAACGGCTCGACCCGTTCAGGATGCTGCTGCCAGAGCTGGGTTGCCATCTCCCGTACCTGGGGGAGCAGTTCGGCATCGCGTTGCAAGTCGGCCACCCGCAACATTTGCAGTCCGGTCTGGCGGGTGCCAAGTACTTCGCCCGGCCCGCGCAACATCAGATCCTGTTCGGCAATATAAAAACCGTCCTGACTTTCACGCATCACTTGCAGGCGTTGCTTGCTGGTGAGTGACAACGGCGCCTTGTACAGCAATACACAATGGCTGGCGACGGAACCACGGCCGACGCGGCCACGTAGCTGGTGCAGTTGTGCCAAGCCCAGGCGCTCCGGGTTTTCGATCACCATCAGGCTGGCATTGGGCACATCAACCCCCACCTCGATCACGGTGGTGGCGACCAGCAGATCCAGCTCGTGAGCTTTGAAGGCGGCCATTATGGCGGCTTTTTCGCTGGTTTTCATACGCCCGTGTACTAACCCGATACGCAGATGGGACAGTTGTTCGGCCAGCTCGGCGGCGGTGTTTTCTGCGGCCTGGCATTGCAAGGCTTCGCTTTCTTCAATCAAGGTACACACCCAGTACGCCTGGGCCTGCTCACGACAGGCGTTATCGACGCGCTGAATCACTTCCTCGCGGCGCTGGTCAGACACCGCCACCGTGGTGATAGGGGTACGACCAGGTGGCAGTTCATCAATGATCGACGTGTCCAGATCTGCATAAGCACTCATCGCCAGAGTACGGGGAATAGGGGTTGCGGTCATAATCAACTGGTGAGGGGAGAAGCCGCCGAGGTTACCCTTTTCTTTTAATGCCAGGCGCTGGTGGACACCAAAGCGATGTTGCTCAT
The DNA here is from genome assembly GCA_913061185.1 of uncultured Oceanobacter sp. GTDB lineage: Bacteria > Pseudomonadota > Gammaproteobacteria > Pseudomonadales > Oceanobacteraceae > Oceanobacter > Oceanobacter antarcticus. The sequence goes on from CAJXTI010000022.1 coordinate 21,628, forward strand.
CTACAATCACCAAGCCGAGGCGATGAAACTGTACCTCATCCTGAAACAGGGCATGAGTGCCTACAATCAGCCTGGCTTGGCCGCTGGCGATGGACTCCAGTGCAGCGACTCGGGCCTTGCCCTTGGTTTTACCGGCCAGCCAGCCACAATGAATACCTAACGGCTCGAACCAGCCGCTCAAGTTCTGAAAGTGCTGTTCCGCGAGGATTTCCGTCGGTGCCATCAGCGCGACCTGAAAGTCCGCCTCTAACACATGACAGGCTGCCAGTGCCGCGACCAGTGTTTTACCAGACCCGACATCTCCCTGTATCAGCCGCAGCATTGGCAGTGGCTGGGCGAGGTCGGTAACAATGTCCGCTGTTACCCGTTGCTGGGCGCGGGTAGGAGTAAACGGCAGCTGTTCGAGCAGCGCATTGTGCAACGTCCAGGTGTCCTGAATGGCGGGTGCACCTTGCTGTTGCAACTTTGAGCGCAAGCGTTGCATTGACAGTTGATGCGCGAGTAATTCTTCGAGAATCAGCCGACGCTGAGCCGGGTGGTGGCCACTGGCCATTTCGGCCAATTCTACTTCTCGGGGTGGGCGGTGCAAAAACAGCAATGCCTGTTTGAGCGATGGCAGCCCCCATTGTTGCAGCCAGTCGAGTGGTAACAAATCGTCCAGTGGAATGTTGTTGGCTGCCAGCCACTCCAGCGCCTGCTCCATCAGCAAGCGGATACGCTGTTGGCTGATACCTTCGGTGGTGGGGTACACGGGGGTCAGCTGCGGTTCTGGCAGGTCATCCAGACTGTTTTCCAGCAGTTGGTATTCCGGGTGGTAAAGTTCCAGCCCGCTGGCACCACGGCGGGCTTCACCATAACAGCGTACCAGTGCGCCGCGCCGGAACTGGCTTTTCTGTGCGGCATTGAAGTGATAGAAACGAATGCTTAATACGCCGCTATGGTCGGCAATTTTTACCAGCAGACTGCGGCGCTTGCCGAACAGTACATCGGCCGACCGCACTTCTCCCTGAATCACAGCCGGTTGCTGATGTTGCAAGCTGCCAATCATCTGGATACGACTGCGATCTTCGTAGCGGAAGGGCAGGTGGAACATCAAATCGGCCAGCGAGTGAATATTCAGCCGTTGTAGCTGTTCTCGCAGTTTTGGGCCGACACCCTTGAGCCGGGTCAGATCAAGCTGTTTGTCCATAGCGGGATGGGCTTAGCTAATACGGCACTGACGTGCGGTATCCAGCAGCAAATCGACGGCTTGTCCGCGTGGAAAGCTGGCCCGCCAGGCCAGTGCAACGGTACGAAATGGCTGCGGATTGGTGAACGGGCGGGTGATTACCAGGGTGAGATCAAGGTTGTTCACCGCGCTTTCCGGCAACACCGTAATACCCAGTCCAGACGCCACCATGTGCTTCAGGGTTTCCAGTGAACTGCCCTCCAGTACGCTACCAAGGCGGGTATGGTGCTTGTGGCCGAGCACCGGACAATATTCGAACACCTGATCGCGAAAGCAATGGCCTTCGCCGAGCATCAACAGATCTTCATCGGCCAGTTGGTCGGGGGTGATGGTTTGCTGGGATTTCCACGGATGGTTCTTTGGTAACACCACGACAAAATTTTCATCATAGAGAGGACGGGTCAGTACATCCGGCTCATTAAATGGAAGCGCTACAATGATGGCATCGAGATCGCCGTCGCGCAGCTGACGCCGCAATACTCCGGTATAGTTTTCTTCCAGATACAGTGGCATGGTTGGCGCACGCTGGTGGATCTGTGGCACCAAATGCGGAAACAGATAGGGGCCGATGGTGAAAATTGCGCCAATCTTGAGCGGTGAGCTGAGTTGATCCTTGCCGGAACTGGCCAATTCACGAATGGTTCTGGCTTCCTCTAACACCCGTTGTGCCTGGGCGACGATACGTTCGCCAATGGGCGTGATTGAGACCGCACTTTTACTGCGTTCGAAAATAGCAATATCCAGTTCACCTTCCAGCTTCTTGATGGCGACACTGAGGGTGGGTTGACTGACAAAACACTTCTCGGCAGCTCGGCCGAAGTGTTTCTCCTGGGCGAGCGTCACGATGTACTTGAGTTCGGTCAGGGTCATAATTGGCTGCCTTCATGGCTATTTTAAGTTTGATTTAGTCTACCTATGGAACGGGCGGAGTAAAAGCCTGAACTGCGGGATCGTGCTCAGGCGTTGACTAATATAGTAAACAGGTAAAAATACGTTCGCACGAGAGGGTGGAAAAGCGGAACCGCTGAATTTACCCCCGGTGGCGTTATCGGTCGCTTGTGTTACACGGCCTCTGCCCGGCTTGCCGTGGTCGGCGGGCTGATCGATGTACCAGACAACGCTCAGTAGCAGTTTGATCACCAGGAGAATTTGATGGCACGTATTCTGATTGTGGGTGCAGGCGATGTTGGCGGCACGCTGGCCATGCAACTGGCTCAGCACCATCAGGTGTGGGGTTTGCGGCGTAGTGGCGGAGCAAACAGCGCTAACCTGCAATGGTTACAGGCCGATGTGACCGACCCGGAAACACTACAGGAGTTACCAGCGGATCTTGATCTGGTGATATACAGCGTGGCATCGCCAGTGTTTTCGAAAGAGGGCTATCACGACTATTACGTCAACGGGGTACGGCATGTTTTGCAGGCCTTGGCAGATCAACGTTTGCGGCGCTTTATCTTTGTATCCAGCTCCAGTGTGTATCATCAGATGGATGGCGAATGGGTCGATGAAACCTCGGCGACCGCGCCTCATTCCTTTGCCGGCAAGGAGCTGTTACAAGCCGAGCAAGTACTGCAAGACAGTCGTTTTGAGAGTACAGCCGTCCGTTTTACCGGCATCTATGGCCCCGGTCGTAATCGGCTGATTGAGCAGGCGCGTCATGGTGGCCATTGCGACCCTGAGCCACCGGTGTGGACCAATCGCATCCATCGTGATGACTGCGTTGGGGTACTGGCGTTACTGTGCGAAAAAGCCTTGGCTGGTGAGCCGTTGGAGACGTTGTATCTGGCGACCGACGATGAGCCTGCCACCTTGTTTGATGTGTTGGAATGGCTGAAGGATCGTATTGCTGAAGTGGATCCGGATCACGATATGCCAGAAGTCACGCGGCGGGCCAATCGCCGTTGTCGTAACGATCGCCTCAAGGCGTTGGGCTACGTATTTCGCTTCAGTAACTACCGGGAAGGGTATGACGTTATGCTGAGTGAGCTGGGTTACGAATGAGAGCCAGGCAAAAACGTCAGGTCAGTTTTTCAGTCTGACTATTTTGTTAACACCGGCAACGTTACGTAACTTGCGGATGACCCGCGCCAAGTGTTTGCGCCCCTGAATATTGACCTTTAGCTGAGTAACGCTGAGGCGGGCATCGCGTTCCTCGACACTGATCTTGTCGATACTGGCATCCGCCATGTGAATGGCACTGGCGAGATCAACAATCAGACCACGGCGGTTTTCCATATAGACCTTGAGAGTGACGGTAAACTCGCTGTCGATGTCTTTTTCCCAGCTGAGGGTGACGCACTTTTCCGGGTTATTACGAAAATCTTCAATATTGCGGCAGGTTTCTGTGTGTACCACCAGACCCTTGCCAGAGCTGACGTGGCCGAGAATCGGGTCGCCAGGGATGGGGCTGCAACATTTGGCGAAACTGACTACCAGGCCCTCGGTACCACGAATAGAAAGGGGACGTTCTGCGCTGGCTTGCAGATCGATATCGGTGCCCCGATAAGCGGCCAGGAAACGTCGTGCCATCAGTGGTGCCATGCGATTGCCTGAACCAATTTCTTCAAGCAGATCGTCAAACTGTTCCAGACCGGTTTCTTTCAGCACCAGATCGATCTGGTCGCGATCAACATCGGCCAACGACTTGTCGAGCCCGGCCAGTGCTTTATTTAGCAGCCGTTCACCCAGAGCCACGGATTCCGAGCGGCGCTGGTTTTTCAGATAGCTGCGGATATTGGAACGTGCCTTGCCGGAGACAACAAAATTAAGCCAGGCTGGATTCGGTTGGGCATTGGGAGCGGTCACCACCTGTATCGTCTGACCACTTTGCAGCTTGGCGCTGAGCGGTGACAGTTGCCGATCGATGCGACAGGCAATGCACTGGTTGCCAACATCGGTATGCACGGCGTAGGCAAAATCAATAGCGGTGGCACCGGCTGGCAAGGTAAGAATCTTGCCTTTTGGGGTGAAGACGTAGATCTCATCGGGAAACAGGTCGACCTTGACGTGCTCGACAAACTCCAGCGGACTGCCCGCGTTTTTTTGCAGCTCCAGCAGGTTCTGCACCCATTGGCGCGCCCGCTGGGAGCCACTGGTCTGATCACTTTCGGATTTATACAACCAATGCGCAGCAATGCCATAGTTGGCCATGGCATCCATTTCTTCGGTACGAATCTGGATTTCGATGGGGACGTTGCCAGCGTTAAACAGCGTGGTGTGGAGCGACTGGTAACCGTTCGCCTTGGGAATGGCGACGTAGTCCTTGAAACGGCCAGAAATCGGCTTGTAGAGGCTGTGCATCAGCCCGAGGATGCGATAGCAGGTATCGACTTCATCGGTGATGATACGGAAGCCATAAACATCCATGATTTCATCGATGTCTTTTTTCTTCGACTTCGCCATCTTGCTGTAGATGCTGTACAGATGCTTTTCACGGCCCACCACTCGGGCCGAGATGTTGTACTCGCTCAGGCGGCCGCGAATGCTGCTTGAAATCTGCGAAATAATTTCGGCGTGGCGGCCACGGTGGTTCTTGACGGCTTTGCGAATCAGCTCTGAGCGCATCGGATGCATGGCTTCAAAGCAGAGGTCTTCCATTTCGACACGGATGCTGTTGAGACCCAGCCTGTGCGCAATAGGAGAATAGATGTCCAGGGTTTCACGGGCAATGCGGCGGCGCTTGTCGGGACGCAGCGGCCCAAGTGTCCGCATGTTATGCAAACGGTCGGCGAGCTTGACCAGAATCACGCGAATGTCTTTCGCCATGGCCATGGCCATCTTCTGGAAATTTTCGGCTTGTTGCTGCTCTTTGTCTTCAAAATGGATGTGCGTCAGTTTGGAGACACCATCCACCAGATCCGTCACCACATCGCCAAATTGGGTGGCCAGCGCAGGCTTGGGAACGCCTGTGTCCTCGATCACATCGTGCAGCATGGCCGCCATCAGGCTCTGGTGATCCAGGTGCATGTCGGCGAGGATGCTGGCGACTGCCAGAGGATGAATAATGTAGGGTTCACCACTGCGCCGACGCTGGCCGTCATGGGCCTGCTCGGCGTAGTAGTAAGCCCGGCGCACCTGCTGGATTTGCTGGCGGCTGAGGTAATGCGACAGTCGTTCGGACAAGGCATCAAGAGTGGGCATGAGGGTCTCCGAAGGGTTGATGCGCTGTCGTGGACTTAGTACTGCTCGGCTTTGGCTGCCTCTTCCTGTGCCGCGATCGTCGCTGGAGTGACCAGCTCCGCTGAAATTTCGCGCAGGGCAATAACGGTCGGCTTGTCGTTCTCTTCCGGTACCAGTGGCTCAAAGCCTTCGACTGCGAGTTGGCGCGCGCGCTTGGTCGCAAGCATTACCAATTCGAAGCGGTTATCAACGTTGGTCAGACAATCTTCAACAGTTACGCGTGCCATAAAATTCAAAGTTCCCGTCAGATGAGAAATCGGTAGAACCGGGCATTTTAACTGATTTTCTTGGATATGGAAGCTGCTTTGTTGGTGATCATGCGGGTCAACCGGGTATTAAATTGTCGGGTTATATCAGCGCTTGTAGGATTTGGTCAGTACTGGCAAGGGTTGCAGAGCTGTTGGCGACAATATGCGATTATCAAAAACATCGGGTTTTCAGACAGAGTAAGCCCACCAAAGTCCATCTCTGTTGCAAGCAGAGAATGAAAGTGAGGTTACCTTGATACCAACGGTCAAAATTCTCAGCCGTCGCCGATTGCTGGCGCGGGCGACATCTCTGGCTGCGTCTCTGGCCATTACGCTACCGGTCACCGGCCTGGTTGGATGTGGTGGTTCGGAGTCAGTATCGGACTCTGACAGTCGTACGGATACTACTGATTTAGCGGAGAGCGATTCTGATTCATCAACCGATACTTCGTCTGACAGTGACAGTGACAGTGTTGCCTCAGATGAGTCGCTGGCACAGGATAATTCAGCAATCGACTGGGCTTCCGGTGGCACCGACAGCATGTCGGCAGAATACCCGAACCCTTTTGATGCAGGTTATGGCAATACCTGTGATCTGACCAGTCAGACCACGGCAGGGCCGTGTTATTCCGACACCGTGGCGCGGGAAGACATATCCGAAGGTCGGGTCGGCTTGCCAACTCGATTGTGTTTCCGGCTGGTGGATGCTAATTGCGATCCGGTTGCCGGAGCGGTAGTCGATATTTGGCACTGCGACCGCCTTGGGGTGTACTCGGGCGATGCGATGCAGTCGGTAAATTTTTGTACTGGGGGCGATAGCGAATATACCAGCAACGATTTCTTTCGTGGCACTCAGACAACCGATGCCGATGGTGTCGTCTGGTTCAGTACCTGCTTTCCGGGCTGGTACAGCAGCCGAGCGGTGCACATTCATTTTATTGTTAGCATTAACAATACCAGCTACGTAACGTCGCAGGTGGGTTTTGTGGATGACCTGGTCGATGACATTCTCACCAGTCACGCTGAATACAGTAGCCGGGGAACGCCAGACACGCACAATTATAACGATACTGTCTTCCCGTCATCTGGCTATGAGGAGTATTTGCTCGATACCCATAAAATGTCGGATGGCTCGATGCTGGCATGGAAAACGCTGATGATTAACGCTTGATTTCAGGCGTGAGTATCACCCTGAAGCAGCGCCGTCAGTGTATCGGCATGCCGTGCTTGCTGGGCTTCGATGCGATGACGGCGGGCAATCACGATAGCGCAGAGTTCTTCCAGCGTGTTGTTGAAATCGTCGTTAATGATCAGGTAATCGTATTCGCCGTAATGGCTCATTTCTGACTGGGCATCGCGCATCCGGCGATTGATGGTGGCTGCGTCATCCTGGCCACGGCCTTGCAGACGTTGACGCAAGGCACTGATGGATGGTGGCGCAATAAAGACGGAAACCGCTTCCGGCATCAGTTTGCGTACCTGTTGCGCGCCCTGCCAGTCGATCTCCAGGATCACATCGCGGCCTTCGGCCAGTTCGCTTTCGACCCAGCGTTGGGAGGTGCCGTAGAAATTATCGAATACCTGGGCGTGTTCCAGAAACGCCCCTTCGCCAATCATTTGCTGAAACTCATCGACATTGACAAAGTGGTAGGCAACGCCATTGTCTTCGCCAGGGCGAGGTGTACGAGTGGTGTGGGATACCGATACACCGATATAGGGCGTGGTTTTCAGCAAGGCATTGACCAGGCTGGTTTTACCGGCGCCAGAGGGGGCGGAGAAAATAAACAGAGTGCCAATCATCAGGGAAAGTCTTCTTGCTGGTTCGGGAATTCAGCCAGTATATCAAAATCTGTTGGTCAGGCTTGTTTGCGGTCAGTTGGCCACCCACCAGATACCGCTGACAACCAGTAGCGAAAAGGGCATGGACAGCAGAATCATCATGGCCACTTCATCGGCAGGGCCTTTGTAACGCGCTGTCAACATGTAACTGATGACGGCCATGGGCATCGCTTGCTGCACCAGCATGGTCAGGGTTTCGGTCTCGGATAGTGGCACGATCCGGGTAACCAACAAGGCCACCGCGACTCCGATGAATGGGCGCCAGGCAGAAAACAGCAAGGTACGACCGAATGCCGATCGATCCGACCAGCTCAACTGTGCTACGGAACGGCCCAGTAGCATCAACATAATGGGTAAGGTAATGCCGCCGAGCATCGACAGGGTTTTCATTACTGGATCCGGCAACGACAGCCCAAGAGACAACACCGCGGCACCGATGATCAATGCCAGAATCGGCCCGTTTTTGATCAGCTGACGCGGAGAAAAGTCCCCCGACATACAGCCTACACCCAAGGTAAAGTGGCTGATTTGTACCACTGAAGAGATCACCACGGCGGCGGCCAGACCTTCATCCCCAAACAGGGCGTAACACACCGGAATACCCAGATTGCCTGTATTCGGATTGGTTAGCGGTGGTAAATAGAAGCGCGGACTTTGGCCAATCAGACGCAGAAATATCTAGGGGGCGTTCTCAATTGGTCAATCGGACCTGCTGAGAGCCCGTTGGCTTCAGAACAAGGCATGAGGAGTGTGGTTTAGCGTGCTCAATAAGCGACGAATAACACCGTTCTGGAGTCAACAGGCCTCAGCCCGAAGGGTTATGGTTAAAAATCCATCATGCGGTGTTGTTGAACTTGAAAAGGGCCCACCATTCTCTGCGTTCAACGCCTTGCCTGATGGATTTTTTCTCCATAACAGGACGCGTTAACTAATTGAGAGCGCCCCCTGGGTCACGACGGCAACTATTGCCAGAATCAACACGGTCGTACCGACCAGCTTGGCCATGCCCAGCACATCCATTTTCATCGACAGGACGGACGTCAGCAGTAAGGCTGGTACACCAATATGACTGACCAGGGCACCCAGTGTCGGGCTGTCGAGATAATCGGTTTTTCTGCTTAACAAGATGCCTAATAGCATCAGCAAAAAAATCGGGGTGAGGGCACTGGCAAGAGCCTGAAGCATGGAACATTTACCGTACGACAACGATCGGAGCCGTATTCTAGCAGGCGGCAGACAATCTATCTGCGTACGGTTAGTTCGCGGGCGGTTCACTTGCTCGGCCGTTGATAATCCAGGCTGATTACCGCGGGCGGGTGCTGGCGCAAATATCCCGGTGATCAAACTGGCGGGCTGCAGCCACCAGATTGGGGTAATCCGTCAAGGTGTGCAGCTCGCGGAACAGAATCCAGTCAACCAGGCACACGATACAAATTGCCGCGTAATTCCAGGCATCAAGCTGACCTGTGGCCGCTTGCTGATCGAGCCAGCCGAGGGAATCCTCAATACGTTCCCGTTGCAGTTTGAAGATCAGGCGATCCTCTGCGACTGGCAGCTCAGAGCGCTTGCTCATTAACAGGATGACCATGGAGTCGGTCACCGCATCGATCACGCTGACCTGATTCGCCTGTGCAAGCGTCAGCTCCGGCTGCTGCAAGCGTTTTTGCAGGTAGTGGTGAATCACGTGGGAGTCGAAAATACGGCTGCCGTTATCTTCCAGCACCGGCATTTTGCGGATCGGAGTAATGGTGGCGAACGATGCCCGGTCTTCGTCTGTCAGAATGTTGACTGGCTGGAGTTGGTATTCCGTACCCTCCAGCTGCATTCTGATGCGTCGCACAAAGGGGGAAGCCAGGCTGCCGTACAGAGTCATCGTCATGAAAATCTCCTGAAAATATAACGCTCAAGGGGACATATATTTAATCCGGTGCTCACTCTGGGCTACCGGATTAAATAAATGTCCCTCAAGCAATAAAACGTTGCCAGGCAATATCATGCAATGGATTGACGTTGCAGGACAGCCCCGCTTCTTTATTAAACTCGTTGCGGCCAATCAGGGCGTCAGTACCGCCACGCTACCGGTGCGCTCCATACACAGATTCAGCCATTGGGTGACGTGGTGGTAAGATTCCAGCTCCAGCACCTGTTTGGCGTCATACACCTTGCTGAGCGCCCTGACCCATATATCCGCGATGCTGTAATTATCACCCATCACGTACCGATGATCGCTCAGGCGCTGGTTCAGCACCTTGAGCAGACGGCCGGTTTCATCCTGATAACGGGCCAGCGCCCGCTTGTCCTCCCAATCCGCACCGCCAAATTTCTGGAAGAAACCAAATTGGCCGAACATCGGGCCAACACCGCCCATCTGCCACATCAACCATTGGATCGTTTCATAACGGGCATGGCGGCCGGTAGGCAGGAAACGACCGCTCTTCTCCGCCAGATACAACAAAATGGCGCCACTTTCCCATAGCGCCAACGGTTTGCCGTCCGGGCCGTGGGGATCGATGATGGCCGGAATCTTGTTGTTCGGGTTTAACGCAAGAAACTCCGGGCTGTGCTGGTCAGCATGACTGAAACTGAGGCTGTGTTTCTCGTAGGGCAGGCCGGTCTCTTCCAGCATTGCCGATACCTTCAGGCCATTCGGCGTATCGACGCTATAGAGCTGGATAATATCGGGATTATTGGCAGGCCAGCGTTGGGTAATCGGAAATTCGTCAAGCATGGTGCTGATCCTCTTTTTTAATGAACACCTTTGTGGCACTCCGCGCTGGGGTTGGTTCCTGAGCGGCATTGATCACTGCCGAACGCTTTGGTGCAACAGTGGCTGTTGTCGTCGCCTTGGGCTATCACACGGAGCGTGGGGCCAGTTGGTTCTCGTTTCATCCCCCCCGTTTCCATGCTCCTGCGCGCAGTCACAAAAACTTAATGTCGCCACCCCATCAAAATCCCGTCTTTAGCTCTGTTCCTTGGGGGCGCAGCTCGGCTGTGTTCACAAACTTTTATCTTTTATCAAAAGGGAAGAGACGTAATGAGGGCTGGACATACTCGGCTAATCACCGGCACGTTAGGGCTGCTGATCGCCAGTCCGCTGTGGGCAGCGGGCATCAAAGTAGATTTTGTCATGGATGGTCAACCGGTGGGTGATGCCATCGTACTGGAGGATGGTCAGGAACTGGGCCGTACCGACGCCAATGGCAGCTTCTGGATCGACAATCTCGATGGCGGCCGCAAGGCGCTGGTGGTTGAAGCGGCGGGTACGCGTATACCCGTCAGCTTTACACTGGACAGCGACGAAGCAGCGTTCGTTAGCATCAGCAAAACCAGCGGCGTGGCCAGCGCAGAAAAATCCGTTAAACGCATTCCACTGAGTCAGCTGAGCCGCGACAATGGCCAGGTCAGCTCTGACGATGCCGCTCTGTTCGGTGTGATTGAAGGTGCGATCACCGACGACATAACTGGCGCAGCCATCGCCAACGTGGTGATCTCGGTAGAAGGAACCGATGTCAGCGCTCGTACAGACGGCTACGGCACCTACGACATCGAGCTGCCTGCCGGTAACTACCGTCTGACCCTGCAACATCCTGATTATCGCAGCCAGACGCTCTCCGGCGTCAAAGTCGTGTCACAGTTGTCAGTCAACCTCGAAACCCTGATGGCCAGCAGCGATGACGGCTACGACGGCACCATCGAAGAGGTCATCGCAACGTCCAGTTATCAAGCCTACAACCCGGTAGATATGGAACGTATGTCCAGCTCGGTAATGGACACCATGGACTTTACCCAGATCGCCCGCTTTGACGACAGTACCGTCAGCTCGGCGCTTAAACGGGTGGTCGGGGTCAGTTTGGAAGACAGCCGCTATGCCATTGTGCGTGGTATGAAAAGCCGTTACCAATCCACTTATTTTAACGGCGCAGTGCTGCCTGCTACCGATCCGGCCCGTCGTGATCTGCCGCTGGATATCTTCCCGGCCAGCATTATGCAAACCCTGTCGTTGCAAAAAAGTGCCACTGCCGATGTGCCTGGCACTGCCACTGCAGGCCATATTGAAATGAAAACCAAGCCAACGCCGGACGAAGGCTTCTTCAAAATATCGGCCACGCTGGGCTACGGCAAAGCCAACAGCGAAGAAGGCTATATGAGCAAAGAAAGTGGCGGCAGTGACTGGACCGGTTATGACGATGGTTTCCGCGAGATGCCAGACATTGCCAAACAGGCGCGTGGTTCCTATTTCTTTGGTGATCCGGACTCAGCAGGCAGTAATGGACTTGGGTATAGCGAAGAATTTCTCCAATACCGTGAAGACCTGGGTGAGTCCTTTGAAAACTACGGTATTTACAAAGGTGATCTGCCCGCTGACGTGTCCTTCAGCCTGGCTGGCGGTGACAGCTGGCTGACAGAAGACGGTCAGCGACTGGGGGTGATTGGAGCTTTCCGTTACAGTAATAAATGGACCAACGACGAAAAAATACAGAATGGTTTTGATCTGTATACCGTCAATAATTCTGATACTGGAGAACAGGAAAATATTATCGCTTTGACCTCATCCAAGGTCACTTACGATACCAATAATATTATTGACCTCAGTGCCATGCTAAACGCCGATTGGCGTATTACAGAAAACCACACCCTGGGAATAAACAATCTTTTACTGCGCCATACCACCAGCTCCGCAGAGTTTGAAGACCAATATAATATTGCCAGTGGTTACTGGATTGCCCAAAATGATATCGTTCTGCCAGAAGACCCGCGTGATTGGGCGGTGGACTCAGGTATTGAAAAATTTCAGACCCAAAGTATTGATTGGATAGAAGAGCAGTTGGTCAGTCATCAGCTATGGGGCGAGCACTATTTTGATATATCCGAAGTTTCTGGGATCTTGGGTAACCTTAAGGCCAATTGGCAAGTTGCCCGCTCGTCCAGCGAATACGATCGCCCCAATGCCCAGCGCTATACCTACCAGGGAAGCCAGACCTCAGACCCTGCTCTTTTGATTGGCTATAGTACGGCTTATAATCTTTGGGAGTATTCTGAAGAAGATGGTAATGCCTCGAGTATCGATCTGGAACTACCTATTAACGAAACGGGTAATATTGCCGTTACTGCTAAAGCCGGTTTGTACAAATTGGACCGCACTCGGGATGGCTATGAAGACCGATTCTCCTATCGCGATAATAAGTTAGAACAGGGAACCAGGGAAGATATCCTTTTGTATCCTGATCCTGCGGATATCTTTGTCGATGAATATGTTGGTGATGGCACTAATGGTAGTAATGGTTTATATGTTAATTATGGCGGCTCTTTAAACGACGAAGATGATATTGGTATCGATAAAGGCTATCAGTACCGTGTTGAACAACACACCAACGCCATGTACCTGCAAACTGATTGGAACCTGTGGAATACGGTCACCGCTAATTTGGGGGTACGTCGTGAATCCTTCAAGGTAGAAGCCGACCAGTACTACTACAATCCGGAGCCATTGTACGAACTGCTGGACGAAACCAAGACCTTGCCATCCGTGGGGGCTACCTGGCTTATTAACGAGCGCTGGCAATTACGTGGTGCTTTCAGTAAAACTGTCAGCTGGCCAGAAACCTTCGAGCTGCTACCGCGTACCTATCGGGATATCGAAACCCTTACCGCGTATAAAGGTAATCCGGATCTGAAACCTGCGGATATCAAAAACTACGATATGCGTCTGGAATGGTACCCGAGCGATACCGAATCCGTCAGCTTGGGAGCCTATCGTAAAGATATGGACAACCCGATCGAAAACGCTTTCGACAGCATTGGTAATGACTACGATTACTACACCTTCGTCAACGTCGATTCCGGCAAGGTCAGCGGTTGGGAGCTGGATTTTCGTACGGAATTTGACCTGGGTTACAGCCATGCCTTCTTTGTTCAGGGTAACTACACCGATATCGAATCGGAAGTAACTCTTGCTGAAGACTCCAAAGAAACTGATCTGAATCGTCCATTACAAGGCCAGCCAGACTACATTGCTAACTTGCAATTGGGATACGATCATATTGAAACCGGCCAGGAAATTACCTTGGTATTTAACCGCAAAGGGAAAGAACTGGTCATTGTAACACCAGATGCGGGCAGTAACGTCACCAATGTGTATAGCGAACCTTATGATGATCTTAAAATTATCTATACCAAGCGCTTTGGTGACGATTTAAAGGTATCTTTATCAGGTGAAAACATCCTGGACTCTGAAAAACGCCAATATTATGAAAAATACAATGTGGCATATTTGAGTTATAAGTCTGGCCCTAAATACAAGCTAAAAGTCAGCTACGACTTTTAGTGCCGAATTTCCTGGATATCCAACATAAGTAACAGGTGAGAATATGTTATTGAATTATTCGTTTCAGGCGGCTCGGTATATACCCCGGTCGCTGCCAAAAGTACTGGCCACAGCGCTGACAGCCGCTGTACTGGCCAGCTGTGGTGCCGATGTATCTGATGAAACCGCCATGCAGGAAAGCATGGAAGTATCGCTGGCCCAGTGTGAAATTTTGCAGTACGGAGTGGTTGGTACCCCCACTGAACCGGTAGTGGTTGATGGCGAAGAGGTGAATGCCTGCCTGCTCAGCACTAGTTTTGGTCAATTAGAGAATACCCGTTCTATCACCGATAACCTCAACATGATTCAGCTGAAAACCAGCTGGAACTACGAGCCACTGGTCTGGGTATTGGATGGTGTTTACCAATTGGGTGAAAGCAAGCAATACCAAACACTGGATGAGCTGTTCGCAGATCACAAAGCGTTCCGGTTAGGTTCCAGTTCAAGCGCGGTTTACGCCAAAGAAGGCACGGTTGTGATTGTGCATCGTAACGCCCAGCTCTCTGCCAGTATTCAATCGCTGGACGATAATCTGGTTGGTGGTGGAGAATGGGGTGGTGTCATCATCAATGGCATCGGCGCTGCGCCGGAATGCCCGCAAACTGCCAGCCCGGAAGCACTGTGTAACATCGAAGGCCCATTTGGTTATTACGGCGGTGTCAGCCCCGGCACTGACCTGATTGCTTATGGTTTGGGGTTCAATACCAACACCAGTCAGGGGTTGCCCGGTTTATACACCCTGGGCTCTGGCACCAGCTCGGTGATTGGTGAAGCCGGTGCTGAAACCCAAGTAACGCTCGAAGGTTACGAAGGCGGCACCATTCATTCCGCCGTTACCGCCTATGCCCCGGTAGCAGGACAAGTGGGTAACGTGATTGCTTATTCTGGCAATACCGCGATAACCGCCTATGGCGGTAGCTGGAACCTGTTTACAGATACTTTCACCGGATCTGTTCCCACGCCATATATCACCGAATCGGCCAGTACTGCGGTTGAGCTGAACGAATATCAGGGCGGCTTTGCTGCTCGGGTGAGCCACAGCAACAGTACGGCTGCTCTTATTCTGAATGGCGGAGAGGTTGATCTGATCAACACCACACTGTACGACCAGTACAATCAGGCGGGCAGTGCACTGGCATTGACCAGTACTTCAATGCTGTCCATCGATGATGTGGTGATACAGGGTTTTGACACCTGCCTGGCACCACAGGATTCGGCCAGCCAGATCAGCATCGGTTCTGCTTTGCTCAACTGTAGCAATATCACTAACAGCACCAGTAATGCATTGGCAGCAATTGCAGATGCTACCGACCTGGTAACCGGTGTGGATCCTTACCTGAACTACATTTGGGCGGTTAGCAACGACAGTTTGAGTTTTACTAATGTGGATGACGTGAGTCAACTGGGGGCGGGTAACTCTAATACAGGAGGAACTTACAGCCCGGTAATTATTTACCCGGAGTGTATGGGTGTGGGCTCATTAGCAGAAGACACAATGCTGTTGGGTGGTGTCACTTATCAGGTCTGCGATCTGAATGCTACGGTTGTTCAATCTGTAACTTTATACAGCAACTTCAGTATTGAAGGCCGATTGACTAATGGCGGCAGTGCGGACTACAACCCGAAAAATATCGCCTGGCGTATTAACGGTCAGATACAGGTTGGTAATGACTTCTCTGGCCTGAGCGATGGCGAACAACAAGCTGCTCTGACTGATCCGGTCAGGTTTAATCTGGTGTCCGGCAGTCAGCTGATTGCCTCATCAGGCAGTGACTCTGAACTGATTATTCAGCCGGATGTTCTGTTTAAAGCAAAAGGTTCTTCAGCGTCGGCTATCGAAATTACCAGTGACAATACCGGTGCTGGTGAAATCACCTCTGCCTGGCGTGGCATGACCATTAATGGTTCCGATGCGCTGCCAGAGGATAACACCCAGGTGGATATCCAATATCTGCGACTGTTCGATACCGGAGAAGACGGTCAGGCCGCCTTAACCCTCAATAACGTCGGTGCCGGTTCTGACATTGCTTATCTGGATATATACGGCGCCGGTGGCGATGGTCTGACTATTAATGCGGGTGCCGTCAACGTCGACAATCTGGTGATGGCCAATATCGCTGGCGATCAAATCGCCTGGAGCACAGGCTATACCGGAACCATCGAAACCGCGGTGATCAGTCCGGGTGACAGTAGTACAGGTTCAGTGTTGCACGGCGTTAATGACAGTACTGATTACGATGCCGAACCACGCTCACGTCCGGTACTCAGCAATATTACCGCGACGGGTATGGGCTCTGACAACACCGCTATTCTGCTGGAACAGGGATCGGGTCTGCTGCTGTTTAACTCCGTGTTCTCAGAATTCGCTACCTGTCTGGATATCGACGATGCCGAAACCGCAGCACTGTTAAGCAGTGATCCACTGGGTATTGTATTTGATGGCGTGGTGCTCGACTGCGACAGCACCCTGGCCGCTGAAGACGAAGACAGTGGTTACGACTACGGTTATGACGTTGCCAACAGCAGTGGTGTATACGAAGAAGAAGCCGTATTGGATACTGGCTATGTGGTCACTGGTGCAGAAACCGCAACGTCAACCGATCTGAGCAGCTATGCCGATTTAATCGGCGATGCCTACAACTATCTGAATGGTGATGGTTATATTGGTGCCGTCGCCGACAGTGATGACGACTGGTATGCCAACTGGAGTGACTCTGTTGTTATTTCTCTGGATGAGGCATGTGACTATTCCGGAATGCTATCTGACTTTGAAATTTATGGGGAAAAATTTGAATACGATGTGAATGGGGACGGTGAGATTTCTTTTGAAGAAGGAAATTTTTATCCGGCTATTAAAATATGCCGGATCATCAGTGGTACCTATACCGAAGACCTTACGATTTCCCCTTATACCGGCGAAACAAAAGTAGCGGTTGATGAATACCTGAATAATGGTGGAAATTACGAGAATATTGAATCAGAGGTTCTAGTTAGTGGCTGGGCTATTAACAGTTTTACTGGCGAGATTCTTTATGTTGAAGATGAGGTTGTACAGGCAGCACCTACACACTGGAGTGTTAAAGGTGTGGTTCATATTGGAGAAGGGCATAAGGAAATTACTGATTCTTCTGTTGTGCCCAATATGAAAACAGATCCTGTTACACTGACGGTTAAGGCCGGTGTGGAGTTATCAGGCGAGACTGCTGGCAGTACTATTCATATTACCCGTGGCGGGCACCTGGTGCTGCAGGGGGAAGAAGAGTACGACGCAGAGGAACAGACTCCTGAAGGCAGCAAAAGGTATCTGAATATTAATATGAATCTGGTTGTTGATGGATTTGGCCGTCATAACCAGTGCCCGGATGCAGCAACGGCTGAAACGGGGTCTCAGGTTTGTAATATTGAAGGTAAGTACGGTTATTACGGCGGATATGATAATGATTACTCTAATTTCGATATTCAGTATGTGAACCTGTATAAAACGCTGGCGTTAAATGCGGCTGGTTCAGGGGTGATTGATCACCTTGTCTTGCGCGGTGATCGTGATGAGGTTCCTGATATTTATCTTGGTGCAGACCGGGTGGTGATTGATGGTGGTGTTCCGGCTTTTACTGATCTGTATTTCGATGCTGATTATAACCGCTGGGGGAGCGTCATTGTCTGGAATCATGGTTATCAGGGAACCATTCAGTATGTGTGGGCTTATGAGCGGCTACGTTTGAATCGTGATGGGTATAATGCTGAATTGATGAGCGATGACAGCAACCGTTTTTACCCGATGTTGCGTGGTCAGAATGTTACCGATGCTGAGAGAGAGATTTCAGGTTCTGCCTCTGCTATGCCTCAGTCTATGCCGACGATTGCAAACCTTTCAGCTTATTTCCAGGAGTATGATCCCTGGAATGAAGTGAGTAGTGCCATTGATCTGAGCAATGGCAGTGGCCTTTTTCTCTACAATAGTGTTCTTGGTGGCCGGGACGATGAATATAATAAAGGAGAAGGTGTTGATATCTGTTTCTATATTGATGACACGGTTAAAGCACAGCTGGATACCACTCTGGTGGTCGATAATCTCGCCTATTCCTGTGCCGACTTTTCCAATAATCCTGACAGTGATACCTATCTGGTTGATCAGGTTGCTGCCAGCACTATTTCTGATGCGCATTCTTATAACTGGGTATTCGCAACAGGTCAGCCAAAATTCTATGATGCCGATGAGGCAGAAGAAGCCGTTGATGGTGTCTATGCGCTACCTGATATGAATGTCCGTTACCCTTCTGAAAGTGTGATGATGGGGGATGATCTTAACTGGAATGAGTCGATGGATGAATGGTTACTGGATTATTCAGCTTCACAGTCTGTTAATGCTGATGTGATTGAAGATAATAATTATATGGGAGCTTTTGATTATACTTTGGTTCTGGATGCCGGTATGTCGATCGGTGATTGATTGCTGACGGAATTTTAAGAGGGGGCTTCGGTCCCCTTTTTTATTTTGGGGATTTATTTGTTATTTTTAGGTGGTTTTCTGTTATCTGGTATGTAACTGTTAGTCGGTTCTATTTGTTTAATGTTGTTTGTGAATAATTTATGCGTTTTAAATAATTTCTTATTTTTAAATAAATTCTACCGCTAGTAAATATGGTTGATATTAAAAGAGTTTTTTGTTGCTGGAATTGCTTGTGTGACGGTTAGGTTAAATATTAAGAATTTTGGTGCTGGATTAAATTTTTTGTCGGCCCTTTTTGTTATTGATAAGACTCATTCCTGTAACGCCTACTGAGTCATTATAGCTGTGCTCCTAAGGAGCTAATGACCAGTAATTCGCTGGTAAGCCGGGTTAGCCGGACTGTTCGATCGACACGATGTCTGTACTTTTGTACAGATATTTATATGGAAATACATTGAAGGAGATTGATATGAAAAAGCTTATTCTCGCTGCTTCTGTAATGGCGGCATCTGCAGGCGTCTGGGCTGTTGATCCTGAATGTAATGATGTGGGGGTACTGGTTTCTGAAGAAGAAACCTGGGAAGGTGATGATTACACCGTTTGTGAGATCCCGGCCAGTATCACCGGAGGTAATATTACACTGGCTTACGAAAGTGACGATACCGGTTTGCCTGTTCTTTGGCAACTGACCGGGATTACCACCGTGGGTAATGGCTATGTGCAAAATACCAGCTATGCCAGCGCCGATAAGTCAGTATTAAGCATTGAAGCGGGTGTTAATGTTGTAGCAAGCAATGCCAATGCTGCGCTGGTAATTGCCCGTGGTGCCAAGATGAATGCTCAGGGTACGGCCAATGACCCGATTGTTTTCTCTTATCTGGATGATGATGATTTTTCCGGTGACGATGAAGACTATAGCGGTGAAGGTCAATGGGGCGGTGTGATTCTGTCCGGTTACGGTGTGGCCAATGAATGTACTTCTAGTGATTCCTGTCTGATGGAAGGTATTTCTAGCAATTACTACTTTGGTTTTGGTGACGAGCCTGTTGATGAAGACACAACAGGGCTGACTGCCGAAGAAATCCTGGCTCTGAAAGTGGAGCAGCAAGGTAATGCCAAATACAGCAGCGGCTCTCTGAGCTATGTTGTGATCACCGAAGGTGGTACCGAAATTAACGTAAATGATCCTGATGCTGTTGCCAATGGCGGTGACGAAATCAACGGTCTGACTCTGTACGGCGTGACTTCTGCCACGACCATCAATAACATCCACGTTAACGAAAACTTCGATGACGGTATCGAGTTCTTCGGTGGTGATGTGGCTGTTTCTGACATCTGGCTGACTTGTAACGGTGACGACAGCGTCGATTGGGACTACGGTTTCCACGGTTCTATCACACGTGTTTACATCGAACAAGGCGACAAAAACGGTGCTGAAGACCACGCTTTTGAGCTCGCTGGCAACCCCAATAACTACGCAGCCACGCCACTGGCTACTGCGTCTGTTGAAGGAGCCTATGTTGAGTTTGTTGGTGACAACGCCAATGCCGATACCGACTTCGTTTTCAAACTGAAAGAAGGTACTGACGGTTACTTCAACAACATCGTAGTGACTGGTTATACTACGGGTACTACTCAGGATTGTGATGCCATCAGTTCCACGAACATTACTTCAGCTGACTTTGGCGCGATGACGGTTGATTGCTCTGTTGTTGATCCAACAACCTTTTCGCCTTCTGGCTCCTCTTCTTTCGCCAAAGTGGCTTCTTTTTGGACTGCTCCAGCCTGCAACTAAGCCTTTAACCCTGATATTTTAGTCGGGTTATACAGGCCAAGGCCCATACCATAAGGTATGGGCCTTTCTGGTATCTGCACAGGCGCTATTGGTTATTGGTGGAATATGTTCGTTTTCTGGCTGGGTTGTTGGATTGGGCATGGTGTTGGGGGTATTCAGGAATAAAAACATATGAGGAGTATCAGGCCTCGCTGCGGTATTGGTGACAAGGTAACGCGATGAAAACATTGGATCAGTTGAGCGAGGTCTCAACCTTTGAGGAATACCGTATATACCAGTGGTTTATTCATGGTGGGCGTGAGCAAGCAACCGAACGACAGCTGGAGTCTTTTGAATGCTGGTTACGAGGTCAACCTGGCCGTTGGCTGAAGGCCGAGGAGGTTGTGAATATCTGGGAGGCGCCAGAGTTCGCTGCCGCCATCCTGGCATTGGAGCCGCCGGAGAGCATTGTAACGTCTGATGATTGGGATCCATTTGACGAGGTGGATTCCAAAGGGCTGGTGGCATTGTGTTTCGCTGTTTGTATGGTGATTAGAGCTGTGGTTTTGGTGTTTCGGGGTGTTTCTTGGGCTGTCATGCGCCTTGGCGCTGCTATGGGTTTGCCATGCCGTATTCGGTCGTGATTTTTTGTTCTGGCGGCTTTGGGGGCAGTTTTCCGTTTGTTTGTCTTGTGATGTCGTTTTGGAATATCGGGTTTGTATCGTGGCTTTGATATAAAAATCCATCTTCAAGTATTGTCAAAACCCTACATCAAGGCTTAACCAATATTCCCTTCCGGTGCGGTAACTGAGGTAATGGTAGCCGCCTTGTTGGTAGCGGTGGGCGGTGTCGATGAGGTTGTTGATGTTGAAGGTCAGGCGGGCTGGTTTGAGTTGATAGGTCCAGTTCAGGTCAAGGTGGTTTCTTGGCTGTTGGTAAACCGCAGGCAGGTCGTCGCGGTCGCTGGTGATGTAGAGCTGGGTGCCGCTGCGCTTGTAGACGAGGCTGAATGTGTGTGTATCGCTGGGTTGGTATTGCAGGCGCAGGGCGCTGATGTAGGCGGGTTGGCCTTGTAGTGGGCGGCTGCCTGATGTCGTTGTCTCCGTGATGACGTCGGAGTCCGACTCGGTTTCGTCAATATTTTGCTGGTTGATAGCGCGTTGTTGAACACGGGAGCGGATGCTGGCGTAACGGCCTTGAATCTCGATGTTTTGTCCTGACCATTGCCATTGGTAGTCGGCTTCCAGTTCCAGGCCTTGTACTTGTCCAAAGGGGGAGTTTTGATAGCTGTAGTTGCTGTAGCTGGCTTGGTCGGTGGCTTCACTGTTATCGGAGAATGTGCCTTCTATGGGTTGGTGGATACGTTTCAGGTAGAGCGAGCTGCCCAGTCGCAGTGGGTTGTCGAGTGGTTTCCACTGCCATGACAAATCCCAGTTGTGAACGTCAGAATTGTTCAAATTCGGGTTGCCAATGGTTTTGGTGCGAGTGTCCAGGTCTTCGTAAATCACGGGCAGTAGCTCGTTGAATCGTGGCCAGACGACGGTTTGGCTGTAATTAGCCCGCAGTTGATGAAAGCCTGGGCGGTATTCGAGTGCGAGGGATGGCAACCAGCGACTGGCGGTTTGCAGGGGTTCTTCTGCGTGTGCTTCGGTATTCCAGAGAGCCGCTTTCATCTGGTTGTACTCGCGCCGGATGCCGCTGATAAGTTGCCAATGTTCGCTCAGATCCAGGTCGTTCAGCAGGTAGGTAGCGCGATTGATTTGGGTGGCGCGATAGAAACGACCACTAAGAGAGGTGCCGCTGTCGGTATTGAACAAGGTGTCTTGTAGTATAAACCCACTGGATGAGGCGTCGCCGGTAATAAGTTCGGGGGTCAGGATGTCGTTGGGATTGGGTTGTTCCATCAGTTGGCTATTACTGGTCAGGTCGTCACTGCCGCTGTACGTGTAGAGCAGGTTGTAGCCGTGACGCTGCTTTTGGCTGCTCTCCCAGCCCCATTTCAGCTCTCCGGTGAGGAGATGGTTGTCTGTTCTGAGGCTGTATATCCGGTTCAGATGCAGGCTGACCGAGCGGCTTTGCTGTTGCATGCTGCGCCAGCCGATGTTGGTGGTGGATGGACTCAGCTGGAGGCTGTAGTCACTGTTTTCAGAGATGGCTGAGTAGCGGTAATCCAGGTCGTGGGGTCGGTCGTAGTCGGTCTGGGTTGAGGCTATTTGCCAGTACAGATCGGTGGCAGAGGTCAATTGATGACGGCCATAAAGTTGGCGTTGCAACAGGCTGCGCTCGGTCCAGTTGATCAGGGCGCGGCGGTAGGCTGTGTTGCTGGGAAAGTTGTTTTCGCTCTTTCCTTGGGTTTCGATCAGTTCGGCTCTGTGGGTGCTTTGGTGGAGCCAAAGTACATTGAATCCGAAGTAGTGTTCGTCGTTGATGTCGAGGCCCAGTGCTGTCATGACGCTGAGGTCGATAATGTGTTCGCTGCGTTGGTGGGTTGAGTCTTCGTGATGGAAGTCGGCAGAGGAGCCGGAATACCCGGTTCCTGTACTGTAGCTGGTGGATTGGATCCAGGTGTTTTGCCAGTGATCCCGCAGGTTGAACGATAGGGTTCCACCCAGAGTGGCGTTGCTGATCTGACGGCTTAATCCTGTGCTGATATCCAGGCCGCCACTACCTTGGCTATTAGCCTGATAAAGCCCCATGTCGCCGGCAGCGGCTTCTCCCAGTTGCTGGCGTTGGGTGTTGCTCAGGTCATCCAGGCTTCCATGGCGGGCTGTGTGCAGTAGCAAGCCGGGAATGCGTCGGCTGCCATCGTCAAACCCGTACCAGTCGCTGCTGCTGACGTAGCCCTGTAGCGTCGAGCTATGGTTGCTGCCTTGGCGATAGAGATAGCTGGTAGCCAGTTGGGCGTAGTCGTGTTCAGGCAGTTGCATGGTGTCGAGGTTGAGAATGCCAGCACTGGCCTGGCCGGGGGCATCGGCATACACGGATTTTTGCAGATCGACACTGTTGAGAATTCCGAGCGGGATGAAGTCGAGCGGAAAGTTTTGCCCGGCAGGATCCAGGCTTGGGAGCTCTCCTCGATTGATCTGAATAGTTTGGTAACGTCCGGTCATGCCACGAATGATGGCGTAGCGATTATTTTCTATCTTGACGCCAGAGGCCAGTTCCAGTGCTGCAGGCAGGTTACGGACTCCGGTTTGGCGGAGTTGCTCACGGTCAAACTTGAAATCATGGTTGCCGGTCAGTTCTGGAGCACTGCGTCGGGTAGCGCCAGCTTGTAGCGCGGCAGTGACTAATATTTCATTGGGAAAGTCGGTGTTGGCAGTTGGTGTCGCTTTTATTGTGGTGGTCGTTGTGGTTTGCGCGGCTGGTGCCAGGTGTGCCGAGAGCACCAGGGTGTCTTCAATCACTCGATAGCCGATGTGGTCGGGCAGTAGCAGGCTTAGCCACTGGGGCAGAGTTCGGCAGGCCGGGGTGGGGTTATTTTCAACTGGTAGCGCCACAACGTCAGCGCTGCTGACCAGTTGTAAGCCAAAACGGTTGGCTAATAACTCGGTGGCTTCTTGTAACCCGGACGAAGCCAGTTGCAGGTAGCGCTGATCGCTATTGCTGCACTCGGCTGTTGGAGACGTCGCTGGATTCGTCGCTGTCTGGCTGCCGAGTGCATGTACTTGTGATTGTAGTGCTAGGCCGATGATCAGGCAGATACCGGGATACTGCGCCAGAGCTGGCCGCTGAATACGGGGCATCCGATGATTTGTCTGGAGGCATTCACAGCAACGGCGTATCAGTGGGGCACGGCTGACAGTGCCCATGATCAGCCTTGATTCATCCCTTTATCCGTCTCTTGATTCGCTTTTTGATCTATATCGGGGAGGGTCAGGTAAATGGTCTGGATATCGGTGTTTATAACGGCTCGTGGATGATTTTCAAGACCATATAATGCCTGCAGGATCACCAGATTTTTATTGGTGTCGCGTAAATTGAAACGGCCGTTCACGGTCAGTTCGTTGACGTTGTCGGCGGCTGCCCAGTGTCGGTTGGAATAGCGGTTGAGTTCGATGATCAGTTCCGCCAGTGGCAAGTTTTCGGCGACCAGCAGACCATGTTCCCAGTCACTGGTTGCGTCAGTGTCCAGGTGACTGATGACGCCTAACGCGCGTTGGCTGACCCGAATGCGTTGACCCGCTGTTAACACGGTCTTTTGACCCTGACCGCTCATGGGGCTGATTTCGACCCGACCTTCCAGCACAGTGAGCTCTGTAATCGAGCCGCGCTGGTCGACGTTAAAGACCGTCCCCAGCGCTTTCATGGCTGCCTGCCGGGTTTGGACAATAAATGGTCGTTGCGGATTTTTGGCGACGGAAAACTTGGCTTCGCCCTGGGTCAGGTCGATGTGGCGCTCGGCACGCTCATAGCGAACCAGCAGCTCAGTGTTGCTGCTCATATCCACAATTGATCCATCTTCAAGTGGGTGCTGGCTGGTTTGTAAACGCTCAGTCTGGAGCCTGAGCAGGCGGCTGCCACTGGGTGCGAGGTGCAGAACGATGGCTGTTGCCAGCACCAAGCAGGCGGCAATGGCCGCTGGCCAACGGTAGCGGTTGCTTGAGGCATAAGAGCTCTGAGGGCTTGGTTGTTCATCGGCGAATGTGTTGGTGTCGAAGGCCGCCAGCGCGGCACTGAATTCGGGATCGTTCCAGATGCCGGAAATAGCGTCGGCCTTATGCTGGCGGGCTTCACTTTCTGCCAGCCAGTGGTCAAATTCCAGCCGCTGCTGGTCGTTTGCCTGCTCCAGACCGCCGTGTAAAAACCAGTGGCAGATGCGCTCTTCTTCGTGATGTGTCAGCGTGGGAAGTGGTGTTGCCCTGTTCATTATTTGACCTTGTTGCGAATGCTGGATGGACGGTATTCGATACTTTGTTCCATTCGTCCTTCTATGGATTTCATCGCCCGATTGATGCGTTTTTCGATGGTCTTGCCGGAAACCCCCAGTCGCGCGGCTATCTGGCTGTTGGTGAGGCCATGCACCTTGCGCAGTATGATGAGGTTGCGGGTTTCCTCCGGTAGGCTGGCAACGCAGGTCATGAACATTTCTAGCCTCTGCTTGGCAGCAATCACACGTTCGGGTTGTGGGGCTTCGCTGGCAAATGTGTTTTCTGGCAACTCGTGCAGTGACTGTACTTCTTCCTGGTTGCGGTAAAAGTCATTGATGATGTTCATCACGACCCGATAGGTGTAGCCCACCGGATCGGAGGTGCTGTGGCCTTCCTTAAAGCGTCCCAACGAGCGTGCCACGGCCTCCTGAAAAATGTCTTCCGGTTCCTGGTTGGAAGGGACTCTGTTTTTTATGAAACGCAGCAGCCTTGGCTTTTCTTCTTGCAGCAGCCGGGCTGGTAGTACTAGGGCATCCTGATACAGATTCATTGCGACACCTGGGTTCTTGAAGCTTTTGCTGCCTGTCAAACCATCGGGTTCAAGGGTGGGTATGGTGCAGGCCGGGATAGTGATTCTTCCGCAGTTTTATGACGTATGGATGAATATTGCGTTGTTAATGTCAATAAATCATATGTGAATTCGGGCTTTTAAATCAATAGATTGAAATTTTCCTTGCTATGTTACCGTTGGATGAATTATTTATTTATAGTTCGAATGGGTCTGACGTGTTTGTTTTATACTATTTATTGATATTAGATTGATATTGATGTTTTGATGCAGTTTATATAATATTTCTTGTGCTCGGTTGATGAAAATTTTGGTCAGCCGAGTTGCTTGTCGAATGCTCGGATCGATCCTGTTTTTATTACACGATTTTATGACACCTTCGTTATCAGTTGTTATGTGAGTCGTGTGTGGTAAAAGCAACTCTCATCGGGTTTGTCCCGGTATTCCATAGGCAGAACGCTGAAAGTAAGTTCCAATCTTCCTCGTTTTATATCTTTGCCAGTCTCTGACTGGCTTTTTTATTATTCTATATTTTGGATTTGCCCACCAGTTACCTTTGACTTTTGCTGAATCGTAGTGGTAGGTAATGGAAAAACAGTGCCGTTTTTATGCTGCTGTCAGGGTTAAAAAAATAGCAGTTTTGAAAGGCTTATCGAGTGAATTTTCAACACCTTTTCTTTTTATGGATACAATGGTGGCTATTTTTGGTTTTTTTACCGCTACAATGGATATAACTGTGTCCAGTGAGTCGTTGCGGATGAATTTCACCTTACTTGATGATACCGATGTTAGCCAAGCGTATGCTGCTTATTTGCGTGAGTTACGCCAACGCGCAAAACTGTCACGCACGCGCTTGCGGAGCGTAGCTGCGTACCGGCCGCAACCATTAAGAAGTTTGAGCTGACAGGGAAAATTTCATTTCGCCAATTACTGTTGCTTTGGCTGTCACTCGACTCGCTTGATCGGCTTTATCAGCTCACTCAACCTACCAATAATCGCACTGCTGTCCCAAGTAGCTTATAGCCCGCACCCGTTTAACGAACACGCCACTGCGTTCGGAGGTTATGGCAAAGCGCCACCGATTAAGGTAATGCAAAAACTTGCAGCAAGTGCTGGCTATGGGAGTTGGCATGATGCAAGGCAAGTCATTGAAGAAGTCGCAGAAGCCATCAGCCAATTTACTTATCTTGCCCAGCAACAAGGGATCAGTAACGCGACAGTGTCCGCGCTCAATAAGACATTGAATCAGCGCAGACAGGAAAACGCGGCGTTTTTTTCACAAGGATAATGCTTTAAGATGGCCTGCGCGTGCTGCATAGCCGGAATGAGGTTGTACTGGTATACACGAAAGGTAGTTGGCTCTTTGCAAAGAGCGATTCAATTTTTAATAAAGGCTCTGAAAGAATAAGAGAAGTCAATAATGAAACTCGGTCGTAACGATCCTTGCCACTGTGGCAGTGGTAAAAAATATAAGCGTTGCTGTATGGACAACGTATCCAAGCAGCATGCGCAAGTATTTGATGGTGTCGAAGCTATGCTGGCTATGAACCCGGATTTGACCCCCGATGAACTCGACGTCGCTTTGCAGCACAAAGTACAGGATCGCAATAATCAACCTCATCCAGATTTTTGTGGTGTGACTCCGACGCAAATGGCCAATTGGCTCTATGCCTCTTTTGATGAATTACAGTGGGTGACAATCAGCACGCCAGACGACCTTTCTGCAAGCCCTGTGATGCGCTATTTAGCACTCATTCTCGATGAATCAATGGAGAATAATGGTTCATTTAAAGCAACCAGCAAAGGCAACTTACCGGCTAAATTAGTCAAGCAGGCCAGTGAGTTATTACCTGGGTTTGCCGTCTCTCAGTTTCCAATAAATATCAGCATCAGCGAGTTTGCTGGCAGTAATGAAGATAAGTTCAATGCGTTGCACTACACACGAGTTTTGGCCGAAATTAGCGGCATTATTTACCGACGCAGCGGCCGTTATCATGTTAAAAAGTCAGCTCAAAAACAGTATCAGGCCCAAGGTATACAGGCATTCTTCAAACTTATGCTAGAAGCCGCAATTAGAAAATATAACTGGGGATATTTAGACGGTTTTGAGCAAGATGTCGATTTGCGTACCTTTTGGCTGTTTATGTTGTGGCGTATACAAAGCCACAAGAGCGTGGATGATCTTATTGAAGAGGTGGTGACGGCTTTCCCCGATGTGTTATTGGCATTCTCTCCAGACGATTACATCTCACCTGAAAGAAATTTGAGTGCGTTAATCGAATCAAGATTTATTGAGCGATTTTTACAGTTTTGGGGATTTATCATCATCGATCCGAGACGTTATTTAAAAGGTGAGCCTGTCGCCAGAATGGTTCAGGTACAGCCTTTGTTAAAACAAACTTTTCAATTCACCATTAACACATAGCAAGGTCACCGTGAGCGAATATCAATACTATAAATTCGAGCGTCTGGATGAGTGTTTAGACAGTAAAGCGCGCCAAGCACCCGCTGTGTCAGCATAGTTGATGAGATGGACGCTCCCCAAATATGAGGAGCGTCCACATGACTGATATTAGTATCATCGCTATCGACCTGGCAAAGTCCGTTTTCCAGATTTGCATCGTCTCCGGGCAGAACAAGGTATTGAAGCAACTGCGCCTCAGTCGTGAGAAATTCAGGCACTGTTACTCAGCTGAACGCCTATGAAACATTATTCAATATTCTGGATCTGCTTGTGGAGTAGTGGCCTAGACCACAATAAAATTAATAAGTTATCGAAAAGAAACCGTTCAAAAATGCCTGTTTGCCCACCAAACTGCCCACCACTAGCCTATGGCTTTTACTGAATCTTAGTGGTGAGCAATGGAAAAACAGTGCCGCTTACACGCTGCCGTTAGGGTTAAAAAGTAGCAGTTTTGAAAAGTTTTATCGAGCAGAGCTTGGCATTTTTTCGCTTGTTCTATGCGATAGGTATTAGCTGGCAGAAGATAACTGATTCATGACGCGTCCTCGTCGAGCATGTCCAGCAGATCCAAGGCTTTTTTTTGGAGCGTCAGGAAGCCATTCTGAATCTCGATCTGCTTGCGTAGCCGGTCGTTCTCTTTTTCGAGCTG
>CAJXTI010000023.1 GCA_913061185.1 uncultured Oceanobacter sp.
AGTTGCCGTTCGCTGCGAATACTGAAGAGGATTTGCAGCAGCAAGGCTCTCAATAAACGCTCCGGAGGAATGGATTCCCGCCCACGCTCGGAATAGATCAGGCTGAGCTTCCAATCGATGTGGGTGAGCGCCTGATCGAACAGGATTTTGATGGATCTCAAAGGGTGGGAACCCGTTCATCCAGTTTGATGGTGGTGAACAGAGGCTCTTGAGTAATGTCAGCGCCACGCATGGGAGTCCGGGAATCCATTGAAAAAGAGCATTTTACCAAAGCCAGTAGACATCAGGAATAAAATCAACGGCCTGCTAGGCCACGGACGGAGCCGGGCCCTACGTCGGTCGGTTACAACCATCACACGTCATTTTGCCTCGTTCCCATACTCTGTTTGGGAACGAGGCAAAATGATTACTTCAATTTTCGAACGCGTTTTGGTAATTGCGCTTTGCCGGTATTTTTGCCGCCACTGTTGCCTGTCGTGCCCTTGCTTACCACACTACCTTGAGTACGCGGTTTGCTGGCTGCTTCGGCTTTTGAGGCAACCGACTGCTGCTTGGCCACCTTGCCCTGCACACCTCGGCCTTTGGCTTGATAGCCCGGACGCTGACGCCCTCCTGCCGGTGCATCTTCCGCCGGGATCAGGGCATTAGGGCCTTTGCCAATCAGGTCGTGTCGACCCATACGCTTGAGTTCTTCACGCAACATCGGCCAGTTACGTTCGTCATGGTAGCGCAGGAAGGCTTTTTGCAGCCGACGCTGTTCAATATCACGGGGAATGGTCATTTTTGCCGTTTTATAACTCATCCGTTGCAACGGATTGCGCTCAGAATGGTACATGGCAGTGGCCAGTGACATCGGTGACGGATAGAAGGTCTGTACCTGGTCAACGCGCATTTTCTGGCTCTTGAGCCAGCGGGCCAGATTCATCATATCTTCGTTTTCGGTACCCGGATGCGCAGCAATAAAGTACGGCACCAGGTACTGCTCCTTACCCGCTTCCTTCGAAAACTTGTCGAACATACGTTTGAAATTGTCGTAGGTACCCATCCCCGGTTTCATCATTTTATTGAGGACGTTTTTTTCGGTGTGCTCCGGAGCAATTTTTAACAAGCCACCGACATGATGAGTCACCAGTTCACGGACGTATTCCGGGTCTTCCACAGCGAGGTCGTAACGCAGGCCAGAGGCAATGGCAATACGCTTGATCCCCGGCAAGGCACGAGCGGCACGGTACAGTTCGGTGGTCGGTTTATGGCTGGTTTCGAGGTTTTTACAAATCCCCGGATGCACGCATGACAGGCGACGGCAATTTTTCAGAATCGTCTCGCTCTTGCACTTGAGCATGTACATATTGGCGGTTGGGCCACCGAGATCGGAGACGGTGCCGGTAAATCCTGGCACCTTGTCACGGATTTCCTCAATCTCGTGAATGATGCTTTCCTGGGAGCGACTCTGGATAATGCGGCCTTCGTGCTCGGTAATAGAGCAGAAAGTGCAGCCACCAAAGCAGCCACGCATGATGTTCACCGAGAAACGGATCATATCGTAGGCGGGAATACGCGCTTCACCATACGCCGGGTGGGGAATACGCTGATACGGCAACGCAAAGACAGCATCCATTTCATCGGTTTCCAGCGGGATCGGGGGCGGATTGACCCATACTTCCTGGCTGCCGTGCTTTTGCATCAAGGGGTGAGCGTTGTAGGGGTTGGATTCCTGATGTAACACCCGTGAGGCATGAGCATAAAGAGCACTGTCGTTACGTACCTTGTCGAACGAGGGTAAACGAATATAGGTGCGACTGTTGTCGTGTTCGACCTTGCGCTGCAATGGCATGGGTATAATTTTAATCGGCATGACGTCCGCGTCCACACCGGCCTCAATACCCGCTTCAGCGGCTTGCTGATCCGAGGCACAGCTTTCACTGTTGGCTTCTTTCATTTCGTACGGGTTGGCAATGACGTCGATTTTCCCCGGCCAGTCGATACGGGTAGAGTCGATTTCTGTCCAGCCTTGCGGTGGCGCATCACGCAGAATTGCGGTGCCGCGCAGGTCGATAATATCCTTGATGTCGCGGCCCTCGGCCAGCTTGTGGGTCAGTTCCACCAGCGCTCGTTCGGCGTTGCCGTAAAGCAGAATGTCAGCGCCGGAGTCAATCAGTACCGAGCGCCGCACCTGATCGCTCCAGTAATCATACTGGGCAATACGGCGTAAACTGGCTTCGATACCACCGATAACAATCGGGACGTCTTTGTAAACTTCACGTATTTTCTGGGAATAAACAATCACCGCCCGATCCGGGCGCTTGCCAGGTTCACCGCCGGGGGTATAGGCATCTTCCGAGCGTACCTTGAGGTCGGCGGTATAACGATTGATCAGTGAGTCCATATTGCCCGCCGACACGCCGAAGTAGAAATTCGGCTTGCCCAGTCGGGTAAAGTCGTCCGGATTGTTCCAGTCCGGCTGACATATCATACCAACACGAAAACCCTGGCTTTCCAGCAACCGCCCAATGACGGCCATACCGAAGCTGGGATGATCCACGTAAGCATCACCGCACACGACAATAATGTCGCAGCTGTCCCAGCCCAACTGATCCATTTCCTCTCGCGACGTTGGTAAAAACGGTGCGGTGCCGAAACACTCGGCCCAATAGGGGAAATGCGAAAACAGATGCGGTACCTCGGTGGTGACCGGCTGCTGGTTGGACTGCGACATAAATTTCAAGCTCTTGTATACACGGACTGGCGGACGCCAAAGAGCGGCTATTCTCCCAAAATTCGGGCCAAGACTGAAGAATAACCCAGTTAAATAGTCGGAAATTAACCATAATATAGCAATTAACCCTGTCAACACTTAGCGAGCATGTAAGTAAGACGGAAGAACATGCCTTATTCCGGCTCCAGCTTGCCTGCTATCCCGTTTTAAAACCCGGCACCGGCAAGGAGATAGCAGAAATCCGGCATTGGCAGCTGCGTCCATGACAACAGTCAGTCGCTCCCATACGCTGCTGCTATTCCGCCAAAAACTGCTACCATCGCTCTCCTAACTTGCCGAGATACAGCTCAACATAATGTCCCACCGTGAATCACAAAAAAGACCGGGGAAAAACGCAACACCCCGAATCATGGTTGTCGACGATCAGGCGCCTCGTGCCGCGATCCTGCAGCAGGCCTTGTCGGATGCCGGCTGCGAAGTCGTTGCCTGTCTGGCCAGTGCTCAGGGCCTGATGAAAAAGGTGATGGAACACCAGCCAGACGTCATCATTATCGACATCGAAAGTCCCGACCGAGACATGCTGGAGCACATGACCGTGCTTAACCAACATAACCCTAAACCGGTGATTATGTTCTCCGATGAAGACGACCCCGCCACCATTGAAAAAGCAGTGCGTGCGGGTGTCAGCGCCTACGTCGTCGACGGGCTCAATCCTGCCCGCGTCAAGTCGATCATGGATGTCGCCGTCGCCCGTTTCCGGGAGTTTCAGGCATTACGTGGTGAACTGGAAAAAACCAAAAACCAGCTGGCTGACCGACGCTTGCTGGACGAAGCCAAATCTTTGTTGATGAAGCAAAAGAACATGTCGGAAGAAGAGGCGTATCACGCCATGCGCAAGATGGCTATGGATCGTGGCCAACGTATGGTCGATGTCGCTAAAAACATCATTTCGGTGATGAACCTGCTGAACGGTTAACCTGACTATGACAGATACTGATACCCAACTGGAAAAATCCGACCTGATACTGGGCTACATGCCACTGAGTGACAGCCTTCCATTACTGGTTGCCGATACCCAGGGCTATTTTGAGGCCGAGGGCCTTCACGTCGAACTGCAACAAGAAGTATCCTGGGCCAATATTCGCGACAAGGTACTGGTCGGTCACCTCGATGGTGCCCAGATGCTGGCCCCCATGCTATTGGCAACCCATCTCGGTCTTGGCGGCCTGAAAAAAGCCATGATGACCCCCTTTGCCTTCGGCCTGAATGGCAACGCCTTTACCATCTCACGATCGTTAGGCAAACAACTGGACGCCAATTCTCCTGAGCATGCTCTAGCCGGTAACGCCGTCGCTGCTGGCAAGGCATTAAAACAGGTTATCAAGGCACGGCGTTCTTACGGCGGTCAACCGCTGGTGTTTGCCACCGTTTACCCTTACTCCATTCATAATCTGTTACTGCGTGACTGGCTGGCAGCCTCAGGTGTTGACCCGGATCAGGACGTCACGCTGGTCGTTCTGCCACCGTCACAGATGGTAGATCACCTGTCGCTGTCTCACATTGACGGATTTTGTGCTGGTGCGCCCTGGAACTCAGTGGCTATCCAGAAAAATGTCGGTGAATGCCTGCTGACTGGCCCCGACTTATGGAGCAGTGCCCCAGACAAGGTACTCGGCTTGACTCAGGAGTGGGCCAACGCCCATCCCAATACCACTCTGGCGCTGGTACGTGCACTGGACAAGGCGACGGTCTGGCTGGATGAGAATCGCAACGCCGCAGGCACATTACTGGCTGAAGCCATTCATGTACCCCTTGCCGCAGCCCTGCCTGCTCTGGTCGGCGAATTTATCTACCGCACTGGTGAAACCAAACAACAACAGCCGGATATGTTGATATTCCATCGTTCTCTCGCCAATTATCCATGGCAGGAACATGGCTGCTGGTTCCTGAAACAGATGCAACGCTGGGGCTGGGTCAGTTCCGCACTGGACTGTGAAGAAGTGGTGAGCCACTGCTACCGCACCGATCTGTACCACCAGGCGCTGCAGCTACCCACCTTGCTGGAAGGCACCCAACTGTCGTTGGATCACAGCGAAGAATGGCAACTCGAAGGCATTGTCATGTCACCCACTGCGTTTACCTATCGTCGTTGACCAAGCCAAACCGCATGCCACTGGTTTGGCATGCGGGCACTGCCTGGGCCATATGACACCCCATCAGTGACACCCCATCAGTACCCTTCCTTCCCTGAAACCTCGTAGTCTGCCCACTGTCGCCCCTCCGTAAAGCCACAACCTACCCTGGAGCCATCGGTCAATAAACGCCCCAAACCGGGGTGGGCTAGCAACATGCTGCACCAGATTTGTGCTGTCATATCGTGCGATCACGATGCCATACCGTTCACGACCCAGGGAAAAGATATCGATTCAAGGCCAACAGAATGCCCGCTATTCGGGCTTTCTGGCCCGTTTCGTTCATTTTTCTGGTTTATTAAACGCTTTTGGCACAGCGTTTGAATAACAGTCCATACATAAGCCCAACGGCGGGCTTCATTTGAAAACACAGAATCCAAGCAAAGGCGCTACAACGTTAATCGTTGTCGCGCCTTTTTTTTGTTTAAAAACCCGCTCCAGAGAGAGGAAGCATAATGCAAGGAATTAACCAACTGCGCCGGAAATTACTGACCAGCGCCGCCATTCTGGCAACTGGTCTGGTAACAATTGGTGCACCTGCAGCGCTGGCGAAAGAGTATCCTGAAAAAGAAGAACTCAAGTTTGGCTTTATCAAGCTGACTGACATGGCTCCTCTAGCCATTGCGTATGAAAAAGGCTATTTCGAAGACGAAGGCCTGTACGTCACTCTGGAAGCGCAAGCAAACTGGAAAGTACTGTTGGATCGCGTTATTGATGGCCAGCTCGACGGTGCACACATGTTGGCAGGCCAGCCTCTCGGTGCCACCATTGGTTTTGGTACCAAGGCCGACATCATCACCGCTTTCAGCATGGATCTGAATGGTAATGCCATTACCGTTTCCAACGACATCTGGAAGCAAATGAAGCCTTACGTGCCTATGGGTGCCGATGGCAAGCCAGTGCACCCGATCAAGGCAGATGCACTGAAGCCGGTCGTTGACAAGTACAAGGCGGAAGGCAAGCCGTTCAACATGGGTATGGTATTCCCGGTATCCACGCACAACTATGAGCTGCGTTACTGGCTGGCGGCTGGCGGCATTCACCCTGGCTACTATGCACCAGCCAAGGGCGATACCTCCGGTAAGATCAACGCCGATGCGCTGCTGTCTGTCACCCCGCCACCACAAATGCCATCCACCATGGAAGCTGGCACCATCTATGGTTACTGCGTGGGCGAACCCTGGAACCAGCAAGCCGTATTTAAAGGTATCGGCGTACCGGTGGTTACTGACTATGAAATCTGGAAAAACAACCCTGAAAAAGTCTTTGGTGTAAGCCAGCAATGGGCTGAAAAATACCCGATTACCCATAAAGCCGTGGTCAAGGCACTGATCCGTGCAGCAGCCTGGCTGGATGCGGACAACAACGCCAACCGTCCTGAAGCTGTAAAAATTCTCTCCAAATCTGACTACGTCGGCGCCGATTACGACGTTATCGCCAATTCCATGACCGGTACCTTTGAATACGAGAAAGGCGACAAGCGTGACGTGCCTGATTTCAACGTGTTCTTCCGTTACAACGCCACCTACCCGTACTACTCCGATGCTATCTGGTACCTGACCCAAATGCGTCGTTGGGGTCAGATTGCCGACGAGAAGCCAGACAGCTGGTATATGGACGTGGCCAAAAAAGTCTACCGTCCTGACATCTATGCCACAGCTGCCAAAGAGCTGATCAAGGAAGGCAAACTGAAAGCGGCT
The DNA here is from genome assembly GCA_913061185.1 of uncultured Oceanobacter sp. GTDB lineage: Bacteria > Pseudomonadota > Gammaproteobacteria > Pseudomonadales > Oceanobacteraceae > Oceanobacter > Oceanobacter antarcticus. The sequence goes on from CAJXTI010000023.1 coordinate 6,609, forward strand.
GACTTCCCTGACTTCGGCAAGGAAGACGGCTTCAAGGCACCACAAACCCAGTTCATCGATGGTATTACCTACGATGGCAAAGAACCTAATGCCTACTTGAAGAAATTCAAGATTGGTCTGAAAGGTGACGACACTATCTAACTATCCATAGATAGGTCTGATCAGTGTGCCTGCCAACGCCACAAGTGATGGCAGGCACACGACACATAGCGGGGAAGTTTCCCCGAAAGTCAGCAACTACCCCGCTACCCCGGAGATATAAAAAATGAATATTGCACTGTCGAACCTGCCGTGGCTTGAGCCCATCGTGAAAATCATACAGGGCGACAACATAAGCCAGAATGTCCAGATCATAGCCAAAGCCATTGGCGTACCGCTGGCAGGTATCCTGGTATTTTTGATGATCTGGCACGGAGCGGCCAGCAATATCGAAACCTCGCTGGGTAATTTCCCCGGCCCGGCCGATGTTTACGAACAAAGCAAAGGTCTGATTGCGGAACATTTTGCAGAGCGCGAAAAAGCCGAGGCCTTTTATGAGCGCCAGGATGAGCGCAATGCAGCCCGTATGGCGAACGACCCGGATTACGTACCCAAAATTCGTGATTACACAGGTAAAGCCACCTATTTCGATCAGATTCTAACCAGCCTGATCACCGTCATGACCGGTTTTATTCTGGCATCGATTATCGCCATTCCACTGGGCATTCTGACCGGTCTTAGCTCAACGCTGAATGCCGCGTTCAACCCGATCATCCAGATATTCAAACCGGTATCGCCATTGGCCTGGTTACCACTGGTGACCATGGTTGTCAGCGCTGTGTATGTCTCTGATGATCCGACCGTACCCAAGTCGTTTATCAACTCCATGATCACGGTGATGTTGTGTTCCCTGTGGCCTACCCTGCTGAATACTTCCGTCGGTGTTGCCTCTATCTCACCGGATTTGCAAAACGTCAGCCAGGTACTGCGTCTGAACTTTATTACCCATGTCACCAAGATTGTACTGCCATCGGCCATTCCGATGATGTTCACCGGCTTGCGCCTGTCACTGGGGATTGCCTGGATGGTATTGATCGCAGCTGAAATGCTGGCCCAGAACCCAGGCCTCGGCAAGTTCGTCTGGGATGAGTTCCAGAACGGATCATCCGACTCCCTCGGCCGTATTATGGTTGCTGTTATCACCATTGGTCTGATTGGTTTTGCCCTCGACCGCCTCATGCTCAGCCTGCAAAAAGCAGTGTCCTGGGACAAATCCGCCAACGTACGCTAAGTCACGTCAATCGACACCGGAGAATTTATTATGAGCGTTATCCTTGACATCAGCCGCGTTGGTATCGAATTTCCAACCGCAAAAGGCTCATTCCGCGCCCTGATCGACGTGGATCTGAAAATCAAGCAGGGTGAATACATCTCCCTGATTGGTCACTCGGGCTGCGGCAAATCCACCGTACTGAATATCGTTGCGGGCTTGCTGCAAGCCACTGAAGGCGGCGTGATGCTGCACGGCCGTGAAGTCAACGAACCCGGCCCTGAACGTGCTGTTGTGTTCCAGAACCACTCTCTGTTGCCGTGGCTGACTGCTTATCAAAACGTTGAGCTGGCCGTCAAAACCGTCTTCAAGGGGAAGAAATCCAAAGCCGAGATGCGTGCCTGGATTGAACACAACCTTGAACTGGTGCACATGACCCACGCCATGCACAAACGCCCGGACGAAATTTCTGGTGGTATGAAGCAGCGGGTCGGTATTGCCCGTGCGCTGGCGATGGAACCAGACATTTTACTGATGGACGAGCCGTTCGGGGCGCTGGACGCCCTGACCCGTGCCCACCTGCAGGATTCCCTGATGGACATTCAGAAGGAACTGAATAACACCATCATCATGATCACCCACGACGTCGACGAGGCCGTTTTACTGTCGGATCGGATCGTGATGATGACCAATGGCCCATCGGCGACCATTGGCGAAATTCTGGAAATCGACCTGGAACGGCCACGTAACCGTCTGGAACTGGCCGATGACCCCCGTTATAACCACCTGAGACATCAGGTGCTGCAATTCCTGTACGAAAAACAAAAGAAGGTTGAAGACATCAGCCCGGCAAAGAAGAGCAAACCCGACGCTAACGAAAAAGTAGCGTAACACCCTATTTAATATCACAAACAAGGGGCGCAACCTCCGCCCCCTTTCTGGTGTTCACCAACACCGGACGGGGATCGGCTGGTCTGCAAAAAGCCTCCGGACGTCTATGAAGGAGAACGTTCCATGTACTATAAGTCTTTACTCGCCGTTGCTATTACTCTGGCTGCCACTCAATCCGGCATCGCCCAGGCATCCGTTGCCGAAGCCCTTGAAGACGGCAAAATGCTGGCGGATTTCCGTCTGCGTTATGAAACCAATGATACCGACGGCGGTACCAAAGCAGCCGAAGCCATTACTCTGCGCTCACGCCTTGGTTATGAAAGCGGTGTTTACAATGGCTTCAAGGTGTTGATTGAAAACGAAATGGTGCATGCCTTTCAGGATGAATACGCCGCGCTGACACCAGGATTTGATCCGGTAGCCGACCCAACCGGTAACGAAATCAACCGTGCCCAGATCAGCTACGCCAAGGACGACTTCGCGGCCGTTGTTGGTCGTCAGCGTATCATTCTGGATAACGCTCGTTTTGTGGGTAACGTTGGCTGGCGCCAGAATGAACAAACCTACGATGCCGTCAAACTGGATTACAAAACCGGTGATCTATCCCTGACCTACGCTTACCTTGATCAAGTCAACGGTATCCTGTTTCAGGAAGTAGACGTTACTGACCACCTGCTGAACGTTTCCTACAAGGTATCTGACGCGGTGAAACTGACCGGTTTCGGTTACTTCCTCAAGAACGATGATACCGATGCCAAAGACGACACCATCGGTGCCAGCATCAACGGCAAGGCCAGCAGCATCATGTACTCTGCTACCTACGCATCCCAGTCTACAGACAATAACGATGCCACCTACATGGCGCTGGAACTGGGTACCGCAATCTCGGCTGCCAAAGTCTTTGTGGGTCATGAAATACTCGGCAGCGACGATGGTGCCTACGGTTTCCAAACTTCATTAGCGACCAAGCACGCCTTTAACGGCTGGGCCGACAAGTTCTTGTCAACGCCTGCCTCTGGTCTGACCGATACCTATCTGAAAGCCGTTGGTATGTTCAAGGGCTACAAATTGCTGGGTATGTACCATGAGTTTGGTGCCGATGACGGCGGCGCCGATTTGGGCTCTGAACTCGACCTGCTGGTTGCCAAAAAAGTGGGCAAAACCACCACCGTCGGCATCAAGTCTGCGATGTATAGCAAAGGCGACACCGGTGCAGATACTGACAAACTGTGGATCTGGGCCGAAACCAAGTTCTGATCACAGCTCATAACCTGCACCAATTCTTGGCTGCACACGAATAAAAATAACAAAGTGCAGCACAGGTCAGCAGGTCGGAGTAAAGCAGCCGCTCGATTTATCGAGCGGCTGGGAGTTTCCCCACAATACTTGTGAGGAAACTCCATTCCAGCGTTACAGGCTCCCCGATCGAAACCACCACCACTGCAATAACAGCAATAGCACCAGCACACCGGTACTGACCTGCCAGAAGGATGTTGGCGCCCTTTCTATAAGCGGCTTGCGTTCATGACCCCGCAACAACTGCTCATTCGGTTTGTATAAATCGGCTTCAAATTCTGAAAAGCTGCCATAACGTTGGCTGGCCACCGGATGACAGGCTTTTTTCAAAGCCAGATCCAGCCATAGCGGTAAATCCGGACGATGCTCTCGCAAGGAAGAATAATGCCAGTCGGTCGCCGATTTGGCGCCACGTCGATGCAGTAACGGGATGTTATAAGGCAACTCGCCAGACAGCATCTGATACAAGGTTACCGCCAATGAATACTGATCACTGGCCGTTGTCGCCAGGCCATCAAGCCAGTATTCCGGGGCCATGTATTGAATATCCCCTTCCGGTCGTTGCTCAATCACACCAGAGTTCAGCTCCGTCAGACCTTTTACCGCAACTGCGCCATAATCGATGATTTTGATCTGCTCATCCGGCTGCACCAGAATATTTTCCGGCTTGATATCCCGATGCACCATGCCCCGCCGTTGCAAAGCCCTTAAACCGGCAATCACTGGTTTGATCATATTTCTTGCCGTGGCCAGATCCATCGCCGGGTGATCATAACTCCATTGCCGCAAGTCGACGCCCTCGAGCCATTCCGATACCAGGTAAACAAACTGGCTGTTCTCTTGCTGCGGCAGCATTTTCATCAGATTGGGATGATCGAGACGACAGCCAACCCATTGTTCACGGGCAAAGGATTCCAAGTATTGGTCATCATCTTCGAAGTTGATCGATGGAGCCTTGAGTACAAACAAATCTGCCGTAAAACGATCCCGAACCTGGTAAACGTGACTGCGGCTGTTGGCGTGTAATACCTTCAGTACTTCGTAACGATCCAGTTTCTGACCGGGTTCCAATACGGGAGGAATAACACGGGAACCGACTTCTCGGGTCAATTCGCCCAGTTCTTTTCGCGGCAGGCTGACAATCTGCACCACAACACAGGTAAGGTTATCTTCGCTCTTGTTCGCCAGCGCTTGTTGTATCAGCCGCTGACACGCTTGCTCCAGTTGATATTGACTGGCCTCTGGTGGCAAAGCGGCAATCCAGTCACGTAATGCTTCGGTTGGCAAATGCCCATGGACACCATCCGAGGTGAGCAGCAACACATCACCCGCCTTCAGTTCTCGCTGCAAATAGTCCACTTCGAGGTGACTATCCATACCCAGCGCTCGGGACAAATAGCGTCCTCCTTGCTGCACATGATCCCGAGTAACCTGCTCCAGGGAACCATCAGAGTAATGGTACAAACGACTGTCACCGACATGAAAAACATGTGCCGTTGATGACTTGACGATCACCCCGCTGAAGGTAGTCACCAGACCGTTATGGCGAGCCGATGCTTGCTGGCCATGATGGAACAGCCAGGCATTTAACGATGACATCACCTTGCTGACCGCACTTTTGACATCCCAACTTTCCGGTGTGCTGTAATAGTCCTGCAAAAAATGCGTCACACTGGTCACGCTGGCCTGCTGGGCATTGTCACTGCTGCTGACCCCATCGGCCAGGCAAATACCCACGCCCTTGTAACGGGTGACCGGCAAATCTGCCTGCCAGGCAGCAAAGGCATCCTGATTCTGCGGTTTGACGCCCTTGTCGGAACAACCACCAATACGCAAATCCAGCCGGTCAGATGGCGTTATCGCCGGTGTACTTGTCGGCATCTACCACCTCTCATCTGCTAAATACATTGGAAAACCAATAAAAAAGCACCCGGTAAACCGGGTGCTTTCAGGATAATAAAAAAGGGGGCTAACTGCTTCCGTCATCAGAAGGGGAGTTGAAGACGACAGAATAACAAGCCCCCAAAATCGAATGCCAGAATCAATTCACACTGATCATTTCAACCGTGCCATCTTCGTTCACTTCTGTCATATGGCCTTTGGGTTCTTTCATCGCTAACAGTGCGATAAAACCAATCACTGCAGTACCTGCGATAACCAAGAAGAAGGTCGAGTATTCAACCAGAGACAATACCGTCAGATAGGTAACCGCACCGACGTTGCCATACGCACCGGTCATACCGGCAATCTGACCGGTCAAACGGCGTTTGATCAGTGGCACCACAGCAAATACCGCCCCTTCACCCGACTGCACAAAGAAAGAGCACACCATCGCAGCCACCACTGCCAGCCATACTGGCCACTCGCTATCCACCATACCCATCACCAGATAACCCACCGCCAGACCAGCAGTCAGAATCAGCAGTGTTGGCTTGCGTCCGAACTTGTCTGACAACCAGCCGCCACCAGGGCGCGACATCAGGTTCATAAAGGCATAGGCAGACGCCACCATACCCGCCACCACAGGAGACAGGTCAAAGGTTTCAGCAAAGAACAAAGGCAACATGGACACGACAGCCAGTTCGGAACCAAAGGTCGCGAAGTAAAGAATGTTAAGTACTGCCACCTGCTTGAACTCGTAGCGGTGCAGTTCAGGCACTTCTTCAGTAAACACGGTTTTGTTCACTTTCCAGACGTGTGATACCTCATATATATACAGTAGAACCAGGCCGACATAGCACAACAGCACCGTGGTTTCTGACAGCATGCTCACACCGGCTGGCGACAGCTTCCAGGCCAGTAAAGCCATCGCGGCATACATTGGAATTTTCATAATCAGCAACAAAAAGAAATCGCCCTTGCTGGTGACTTCCATTGCTCCCATATGCTTGGGCTTGAAATAGGTAGAGCCTTTAGGGGTATCCGTAACGTTTTGGTAATAGACAAAACTGAACAGCAAGCTCATCAGGCCAGTCAGGCCAATCGCATAACGCCAGCCATCGTCACCACCAAACCACAAGGCGATCACCGGTAAACAAAAGGCAGCAGCAGCAGAACCGAAGTTACCCCAACCACCATAAATACCTTCTGCCGTACCCAATTCATTAGCCGGGAACCACTCACTGACGATACGAATACCAATAACAAAACCGGCACCGATAAAGCCCATCAAAAAACGGGCAATGGCCGCCTGGGCAAAATCATCCGCCATGGCGAACATAAAGCAGGGAATCGAACAGACCGCGAGCAAGGCCGAATATACAATACGAGGACCAAAACGATCGGTCAGCATACCGATAATAACCCGTGCCGGAATGGTCAGTGCCACGTTAAGAATCAATAACGTCTTGATTTCAGATGGCTGCAAACCCAGGCTGGCCGCCATAGCCTGCAACATGGGGGCATGGTTAAACCACACCAGAAAAGTGATGAAAAATGCCATCCAGCTGAGATGGAGGACTTTCATCTTGCCGGTAAACGACACCAGATTAAAACGTTCAGCGCTCATAACATGCTCTCTGATTCATAGTAAATACAGTCGCTCACGCTCCACCCACCCGGTTTTAACCAGGATAACCAGGGATATACAACGAATTCAAAAAGACATGGATACAAGCAGAGGGGCTGTGGCGCAAAATATGCGAAAGAACAGGTACAAGATGTACCAATACTGCAGCAACGGCAACGACACATCAGGCGATCAATACGCCAAGCTGTCGATTAACTCTCTGACCAGATTTTTTGAATGCGCCGTTGCGTGAGTGCCAGGCAGCAACACTGCTAACCTGACGGATGGCAAAGTTAAAGCAGAAATAGTGCCAACTATTAAAGCTGGTTAAAATAATTAGGTTCGATTTCGGTGCAAGAATCAACAAAAGGCCCAATAAATGGGCATTGCCTCATCAATTTGGCGGCACCTGCGTCTCGTTTCCTGGTGACAAAACGGCGTAAACCGCCCCCCGACACCGTGAAATCATCAACCCATATCGCACCAAATTCAGGCAAAAAACAAACCAACAGTTCCAATAGTGTGCAAAAAGAAACAGGGTTACAACCCAGAAGCAAACGCCTGTTTTCCGCTGTCTGGCAGTACAAATCAGACATCCACAGGCCGATGGATCCGTCATTCCGTCATTACAGACACATGGCATGAAACCTGCTTAGATGATTACTACGTCGACGCCGCAGGTAACACCTGGCTGATCAAAGTGGATCACGGCCACCAAGTACTCCATCGACACACACATTCCCGATAGCAAAGGCGCTCCCAGGTTGACTGGTGAGCGCCTTTTTTTATGCGAAAAAAATGATATGAACAGCAACAGTCTAGTCGTCATTGGTAACGGTATGGCCTCCAACCGGGTACTGGAAGAACTGGGTAAAGACCATCCATTCGATGCCATTCATGTACTGAGTGACGAGCATCTTTCCCATTACAACCGCATTATGCTGTCACCACTATTGGCCGACGAAACCACACTGGATGCGATTACCCCACACGATGCCGACTGGTATCAACAGCGCCGCATTACAGTGCACCTGAATACCTCGGTGGCTCGCATCGATACCCGACAAAAAATCGTCGTGGCAGGCAATAACGAGCCGTTCAGCTACCACGCTTTGTTGATCGCCACTGGCTCCCGCTCCGCCATCCCTGCCATGCCGGGTACCGATAATGGCACCTTGCCAGACAACGTACTGGGGTTTCGTACCATGTCCGATGTCGATGCCATGCTGGCGGCACTGCCGACCCTCAAGCACGCCACCGTGATTGGTGCCGGACTGCTCGGAGTTGAAGCGGCTGTCGGCCTCAAAGCCCAGGGAGTAGATGTCACGCTGATGCACCGCAACCCGATCTTGATGAACCGTCAGCTGGATGCCACCGCTTCCGGTATTTTGCAACGCGAGCTGGAACAACGCGGTATCGACGTCCGCACCGGTGTATCACCACAAGGATTGAACCTGACGGGCAACAGCGCCACAGCCGTTCAATACCGCTTGCGCGGCGAACCAGCAGAAGCAGCAGTTAAAACCCTGAACACCGACCTGGTGGTCTTTGCCACCGGTATTCTTCCTAACCGCGAACTCGCCAGTGCTGCGGGTATAGAAACCCAGCGCGGGATCTGCGTTAACGAACGTATGGAAGCTTCGGCAGAGGATGTCTACTCACTGGGAGAATGCTGCGAATTTGAAGGATTGACATACGGCCTGGTTGCCCCGATCTGGGAGCAGGCCAAAGTAGTGGCTGCGGGTCTCTTGTCCATCAATGACCCATCAAGAAAAAGCCAGTTATCAGGCTATGCCGAACAGGAACATCTGACCAAACTCAAGGTGTCCGGCGTCGATATTCACAGCATGGGACAATTTGAACCGTCCGATAACGACCAGATTATCCAGCTTCAGGATCTGAAATCCGGGATCTATAAAAAACTGGTTATTCGTGAGCAACAGGTTGTCGGGGTACTGTGTGTGGGTGACGTACTGGACTCCAGCTGGTACTTCGACCTGCTCAGTCATAATGCTGACATCAGCGCCATTCGCACCAATCTGATTTTTGGCAAAGGTTATTGTGAAGACGACACCAGTAAAGCAGGAACCCAAGAAGACAACGCTGCCTGATATAGCTGAGGTGCGACAGGATGACAGCGGAGAAGCAAGATACCAAACAAAAATGTCCTGGTATCTTGCTGAACACTGAACACCCACCGAAGTAAAATCAGCATGCGGACAGATTTTTTCCGCCTGCTAAACCCTGAGCAGTGCCTTAACCAGCCGTTCCGACAGCTGATCTTCGGTAAACTGTGGTTCATTGGGTGGGTACAAGGAATCTTCCACCAACTCGAAACCGTTATCCCGAGCCAATGCAAACAGCTCTTTCATCTTCAGGCACGCTTTCAACTGCGCAGCCAGCTCTGCATCCTGACGTGCTTTTTCCGCGAAGGCTTTAACCACAGCAACAGACATTTGTTTACTTCCTATTCGATTTAGTTAATGACTATTACCCATCGCAAATATCGAACCAGCTCTCACCTCGTCATCAAACGCTGCACGGAAAATAAAATACCCATAAAAATCAAATACTTATAATTAAAAAATAAAAACATGACCAACCAAAATTCAAGAGCTGCCTGTTACTACTCCCACGTTGGCACAAACATTTTGTAGCCTTTACGACAAACATGACACGGCACTATCGGGCCAAACAGGCCAAACCATCGACGCAATAACAAGGTAACAAAAAATGTCGTAACAACGACAACGACGCTGAAAAATACCGAAAACAACGATGGAAAAAGGTTGAGAAAAAGCTTGGGGAAAAGACGCTTGCTGGGATAAATAGCCCAGGAGAAAACCAGCAGCCAAAAAGGACAGAAACGCGATGTTTCTGCCCCGGCAACCAATCAGAACTTCAGCACAATACCGGCAGAGACAGCCTGAGGGTCGTTGCCCGCCGTCGTTTTCAACTCATCATTCACACCACCGTCAACGCCCTGATAACGGGCATTGGCATCGTTCGCCGTACGGGTATAAACGGCATAGGTTTTCAGTACTTTGGACATCGAGCGCTCAACGCCCAAAGACGTCATAACGGCACCGGTATCGTCGCTGCCCTTGTAGCTCTCTGCTACAAATACACTGCCAATCCATTTGAACGAGCCGTCTTTTAATGCCAGCTGAGCTCCCCAGGCCTTACGATCCAGATCGCCAGATTTACGCAGGTTTTCAGCCAGCACTACCCCGCTCCAGTCCCCCTGCTTGTATTGAGTCGCCGCACGGGTGAGATGCATATTGGCGCTAGCACCATTTTTCCAGTAATCATGCGCCAGCGCTGCCACCAGACCGCCCTGCTTCCAGGTCACGCCCATGGCAGCAAATCCGGCATCGTTATTATCAACCGTGCCTTTACTGTCAGTGGCCTCTGCCGAATACTGCGCCGACAACGCGACCTTGCTGCGACCGCTCTCGACATAGTAGGTACCCAGCAGCATATTCGCGACGCGCTTGTCCGCTTTATTGCCAGACGTAGCACCAGCACCCATGATGGCGCGACGATCGGCTACGGTATCACCCAGCATCGCCAATCCCCCCACAGACTTCGCCAGGGTATCGTGGTAACCCGCCTTCACTTCCCAGCGGGTAACGCCTTTTTCCAACCCTCTCAGTCCCAGATACGAGTTACGCGTGGCGAAGGTATCACCATCATGGCCATCCAGATTGATTGTTTGTTCCAGTTGATAAAAGGCCACCAAGTCATCAACTCCTGTCGGTATTTCTCCCTTGAAACCAATACGCGACGAGTTGGAAGACAAACTGACATCGCCATCTGACAGACCACTGCCATTGTCGACCTCACTTGCGTCAACACCGGAGTCCATATAGCTCAACGCCAGGTGAAACTTGCCATACACTTCGAGGCTGCTTTCAGACACATCAACAGCATAGACATTTTGAGACATAAAAAAACAACAGGCTGATACAGTCGTTGCTTGGAAAAGGAATTTCATAGAAGGGAGGTTCCAGATTTACTCGAGGGGCCGTAACGGATTTAGTTATCAAGAGAAACCAGACCAGTATCTTCAGGACACTCAGTCGTGCTACAGAACCAGCCTTGCCTGACGGGTCTGTACCCTGACAGCGAATGACAAACGCAAGTAACCTTGACCAGTAACACACCCAAGCACGTCATTGATCACAAGATCAGCCATTCTTCAGATTGGTGGTCGATTTCTCAGGGGCGGCATTGTCATCCAAAAGACATAAATATGAAATATTTATGCAATCAATTTGTCATAAAAAGAGACTTCTTGACTTTTCTGCAGCCAATCACGGACACGATTGCCGTTCAGCGGCCCGGATGGTGACAATGGCATAAGAAGGGAAAAATAAAGCCAGGTGGGCGGAGAATGAAAAGACAAGATAACAGCGAAAACCGCAAGACACTGACCCGGGTACCGGATCATGCGCTGGTAATATTCAACCAGCCAGTCCCGTCAGAGAATAAATACACTGTCATTTCCAGATGCCAGCCAGGCTACATCGACCTGATAGCTGACTGGCACTGGTATCATGACAGCCGCTACCGAATTACCGGGTAACACCCAACGCTGCCAGCAACTCCTTATCCGAGAAGATATGTCCCCATACCTTGTCGAGGGCTTCGTTCACCCACTCCTGGTTATAACTGGCGACCGGCGCAGCCACCACAGAACGGCTCTCGTTAAGTTGGTAAGGTTTGCTGAACTGACGTGGGCCATCAATGACGGTAACACTCAGTTTCAGATCAAATGAACATTTCGAGACGATCACGCCTTCGTTACACTCATACTTGAACGTATTGATATCAAGCTGGAATTTCAGTGGATCCAACGTACTGCTGCCACCAAACCCCAGCTCTGCCAACGTGGTTTTCAAACGTTTGGTCAGTGTTTCATACAGTGCGATATCCACCATCAGCGGCGAATTTTCTGGTAAACGACCACCCCGATAGCCAATCAGGTCATCATCAACACCCCGGTCGTCCAGCACCCGCACCAGAGCATTACGGTCGGCACTGAGCTGGCCACTGCCAACGTCACTGCGGTCGTTCAGTTCAATCACCTGAGGCGACAGCACACAGCCACTCAAGCCTGCGACCAACGCCGCAACACACATTATTCTTGTCATTCCAAACATCTTACTTCTCCGGCAGGTCGGCTTCGCGACGATTAAAAACCCAAGTATTGCCCTGGGAGTCTTGCGGGCTGTAACGGTATCCGGCCATATCAAATGCCTTTAGTTCGGCGGCATGGTCGATACGATGATTGATCAGATAACGAGTCATCAATCCTCGGGCTTTTTTGGCATAAAAACTGATAATTTTGAACTGGCCGTTCTTTTCGTCTTTAAAGACCGGTGTGATCAGTTCCGCATTCAGTTTTTTGCTTTGTACCGATTTGAAATATTCGTTCGACGCCAGATTAACCACCACCTGACTGCGGTGCTCGGCCAGCTCACCGTTGAGGGCATCGGTGATACGTCCACCCCAGAATTCGTACAGATCCTTGCCCCGGCTATTCTTCAGTCTGGTGCCCATTTCCAACCGATAAGGAGCCATCAGATCCAGCGGTTTGAGCATACCGTACAAGCCACTCAACATACGGATATGCTGCTGGGCAAAGTCGAGATCATCCTGCGACAAGGTTTCAGCTGCCAGCCCGGTGTAGACGTCGCCTTTGAAGGCTAAAAACGCCTGTTTGGCATTGGCTTCCGACAGAGGCAGAGACCAGCTGGAATAACGTTCCACGTTTAATTCCGCCAGCTTGCTACTCAGCCCCATAAGACCACTGATTTCTTCCGCAGAGTACATTCGCAACACATCAATCAGCTCAGCCGACTCGTCCAGAAAGCCCGCTTGGCTGGTACGCCGAGTGGTCGCAGGGGTTTCGTAGTCGAGCGTCTTGGCCGGCGATAATAACGTCAACATGGCGTAAGCATATCCATCTAAATAAGCAGAGCGGACGATAATACCGGCGCAACCGCTGCAACCCAAGCATTCACGATGGCTGAGAGCGGCAGTTTTTTCGATCCATATAATAGCATTCCACTATAAGACCCTGCTGTTTGTTAGTTTTTCACCCGACTGTTCACAAATCCACCGTGTGCTACAATCCGCCGCTTTCCTGAACATCGGCCATGCCAGACGCCGTTGTCTGTACCGCCTGATGTGTTTGCCCTTGTGCATCCACGCCGGGGTCCCGAGTCAACGATGGCCCAGCCTGAGCAACTGCTTATACAGGCATGGCTTCTATTCCAGTCTGGCAGGCGTTAACCGGAACCAACGCGCACTCGCAGCGGCTCCACACGGTAAGAAAGCAAGAGGGTTTACCCAATGACAGTACAGGTTGGCATCATCATGGGATCCAAGAGTGATTGGCCCACCATGCAACACGCCGCCGAGATGCTTGATTCTCTGGGCGTTGCCTATGAAGTCAAAGTGGTGTCTGCACACCGTACGCCGGATTTGCTGTTTGATTACGCCAAAACCGCCCAGGCACGGGGCCTCAAGGTACTGATTGCCGGTGCTGGCGGTGCTGCTCACCTGCCGGGTATGGCAGCGTCGCAGACGTCTTTGCCAGTACTTGGCGTGCCGGTCAAATCCCGCGCCCTGAATGGCCTCGATTCATTGCTGTCCATTGTGCAGATGCCCGGTGGTATTGCCGTTGGCACCTTGGCGATTGGCGATGCCGGAGCCAAAAACGCCGGCTTGCTGGCTGCCCAGATTCTCGCCACCAGTGATCACGAGCTGCTCAAGCGTGTGGATGCGTTCCGCGCCCAACAGACGGAAACCATCCTCTCCGAGCCAGACCCGCGAGACGCGTTCTGAGCGAGCAGGTAAACTCTCCGATTATTCGGTTATAAATCCCGTGAAAGCGGCCACTTAATGGCCGCTTTTATTGTTTGAAAGCACGCGATATTCGCCAGACCAAGGTAGCAAATTTATGAACATCGGCATTCTGGGCAACGGCCAGCTGGGCCAGATGCTGGCCGCCAGCATCTCCGACCTGAGCGACATTCAGGTCAGTCTCTATGACTTGCGCGCCCACTCCGACGCAACACTGCAGACATTTATTGCATCGGTCGATTTAATCTCATACGAGACCGAGAATATCCCGGCCGCCATCGTCAGTCAGCTCGAAAGCTGTGCCGACAAGCTGTTCCCCGGCCTGGATGCACTCAAAACCTTTCAGAATCGTTTGCTGGAAAAAAACGCCCTGCGTGCGGCTGGCATAACCACGGCGGAATTCGCAGCGGTCAACTCTCTCGATGACCTGAAAGCCGCCATTACCACGCTGGGTTTACCGATTGTATTAAAGACCACCACCGAAGGTTACGACGGCAAGGGCCAATACGTGCTCCGGACAGCCGCAGACGCGGAACCGGCCTGGGCAAGCATAGGCAATCGCGAGCTGATCGCCGAAGCCTTTGTGCCCTTTACACGGGAAACGTCCGTCATCGCCAGTCGAGACCGGGACGGCAACCTGGTGATCTGGCCAATGACCGAAAACGTTCACCACGACGGTATCTTGCGCTATTCACTCTATCCGGCTGCCGACGTCAGTGACGCCAAAACAGAGCAGGCCCAACAGTACATTCGTCAGCTGGCAGACAGCCTTGATTACGTCGGCACCCTCACGCTGGAACTGTTTGACACCGATACCGGACTGGTTGCCAACGAAGTTGCTCCCCGAGTTCACAACTCCGGGCACTGGTCGATTGAAGGTGCCGCAACCAGCCAGTTCCGCAACCATATGCTGGCTGTCGCCGGTAAACCGCTGGGAAGTACTCACTCCCGTTACCCCGCCGTTGCCATGCTCAACGTGATCAGCGACGAAGCACCCACCGAGGCTGCCACGGGTCTCACGAATGCCTTTGTCCATTCCTACGGCAAAGAAGCCCGACCAGCCCGTAAACTCGGACACGTCACGGTGGTAGCCAACAGCACCACCGAGCGCGACAATACCATCACGCAACTGGCCGGGCTGATGCCTGCCGGTGTGTGGCAGCACTAACAGGGAATCTCCATGGCCAAGTCACTGCAAGAACAAATGCTGGAAATGGGTCTGGTTAACCAGAAAAAAGCCAAAAAAAATGCCAAGGAGCTGAAAAAGTCCGCGCACCTGAAGCGCACCGGTAGTGAAGATGCACCGGAAGACACCCAGGCCAGCGCCGAAGCATCACGCAAGGCCAAGACGGAACGGGATCGCGAACTGAACCGCCAGAAAGAAGCCGAAGCCCAACAAAAAGCCATCTCGGCCCAGATTCGCCAGTTGATCCAGACCAATACCGTCGAGTGCGATGGCGATATCAAATACAACTTCCTGCACGACAAGAAGGTCAAGCAGATGTACGTCAATCAGGCAGTCTGGGATCGGCTCAGCCGTGGCCAGCTGGCGATTATCCTGTTCGAGCAAACCCGCCAGGGCCCTACCTACAAAGTGGTGCCATTACAGGTGGCGGAGAAAATCCGCCAACGGGCAGCCGATCACTACATTCTGATTGCAGAATCCGCTGGCGAAGAAATGGACGAAGATGATCCATACGCCGCCTACCAGATTCCTGACGATCTGATGTGGTAAAGGTGGTAAAGGTGGTAATAGCGGCGCAGTGTTTATGAGTGATCAACAAGCCTTTTGAGTCGATTATTAACACCCTGATGTTTATAGCTATGTATGCCCTACAGGAATTGAATCATGTACATCACCACCACCCCGAATATCGAAGGCAAAACCATTACCTCCTATCGCGGCATCGTGGCCGGAGAAACCGTACTCGGCGCAAACATCTTCAAGGATCTGTTTGCCGGTATTCGCGACATTGTCGGTGGCCGCTCCGCTACCTATGAAAAGGAGCTGCAAAAAGCCCGTGATATTGCCTTGCAAGAACTGCAACAACGCGCTGCCGAGCTGGGAGCCAACGCGGTGGTTGGCGTTGATATCGACTATGAAGTCATGGGTAAAACCAACGGCATGCTGATGGTTTCTGCCAGCGGCACGGCAGTGGTGGTTGAATAATCACCAGCGATAGTCTGACTTGTCCGTAACACTCTCCATCCAGAAGCCAACCGGAGCGTGTTACCGGCAGGTATCAGAGCCAGTCACCCAGCAGCAACTTGACGGCCACCACCAGCGTGACCCCTTCGTACAGACGTTTGATGGTGCGATTACCCGCCTTGATCGACGAATTCGCACCCAGATAACCACCAATAACAGAACCCAGCAACAATGCTGGCAGCCAGCTCCACTGCACCTCCGCTACCGTTCCCATAGTGATTGCCCCCGCTCCATTCCAGCCGAGACCAACCGCCACCAGCGTATGCGCCACCGCACGTTTGTATTCCAGCCCGAACCAGTACACCAGCCACAAGGTCACAAACAGGCCACTGCCCGCCGACAAGGCACCGTTCATAATGCCGATCAGCAGCAAACCCAACGCTCCCAGCACCATACCGGGGATATCGCGATGACGTAACTCCGCTGCCATGCCCAGCTGGGGTTTGAACATCGAATAAGCCGACAACGATAACATCAGCACTGCCAGTGCGATTTCTGCCGGGCGATCGGCAATGCCGAGAATCAACAGCGCACCGCCGACAACACCAGGAACACCTGCCACTACCACCAGCGCCAGCAACCAGGGTTGAAGGTGCCCTTCCCGCAGGTGCCGACCTGTCGCCCCCACTCCCAATGCGACCGTCGCCACCTTGTGGGTCGCCAGTGCCAATGGAAACGGCAACCCCAGAAAGATCAGCATGGGGAGTTGAATCAAGCCTGCCCCACCACCCGCAAGCGCCGAAAACCAGTTGGCGACCACCGCCAGTACCAGCAGAATAACGTGTTCAATATAATCCATGGGTAATACACTGTCAGAGAGTAACGCAAATGCCTACCGTCATTTGCCTTGAACAGACCAGAGGAATGTTATGACATACGCGCTTTACTACTACGATAGCTGCCCGTTTTGCCAGATGGTGCTGCGCACCCTGCCGGGTTTGAATGTGGATGTTGAGAAATGCAATGTGCAGAAAAATCCGGCCTACCGGAAGCAACAACAGCAAGCCACCGGCCGCACCACGGTTCCCTGCCTGCTCATCACCAGTGAACAGGGCAAGGAAGAATGGATGTTCGAGTCAGCCGACATTATGACTTACCTGCAGTCCCTGTAAGCTGGCTCAATACCGCTGGATCCGCCAGCATCCGGGTCACGGTATCCACCACTGCCTGGGTTTGCGGATCCACTTCCAGATTAATGGCATCCCCCACAGCGACCGAGCCAAAGGTGGTGACCTCTCGGGTCTCTGGTATCAGATGCACCGAAAACCGGTCGCCTGCCACTTCCGCAATGGTCAGGCTACAGCCATTCAGCGCGACATAGCCCTTGTCCAGCAAGTAAGGTAACAATGCCGCCGGACGCTCAAACCAGAGCACCAGATTATTGACCGATTCCCGCCGTTCCAGAATACGTACCTGGGCCATGACATGGCCAGACAACAAGTGGCCACCGATTTCATCACCGATACGGGCGGCACGCTCAATATTCACCTCATCTCCGGCGGTCACGCTGCCAAGATTGGTAACGGCCAATGTCTGGCCAATCGCATCAAAACTGACAGCGGCACCATCCAGTGCCCGTACCGTCAGACAAGTACCGTTTAACGCAACCGATGCACCGGTTTGCAGGCCCTGTCGTAACGCTTCCGGAAACAGCAGCGTAAACGTGGCAAAATCCTGCTGTTTATCGACCTGGGCAACGGCCAGCCGGGTTTGAACAATTCCAGTAAACATAAGGCTCTCCTCAAATTTGCCAGAACATTATGCACTATACTCTGGCTTTACCGGTACGCATGCGGGGCAGCCTCTTACGCATGTAAGGGAGTAAAAAGAATCACAGCAACCATCGCACCCCTGTCATCCGCACATGTCAGGGTTAAAGAAAATGGTTTACGCCTGCACAGGGGAACGGCATGAAGGTACAGAGGACTGGTCTGATATTGTCCGGCGGCGGTGCTCGGGCAGCGTATCAGGTGGGCGTACTCAAGGCAGTACACGAAATTTTGCCCCGAGGTCACTACAACCCGTTTGATATTATTTCCGGTACATCCGCAGGCGCAATCAACGGTATTGCACTGGCCAGTTACGCTGAAGATTATCGCCGTGGTATTCGTCACCTGGAACGCATCTGGCGTCATTTCACTTGCGACCAGATTTACCGCACCGATTTCTGGGGAATATCCCACTCCCTTGCCCGTATGAGTCGCAGCCTGATTATTGGCCGGGGCTACAAAAATGATCCGGTTTCGCTGCTCGACAATGAACCCTTACGGGAGCTGCTCAACGAAGTCGTCAACTTCACCAGCATCCAGAAGGCCATCGATGACAACTACCTCTACGCCGTCGCCGTCAACTGCTCGGGCATCGATAGTGGCGAGTCCACCAGCTTTTTTGAAGGACACCCGGATATTCAGGACTGGCAACGCCAACGTCGTGTCGGTGTACGTACCCGCCTGAGCTGTGACCACCTGCTGGCGTCATCAGCCATTCCCATGATCTTTCCCGCCGTGTTTCTCGGCGACCAGTATTATGCCGATGGCGCCGTACGACAGCTGGCCCCTATTAGCCCGGCGTTACACATGGGGGCAGAGAAAATAATGGTGATCGGCGTCAGCGCCATTGCCCACCGAAACAAGCCGGACATACCGGACGACATCTACCCCGCACCGGCCAAAATGATGGGCCATATGCTCAACGCTGCCTTTCTCGACAGCATGGAAACCGATATCGAACGTCTGTTACGTATTAACCAGACCTTGCAACACATACCTAAATCCGTACGACAGCACTACGACATGGAACTACGGCCGGTACAGCTGCTCGATATCAGCCCCAGTGTCTCGCTCGACACACTGGCAGGAGAACACGCCCACGAGATGCCCAAGGCACTCAGAATGGTGCTCAACAGCCGCGGCAACAATCGCGGTAACGGCTCAGGTATTCTCAGTTATTTACTGTTTTCCGAGGGTTACTGCCGACGGCTGATTCAGTTAGGATTTGACGACGCCATGACCAAGCGCGCCGACATTCGCGACTTTTTCAGAGACCACTTTGATGACAGCCAACTCAACTGATCGCCGGTTTGCCAACCGGTCAATACCACAACATATTGTGGTATTGACCGGAGCCGGCATTTCTGCCGAATCCGGTGTCCGTACCTTTCGCGATAATGACGGCCTGTGGGAAAACCACCGCCTGGAGGATGTCGCCACCCCCGAAGCCTTCGAACGTGACGCCGAACTGGTGCAACGTTTTTACAACGCCCGCCGGGCGCAGCTGAACGAAGTACAACCAAATCCTGCTCATATCGCACTGGCCGAATTTGAACAGCGCTATAACGGCGACTTTTTACTGGTAACCCAAAACGTTGATGACCTCCACGAACGGGCTGGCAGCCAACACCTGTTGCATATGCACGGTGAACTGAAACGCGTACGCTGCACCCGCACCGAGCAGCTGTACGACATGGATACCGACATCACCGCGACGACCTGCTGCGCATGCTGCAATGCTCCCAACCTGCGTCCACACATCGTCTGGTTTGGTGAGATGCCACTGTTTATGGATGACATATTTCACGCCCTGGAGCAATGCGACCTGTTTATCAGTATCGGTACTTCCGGTCATGTCTACCCGGCGGCCGGTTTTGTCGAAGTGGCTGCCAATGCCGGAGCTCATACCATCGAAATCAACCTGGAACCCAGCCGTATCAAGGATAATTTTGCCGAGCATCTGTATGGCAAAGCGGGAGATGTCTTGCCCGGTTACCTGCAATCCCTGCTTGATGGTGAATAGTCGCGACAGACCCTGTCTTGCAAGCTTCAGTCTTGTATAAAGCCTCGGTATAGTTTACAAAATGTTAAATAAAATCCATCTCAGGGTCGGAGTGATCGGCCTGGATGTTTATCGGATGAACGGCGGATTATTTCCGTTTTAATTGAAAGGTGTTTCATGACGATTTCAGCCTGTATTGCACTTGCTTCATCAGGATCCAACCGACTTACCAGGGTATTATTGTGTATTCCGTTGTTTGGGCTGCTGGCAGCCTGCTCTGACGGCAACAGCAGCAGTGAAACGACTGCAACAGTCGCCCGCCCCGGTGAAATTTATCAGGTCGTCAGTAGTAAAGACGCCCTGCTACGCCGTTTTCCCGGCCAGGTAGAGGCTTCCGATGAGGTCTCTCTGGCCTTCCGGGTTCCCGGAGAATTACTGGAATTACCCGCCCAGGCAGGCAAACGGGTCAAGGCAGGAGAAGTCCTGGCGCGACTTGATCCTGCTGATTACCAGTTGCAACTGGACGAGCGTCAGGCCCGTTTCAACCTGGCCAATTCACAGTTTGAGCGTATCGAAAACCTGTTCCAGCAACGTCAGGTATCCAAAGCCCAATACGATCAGTCCAAAGCTGAGCTGGATATCAGTAAAGCGGCTCTTGGGGCAGCCCGCAGCAATGTTAGCTACACCACGCTGAAAGCACCGTTTGCCGGAGTGATCGCCGAAGTCTATGTTGACAACCATCAGTCTATGGCAGCAGGCACGCCCTTACTGAAATTGCAGGCTCGCGGCCAGCTGGTTGTCAGTATCCAGGTGCCGGAACAGCTGATGATTCAGCTCAGCCAATCCGGCAGCAGTTATCATCCAGATGTGGAATTTGATGCCCTGCCTGGCCAACGCTTCAAGGCGACCTACAAGGAGCATAATACCCAAGCCGATCCGGCGACTGGCAGCTATCGCTTGCTGGTCACTTTGCCTAAACCCGCCGACCTCAATCCACTCCCTGGTATGTCTGCCAGTGTCTACGCCGACCTGAACCAGATACTGGCCGTCAACGACAGCAATGTGCTGGTGCCCGCCCAAGCCATATTTCAGCAGGCAAAGCAGGCGACAGGCAGCAAGCAAGGCATGGTATGGCGGCTAAACGAACAGAATGAACTGGTTGCCCAGGCGGTTGAAACCGGCCGACTGACCCAGGAAGGCCTTGAAATTGTGGCCGGTCTCAAACCTGGTGACCGGATTTTGGCAGCGGGAGTACACCAGGCCCGCGAAGGCATGGTGATCCGCCCATGGATTCAGGAACAAGGTCTCTGACATGTCACAACCCAACACCGTCAACCAACTTAATGCTGCCACTTATTTCATCAAGCACAGTACCACCAGCTGGATGCTGGTACTGATTCTGTTGGCAGGTGGCATCATCAGCTACCTCGGACTTGGCCGCCTTGAAGATCCGAAGTTCACCATCAAAGAAGCCATGGTCTACACCTACTACCCAGGTGCCAGCCCCTTGCAGGTAGAGGAAGAAGTCACTGCCAGGCTTGAAGACACCATCCAGTCCTTGCCTTACATCAAACACCTGGACTCCATCTCCAAAGCCGGACTGTCACAGATACACATTCAAGTTAAATCCGAATATCAGGGCGACACTCTGCCGCAAATATGGGACGAACTGCGGCGCAAGATCCACGACAAGACCAGCTCATTACCACCAGGTTCTGCCACTCCCATCGTGCTGGATAACTTTGGTGACGTCTTTGGTGTACTGCTGGCGTTAACTGGCGACGGTTTTGATTACAGCGAATTGTTCGACTATGCCGAGTACCTCAAACGCGAACTGATGACCCTGGAAGGTGTTTCCAATATCGAGATTGCCGGAGATCAACAACAACAGGTCTTTATTGATATTTCCCACGAACAAATGACCAACCTGGGTATTCCGCTGTCGCGTCTGTACCAGTTATTACAAACCCAGAACAGTGTCAGCAATGCCGGACACATCCGGGTTGGCAATGAATATATTCGTATCTACCCGACTGGTGAATTCCAGAGCGTTCAGGAGCTGGGCGACCTGCTGATCAGCACACCGGGCTCCGACAAACTGATTTATCTGAAAGACATTGCCCGTATTACGACCGGGGTTACCGAAAATCCGACCCACCTGGAGAACTATCAGGCGATACCCTCGCTACGCTTGGGTATCGCCTTTACCGACAGTGTTAATGTCATCGAAGTCGGCGCACAGGTTCGGGCCAAACTGGCAGAACTGGATAACAACCGTCCCCTCGGCATGGCGTTGCATACCATTTACGATCAGCCCGCTGAAGTCGATGCTTCATCGCAGAATTTTATTCTCAACCTCGCCATGGCCGTCGTCATTGTGATTGCCGTATTGCTGCTGTTTATGGGTGTCAGGGCAGGACTGATTATTGGTGCCATCCTGCTACTGACCATACTCGGCACTTTTATTGCCATGGCAACGTTTGGTATCAATCTGCATCGTATCTCCCTCGGGGCGCTGATTATTGCTTTGGGGATGCTGGTTGATAATGCGCTGGTTATTACCGAAGGCATTATGGTCGGCTTGCAACGTGGTCAGAGCCGGGTTCAGGCGGCTTTTGATATTGTAAAACAAACCCAGTGGCCATTACTGGGGGCTACCGTGATTGCCATCACCGCTTTCGCACCTATCGGACTGTCGCCGGATTCGGTGGGCGAGTTTGTCGGTTCGCTGTTTTATGTCCTGATGATTTCGCTGTTACTCAGCTGGGTAACGGCACTGACCCTGACCCCCTTCCTCTGCAATCTGTTATTTCGGGAGCAACTCAGTAACGCCAGCCCGGCTGAAAACGGCAGAACGAATTCGTCTGCCCCTTATCAAGGTGCCCTGTATAACGGTTACCGTGCCATCCTGGCGACCATGCTGCATCATCGTGGTGTATCCATGATACTGATGGTTACCTTGATGGTGATCGCCGTTATCGGCTTTAGTCAGGTCAAACGAGCGTTTTTTCCACCATCCAATACCCCCATTTTTCTGGCGGATATCTGGTTACCGGAAGGCAGCGATATCCTTGCAACTCAGAAGCAGGCCCGCAAACTGGAGCAATGGTTTCAGCAACAGCAAGGCGTGGAATTTACCTCGTCCACCGTTGGCCAAGGAGAAGTCCGGTTTATGCTGACCTACGCTCCAGAAAAGCAATACGCCGCTTTTGCCCAGGTGTTGATCCGTACGGAACAACGCGAGCAGATTCCGGCGCTGATCAGCAGTGCCCAACAATACACCGCCACCGATATGCCTAACGCGTTTGTCAAATTCCAGCGGCTGCAAATTGGTTCCAGTACTCCGGCCAAGATTGAAGCCCGTTTTTCCGGCCCGGATCAAACTGAACTGCGAATGCTGGCCGAGCAGGCAGAACAGATCCTGCGCACCGACCCGGCAGCCGATAACATCCGTCACAACTGGCGCGAACGAGTGAAAGTTATTCGTCCGCATCTGCAAGAAGAGGCAGCCCGGCGAGCAGGTATTTCCAAACAGGATCTCGACGACCTGCTGCAACTGAGTTTCTCCGGCAAACAGGTCGGACTGTACCGGGAAGGCACCCACCTAAAGCCCATGGTCTTGCGTCCACCGGAACAGGAACGCCTGAACGTCAACAACCTGATGGACTTGCAAATCTGGAGTCCGGTGTTTAACCGCTACATCCCGATTCAGCAAGTAGTCGATCGCTTTGATATTACCTTTGAAGATCCGTTGATCATGCGTCGCGACCGCAAACGTACCATCGAGGTTCTGGCCGACCCATCCTTTGCCTCAGCCCAAACTGCCGACGAATTGTTCCAGCGGATACGCCCCCAGCTGGAAGCCATTCCACTCCCCGCCGGATATCAACTGGAATGGGGCGGAGAGTACGAATCGTCCCGAGATGCGCAGGCCAACGTATTCGCCTCGCTGCCAATGGGCTACCTGATCATGTTTATCATCACCATACTGCTGTTTAACGAATTACGGGCAGCGCTGGTGATCTGGGCCTGTGTACCACTGGCCATTATTGGCGTCACTGCGGGTATGTTGCTGCTCAGGGCCGAGTTTGGCTTTATGGCGCTGCTGGGATTCCTCAGCCTATCCGGCATGATCGTCAAAAACGGCATCGTGCTGGTGGATCAGATTCAATTGGAAGACCGCAGCGGTAAAAATGGCTACGACGCTATCTTTGATGCCGCAGTCAGTCGCTTGCGCCCAGTCACCATGGCAGCGCTTACCACTATTTTGGGCATGGTGCCGCTGTTGACCGACCCCTTCTTCAACAGCATGGCAGTGGTCATCGCCTTTGGACTCGGCTTCGCCACGATACTGACACTGGGCGTCGTACCCGTCCTGTACAGTTACGCTCACAGAGTGAAAATTCCAGTCTGAGTGGATGGCAAACGACCCCTGTTTGTCGCTCAAATGCAATACGGGTTCCTGCAAACCGGAACCCGCGTTCGCTCCCTCCATTAACAAACCGGCTAGTGTCCCCTAACAGCCGACTCTGCCAATACAAACCATTGTCATCCTTGTGCAACACCCCTGACATTTAAGTTCCACATTATGTTGTCTCCAAAACAACAAGGTGAGATGGAACGATGCAACTATTGAAACTGGTTCAGGCAATTGCCCTGGCCACGCCGTTTATGCTGGCGGGCTGTGCTGGCGATGATGGTATAAATGGCAAAGATGGTGCCCAGGGTGAAACTGGACAAAATGGTACAAACGGCTCTACCGGATCGGCAGGGACTGCTGGTCTGGTCAGCCTGATCAAGCAAACTGAACTGCCAGAGCTGAGCGCCAAATGCTACGCCGGTGGCCTACAGGTTGACTCCGGTGTCGATCTGAACAGCGACGGCGCACTGGATGCCGACGAAATCACTGCAACCAGCTACCTGTGTAACGCCAACAAAGAGATGAACTTTGTTCGCATCGCGACGTTCCCGGTGTGTCAGCAGATTTCTGCTAGCTGTGATACCGATACCCAAACCGTGGCGGAAATCGTCGATTACAGCAAGGATGGCCTGACCCTGATCTACACCGACAGCCCAATGGAGCAGATCGGTTTTGTTGATATCAAGGATCCTGCCAACCCGGTAGCAGCAGGTACACTGGATGTCGGCGGAGAGCCAACGTCGGTGGCCGTAGTGGGCAACTATGCTCTGGTAGGGGTTAATACCTCGACAGACTTCGTTACACCTTCCGGTTCACTGACGGTCGTTGATATTGCGACCCAGACCATTGTTGCGACGATTGATATGGGCGGCCAGCCAGATTCTGTGGCTGTTAGCCACGACGGCATGTACGCCGCCGTTGCGATCGAAAACGAACGCGACGAAGACCTGGACGACGGTCAGATTGATGTTTCGCCACAATTGCCCGCCGGTTTCCTGATGGTGGTTGATACCAGCGATAGCGACCCGGCCAACTGGACAGCCACCCAGGTTGATATGACCGGGCTGGCGGATATTGCCCCCACCGACCCGGAACCAGAATACGTCGACATCAATGACTACAATATTGCCGTTGTCACCATGCAGGAAAACAACCATCTGGTACTGGTTGATCTGGCAACCGCCAGCGTCATTAACCACTTCAGCGCCGGCACGGTTGACCTCGACGGTGTTGACCTGACCGAAGAAGATCCTGCCATCATCTCCCAGACCGAATCAAAACTGGATGTTCCACGCGAACCAGACGGTGTTACCTGGGTGAACAATGAACTGTTTGTGACCGCTGACGAAGGCGACATGAACGGGGGCAGCCGTACCTTCACGGTATTCAATACCTCTGGTGATGTAGTTGAATCGCTGATGATGGATCAGGTCGTGGCCATGATCGGCCAATATCCCGACGGCCGTTCCGGCAACAAGGGTGCCGAGCTGGAAAATGCTGAATACGGCAAGTTTGGTGACAACGGCTTCCTGTTCGTCAACTCCGAGCGCGCCAGCCTGGTATTTGTCTTCGACATGGCCGACCCTGCCAATCCAGAGCTGTTCCAGGTACTGCCAGCCGCGATGGGGCCTGAAGGCGTCAAGGCGATTCCTTCCCGCAACCTGCTGGTGGCTGCCAGCGAAGAAGATGATCGTGGTGGCAAGTTCCGTGGCAGCCTGAACATCTACCGCCTGGCGCAGCAAGAAGATGCCTACCCAACCATTATTTCTGAAGAACGCGCCGATGGCTCGCCGATCCCATTCTCCGCCCTGTCCGGCTTGTCTGCCGATCCATCCAATGCTGACATGCTGTGGTCGCTGGAAGACAGCTTCTATGGCCAGAACCGCGTATTTGGTATCGATATCAGCACCAAGCCAGCCATGCTGACCACCGAAATAAAGCTGCTGGACAGCAATGATATTTTTGCCGCCGTCTCAACGTCAGGAGCTGCTATCGACGCCAACAGCTTCGACGATGCTGACCTGGCTGCCATGATCAATGACGACAAGTCGCTCAATATTGACGGCGAAGGTATTGCCGTTATGACCGATGGCAGCTTCTGGATTGCTTCCGAAGGCGCGGGCACCTTCAACGATGATGCCCGCGACATCACCAAGCTGAATTTTCTCTTCCATGCCGACTCTGCTGGCGTGATCTCCGACGTCGTTACCTTGCCGGATACCCTGAATGCAGTGCAGCTGCGTTTTGGTTTCGAAGGTGTCGCCGAATACGATGGCAAGCTGTATGTTGCCTTCCAGCGCGCCTGGAACAGCGAAGCCAACCCGCGTATTGGCATTTACGACCTCACGACCCAGAACTGGAGTTTTGTATTCTACCCACTGGATGCGGTTGAATCCCAGAATGGCGGCTGGGTCGGCTTGTCCGACATCACTTCACTGGGTGACGGCCGCTTCCTGGTGTTGGAGCGCGATAATCAGGGTGGCCCGGATGCCGCAATCAAGCGCCTGTACAAGATTGATATGACCAATATCAGCAGTGAGACCACCATCAGCAAGACATTGGTGCGTGACCTGATGGATGACCTGAAAGCCGCCGGTGGACTGGTACCTGAGAAGATCGAAGGGTCTGCCATGACCGCTTCTGGCGACGTCTACATTGTTAATGACAACGACGGTGTTGACGACAACAGCGGTGAGATCCAGCTGATCAATCTGGGTCAGCTGAATTAAACCGGTTCAAACCGCCCAAGCGGGCTTTGGCCCGCAAACATTGCCGCGAAGACATCGCATAAAAACGATAGGCATAAAAAAACCCGTGCTCTCCTGAGTACGGGTTTTTTATGACAATGCGGTTTTGCCCGGTTATCGGGTTCAACAATCATCAGAGATTGACATTTACTCTGATCCGCCTCCCCTCGGTTAGAACCTCACCTTTACTCCGTTCCTTGACGGGCATTGGCCTGATTCTCACCAGCGGTTCGAGTGCTAATAACGTCGCCCTCGATACAAACGTTTACCCTTACGACTATCCGACTCAGCATCTTTGTGGGTTACCGGCTCTTCGTAGGCAACGCCACGATAAGTTCTGTGTACCAGACTCTGTTCGCCTGCCTGCTGATCCGCATCCGTGGATCGAAGTTGTCGAAAGGCAACCCCTCGATACATTTCAACCCGTGCTTCAAAACCGTCCGGTACAATCTCCTGCTGCAATCGTAAAAAAGCCTTGCGTCCGGCAACAGGCTGAGCTTCCAGAAAGGCCACCGCCGCCTGAAATAATTCGTTCCTGCTACTCGATAACGCCTCCATTACCATCTGAAAAGCAGCTTCTGTATCTTGCCGCCATTTCACCCGATTACCGGTAATCACTTCATATTTTAATGCCAGCGCAAATAATGCTTTTTCCGCTGGTGTATCCATAGCTGCAGCGTTCACGCAGTCTCTCCTGAGTTATCTACCATCCTTTTTGAGCGGTGAATCCCTGTCTGAAAAACGCTCTACTACTCACTTCAGAAACGTTACTTTTTTGACAGCATTCCACCCCCTTGCCACAAAAAACGCCGGGAATCGAACCACCTGTTACGGCTATCGATAGCGATCACTGGTTCCCCCCGAGACAAAAACCCGGCGACATGTGCGCAGATGCAGGTTTAATGCATAACGCATTGAATGAACACCACCAGATATTCGAGCCACTGGTCGTGCTTCCCAACCACATCGGCCAGACTAACAAAGAGAACAAACAAGGGGGTGAAAAAATAAAGTTTGACTTACCAGCTAAAAAGATTTGGCCTTTTATGATCCACAAGCGGGGGATTAAAAAGAACACGGAAGCAGTCAATATGACTCGTATGAGATGACACGTACTTCGGTAGCGTTATCGATAGCGGTCTGACAACCGTTACAGATACTCATTTTATAATCTTACGGTAGCCGCTTGCTGACCGACAGCGCCTGCAGGCAGGCACGTTCCGTCAATACCCTTCCGGCCGGGTTTTGATAATATCGCGGCGAAAGTACTCTTCGTAGCTCATCCAGATGGTGATCAGCAAGCCGGGCATCTCATGATTTTTCAGGGTTTGTTCCATCAACAGCAGTTGATAATCAAAAATATCGTCGCTATGAACCATCCAGTGATGGGCATGGTCAGGCCTGTCTCCAAAAAAACTCGGCTCACCACTAAACACGCGCTGATAAAAGCTGAAAACCTTTTCCCTGGAACGACGCCGGGTGATGTTTTCAAAATAAGGGGACAAAATCGGATCAGCAAAAATCTGCAAGTAGAAGTCTGCCACGATGGTGGCAAGGCGATTATCTTCATTGAGCCAGGCCCAAAGCTCTGGTTGAGGGTCCGGGTAATCAGGCTGACACTCGTCATTCTCTGGCAAAGCCACCAGCGGTTGGCTTTCAAACGGATCAAACCGCATACGGCCTTCCGGAATCCCCAGCCGTAATAACTCATCGCGACTCTGATACACCGCGTCCGGGCTACCACATAAAAACCAGTAGGCATCGCAATAACGGCTGTTCAATGACGCCAGTGATGTAAACAGTTCACTGCGACTTTCAAGACCGGTGTATTGCATTGAGGCACTTGCCTGTATCTCACCCGCCAGATCCCAACTGTCCGATTCGCCATACAAGCCATTCTTACCGTGGGCAACATGGAGCAGGTGTCCACCCACAGCCGCTTCACCACCATCCAGTATTTGCTGGCTAATACCAGCCATTGGTGCCAATCCGGCACCAAAAGCCACCATCACCACCGTATTCATACCGTCTTCAAGGCAACAGTCACCATCCGCCAGACTGAGAGCAATGTCCGTACCCGCCGTCAACTCGTCCGTAATCCAGCGGCTGACATGGCCCTGATCATGACGACGAATATGAAACTCCAACGGCTGTCGGCGTTGCGGAGAGCAAGCCAGCGAATAAGGACGTGCCTGGCCATCTGAGTGGTAGAGCCAGACAAACTGCCCGGCCTTATAAATCACATCAACCGATGGCTGAACATGTAACTGTACAATGTCATCGGTCAACCAGCGCTTGCCAACCACCAGTCCGGTCACCGTCGTCCTTGCATAAACAGGGTTATCAGCCAGTCCAGGAGCAGGATCAAGCAGTTCGATGGAACCCTTGAGCCGTGTTTTACAAGGTAGAAAATGCCCGCTCGCCACCAAGTTAGGTGCCAGTGTTCCGGTTTTTAGCCGTTCCAGATCCGGGTCAAATGCCGTTGCCCTGATGATGCAGGCGTTACAGACACCTGCCCGGCAAGAATATTCGAGTTCAACCCCCTGACGCAGCAGGCCCGCCAGAATGGTTTCATCCTCTCGTAATTGAAAAATGCGCCCCTGATAACAAACCTCTGGCATGGCGTACTCGTTGTGCCCTATCTGACAGGGATAGTGATGAATAAACCGGAATAAGTGAACAATACACCATAAAAAACAGCGGTTTTCCATAACCCTGCTTATGACAATCTACGCTATTGCACCACTCCGCTATTCCATAATACTGGCTTAGTGACTTGCTGATGCACCACGGGGCGCTCTCAATGATAGAACGCCCCTCGGAGCCTGTCGGACTTAGGCGTTCGTCGCGAGAGGAAGTCTGGCTTGAGCGTTTTTTGCGCAAAATTGAGGCGAATTCAGTTTTTCTGCAATAGGACAGCCCGAAGTCCGACAGGTCACGGCGAAAACGTGCTATTGGCAGACAGCGGATACAATCGAATCGTTAACCGGTCATGTTACTCACAGGGTTGTAGATGTTACGTGAGATGCAGCTCAAATTCCCCCAATGGCCAGGCTTTACCATTAACCAGCAGTTCAATACCATGCACACCCGGATAATGGCGACGGGTACTCTTGTCCGTTAGCGACAGTTTTTTGCTGAGCGTCACGATTTGGCCTGGCACCAGCGTCAGCTGTTTCAGCTTGAACACCTTGGCCGAGGTACGGCCACTGGCTTTGACATAGTGCACCCGAAAATCCACCATCAGCCGCAGCGGTTCACGGGCGGATTTCGGTAATGTCAGCGTTGCCTGCAATTCCACGTCCCCACCCATCGGCACAACCCCCGGTTGAACACGAGTCTGCTCCACCCGTACGGTTTGCTCACTGTCAAACCCGAGTACCGCCAGAGCAGCGACATCGCAGCGTTTAACCGCTGAACGTAACGCATGACGTACCACCCAGCGACGCTCTGCGGATGCATCCACCATCCAGCGACGACAGACGTCCACCAGCAATTCCGGGTGATCCTTGCCAATATCATTGAGGTTATTGGCAACCGAGCGCCGTACATAAAGCTCCGGGTCGTCTTTAAGCTCTTCCAGTAACGCCAGTACCGGCGTTGGATCGCGCTGAAATTCGGGCAACCGTCGCGCCCATGGCAAACGCGGTCGCGTTCCTTCCGATACCAGCCGTCGTACATGGTAATCCGGGTCTTCGCACCAGCGTCGCAAGCAGACCAGCGTCTCAGCCGGTCGTTGCTGAAGAAAGGTACGGATACTGAATTCGGCGGTAAAACGCCGAGTCAGTTGGTACTGGGCGGCCATTGACTCGTCAAAATGTTGCAGCCCGTACGATGCGACAAAGCAGGTATGCGGCAGGTAATAGAAAGCTGACATCGAAAAGCTGCGGGCGTCTTGCAATGGTACACCCACAGATTGCATCAAAATGGCAATCGCCTCACCATAATCCGCTGGCAGATACTGTTGCAATACATCGGCGATCTGCTGGCCTCTGGCCATCAGATCGAGTCCTTCATAGCCCACTGACACCTGTTTCATAAAAGCACGGGAGTCAAAGTCGGGCCAGACAGCGGTGATCTGTTGCGCCAATACATCGGCTACCTCCAGCCCATAACGATTTTTTAGCGGTTCAGCCACGGTGGTCTATTGCTCCTGCTGTGATTGTTTGTTTTCAGTCGCAGACAATCGGCTCAGCCATTGGCTCTTAATCAGTTTACGGCTGGATAGCGACACGGCATTTCCCCGGTAACACAACAGATTGTTGATAAGAAACGTCTTATTCAATGCCATGCAATCATGATAGCCAAGCAGAGAATTGCATCTGTCACAATTATCCAGCAGCATGACGACAGCATACTAACGAGAAGGAAGGATCGAAATTATGGCTATTCACCCGGATGCCGGAAAAGTCGCGCCACGCGCCAGCCTGGTTAACGTACCTGCCCTGATGGCAGCTTACTACCGCCAGCAACCAGACATCGTGAATAACCCGGAGCAAAAGGTTGCCTTTGGGACTTCTGGCCATCGTGGTTCCGCGTTTAACACCACGTTTAACGAAAACCATATTGCTGCCGTGTGTCAGGCCATTGCCGAATATCGGGCCGAAGCCGGTGTTAAAGGTCCCCTGTATCTGGGTAAAGACACTCATGCGCTCTCGGAAGCAGCCTTTGGTACAGCGATGGAAGTTCTGGTCGCCAACGATGTGCGCGTTCGTATTCAGGATGGCGATGGCTACACCCCGACACCGGTGATTTCACACGCCATCCTGACCCATAACCAGGATGCCGATGCCGACGATATGGCCGACGGCATCGTCATAACGCCCTCCCATAATCCTCCAGAAGACGGTGGCATCAAATACAACCCGGCCATGGGTGGCCCAGCCGATACCGATATCACCAGCTGGATTGCCAACCGCGCCAACGAGTTGTTAGCCAATGATCTGGACGAGGTTGAGTGGATACCGGCAGAAGATGCCAACGAAAGTAACCTGGTGGAAGACTTCGACTATATCAGCCACTACGTCAGCGACCTCGGCAACGTGGTGGATATGGCCGCAATTGCCAAGGCCGGTATCCGGATTGGGGTTGACCCCATGGGCGGCTCTGGTCTGCACTTCTGGAAGCCAATTGCGGAAAAATACAAGCTCGACATCACGGTCGTCAACGATGCCATTGACCCGACCTTCAGCTTTATGTCGCTGGACAAGGACGGCCGCATTCGTATGGACTGCTCCTCGCCGTACGCCATGACCAACCTGCTGGCCATGAAAGACCAGTTTGATATCTCTGTGGGTAACGACCCGGATTACGACCGTCACGGTATCGTCTGCCCCTCTTCTGGCCTGATGAATCCGAACGCCTACCTGGCCGTTGCCATTGAATATTTGGCCACTCACCGCCCGGACTGGCCGCAGAATGTGAAATTCGGCAAGACGCTGGTGTCTTCCGCCATGATCGACCGGGTGGTCAATGGCCTCGGGCGTGAGCTGTGTGAAGTACCCGTCGGTTTCAAATGGTATGTGGAAGGCATGTTCAAG
Organism: uncultured Oceanobacter sp.; assembly: GCA_913061185.1. GTDB lineage: Bacteria > Pseudomonadota > Gammaproteobacteria > Pseudomonadales > Oceanobacteraceae > Oceanobacter > Oceanobacter antarcticus. The sequence goes on from CAJXTI010000023.1 coordinate 39,113, forward strand.
GGTGAAATGGCCTTTGGCGGTGAAGAAAGCGCCGGGGCTTCGTTCTTGCGTAAGGATGGCAGCGTCTGGACGACCGACAAGGATGGCATCATCATGGCGCTGCTGGCAGCTGAAATTCTGGCCGTTACAGGGAAAGACCCGCAACAACTGTACGAAGAGCAAGTCGCCCGTTACGGCCGTCCCTACTACAAGCGTATCGATGTTCCCTGTGCCGCTGAGCAAAAAGCCGTATTGTCTTCACTGAGTGCGGACGCCGTTCAGGGCGATACTCTGGCAGGCGATGCCATCACCCGTATCCTCACCACGGCACCGGGTAACGGTGCTCCGATTGGTGGCCTCAAGGTAGAAACAGCCAACGGCTGGTTCGCGGCCCGCCCTTCCGGCACCGAGAATGTCTACAAAATCTATCTGGAAAGCTTTGTCTCTGAAGCCCATATCGATCTGCTGGAAGCCGATGCCAAAGCATTGGTCGATTCCGTTCTTGGCTAGTCTGGCCTGACGGCTAACGGCGGTTTGCCTCACAACCGCCGTTGCTTTTCCGCCGTTAACAACACTCCTGTTCCAGCTGCCACAACAATGCCAGCGCCGCGTCGTCGTCACAGCTTTCAAGGTAACTGTACAAGCTGTTCATCTGCGCACCGATAAAATACAAATTATCCTGATTCATCGCGGCCTGCTGTTCGCGCTTTTGCTGGAAGTAGGTCTGCCAGCGCGTATCACCATCGCCCGTGGCCAAATGGTTTTCCAGCATGGCCAGCAGCCGATTGGCATTGCCATCGCAATCAATTCCACAGAAACTCACATAACGATCAAGAGGATCCCGATCGATCTTATCAGTGGCGGTGGGCGTAGTATCGGATGCGCGGATATTCATAATATTCAACCTCATTATTGTGTTAGTCAGATAACAAGGTAATCGCTGTGCTTGCCTGATTCTGTCAGCCAGCTGACAGTGCGGAAACCAGGATCACGGATGCAGGCCTACGGAAAACAGTTTTACTGGGTAACTAATCAGGACACGTTTGCCAACTGTTGCAGCCGCAGCGTATCCAGTAGTGTTAAATGCTGACGATCCGGACGCGCCACAATGCCATCGCGGATCATCCGGTTTAGCAACGTCGACAAGGTCTGACGCGATGTACCCAACAGGCTGGCCAGCAGCTCCGTTTGACCGGTCAGTTCGATGGTCTGGCGCTGCTGCGTACTTTCTTCCAGCAACAGATAACGTGCCAATCGTGATTCCACCGAGCGAAATGCCAGGTCTTCGATCAGACTGGTCGCCTGCTGTAGCATCTGCCCCACTTCCCGCATGGCAGTAATGGCAATTTCCGGCGCCTCCACAATCAACAGGGTGAGCTGCTCGATCGGCCAGCTGGTAATGGTTGTGGGTTCAAGCGTTTCAACCCAGGCACGGGTATGTGTCACGTAAATACTGCCAGGCTTGAGACAGCCCAGCGTCAACTCCCGATGCTCCGCCGAGAGGCAAATACGGGCACTGCCACTGTTCAGCAGAAAGACCCGGTTATGGGTCATGCCCGGCCGGCAGATCATCTCACCGCTGTCGTAGCGATTCTGCCGCCCAGCAGGCAAGCGTTCCAACCAGTCTGAAGCGGAAGCATTGTGCCCTGCGCCATGACCAGAACAATGCGGTGGATGGCCATCAGAAATTTTCGTCACCATCCTCCAGCACCTTGTCTTCCATCAAACTGAATTCCATCATGGGCTTACCATCCGTCCCGATTTTCTCTTCATTCGCCATCGAACCACCGTTTTCGGCCAACTTGATCCGTAAGCGTAAATTATTCGCTGAATCAGCGTTTTTTAACGCGTCATCCAATGTAATACGCCCTTCGCGGTAGAGATTAAACATCGCGGCATCGAAGGTTTGCATCCCGAGGTTTTCAGACTTCTCCATGACTTCTTTAATGCTCGGGAAGTCGCCCCGCATAATCATATCTTCGATGGTTTTGGTGCCCAACATGACTTCTACCGCCGCACAGCGCTTACCATCCGAAGTAGGAATCAACCGCTGTGACACAAATGCCCTCAGGTTCTGCCCCAGCCCCATCAACAGCTGCGGACGACGTTCTTCCGGAAACATATTGATGATCCGCTCCAGCGCCTGGTTGGCGTTGTTGGCGTGCAGGGTAGAAATCGCCAGGTGACCGGTTTCTGCAAAGGCTAACGCATGTTCCATCGTTTCCCGATCCCGAATCTCACCAATCAAAATTACATCCGGGGCCTGGCGCAGGGTATTTTTAAGGGCGGCATGGAAACTTTTGGTATCGGTGCCGACTTCACGTTGATTAACAATACATTTTTTGTGCTTGTGGACAAATTCCACCGGGTCTTCGATGGTAATGATATGACCACCAGCGCTGGCATTCCGGTGATCAATCAAGGCTGCCAGCGAGGTCGACTTACCCGAACCAGTACCACCCACAAACAGGATCAGACCACGCTTGGACAACACCACGTCTTTCAGAATAGGCGGCAGCTTCAGCTTGTCGAGATTAGGAATTTCGGTGTTGATATTACGCGCCACAATCGACACTTCGTGGCGTTGTTTGAAAATATTGATCCGGAATCGGCCAGCACTGTTCGAAATCGCCAGATTCATTTCCATTTCTTCGGCAAATTCTTTTTTTTGTGCATCTGTCATCAGCGATTTGGCTATTTCTTCAACGTCACCGGGACCCAGCGGATCCTTCGACAATGGACGTAATTGCCCCTGAAATTTGGCACAAGGCGGTGCTCCGGTACTGAGGTACAAATCAGAACCATCTTTATGGGACAAAATATTCAGCCAGGCTTCCATACTCATAAAACGTTTATCTCCAGCTATCTATATATGAACGAACGTCTGGTCGCGATTAGCTTACTGCAGCTTGGTGACAGGCCGCGACTGTATTATGAGAGTCGGCGAAAATGTCAGCTCACCCACCTGTGAATGTGATCCAGTTCACAATCACAGATGGGTGATTCCCCTATCTCTCTGCCAGATTGTTACTGACATACCGCAACATAACGGCAGCTGTTGATCCAGCAACTATCAACGGTGTCACTCCAACAGGTATTATTTGAGAGATTCGCCTCCCTTTCACCGTCTCTGGAGAACACCATGTACATCGCCATGAACCGCTTTCGTATCAAACCCGGTTGTGAGCAGGACTTTATCGATATTTGGAAAAACCGCGAAACCTTCCTTGAAGAAGTACCCGGTTTTACTTCTTTTAACTTGCTGAAGGGTCCAACCACGACAGAGCAGGTCTTGTTTGCTTCCCATTCGGTGTGGGAATCCCAGCAGGCATTTGAAGACTGGACCAAGTCTGAAGCTTTCCGCAAGGCACACGCCAATGCCGGAGGCACACGTAAGGATATCTATATAGGGCCACCGCAGCTGGAGTGTTTTGAGGTGGTGCTATAACGTTTCTTAACATGACAGAACCCCAAAAGGCGCCGGAGCGCCTTTTTTGTCTGGTCGGCAACGGCAAATATCATCCATCGTCGCTGGTAGAGCCGATTTTGTGAATCGACAAATCCGCACCATTAAACTCTTCTTCTTCGGTCAGCCGCAGACCTGCCACAACCTTAACCAGACCATATACAATAAAGCCGCCGCCAACCGCCACCAGAACGCCAGCCAGCGAACCAATAACCTGGGCAGTAAAACTGACGCCTCCCAATCCACCCAGCGATTCCGCCCCGAAAACACCCGCCGCAATACCACCCCACAAACCACACAGACCATGTAAGGGCCATACACCAAGGACATCATCAAACTTGCTGAAACGGTTCTGGGCCAGAGTAAACACAAAGACAAACAATGCCCCGGCAACCCCACCAACCAATAACGAGCCGATCGGGTGCATAATATCCGAGCCAGCACATACCGCCACCAACCCCGCCAGCGGGCCATTGTGAATAAAGCCAGGGTCATTTTTACCGACGACCATGGCCACCAGGGTACCGCCAACCATCGCCATCAGACTGTTCACGGCCACCAAACCGGAAATACCGTCAATCGTCTGGGCTGACATCACATTAAAACCGAACCAACCCACAGTCAGAATCCAGGCGCCCAATGCCAAAAAAGGAATGTTGGATGGCGCAAACGCCACGACACGACCATTGCGGTAACGTCCATTACGCGAACCCAACAAGTAAACCGCAGCAAAGGCAATCCAGCCTCCCACACCATGCACAACGACAGAACCGGCAAAATCATGAAACGCGGCACCAAACTGACTCTCCAGCCAGTCTTGAAAGCCATAATTGCCATTCCAGATCATCCCTTCAAACACGGGATAGACAAATGCCACGGTCAAGCCAGACCCAATCAGGAACGGATAAAATTTGGCACGCTCGGCAATGCCACCCGAGATAATGGCAGGAATAGCCGCAGCAAAGGTCAGCAGAAAGAAAAACTTGACCAACTCATAGCCATTATTGACTGCCAGGGTATCTGCGCTGGCAAAGAAGTGATTACCGTAAGCAATTTGATAACCGATAAAAAAATATGCCAGCGTCGAGATACCAAAATCGGTAAGAATTTTAACCAGGGCATTTACCTGGTTTTTATGACGAACCGTCCCGACTTCGAGAAAAGCAAAACCCCCATGCATTAACAGCACCATAATGGCACCCAGCAAAATAAACAGCGTATTGGTACCAGACATCAGTGTTTCTACGGCACTGTTAACACCGTTCAAATCCAGATTCCCCACGAGAATTCCCCTAATCGTTTACTCAGGCATTGACCGATAGACGCTATCGAGTAATGGCACCAAAATGGCGCTTCATATATTCAGGGGGGTTAAAAAAGCAGGATTCATACCAAACTATCAACTTTGCTACAAATTAAGCTAATAATTTGCTCTATTACAGAGCAAAGTGGAAACTATAAGCACCAGCACTGTGCGCAAATAATAAGTATTCAGTCTTTAAGTGAGGAAGTTAAGCTTTTTATAAGTGCCAAAGACGACAAAAACGTCTCATTACCGTGCAAAAATAAGACAAAGGCACCATCTAGGTGCACAAAGAGGACAAAAACCTTGCGTCGAACAAACAGACAATAAACCTGAGATTCCCCTACAACATCTTGTCGGAGATCTTGTAGGGGGTGGATCGATGACAGCGGAGAGCGATTGATTCCTTCACCGTATGGCTACAAAAAACTACTCAGCCACCTGAATATGAAAGCAATGATGAATATTCGGACGACGTGAATAATCAAAAGGAACAGACCATTTACTGACATTGCGGATGCTGAGCCCACTCAACGCTTCTTCCTCGATGGCAAACTTGCGCAGATTGGTCGAAAAGATCAACGTTCCCCCCGGCTTAAGGCAAGCAACCGCCTGCTGAATCAACAGCACATGATCACGCTGGATATCCAGCACCCCTTCCATCCGTTTGGAGTTGGAGAAGGTCGGTGGATCCATGAAAATCAAGTCATACTGTTGTGAGCAGTCTGCCAGCCATTGCAGCGCATCAGCCTGCACAAATTCGTGTTTACTGGTATCAATGCCATTCAGATCGAAATTTTCCCGCCCCCAACCCAGATAGGTACGCGACATATCCACACTGGTGCACACAGCACCGGCTTCTGCAGCATGAACACTGGCAGTCGCGGTGTAACAGAACAGGTTCAGGAACGACATACCTGGCTGTGCTACAGCCCGCTTGGCTATTTCCAGACGGGTCGGGCGATGATCCAGAAACAGACCGGTATCGAGATAATCTTTCAGGTTCACCCAGACTTGCACTCGACCTTCCATGGTCGGAAAACGGTGCCGAATCAGGCCATCACTGGAACGTTTTTCATACTGCCGTTTGCCACTTTGACGTTCACGACGCTTGAGCACAATATGGTCAGCAGGAATACCTGTGACTTCAGGCAGCACCGCCAGCACATCCAGTAACCGTCGCTCGGCCTTAGCTTCCTCAATCGTTTTCGGTGGTACATATTCCTGTACATGTAACCATTCAGCTCCGCTCTGGCTAGTACCCTGCGGACCAGACACTTTGGCAGCATCAATGTACCAGTCGATGGCTACGGCGTATTCCGGCAAATCCTGATCGTACACCCGATAGGAGGATACCGACTCCCGTTTGGCCCATTTCTGTACCGGCTTGAGGTTTTTCTTCAGGCGATTGGCAAAGGCTTCCACCGGGCCACGAATCATCGACATTTTGGGGAGAGATGAGCGCTCATCGGCAGCGCCGAACACCAACAGCTTGGTTTCGATCTGGCCATTAACCAAATTATATTGCTTATCTAACGGTCGTCTTATAACCCGTGAAAGATCGGTATTAGCGGTGAATACCGCGAGTTTCCATTGCGGCATTTGCATGGTGGCATCGTGGAATTGCTGATACAGAGGAGCCAGTTGCGGCAACTCACTCAGACGTTCACCGTAAGGCGGGTTACAAATCACCATCCCCCCTTCTTCAATCACATCCTTGCTTACCCGTAACTGATCAATCGAACGATGCTCCAGATGAATATGAGCAGCCAGCCCAGAACGTGACAGGTTGGCCGTCGCCGCTTCCAACTGTCTGGCATCGATATCGAATCCATAAAAACGGCTGTTCATGGCCTCCAATCCAGCAGTACGCCGTAATCGTGCTTCATCGACCAGTGACAGCCACAGCTTGCGGTCGTGGCCGCGCCAGTGCTCAAAGCCATGCTGCTGACGATTCAGGCCAGGCGCAATATCTGCTGCCATCAATCCGGCCTCGATCAACAAGGTGCCCGAGCCGCACATGGGATCAACCAAGTGCTTGCCTGCCGCCGCCAGAGCTGGCCAACCGGCCCGTACCAGCAATGCTGCTGCCAGGGTTTCTTTTAACGGTGCCAGGCCAGGCTGCAAACGGTAACCACGGCGATGCATACCTGAACCACTAAAGTTGTAATATAAGGCCAGTTTGCCTTTACGCAGCTGAGCTTCAATCCTCACATCAGCGTTTTTATCCACGTTGGGACGGGTGCCAGTATCCAGACGAAAGCGGTCAACAATGGCGTCCTTGATTTTCTGGGCACCAAACTGGGTGTTATTAATGAAATCCGTTCGGCCATGGAAGTCGATTCTGAAGGTCGATGACGGCGAAAAAACTTGCGTCCAATCAACTTGGCGCGTTTCTTCATATACTTGGTCGACATTGCTAACCTGACTTTCATGCACTGGTAACAGTATTCGGCTAGCCAGTCGAGACCATAAACAAACTCGATAAGCCGTCTCCAGATCTGCTTTCCAATGCACCCCCAGATGGGTTTCTCGCTCCACCTCCCCACCCAACTCATTGATTTCATTGGATAAGATGGATTCAATTCCTTTACTGCAACTGGCCAGCCAGTGATAGATGGTAGATGAGTCTAAATTTTGCATAGTCAGGTTGGCCTATTCTTTCAAATAGCGTATAGCTACAAGAGGTTGTCATTTTATAGAAATAAATTCGTTAACAGACCGACCGTCAACGCGCTACAACTGTAGATGTCGCTGAGGGGGATCGTCTTGAACTGAACGACCAGCAGCGATATTTGTTTAATAAGCGAGGATGCATCGTATGAAAAAACAGAAACGCGATCTGCAAGAACGAGCTTTTTCCCGCGGCTATCGTGCCGGTATTGAACGTCGATCCAAAGATCTGGCTCCGCCAGAAGGAGCGATGAGGGATGCCTGGTTGTCCGGTTGGCGCTCTGGTCGCTCAGATCACTGGGATGGTTATACAGGCGTTTCTGGTATTCATCGTATGGTCGTTTGACCACTTAACACCCCGAATTCCTGGCCATATGTGGCCCACCCTTTTATCCTAAGCCTCCTCACCAGGGAGGTCAGGCCCCGCAAGCGGGGCCTTCTTTTTCCGGACAACCTCTACAGGCTATTTACTAGGTACCTGAAAACAAGTCTAACGATTGTTCGCTACTGCCTCAACGGCTTCACGAATCAACTCTGGACCACGATAAATAAAGCCACTGTAAATCTGCACCAGCTGGGCACCCGCTTTGATCTTGTCAATGGCACCCGCGCCATCGGTAATACCACCAACACCAATCACTGGAATACGACCAGCAAGTGCTTTAGTCAGATTCTCCAGCACTTCGGTGGCTTTTTCTTCCAGCGGAGCACCACTCAATCCACCTTGCTCGTTGGAGTGTCTACAACCTTCAACACCGGTACGATCCAAAGTGGTGTTGGTGGCAATCACACCATCCATACCACAATCCACTAATGCGTTTGCGACCAGTGCCACTTCGTCGGTATTCATGTCTGGTGCAATTTTGACAAAGATTGGCTTGTAACCAAAGGATTCTGCCAACGCCGTTTGCTTCACTTTGAGCGGCTGCAGCAGTTCTTTCAAGGCATCACCATACTGTAAGGTCCGAAGCCCAGGTGTATTGGGAGAGGAAATATTCACAGTAATATAAGAGGCGTACGGATACACTTTTTCCAGACAGATCAGATAATCATCGACTGCATTTTCTACTGGCGTATCAAAGTTTTTGCCGATATTGATACCCAGTATCCCGCGGTAACGGGCAGCCTTGACCCGTTCAATCAGGTAATCCACGCCTTTGTTGTTAAATCCCATACGGTTAATGATCGCCTGACGCTCGGGTATACGGAACAGGCGAGGCTGTAAATTTCCAGGTTGCGAGCGAGGAGTGGTCGTACCAATCTCAATAAAACCAAAGCCAAGTCGCGCCAAGGCATCAATATAATCGCCATTTTTGTCCAGGCCTGCGGCCAAACCAACCGGATTAGGAAATTCAATACCCGCCACGGTAACAGGTTCATCCTTCACTTCTGGCACTAACCACGACAATATTCGTAGTCTCTCGGCCGCGCCCAGTAAATCCAGACTGAGTTCGTGAGCGGTTTCAGCACTAAGACTGAACAATAATGGGCGGAAGGTGCTGTACCAATCCATATAAAACCTCGTAGACAAATCTCAACGCGAGTCAAAACCAAGCCGCCAGCCGCTTTGGATAACGGATCAGGGCTTCCCTGAGAAGTTGGTAAATGGGCGTAATTATACGCCAGGCAGCTCGACAATGCGCTGGAACTTGCCTTCGTCATCCGTATCAATAGCAAACTGACCGTGAATACCATCATGGCGAATCACATGGCGCAGCACACCGGCAGGAAAACGTATCATTCGACCATCCAAAGCTCGTGCTTGTACCACATGGACAGAACCCGAGTAGTATCGCTGATAATCATCAGCAGAGAGATGAAGGTCTAATACAATTCTTGGCATAAAATACAACAGCCGACAGATAGGATTAAAGAATGTAATACTACTTAAAATAGAGTAAACGACAAACTGGGGATTTTGAATTGCCAGGGGGCGTTCTCAATGATTAAACCGAGCCGGCTGAGAGCCAGCTAGTTTCAGAACAAGGCATGAGGAGCGCGGTTTAGCGAGCTAAACAAGTGACGAATAACGCCGTACTGGACGCCTCAGCCCGAAGGGTCAGGGTCAATATCCCGCCATACGGTATTATTGGACTTGAAAAGGACGCGTCATTCTCGGCGTCCAACGCCTTGCCTTACAGGCCGTGTCAAATAATTGAGAATGCCCACTAGGCATTCGACCTATAAGACCCAGTTAATAGGCAGCTGCCCTTGCTGACTCAGATACTGATTGATCGTCGAAAACTGTCTCTGACCAAAAAATCCCCGATGTGCGGATAGCGGTGATGGATGCACTGATTTCAACACCAGATGTTTATTCTGATCAATCATGGCACCTTTCTTCTGCGCATAACTACCCCAAAGTACAAATACCAGTCCCTCGCGCCGTTCATTCAGTATTCGAATGGCTGCATCGGTAAACTGCTCCCAGCCTTTTTTCTGATGAGAGCCAGCACTGGCTTGCTCAACCGTCAGAGTGGCATTCAACAACAAAACACCCTGATCTGCCCAAGGTGTCAAATCACCGCTGCCACTCATCGGAATGCCGAGGTCGGCCTCGACCTCTTTGAAAATATTCACCAGTGACGGTGGTAAACGAATACCGTTTTGTACCGAAAAGCTCAGACCATGGGCCTGGCCGGGGCCATGGTAAGGATCCTGTCCGATAATCACCACGCGTACTTGATCAAATGGAGTGTGATTAAACGCATTAAAAATAAGCGGTCCCGGCGGGTAGATGATTTTTCCAGCAGCTTTTTCTGCTTTTAAAAACACCCGTAACTGTCGCATATAAGGTTGCTCCAGCTCATCGCCGAGAACCTGCTGCCAGGATGGGTGAAGGGCGCCAGCTTTAGGCATAAAAAGCCTTATATCAAAAAAGAATCAGACCCCAAATTATAGCCTGCTCCTATCGACAAACCCAGTCCCGTGATAAAAAACCAGCGCCGATAGAGATTACTTCATTCAGTAACAATCTTGGGCAAGTATCCTGACATCAAAAAGCGACTTTCAGTAAGGCATAACGTAAAAAACCCCGCCCTGCAGCGCAGGACGGGGTGTTCTATTTAAGAGCTTGACGATGACCTACTCTCACATGGGGAGACCCCACACTACCATCGGCGATGCTGCGTTTCACTTCTGAGTTCGGGATGGATTCAGGTGGTTCCACAGCTCTATTGTCGTCAAGCAAACTGTTATGGTGTTGTCTGTCTGAAGGGGATCGGTCGATCGACCCGGCAGAGTTTCACCAAATAGGGTTGGATACATGAGTTTTTTGAGAGATTCATAATAGAGGCAGCAGTTGCCTGGTGTTTCCGTCTGTTATAACAGCCCGGTTTGGGTGTTATATGGTCAAGCCTCACGGGCAATTAGTATCAGTTAGCTCAACGCCTCGCAACGCTTACACACCTGACCTATCAACCTGGTGGTCTTCCAGGGCCCTACAGGGAACTCAAGGTTCCAGTGAGATCTCATCTTGAAGGAGGCTTCACGCTTAGATGCTTTCAGCGTTTATCCCGTCCGAACGTAGCTACCCGGCAATGCATCTGGCGATACAACCGGAACACCAGAGGTTCGTCCACTCCGGTCCTCTCGTACTAGGAGCAGCTCTTCTCAAATCTCAAACGCCCACGGCAGATAGGGACCGAACTGTCTCACGACGTTCTAAACCCAGCTCG
>CAJXTI010000024.1 GCA_913061185.1 uncultured Oceanobacter sp.
CCTCTGTAGCGACCGAGGCAACCGACCGGTTCATAGGGGGCAACAGCTTCTTCAATACAGCGGCCTTACGTTCGTCTGAGTAACGTGGCATAGCAATCCTTTTGACCCACTCTGAGAAGAATTTAGGCGAAAACGCCTACTGGACAACTAGGGTGACAGAGCGGGTGGGATCCGACGGCAAGGTAGACAGTATGCCGGGTCAGCGGGTACGCGCTTTTCCTTGCGTCAAGGCGTATGCGGTGATTGAGCGCTATGGTTTTATCTGGGTATGGCCGGGTGATCAGGCGGCCGTGGATCCAGCAAAACTGCACCCATGCGAGTGGGCCGAAAGTGATGAGTGGGCCTATGGTGGTGGTCTGTTCCATATCCAGTGCGATTATCGGCTGATGGTCGACAACCTGATGGATCTGACCCATGAAACTTACGTCCATGCGTCGTCTATTGGCCAGAAAGAAATCGACGAAGCTGCGCCAGAAACTACGGTGGAAGGTGAACAGGTGCTGACGTCCCGGTTTATGGAAAACATTCAGGCTCCGCCTTTCTGGGCTTCTAATATGGAAGCTAATGGTCTGGATCCCAACGACGTGGTGGATCGCTGGCAGGTGTGCCGGTTCACTCCGCCGAGTCACGTGATGATTGACGTCGGCGTGGCGTTGGCAGGCAAGGGCAGTATCAATGCCGAGAAGAAAGACCGCGCCTCGTGCATCGTGGTGGATTTTATCACCCCGGAAACCGAAACCTCCCATTGGTACTTTTGGGGTATGGCCCGTAATTTCTGCCCGGACGATCAGGCGTTAACCGATCGTATTCGCGAAGGTCAGGGCAAGATTTTCAGTGAAGATCTGGAAATGCTGGAACTGCAGCAAAAGAACCTGCTGGCCTATCCGAATCGCGATGTGCTCAAACTCAATATTGATGCCGGTGGGGTGCAATCACGCCGTGTGATTGAACGTTTGCTGACCGCCGAAACGGAGCGTTGAAATGATTGCGCCAACGGATCTGATTGAGGTTCGGGTTGCCAGCATTTGCCGGGAGTCGAGCCAGGTAAACAGCTATCAACTGGTGAGTGCTGACGCTGTGCCATTACCGGCTTATGAAGCCGGTGCTCACATCGACGTCCATTTGCCTGGTGGTCTGATTCGCCAGTATTCGCTCTGCAATGCGACGGCAGAGCCGAACCACTACCGTATTGGCGTGCTGCGTGATGCCGGATCTCGGGGTGGCTCGGAGGCGCTGCACCGGGACGTCAAGGTCGGCAGCCGACTGCAGATCAGTATGCCACGCAACCTGTTTGCTCTGGAAAAAAAGGCCACTCACAGTCTGTTACTGGCCGGAGGCATCGGGATTACGCCGATGCTGGCGATGGCCTATCAGCTGTACCAGCAAGGGCGCTCGTTTGAATTGCATTATTGCGTCCGCAGTCTGGAGCAGGCGGCGTTTATTGGTGAGTTGCAGCAACAGCCGTGGGCACCACAGGTACATTTGCACATCAGTCAGGATGGCGGTCGGCTGCAATCGGCCAGCCTGCTGGCTCAAGCAACAGAGACAACACATTTGTATGTCTGTGGCCCAGCCGGGTTTATGGACAGCCTTTGGGCGGATGCGCTGGGGCAGGGCTGGCCAACGTCACGCATGCACCGTGAATATTTTGATGCCCCTGAGGTGATCGCCTCGGATGATGACCAGCCATTTGAAATTCAGCTGCAGTCCACCGGGGCGATCTATTCGGTCGCAGCGGATCAGACCGTCGCTCAGGTACTGGAACAACAGGGCATTGATGTCGCGCTGTCGTGTGAAAAAGGCATTTGTGGTTCCTGTCTGACGCCCGTTCTGGACGGTATTCCTGACCATCGGGATTTGTACCAGACCGAGGAAGAACAGGCTGCCAACAGCCATTTCACTCCCTGTTGCTCGCGTTCAAAAAGTGCCCGGCTGGTGTTACAGCTGTAATCACGGGGCGTTCTGCGCCCTGATTACTAATCTGAATCTGAATGGTAGGGGGGGCACGATTATTTTTACACCGTGACAACCCGTTTGGCGCACGTCTTCAAATCGATACACAGATAACTATAAAAAAGATAACTATGGTACTCAGTATGAAAATCAAACAGTTGGTCTCCGTTCTGGGCATGGGCATTGCCGCCCTTGTATCCTTTTCAACCGCCACCGCTGCAGAGCCGGAAGTGACTCTGAAGCTGCATCATATGCTCCCCATGAGCTCGACTGCCCACCGCCGTTTTCTGGTTCCGTGGGCCGACAAGGTAATGGCTGAATCCAACGGCCGTATCCAGATCGATATCTATCCCTCCATGCAGCTAGGCGGCAAGCCCGCATCGCTGTACGACCAGGCTCGCAAAGGCGTTGCTGATATTATCTGGACGGTCGGTGGTTATACGCCGGGACGTTTCCCCAAAGCCGGGGTGTTTGAATTGCCGTTTATGCCGGCATCGGCAAAAATCACCAGCATGGCGTTGCAAGAATATGCCGAGCAGGAAATGCAGGATTCATTCGCCGATGTACAGCTACTGGCATTGCATACCCACGCACCGGGTTCGATTCACAGTCGCACGACACCGGTTTCGCGACTGGAAGATCTGGCCGGTTTGAAAATTCGTGCTTCCAACAAGCAAATGGCAGATGCCTTGACCCTTGCCGGGGCTTCACCGCTGTTTATGCCGGTGCCTTCTGTGCCATCGGCCTTTTCCAAGGGCGTACTGGATGCGGCGCTGTTGCCTTATGAAGTAGTTGCGCCGTTAAAAATTCACCAGATGGTGGATTACCATACCGAAATTCATGGCGACCGGGGTCTGTATACCCAGTTCTTTATCTTCGCGATGAACAAGGATGCCTATGCCAAACTGCCCGCCGATTTGCAAAAGGTGATAGATAACAACTCGGGTATCAGCACCGCTGGCTGGATAGGTGCTGCCTGGGATGAATCGGAACAAGCCGGACGCAAGGCAGCCGTAGAAGAAGGCAACCAGATTCTGGTGCTCAGTGACAGTGAAACGGCGCGCTGGAAAACCACCATGCAACCGGTGACGGATGGCTGGACCAAGGAAATGGACGCTGCGGGTAATGATGGCCAGCGGCTGTACCAAAAAGCTGTCGATCTGATTAATAAATACGAACAGGATTAAGACTGGCTGCGATAAACGCTTAAAGCAAAGCCTAAAGCGGCTATCGTCTTGATTCTGGACATTCACAACTGACGGCGTATAACTCGGAAGCTGGACAGGGTGTACGCCGGGAGTTGTGTTTGAATCTTGTTTGGGCATTATTTTTTCTGGTCGGATGTGTCACCGCGCTGGTGCGCTGGCTGGGCGGCGATACCGAGATCTTTCAGCAACTGGTGAATGCCAGTTTCGATATGGCCAAACTCTCGGTCGATATTGCCATTGGTCTGGTGGGATTGCTGGCGTTGTGGTCGGGGCTGTTTGCCATTGCTGAAAAAACCGGCGTTATCAGCTGGCTCGGTCAAGGGCTGGCACCGCTGTTCCGACGACTGATGCCAGAGGTTCCTGCCGGGCATGAGGCGCAAGGTGCCATCACCATGAATCTGGCGGCCAATATGCTGGGTCTGGATAACGCTGCCACCCCGCTGGGGATCAAGGCGATGCAGGCCTTGCAGACACTCAATCCGCTCAAAGATACCGCCAGTAATGCCCAGATCCTGTTTCTGGTGCTGAATACCTCCTCGGTTACCTTGTTACCCGTCACTATTTTTATGTACCGCACCCAGCTGGGCGCGGCCAATCCGGCCGACGTGTTTGTGCCAATCTTGCTGGCGACCACCGCCTCAACCCTGTCTGGTTTATTGGCCGTGATGTGGCTGCAAAAAATCCGCCTGGATGCGGTGGTACTGGGGTATCTGGGCGGACTGGTGGCCGTTGTCGCGACGCTGGTGTTCTGGCTCGGTTCTGTACCCGTGGATCGCCTTGCCGATATCTCACAGCAACTGGCTAACGGCATCATCCTATTGTTGATGGTCGGTCTGGTGGCGGCCGGACTGTGGCGTCAACAACCGGTTTACGAACAATTTGTAGCGGGTGCCAAAAGCGGTTTTGAAACCGCCGTGCAGTTGATTCCCTATCTGGTGGCCATGCTGGTGGCGATTGGTATTTTTCGCGCCAGTGGCGCACTCGACCTGTTACTGGATGGCGTACGCTGGCTGCTGACGGCACTGGGTGTCAGCACCCTGTTTGTCGACGCCTTGCCTGTCGCACTGATGAAGCCCTTCAGTGGCAGCGGTGCCCGCGCCATGATGCTGGATGTGATGAATACCCATGGCGTTGACTCGGTCGCAGGGCATATTGCTGCGGTGATGCAAGGCAGTACAGAAACTACCTTTTATGTCTTGGCGGTCTACTTTGGCGTGGTAGGGATTACCCGGATTCGCTACGCACTCTGGGCCGGGCTGTTGTGTGATGGCGTTGGGATGATCACCGCCGTGCTGGTAGGCGGATGGTTTTTTGCTGGTGGTTGAAACACGGCTGCAACAGTGAGTCCGCTTTGCCAGCGGCAGCGAGGCAGTTACCATGGTCAGTTCGATGCACCGATAAACTGTTGAGTATGCCCATGACTGAAGAAGCCAGCCCCGTTACCCGTACGCCATTACATCGCCGCCAGATTGACGTTCAGGGTTACCTGCGCAGCGACGGTTTGTGGGAAGTAGAAGGCACCTTGCTGGACACCAAGGGCTATGAAGCTAACCTGCCGGACAGAGGTTGCCTGATTATTGGTGATGCGCTGCACGATATGACCTTGACTCTGGTGGTGGATGATCGGCTGGTGATTCGTGAGGTTCGTGCGGCTATGCGTGCGACTCCCTATCAGGATTGTCATGGAGCAGCCCCCCGTTATGATTTGCTGGTCGGGATGAAAATCCGCTCCGGCTGGATCAACGACGTCAAGGAAACCCTGGGCCGTCAGCACGCCTGCACCCATCTCACTGAACTGCTGCCAGTACTGGCGACCGCCGCATTCCAGACCCTGCAAGGCTACCGGCTGGAATTCCAGACGGGGTTCGCTGATAGCCCGGCGAACCGTAAACGAATGGCCAATACCTGTTATGGCTATCGTGACGGTGGGCGGGCTGACACCCTGGTGTGGAACACCGCTACGGATTAACCGGGCGCCAAACCCACAAACTGGACGGTGGCAACCCGCGTCCTGCGGGGGCTGCCGGATGATTCCGACTCGGTGTCGCCGGTTGTTGACGTGACCCGTCAGGCCTGCAAACCGGCTTCGTGATTCGACACCATCCGAAAGCCCAGGGCGGGCACCGGATTAAATAGATGGCCCCTCAAGTATCAACCGTTCATCTGGCAATGGCCTGTTGTCAGGCTCGTAGGCTGTGCTCCCACGGTCGGTGCCTGGCAACACTGGTATTGGCATCGAAGCTATTGGCATCGAAGCTGCAAACAAAGCTTTATGGTGCCGTCAGAGTCGATAATTTGACGTTTTTCTGGCGCGCAGGAATTTATCAGCGTCAGAAATGAGGTGAGATTATGGCAGGTCAGGGGCGTCTGAGTGACATTATGCGGAGCCTGAATCAGGCCGGAATGGTCGGCCAGCGGATTCGTGAGTCCGGTTTTGTGCTGGAAAAAATCGAGATGAAAACCAGTTTGGCTGAGCTGGCAGGAGCGGTGTCGGAAGCCAAGATGGAATTGGGTATCTTGCAAGCGCATCTACAAGATAAGGATGCGGAACTCAAGGCCATGGGGGAGTTGTTGCATACCAAGGCCCAGTTGCGCCGTCGTGGCGATGGCTATTACAAAAGTCGTGATGGCAAGGTGTATGGTCAGCCGTTCTGTTCTTATTGTTGGGAGGGGGATCAGAAGCTGTTTCATTTGCATAACCGTATTCTGAAAAAAGATGTGCGTATTTGCCCGCACTGTAAAAATGAATACCAGTCTCAACGGACGCCGTATCTGGAGGCTGATGGTTTATTGCTGTAAGCCTGTCGGTGTCTGGTTCAGGCTTGATAAAGGATGGAGATGGAAGGAGGGCTGAACTACCATACAGATGCCATCCACTCCCTACCGGTAACTCATGTGATTGCTACTCTCCCTGTTTTTGCTGTCCGATCGCGCCGAATATTGCCAGTGTTTACACTGGTTCTGGCTTTGCTGGACAGCTCCCGGCTATTGGCGGCAACAGACGTTAGCCCGTCTGACAGTAGTGCCCCGGCATCCGGTTCGGAAACTGCTGGTGTTCCTCAAGGAGATTCTCAAGCGGGTCAAGGTGATGCGGAAACCGGGGGGCCTGAAACGGCTGCCACACTGTGGCAGGCTGAAAAGCCAGAGCAGGAAGAGACCCCGTTGCTGGAAGATGAACCGCTGCAGACCGAAACCGTCGATATCGAAATGATTTCACCGGAGGAATTCAAACCTGCCATCCGTCAGTATTATCCGCAGATGATACGCAAGCGTCAGGTCGAAGCGCTGGCGGCCAACAGCCCGCACGTGCTGTTACCGCATCGGCCTAATTATGTGATGCCATTCAGTTACCAAAGCAGCCCGAACAACCGGGATGTGGAACAACTGGTGGATCATTATTCTGGTGGTGAAGAATCGTACGATGGTGGTTTCAGTCATGTAGAAGCGATTATGCAGTTCAGTATCAAATACGAATTGCTACAAGGGCTGTTGACCAAGTTTGATCGGCTTGAAATTGCTTATACCAACCGTTCCTACTGGCAGGCCTACAATTCAAAAATATCCAAACCCTTCCGGGAGACCAATCACGAGCCGGAGATTATCTACTCGTGGCAACCCGGTATTTCCTGGCTGGATCACGCCGGTATTGGCCTGAATCACCAGTCCAATGGTCAGACCAGTTCACTGTCACGCAGCTGGAACCGGGTCATCGTTGAGGGGGCGTCGGTCTTTTCTCACGGCATTTGGTTCGGCAGGGTCTGGTGGCGTATTCCCGAAGGCAAAAAGGCCGATCCGTATGATCCTTCCGACAACGACAACCCGGATATTGAAGATTATCTTGGCTATGGTGAACTGAATTACATGCGGGTCTATGGCAAAAAGTCACTGGCAGTGATGCTGCGTAATAACCTGGATGTAGACAATAACCGTGGTGCCATAGAAATCGGTCTGACTTTTCCACTCACGCACACGCTCAAGGGCTTTGTGCAATATTTTAACGGCTATGGCGACAGCCTGATTGATTACAATCGCTGGCAAGAACGCTTTGGCATCGGGATCAAGTTGACAGATTGGTTATAATCGCCGTTTTTATCGCTGCGGGTACAACATGATTCGATTGGGGCTGATCGTCAATCCACTGGCGGGTATTGGTGGGGCTGTAGGCCTGAAGGGCAGTGATGGCGCAGCCACTGTATCCCGCGCATTGGCGCTAGGGGCTGAAAAAAAAGCCGGACTACGCACCTTGCAGGCGCTGAAGTTGCTGGTTCCACTCCAGGATCAGTGTGAATTTGTCACCTGTCCCGGAGAGATGGGGGCCATCTGGCTGGAACAAGCCGGGCTGCCTTGCACGGTGCTTGATCTTACCCTGGTTGCCGCCAATCAAACCTGTCGTGAAGATACCCTCGAAGCAGCCCGTTTGATGTTGAAGGAAGCGCTGGATGTGCTGCTGTTTGCTGGCGGCGACGGCACGGCCAGAGACATCTGCAGCGTGGTTGACAACACGCTGCCGGTGCTGGGCATTCCGGCCGGGGTCAAGATTCATTCAGGGGTATATGGCATCACTCCGGTGGCCAGCGCAGAAGTGATTTGCCAGCTGGTGAAGGGTGGGCTAGTGGGCATTCGGGAGTCTGAAGTGCGAGACCTGGACGAAGACGCCTTCCGTCGTGGTGTTGTTCGAGCCAGGCACTATGGCGACATGCGCGTGCCTGTGGTGGGTCACTTTATTCAGGCCGTCAAACAGGGCGGTGCCGAAGTAGAAGAACTGGTGCTGGCCGACATCGCCGCGACGTTGCAACAGGAAATGGAAGACGGTTGTCTCTATCTGCTGGGCTCTGGCAAAACCACTCAGGCCATTATGGCCGATATGGGCCTGGAAGGGACGCTGCTCGGTGTGGATGCGATTCTCGATGGCCAACTGGTTGGTTGCGACCTCAATGAGCAGGGCATTCTGGCCCTGCTGGATAACTACCCGATTCGCCAGGCGGTACTGAGCGTGATGGGCGGGCAGGGTCATATTATCGGTCGCGGCAACCAGCAGTTCAGCGTCACGGTGCTGACTCGTATTGGCCGCGACAACATCAACCTGGTCTCCACCAAAACCAAAATCACCGCGCTGGCGGGCCGCCCCCTGGTGATCGATAGCGGCGATAGTCGGTTTGATACTGACTGGGCTGGCACCATGGAAATTCTGACCGGTTACCAGGACCGCATTTTGTATCCGGTGGGGGTAAAGGGCACATCTATAAAGGGCTGCACTCGAAATGACGGCGATTGAAAATCGCCTCAAAATGCTCATTTATCACTCATAAACCGCGCTTTTTCGTCAAATATTGTCTTGTCCTTTTATCGCTCGCTCTCTTTTTAGAGGCATCCTAAAGCGAATATATTGTCTTGTACTGCTTTCCGTTCGTTTCAAAAAACCTGCGCGGATACTGATCCTGTTCATCTTCGGTTAAGGTTGCGACCGTATAATGTCCTCTGATGATTGATGACATAACAATGGATAGCCTTTATGAATACTGAAATTCGCAGCTATAACCTGATTAGCAAGGTGATTCACTGGGGTTCGGCCCTGTTGATTTTTGGTCTGCTGGCGGTTGGGATGACGCTGGAGGATATGGAGAAGGGCCCGGAGAAGTTCGAGTTGCTGGGCTTGCACAAGTCGTTTGGTGTGCTGTTGTTGATTGTGCTGGTGCTGCGCTTTATCTCTCGGTTTACCAACCCGGTGGATGCGTTGCCTGAGTTGAGCCGCAAGGATGTGATCAAGGCCAAGGCGCTGCAGGGGTTGCTGTATTTATGCATGTTGATTATGCCGCTCAGCGGTATTTTGATGTCTCAGGCCGGTGGTCACGAGGTGGCGCTGTTTGGTCTGGGTTTACCAACGCTGATGGGAGAGAGTAAGGACATACATGAAGTGCTGGGTGCGGTGCACGGTATCACTTCGAAGGTGTTGATTGTGCTGTTGCTGGCGCACATTGGCGCAGCGTTGTTCCATCACTTCAAACTCAAGGATGACACCCTGAAACGGATGTTGTGATACTTGGGTGACGGAGCGGGTGACGGGTGAATAACGGATCAGGCGATGTGATGTCGTCTGATCCGTTATCTCCGCGATTAGCCGCGATGCCGGTCTTCCATGCGGCGCAGAAATTCCGCCATAATCTCGTGGTAAAGCGCTGCTCCGAGTGACAGATCTTCCACTTCGCTGTCGATACTGGGGTTGTCGTTCACTTCAATAACCACCACCCGGCTGCCGCTTTGCTTGATGTCGACACCGTAGAGGCCATCACCAATCAGGCGAGTGGCGCGCAGGGCGATATCCAGTACATCACGCGGGACATCATAGGTCGGCATGGTTTCAAAACCGCCAGAATCCACTGAGCCAGTGTGGTGTTGGTAGATCTGCCAGTGATCCTTCACCATAAAGTAACGGCAGGCGAACAGTGGCTTGTTGTTCAGTACGCCAATACGCCAATCGTAGTCGGTGAACATGTACTCCTGAGCCAGTACCAGTGCGGATTTTTGCCGCAGCTGTTTCAGCCCTGTTTCCAGTTCCTTGCGATCACTGACCTTGATCACGCCACGTGAAAACGACCCGTCGGGTGTTTTCAAAACCATCGGAAAGCCTAACGACTGTTCAAGATCCTGTAATATGGCTTCGGATTGCTGGCTGATGATTCGAGTCGCAGGGGTGCCAATACGATGTGTCTTGAGCAAGTCGGCGAGGTACACCTTGTTGGTACAACGTAATATCGATGTCGGGTCATCCATGACAACCAGGCCTTCGGCTTCGGCTTTTTTGGCGAAGCGGTAGGTATGGTGGTCGATGTTGGTGGTCTCGCGGATAAACAGGCCGTCGTATTCTGGCAGGCGCATGTAATCCTTTTTACCGATCAGCGAGACGTTGATGCCCAGGCGCTTGCCAGCCCGTACAAAGCGGGCGATGGCGTTTCTATCGCTGGGCGGCATTGCTTCGTCCGGGTTCACCAGCATGGCCAGATCAAAGCGGTAACGCTTGCGAGTACGAGGCTTACGCCACAGCAGGTTGGAGTACTGATCGACCGCATCGGCAAAATCGGTTTGATCCTGTTCGGTTTTAAGATCGCCCAACGCCAGTACTCGAATTCGGTCGACGGTCCAGCTGGTTTGCTTGCGTAAGCGCACTTCCAGAATCGGCGCGGCAAAACGCTCAAACAATTGTTTGCCTAACGGTGCCAAGGCACTGATCGGGGTTCTGCCGAAAAACAGCCGAAATACCAGCTCGGTGCCACTGTCGTCCAGTTGCCGAGCGAGTTTGTCGATGGTCTGCTCCAATCCTTCCAGCTGCAATGAGGTCAGGGCTTTACGGCGTACATCATTAAATACCGTAATGGACGGAATGATGTGATGGCCTCGGGCTTCTGCCAGCAAGGACGCATAGTAGCCACGGCCAAGTGCGTGGCTGTTGCGACAGCAATTGATAACCCGCACCTTGTTGTCCGAGGTCTCGGTAGGCAACGCCAGGTATTGTTCGAACGAAATAACGTCTTTACTAGGGAAGTAGGGTGCCCAGTCGTTCAGGTCATCAACAACGACGTAATACGCAGGCATGGCACATGGTCCTCAGGAATATGAATGATGGTGAAAAGCTGATGGCGAACAGACGGGAATACCGTAACGGTGGCGCATGGTGAGGCCTGCCGCCTGCGACGTATAACGAAATTTTCTTGTTTTGTAGAGCAAGAAATTCTGATGTTACCTGGAGGGCACCAGTGTCAGACTGTCGGGCAGATTTCAAACCTGAATTCAAAACCAGAGTGTTTGCAACAATGGCGCTACACCTCGGCGCTTAATGCTCACCTATCATCTGTATATGGCGCTTTGTTCTTGCTTGTTGCTGTGTTTTTCATGGCTCATCGCGCGATATTTTTAGATACACCTCATACATTCAAGTATTGGTTGGTGGTATGACGCTGTTTTCTCTCGGATTCCATAATGACCGACTTTTTGATTCGTCCTGCTGTTGAAGCTGATCTGGCTCAGCTGGTAATGCTGGAAAACAGCACCTTTACCACCGACCAATTATCGCGCCGCAGTTTTCGCCATTTTATTCGTCATGCCCATGCCAGCGTACTGGTTGCCGAGCAGGCCGGTGAAATGGCCGGGTATGTGCTGGTGTTATACCGTCGAGGAACCTGGCTGGCCCGTGTGTATTCGTTGGCGGTGGCGTTGCGGTTTCGGGGCCAGCGGCTGGGCCAACAGTTGATGGCGGTGGCCGAGCAGGCAGCCGAACAACACGATTGTGCGTTTGTACGCCTGGAAGTCAGCGTATGTAATACCGTCGCCTGCCAGCTTTACAAGGCAACTGGTTTTAAAACCATTGCCCGTTTGCCGCAGTATTACGCCAATGGTGATGATGGTGTGCGGATGGAAAAGGCGTTGTATCGCAAGCGCAGCAATCCTGTGCGACCCACGACCTACTACGAGCAGACGACGGATTTTACCTGCGGCCCGGCCAGTTTGATGATGGGTTTACACAGTCTGAACCCGGAGTACCAGATGAGCCGTCGGGAAGAGCTGCAAATCTGGCGCGAGGCCACCACCATTTTTATGACTACGGGTCATGGAGGCTGCTCGCCCCATGGACTGGCGCTCAGTGCCTACCAGCGCGGTGCCCAGGTACGTTTGTACGTCAGTCATAACGGTGTGCCTTTTATCGATGGTGTACGGGGTGATCACAAAAAAGCGGTGATTGAACTGGTGCATCAGGATTTTGTTGAGCGGCTGGCCGATACCACCGTGACCCTGGTCGAACAGTCGCTGACACTGGAACAATTACGCCAGCATCTACAACAAGGTGAGGTACTGGTTTGCCTGATCAGTACTTGGCGCTTGAACCGCAATCGGGCACCGCACTGGGTGGTGGTGACCTTTGCCGATGAGGACTATGTGTACTTGACCGATCCGGATTTTGAGAAGGAAGAAGGCCAAAGTAGCACTGACTTTATCGATGTTCCAATCCGGCATGATGAATTTATTCATATGGCGTCGTTCGGGCGTCAGCGGCTGAAGTGCACACTGGTACTGTCGCGTGCGCTGTAACACGATTCAGTTCCGGCAAGGTTGGAATAATAGAGTGTTGCAGAGTGTTGCTGCTCGCAGGCTGGGCAAGTGATGCCACAACCGACATACTGAAGGTATGTGCAAGGTCGCCCGCCAGAATAAAGGAATCGTCATGTCCAAGCCGTTAACCATCGATTTTGTCTCTGATGTTGTCTGTCCCTGGTGCGCCATTGGCCTCGCCAGTCTGACTCGGGCGCTGCAACAGTTGGGCGATGAAGTCGATGCAACCATTCATTTCCATCCCTTTGAGCTGACACCCGACATGGGCAGTGACGGCGAATACGTAGTGCCGTATCTGTCGAGCAAATACGGCATCAGTCCGGAGCAGGTTGCCGCAAGCCAGGCGCAGATTACCGCACGGGGCCAGGATGTCGGGTTTGTTTTTGACTTTCGTGACGACAGTAAAAAATGGAATACCTTCAAAGCTCACCGGTTGTTGCACTGGGCCGGGTTGCAAGGTGAGGGTGACCAGCTGGCGTTAAAACAAGCGTTACTGTTGGCCTACTTTACCCACAATCAAAACCCGGATGATATTGATCTGCTGTGTGGTATCGCAACACAGGTCGGGCTGGATGGCGCTGCCGCCCGAACCGTACTGGAAAGTAATCAGTACGCGGATGACGTACTGGATGCCGAGCAACACTGGCAACAACAGGGCATCAGTTCTGTTCCGGCGATGATATTTAATGGCAGCCATTTGGTGTCGGGTGGGCAGCCGGAGGAAACGCTGAAAAAAGTTATTCGGGATGTGGTGAGGATGTCTGAAGCTATTAATTAACCGACATCGTTGTGTTCAGATCTGAGCTGACGCGTTAAATCCCGGTTTTTCTGGCGATATTAACCCATTGTTAACCTTCTTCCGTGCAGAATTCACAGATAGACATTGAGCTGGCTATTACCCGGCTCTGAATGTCCCTGTGAATCATCTGAGCATGGAAAACAATATGAAATCTGCCACCCGCCTGTACCTCGGCTTGCTATTGGCCATCACCCTGTTGTGGTTGCTGGCCGACTCCCTGTTACCCGAACCCTTTAGCTATTTCTCATTCCGCGCGGTGTTTATTCAGTACAGCGGAGCGATTGCCATGGCAGTGATGAGCCTGGCCATGGTATTGGCGGTGCGATCTTCCTGGTTGGAAGCACGACTGAATGGCCTGGATAAAATGTACCGGTTACACAAATGGCTGGGTATTACGGCCCTGGTGACAGCGGTGCTGCACTGGTGGTTTGCCCAGGGCACCAAATGGATGGTGGGTTGGGGCTGGCTGGAACGACCACAACGAGGAGCTCGGCCAGAGCAAACGCCAGGGCTGATTGAAGGGGCATTCAACAGTGTGCGCGAATTGGCCGAGCAAGTGGGTGAATGGGCTTTTTATGGTGCCGCCTTGTTGATGGTACTGGCATTGATCAAGCGCTTTCCGTATCACTGGTTCAAAAAGACTCATACCCTGATCGCAGTGGCGTACCTCGCATTGGTGTTTCACGCGGTAGTGCTGATCAAATTTGAATATTGGTCACAGCCGATTGGCTGGTTGTTGGCACTGCTGATTCTGGCTGGGACGCTATCGGCTGTGTGGATTTTGGCAGGCCGGGTGGGCAAGCGTCGTACGGTTGCAGGTCATATCGACAGTGTGATTCGCTACCCGGATATGAAGACGATAGAAACCCGTATCTGCCCGGATCATGGGTGGCCGGGACACCGCGCCGGACAGTTTGCTTTTCTGAAAAGCCGTGCGGATGAAGCGCCTCACCCCTTTACCATTGCCTCTGCCTGGAATCCGGCTGATCCCTGTCTGGTGTTTATCAGTAAGGCGCTGGGTGATCACACCGTTCAGATGATGGATTACCTGGAACCCGGTTTGCCGGTCTCGGTAGAAGGCCCGTATGGGTGTTTCAACTTTGAAGATGATCGTCCGCGTCAGATCTGGATAGGGGGGGGCATTGGCATTACGCCGTTTATTGCACGAATGAAACAACTGCAACAGCTGCCCGGCAAGCAATCGATTGATCTTTATCATACGACGGCTGACGTTGATGAACAGGCACTCGACAAGTTGATAAGCGATGCCCGTGATGCCTGTGTGGAGCTGCACCTGGTGCTCTCCGGGCAAGACAAGCGTTTGACGGCGCAACAGATTATGGAAGAGGTGCCAGAATGGCAGCAAGCCAGTGTCTGGTTTTGTGGCCCGGCAGCCTTTGGACAGCAACTTAACCGTGAGCTGACAGCCGCTGGTATGAATGCAGGCTGCTTCCATCAAGAAATGTTTGCTATGCGATAGTGTTATCGAGCCATCTTTGACCACACCAAAGTGGATGACGACAGCCCAATGGAGAAGGCGGGCTGTTCGCCCGCCTTGATAATCCGGTGTGTCAAAATGTAATTGATACACACCTTTAAAAATAAATACGTTAATAAAAAACGACTACAGCTCTAGTCGGCCAGCTTTTCGTACATAATCGCCACGGCGGACATTTTATTAAAGATAGACTCACTGGTGACCGAAATAACCGTTGGTACAAAATGGCCTTGTTCATCCAGCTTGAAACCGGAATTCGAAAATTTCCATTGTGACTTTACCTTGGCCAGTGCCGCCGATATCTCGGTGGTATTGGAGCTGGAAGTCGTCAGTGAATTGAGAGAATCATCAAATTCTTTTACCGACTTGTCGAAATCCTGTTTCAGGGTTTTGCCGTCAACGTTCCAGTACAAGGCAAAATAATACTTGGCAATTTTCTGGGTCAGTGTGGTGCCGTGCTCAGAAACTTCAATCAACTGGGCGATGGGCGAGTTGGATTGATGTGCAATGAATGCCACCGCGCTGTCGCAAATCGCTAGCAGCTCTTCACTTTCCTTGATGATGGAGATGGCTTTGGCCTGACTTGGCGGTGAGATAATGTTGTTACGGTAGTGCTCCCATGCCGTGCCGATGGCTTGGATCGACTTGCCAGAGGCATTATTTTCGGAGTATTCCAGCAAGGTTTGATAGCGCATCTCAAAAGTCGCGATGCTTTCGTCCAGATCTTTCATCGCTTCGTCAGGGCGTATGCCTGCGCCAATCGCCATGTAATCCTTGGCCATCCGTTGTGACAGCATACACAGGCTACCGGTCAGGTATTCTGCTTCAGGAATTGTCAATGTTGCGGCTTGTGATAACAGTGGGAAGAACAGAGAGATCGTTAAAGCAGAAGGTGCCAGATATTTCATAGAGTAATAAATTCGCGTTGAATAAGTGCTTTGGACAAGTCAGGGAATCCTGCCTTGCCGGATAATTATGCGTGATCATGAATGGATTGATTATACGGTAGTAACGTAAGTGTAATGTTTATTTTTGTGATTAACTCGATAGTTTTTACAAAAAACAGAGTCTAAAAGACTTATTTTGTGACTTTTTTATTGTTTGATTTGAAAGATGTCGGACGAAATAAAAATCGTCGAAGGTGTTTTATAAATAAGAATGATTTTAATTTGTCTTGTTGTTGGCGTTTTGATGTATTCCTGTGGCAATGATTAGGCTATATATCAGCTGCTGCTGAATCTCTTGGTGTCAAAAATTATCAATCAGCTATAACGAATAAGAACGTTTTATCAACGCTTGTGAATAGGCTCAGAGGCTCTGTCGGGCAGTATGACTGGCTGGGCCGTATGCCGGGAGTGCCCTTATACTGCCAGCTCTTTAGCTACAAAGGCTCAGCGTCATTTTGCATTCGGCCAGAACCTGCTGAGAAAAATTAATGTAATCCTGGGTGACCAGGCCTCCATCCGTCGATTCACGCAGCATCAGTACCAGAGTCCAGACACCTTCTGTTGGCATTTGCATCGGCAGAGTAGCGGAACAATTACGAAAACAGTGCTGGCCACTCAGGCTCCCCAAAGGCTGGCTGGCAATGAGGTAGCCGGAAAAGTTGCCGCCAGTATACGGTGCTTCCAGCGCCCAGATTTCGAGTGCCAGTTCACCACTGGCAGAATCGGCATTGCGGCGGCTGGCGACCTCGGCAACGTCCAGATACAGGGTTTCACCCTCAATGTGGTAACTGCACACACCGTTGAGCGCCAGTTCTTTTTGGGGAGAAGGCAGCGGGATTTGCATCGGAGTAGCCATGGAAAATATCCTGCGAGGAGAATAATTGGGTGCAACAGCATAACAGGGAAAACCGTGAGCGGTAGACGCCAGAGCGGATAAATACATTGCCCTCTGGCGCTGCGGCTAGCTGGCCTATTTGCTCTGTTCTTCATTCATATGTAACGCCATGGCCTCGGCGATTTTGATGCCGTCGATGGCTGCTGACATAATACCACCGGCATAGCCCGCGCCTTCTCCGGCCGGATATAGCCCCTGAGTATTGATGCTTTGCAGAGTGTTGTTGTCGCGCTTGATACTGATGGGCGCAGAGGTGCGGGTTTCAACACCAGTGAGCAGGGCGCCATCAAACGAGAAGCCCTTGATTTTCTTGTTGAATTCCGGGATTGCTTCGCGAATGGCCTCAATACAGAAGTCGGGCAAGGCGTCAGATAAATCCGTCAGCTTGATACCGGGTTTGAACGATGGCTGCACCGTGCCCAATTGCTCAGATTTTTCGTCGCGCAGGAAAGCGCCAACGGTTTGCGCCGGGGCATCGTAGTTGCTGCCGCCCATAATATAGGCATGGCTCTCTAGCTGACGTTGCAACTCAATGCCTGCCAGCGGCCCACCGGGGTAATCCGACGGATCAATCCCGACCACGACTGCGCTGTTGGCGTTACGCTCGTTGCGTGAGTACTGGCTCATACCATTGGTGACCACGCGGTTTTCTTCCGAGGTGGCTGCGACCACCGTACCGCCAGGGCACATACAAAAGCTGTATACCGAGCGGCCATTCTTGCAGTGATGGACCAGCTTGTAGTCGGCGGCCCCTAATATCGGGTTGCCTGCGTTTGGACCAAAACGGGCCTGGTCGATGACAGACTGCTCGTGTTCGATACGAAAACCGATCGAAAACGGCTTGGCTTCTATATAGACGCCTTTGTTGAGCAACATCTCAAAGGTATCGCGGGCGCTATGGCCAACCGCCAGTGCGATGTGCCGGGATGCGATATGTTCACCATCGTCCAGCTCACTCTTGTTCAGAGTAACACCCGTTACCTGACCGTTTTTAATGTGCAGGTCATCGACACGAGCACTGAAGCGTATTTCACCACCTAACTCAATGATGGTTGCCCGCATCTGTTCCACCATCGATACCAGCCTGAAAGTGCCGATATGGGGCTTGCTGACATACAGGATTTCGTCGGGCGCACCAGCTGCAACAAATTCTTCCAGCACTTTGCGGCTGTATTGTTTGGGGTCTTTTACCTGGCTATACAGTTTGCCGTCGGAAAACGTCCCGGCACCGCCTTCGCCGAACTGTACGTTGGATTCGGTATTCAGTTCACGCTTGCGCCAAAAACCAAAGGTGTCTTTGGTGCGTTCGCGTACTTCCTTACCGCGTTCGAGAATCAGTGGTTTGTAACCCATTTGTGCCAACACCAGCCCGGCGAGTAAACCGCAGGGGCCGAAACCGATGATGATCGGACGCTCGGTCAGCGCATCAGGTGCTTTGGCAACCGGATGATAGTTGAGGTCGGGGGTTGCTTTGATGTTCTGGTTGTCGGCACATTTTTCCAGCAAGCCGGACTCATCTTGTACTTCGACATCCAGCGTATAGATCAACAGGATTCTGGTTTTTTTTCTGGCATCGTAGCCACGTCGAAAAATATCAAAGCGCACCAGTTGCTCAGCGTTGATATCCAGCATGGATACAATGGCGTTTTCCAGAGCCGCGTCATTGTGATCAAGAGGAAGCTGGATATTGGTCAGTCGAATCATAGGAAGTATCAGTGCCCGGAGCGGTGGGGTTTGGATGATGATGAATAAGCGAACGCAAATTTTACGGTAGTTTGATTAAAAAATCTGCCCGTAGACGCGAGTGGCAGTGCGGATCTGTGTGCCGGGTAATCACTTCATCGATAGGCCTGGTAAGTCTTTCTAATGTCAGGAACCATCCGGTTTTTGTGTAGCGATGCAAATGTATGCAATACCCAGGGTACTGCCGTTTTCAGCTGCGGTTTGTTCCCTATACTCGGCGCAACGCTGGTGATTTGATCCAACCAGCAACTGACCCTGGTTCAAGGGGTGATGGGTGATTTACAGGAGAAAACCATGATTAATGCTTTTACCAACTCCCGCAAAGCGCTTGCGGGTAGTGTTTTGGCGATTCTGCTCGGTGCTGTATCGGTGGCCGCGACAGCGGATGATGACCGGCCTGAGCGGGATGACGGTATGAAGGGGCATGCCTGTTTCGATGGCAGGGATCGGGATGGCAGGAATGGCGGCGGCCGTCATATGCGTCATGCCGATACCGACAATATGAGACCCGGCATGATGTCAATGGGGCCAGGCATGATGCCAATGGGCCGGATGGGAGAAGAGCGCGAATTGGTCTGGCGTGATCTTGATCTGACCGATGGGCAGCGGGCAGATATGACCGGTATTCGCGATAAAATGCGCAAGGATCACTGGGCTGTTACCGGTGCAATGATGGACATACACAACACAATCCGTGATTTGTACGCTGCTGAAAAGTTTGACGAAAAAGCCCTCAACAAGGCGTATGGCAAGCTGGCGGAACTGCAACAGCAAATGTTTCTGATCGGCACTCAGGCAAAAACCAAAATGATGGCCTTGCTGTCGTCGGAACAACGTCAGCAACTGATGGATAAAAAACACGCATTTCGAGACTGACGGATCGTCGTCCCTGATTGCTGCTCTGGCTCCATGTGTCTGCATGGGGTCACGACGGGCAAGTCCATTCTCAGCGATTGTTGCCTTGTCCTTTTCGTCATCGCTGGTGACACCTTTAAAGGTAAAGGCCGAGAAAAACGGAGAAAGGTATTTTATGGATGAATATTCTTCAGGGTTTACAGGCAGCTATGTTACTCGGGTTGGCCATCGTTGATGGCAGTTTTAGGCTGAAATGCCCGGTATATCAGACATTGCTGATTGATGGGTCAGGCTCATTTTGAAACATGCATTGATTTTTAATATAAATGCTTAGTTTTTCTCATGATTCTACTGAAAAAGGATCGCTTTTTAAAAGAGTGGCTCAGACTTAGTATGCTCGCATCAACCAGCCAATCACCCGGAGCGACTCTCATGAACAACAACGAAACCAATACCACTACCCAAGCTAACGACACTATTGAACGCAGCATTGCTGAAGCGCGCGAATTACGCACTGAATATCTGGCTGAAATCATGTCTGGCGCCGCCGCAAGTTTTGGCGTTATGTTCAGCATCAAGGATGTATTCAGCAAGGTAGCAAAAACCAAATTCAGCCACTAAGGGCAATGGCAGGGCAGCGTTAAGCTATGCCTTGCGATAAGCAGTAAAACAGGTGATTGGCCGACTGTGAGGATCACCCCACAGTCAGGCTCAAGCCTGAGATACCATTTTTGCCAGTTCTGTTGAACACTCCCTTCAAAGACCTTCTCCCTGATTCTGTTTGCCAGCCGTTGTGGCTGACTCTGCCATTTATTGTTTCTCGTTAGCCTAATGTGATCCAGGTTGTTTTCAGCTGGGTAAACTTGTCGATGGCATGCAGCGACAGGTCACGGCCGAAACCTGACTGTTTGTAGCCACCAAATGGCACACTGTAGTCAATCGCATCCATGGCGTTCACCGAGACGGTGCCGGCCCGCAAACGGCGAGAGACGCGATAAGCGCGATTGATATTCAGTGTCCAGACCGAAGCAGCCAGGCCATAAATAGAGTCGTTGGCGATGCTGATCGCTTCCTCCTCATTTTCAAAAGCCATAACGGCGGCGACTGGGCCAAAGACTTCGTCCTGGGCAATGGCGAGATCCGTTGACACCTTGCCAAAGACTGTTGGCTCAACCAGACAAGATGACTCATCTCCCAAGCCGCCGGTCAGCAGCTCCGCCCCTTGGTTGATGGCTGTGCGGATATGGGATCGAACATTGGCAGCGTGGTTGGCATCAACCAGAGCACCCACTTGCGTGGTCGGGTCGAGGGGATCACCGACTGCCATCGCTTTGGCCTTGGCAACAAATTTCTCAACGAACACATCGTAGATACTCTTTTCCACCAGAATGCGGGAGTTGGCGGAGCACACTTCACCCTGGTTAAAGAAAATACCCAGCGCGGCATGTTCGACAGCAGCCTCCAGATCACAATCGGCAAAAATCAGATTCGGGCTTTTACCGCCGGTTTCTGGCCATACCTGTTTCATATTGGACTGGGCTGAGTAACTCATAAACAGCTTGCCGACGGCGGTAGAACCGGTAAAGGCGACGCAGTCGACATCCATATGCAGACCGAGTGCCTTGCCGACGACATCGCCGTAACCGGTCACCACGTTCAGTACGCCATCGGGCAAACCAGCTTCTTTGGCCAGTTCCGCCAGTTTCAGTGCGGTCATCGGGGATTGTTCGGCGGGTTTCAGGATCACGGAGTTACCGCTGATCAGCGCTGGAGCCAGTTTCCAGGCGGCGATATCGAGTGGGAAATTCCACGGCACAATGGCGGCCACTACGCCCACCGGCTCACGGGTAATGGTGGCGATATTGGCACTGTTGGTGGGGGCGACTTCACCATAGAGTTTGTCGATGGCTTCGGCGTACCATTCAAAACATCCGGCGGCACCGGGGATATCAATGTTGTAGCAGTCCATCACTGGTTTGCCGACGTTGAGGGATTCCATCAAGGCAAAGGTTTCGCGCTGTTGCAGAATCAGCATCGCCAGTTTTTTCAGCACCGCTTTACGCTCTGCCGGTGACTGATCGGCCCATACGCCGGATGCAAAAGTAGCTTTGGCGGCCCCGACTGCGCGATCCACATCGTCGGTGCTACAGGCTGTTGTAGCGGTCAGTGTTGCGCCGGTGGCAGGGTTGATGGTGTCGTAGGTGGCACCGTCACTGGCGTCAACATATTCACCGTTAATCCATGCCTGTCTGGGCATGTTTAGCTGCTGTTGCTGCTCTAACCAGTACTGTTTGCTGAAGCGTGTCATAGTGCCCTCGGGTAATACGAGCGGGCACATCCCCAAACCGCCGTGCTCGACAATAAAATATTAACCATCGTTCGCGGCGTTTTTGAATGCGCTCTGAAAATACGTGTAATCCAAACAGAGGCTAATCGAGTCATCGCGTCTTTAAAATACATTTTACCTGACCACTGCATTGTATTTTTCTATAAAGAAACCCTGACTGTTTATTGTTCAGCCTTGCGCCAGCGGCTGATTCACGGCAGATATTTCTGGATCAGTATTATCAATGCAGCTTTATAAATAAAAATATTTTAAGGCATTCCATTTTCTTCCTAGTCTCGGTCAATAGCTTCAGTCAGGGCGTTATCTGAAGGTCAAACCGACACTCCAGCACCTGGCCCGTCACAGAATATGGGTTTGGTGTCGCTGTGGGGTGTCGGCCTGGTCTTTTAATGCTCTGCCTGACGAACAGAAATCCGCTGCGGACATCGCCGTCAGCGAGGCTGGCTGTAAGCGCGCTGTCTTTTCACGTAGCAGCGCTTCTGATTAATGATGAGACTGGCAGAGTTATGACAACCCATACCCTTGATATCGATACGCTAGTTGTTGGCGCAGGTCAGGCGGGTATCGCCATCAGCGAACACCTGACCAAACTGGATATTCCCCACCTGATACTGGAACGCAACCGAATAGCCGAGCGCTGGCGCAGTCAGCGGTGGGATTCTTTGGTTGCCAATGGCCCCGTCTGGCACGACCGGTTTCCCGGTCTGCAATTTCAGGATATGGCACCCGATGAATTTGCCGCCAAAGAACGTGTCGCCGATTACTTTGTTGAATACGCCAGAAAAATGAATGCACCGGTTCGAACCGGTGTTGAGGTGACGCGAGTCACTCGTAATAGGAACCGTGCCGGGTTCACCATAGAGACATCCGATGGCGTCATCACGGCCCATCATGTAGTGGCGGCTACAGGGCCATTTCAGCAACCGCTGATCCCGGCTATTGCGCCTGCCGATGACTCGATATTACAAATCCATTCGGCTGAATACCGCAATCCACCGCAATTACCCGCAGGGAATGTGCTGGTGGTGGGTGCCGGTTCTTCCGGGGTGCAAATTGCCGATGAACTGCAACGCTCTGGCAAACAGGTCTATCTGTCTGTTGGTGCCCATGACCGTCCGCCACGCGCTTATCGTAACCGCGATTTTGTCTGGTGGCTGGGAGTTCTGGGGTTGTGGGACGCGGAGGAAGTTAGCCCCGGCAAAGAGCACGTTACCATTGCCGTCAGTGGTGCCCGAGGTGGCCATACCATTGATTTTCGTCGTCTGGCACAACAGGGCATGACACTGGTGGGGTTGACCAAAACATTTCATAACGGCCGCGCCATCTTTGCCAACAATCTGTGCGACAACATCCGTAACGGCGATGAAAACTACTTCTCGTTGCTGGATGCAGCGGATGCCTATATCGAACGTAATGGGCTGGATCTGCCGCCAGAGCCGGAAGCCAGAATCATGCTGCCAGATCCGCAATGCATGACCAATCCCTTGCTTGAGCTTGACCTGAAGGCGGCGGGTATTACCTCCATCATCTGGGCGACCGGTTTCAGCCAGGATTTTAGCTGGCTGCAGGTGGATGCGTTTGATGAGCAGGGCAAACCCCGCCACCAACGTGGCGTATCGAGTGAACCCGGTGTGTATTTTGTCGGCTTGCCATGGCTGTCGCGTCGAGGATCGACCTTTATCTGGGGTGTGTGGCATGACGCCAAACACATCGCTGATCACATTGGGACCCAGCGCAAGTATGCAGACTACAAGGATGCTGCACAGCGTTAACTGCATGCTCAACCCGGTGGCGCTGATGCCGCACGATCATCATCGCCATCGACTCTTGTTACCAGCCTGATTGCGCGGGTTATTTTCTTGTTTATTCGGAGCCGATAGATGCCGACACACACTCGTATACGTATGTTTAACACCCGAGAGACCTACCCGAACCAGAGTCTTGACAATGATCTCTGCCAGGCGGTGAAAGCAGGCAATACCGTGTATCTCCGAGGGCAGGTCGGGACGGACTTTAACGGCAAGCTGATTGGTCTGGGGGATCCTCGTGCCCAAGCGGAACAGGCGATGAAAAACGTCCAGCAGTTACTGCAAGAAGCCGGATCTGATCTCTCTCATATCGTCAAAACCACCACCTATATTACCGACCCCCGGTTTCGTGAAGCGGTGTATCAAGAAACCGGCAAATGGCTGAAAGGCGTTTTTCCGATCTCAACCGGACTGGTGGTCGCCGGGTTGGGCCAGCCTGAATGGCTGATGGAAATTGATGTGATTGCTGTTATTCCCGATACGGTGGCAGGGGAAGCTCGATGACCTTTTCCGTTGCGGGGATCTGCCAGGACACCGGCATGGTCGGTTGTGCCATTACATCATCCAGCATTTGCGTCGCCAGTCGTTGTGCCTACACCCGCTCAGGTGTCGGGGTGGCGTTGAGCCAGAATGTCACCAACCCTGATCTGGGGCCACTGGCCTTGCACTATATGGCACAGGGCTGTGCCCCGGATGAAGTGTTGAAGTATCTGCAGCAGGCTGACCGTTATCTCGACTGGCGCCAGGTGGGCGTGCTGGATGCGCAGGGTCGGGGCATTACCTTCAGTGGCAAAGAAGCATTAGGCATCAATGCGACTCGGGTCGGGCAACACTGTCTCGCCATGGGTAACCTGCTGGCCAGTACCCATGTGCCAGATGTCATGATCGATGCTTTTGAGCACTCAACCGGTCATTTGGCTGAACGTCTGCTGATCGCTTTGGAAGCGGGTCTGAAAGCTGGTGGCGAAATGGGGCCGGTATTTTCCGCCGGTCTACAAGTCAGTGCTGAGCCGGATTGGCCCGTGGTGGATTTACGCGTGGACTGGCACGTAAGCCCGATTCATGAGTTGCGAATGGTCTGGGAGCAGTATCAGCCGCAAATTGACGATTATGTGAAGCGGGCCAAACAACCGGCTGATGCCAGTGCGTTTGGTGTGCCGGGTAACGAATAAATCGGCTTTTCAGCCTGTCCTTTAGCCACCCGATGAGACTGCTATGGCAACAGCACTGACCCGCACACTGTTAGAAACGCTGATTGGTTTTGACACCACCAGTGTTCATTCCAACCTGGCGCTGATGCATTTTATTCAGAACTACCTTCAACAGCATGGCGTCGACAGTACGCTGATTCATGATGAGCGCGGCGAGAAAGCCAACCTCTACACCACTATTGGGCCGCAAGACATCCCTGGCGTGATGTTATCTGGCCATACCGATACGGTGCCGGTGGCGGGTCAGCACTGGCATTTCCCGCCGTTTGAACTGACTGCACAGCAAGGCCGCTGGTATGGCCGTGGCACCACCGATATGAAAGGTTTTATCGCCGTGGTGCTGGCTGCTGTGCC
Organism: uncultured Oceanobacter sp.; assembly: GCA_913061185.1. Taxonomy (GTDB): domain Bacteria; phylum Pseudomonadota; class Gammaproteobacteria; order Pseudomonadales; family Oceanobacteraceae; genus Oceanobacter; species Oceanobacter antarcticus. Next base: position 24,721 of record CAJXTI010000024.1, read on the forward strand.
TGACATGGTGAAGCAGCCGTTAGTTATGCCAATCCATCTGGCATTTTCTTACGACGAGGAAATTGGTTGCCTGGGTGTCCGCAGGCTGATAGATACCGTTCAAACGCTGCCGATCCAACCGGCTATGGCGATTATTGGCGAACCCACCAGCATGCAAATTGTTACTGCCCACAAGGGCAAGCTGGCTGGCAAGGTGACGGTGACGGGCAAAGCCTGCCATTCCGGTATGGCTCCGCTTGGTGTTAATGCCGTCAACTACGCTGCCCGGATGGTGGTCTGGCTGGAACAGCTGGCACGCGATAAACAACACAATGGCCCGTTTGCCGATGGCTATGAAATTCCTTTCACCACGGTGCATACCGGTACGATTCAAGGTGGCACGGCGTTGAATATCGTCCCTGAGCACTGTGAGTTTGTGTTTGAATTCCGCAACATCGCCACAGAATCACCGCAGGATCTCCTGGCGTTATTCAAGCAATACGCCAACGAGTTGCAGCAAGAGATGCAAGCCCTTGATACTGGCTGTCGAATTGATTGCCGTATGACCAGTGAATATCCCGGTCTGACCACCGCCAGTGATGCCGACGTCATTCATTTTGTGCGGCAACTGACGGATCAACCGGGTTTGCACACCATTAACTTTGGTACTGAAGGCGGCTTGTTTTGTCAGGCGCTGGGGATTCCTACCGTGGTCTGCGGGCCGGGCAGTATGGATCAGGGCCACAAGCCGGACGAGTTTGTTGAAGCGGCCCAACTGGCACAGTGCGAAGTGATGATGCAGCGGCTGGTGGCGCTACTGGCAGAGCAAGCGGTATCCAGCCAAGCGGACTAGTCATGCGTGCATGTGGAGCTGTGAGATGTGAGATGTGAGATGTGAGATGTGAGATGTGAGATGTGAGATGAAGGGCAGGTGCGTAGTCATCCTGCCCATTGGTTTTACTGCAACATCAGCTCCGCTGCCTTCTCACCAATCATGATGCAGGGAGCATTGGTGTTACCACTGATCAGTGTTGGCATGATGGAGGCATCCGCTATTCGCAACCCTTCGATGCCCCGAACTTTCAGCTCCGGGGTAACTACTGCCAAATCATCCATCCCCATCTTGCAGGTGCCCACCGGATGGAACACCGTGGCACCGTATTCACGAATATAGGCCAATAATTCTGCGTCGGTTTGCACGGCAGCACCGGGCAGCATTTCCTTGCCACGAACGTCATCGTAGGTGTTGTCTGCCAATACCCTACGGGCCAGCTTCAGACCTTCGATCAGCACCTTGGCGTCGTCCATGTTTGACAGAAAATTGTAATCCAGCGCCAGCGATTGATCTGCTGCCAGACGTAATTCACCGATGCTTTTTGGCCGTAACACACAGACGTGAATGGCGTAGCCGTGGCCCCATTCGAACAGTCGTCCACGGTGACTGCGGTAGCCCGGTACATAGTGAAACTGTACATCGGGAATATCGCCTGCCAGCGGTGTTTTGAAAAAACCACCGGCTTCCACATAATTGGTGGTCAGCCAGCCCTTGCGGTTGGCCAGGTAACGTAATGGCGAGGTCAGAATGCTGGGCAAGGCACCGAAGGAAAAGCCCAGGGTGGTGGTGTTCTTCGAACGCACCGTTACCAGACCATCGAGATGATCTTGCAGGTTCTGGCCAACGCCGGGCAGATCAACCACTGGCTCAATACCGGCAGCCCGAAGCTGTTGCGCGGGGCCAATGCCGGACTTCATCAGAATATGCGGTGACCCGAGTGAACCGGCGCTGAGCACCACTTCCCGGCTGGCGTTCAAGGTCTTGCGCTGGCCGTTGTCGTTGACCACCATGCCGGTCACTCGCTTGCCTTCGAACGTCAGTTGTTCAACCTGGCAGCCTGTTCGTACGGTCAAATTGATACGGGTGTCCAGTACCGGGGCGACAAAAGCCTGGTAGCTGGACAGCCGTTTGCCGTCTTTCTGGGTCAGGTTGTAGATGCCGCAGCCTGCCAGTGTGGCACCGTTGAAATCGGAGTTTTGCTGAACCCCCAGAGCGCTTTTGGCGGCTTGTAAAAAACGGTAGCTGAAGGGGTTAGGATCTTTGGGTTTATCAACCAGCAACTCGCCTTGTTGACCATGAAAGTCTGCGGACTGGGCCAGCAGGTTATGTTCGGATTTGCGGAACAAGGGCAGCACATCTTGCCAGCCCCAACCGGGGCAACCGGCCTGCTCCCATTGGTCGTAGTCACTGGCATGGCCACGAATGTAAATCATGCTGTTCATCGAGGCCGAACCGCCCAGCGCCTTGCCTCGGGGGCAATGCAGCTGGCGGTTGTTCAGCTCATGTTGCGGAACGGAAAAGTAGTTCCAGCTATACACCTGGCTTTTATAAAGCGTAATGGTGCCAGCTGGTATCTGCACGCGCAGGCTGTTGTCACTGCCGCCCGCTTCTAGCAGTAATACCTGAACATCCGGGTTGGCACTCAGGCGATTGGCAATCACCGAGCCAGCCGAACCCGCACCTACAATGATATAATCGAACGATTCTGTCGTTTGCATAACGCGTCCCCTTTAATGGATTTCATCCAGATCATCATGCAACAGCGCCATAACGCGACGCTTGAGCGCGATAAATTCGGGTTCCATAGCCAGACTCAGAGTGCGGGGGTGGGGAATGTCGACGTTAATGATTTCCCGAATATGACCCGGACGCGCACCCATGACGAACAGTCGATCGCCTAGCAAAATGGCTTCGTCGATATCGTGAGTCACAAACACCACAGTTTTTTTCTTGTGTTCCCACACCCGTAACAACAGCTGTTGCATTTGCAGCCGGGTCTGGCTGTCGAGTGCACCAAACGGTTCGTCCATCAGCAGGATTTTCGGGTCGTTGGCCAGTGCTCTGGCAATGGCCACGCGCTGTTTCATACCGCCAGACAGCTGTTTGGGGTAGTTATCGGCAAAGTTCTCCAGCCCCACTTCCTTCAGATAATGCGCAACAATATCGCTGCGTTCTGGTGCTGGCACACGTTTGCGCTTCAATCCGAATTCAATGTTTTCCCTAACGGTGAGCCATGGGAACAGAGTGTAGCCCTGAAACACCATGCCCCGGTCAGGCCCCGGCTCGGTGACTGTTTCACCCGCTACCCGAATTTGCCCTTCAGTGGGATGACTCAAACCAGCCGTCAGAAATAACAGACTGGATTTGCCGCAGCCAGACGGCCCGACAATTACGGCAAATTCCTGATCACGAACTTCCATGCAGACGTTATCGAGTGCCGTAAATTCACCGCCGTCTGGCTTGGGGAAACGCAACGTGACGTTTTCAATCGACAACTGCACAGGGTGATCAAGAGTGGTGTCATCGGTGTGGGTCGCGACGGCGTGTGTGGTGTTCAGCTGTCCCATGAACCTAACCTCTTGCGTAAAACCCGGAAAAACTGGTCGGTAATCAGACCCAGCAAACCAATAATCATGATGGCCAGAAAGATAATATCGACCTGGAAGCCACGCATGGCCTTGAGGCTGATATACCCCAGGCCACTGGATGCGGCGACCAGCTCGGCAACCACCAGATAGGTCCAGGCCCAACCAATGGTGACTCGCAAGGTGTCCAGAACGCCCGGCAGCGAGGCTGGCGCAATAACGTGGGTCATCACCTCACGACGGCTGGCACCAAGAGTGTAGGCTGCCTGCATCAAGTCTTTGGGAACGCCACGGGCAATATCGGCAATCATCACCAGTTGCTGGAAAAACACCCCAAAAATAATCACCGTGACACGCTGCTCCAGACCAATACCAATCCAAAGAATAAACAGTGGCACGAACGAGGTGACTGGCAAGTAGCGCATAAAGTTGACCAGCGGTTCCAGAAACGCCTGCACAATGCGAAAACTGCCCATCATCAGTCCCAGCGGCACGGCGACGATCGAAGAAATAAAGAAACCAATAATAACGACCTGAAAACTGGCCCAGATATGCACCGCCAGAGAGCCGTTTTTAGCCATACGAACGCCAGCGTCAAAGACATCCAATGGTGATGGCAGGAACATTTTCGGAACGATTTCGGTGACTGAAAAAGTCACCCAGATCAATAACACCAGACTCCAGCCGATTAAACCTGTGCCGAGAACGAGCTGCTTTGGCAGCTCCTCCCGAGGAGTCAAACAGGTGTTCAGTACACCGCGTTTGCTTGACATCAAAAACTCCTCACTGCGCCACGAAGTCGCTGTTGATCAGCTGGTCGTAGGTCACATTGAGTTCGGTTTGTTGCAGCGCGCTCCAGGTGTCATTCGCCGTGGTAATCAGACTGGCGATATCACCCGGCTTGTTGCTGGTGCCGAACAGTTTTTCATTCATGGCCTTGTCGTAGAAACGGACATTGGCAGCGGCAGCGGCAAACTCAGCCGGGTCAGACAGGTAACCACCTACGCCCTTGGACATGATGGCATAGGCTTCCTGCGGGTGTTGCTTGATGTATTCGACCGCACGATAGAGGCCATCAACCAGGGCTTTGACATCGTCTGGCTGGTTCTTGATAACACTGCAGCTGAGCGCGACCACATCCACAATCACGCCAGGGGTTGTGCTGCTGTCGATCAGCACCTTGCCGGTTTTCTTGGCACGCACCATGGACAAATGAGGTTCCCAGGTAACGGCAGCAGGAATACGTCCGGCCATAAAGGCGCTGGCGGCATCGTCGGCGGTCATATTCTGGATTTTCAGATCTTTCAGGCTCATGCCGTTTTGCTTGAGTAAGTAAGATAACCAGAACTGGGAAACAGAGCCTTCGTTCACTGCAACCTGTTTACCTTTCAGGTCTTGCAACGAGTTCACATCGTCACCCACCAGAATGCCATCACCGCCGTAACTGTCGTCCAGTGCCACTACCGATTCAAAGCAGAACTTGGGGCGATATTTCAGAATCTCATCGACAGTCGAGGCTGAGCCATCGAGGTGACCCGACGCTTGTGCTGCCATGTACATGGATGACTCTTCGATGGTTTTAAGATCGACGGTCAAGCCTTTTTCCTTGAAGTAACCCAGGTCACGAGCCAGATACAAGGTGCCATAACCAACCCAGGTGGTGTGGCCAATGGATAACTCACCCGCATTCGCGGTGGTGGTTATCATGGTTGCTGTTGATAGCGCCAATACGGAACCCAGCGTTATCTTGCGAATACAGGAAATAATGCCGTTCGTTTTCATGTAAGTGCCCCACGTGAAGATTCAGAGTTTTCATATTCGGTTCTCCAAAAGTTAATCCTGTCGGGGTGGGGTTCATCAATTATCTTTTTCCTTAGGCCTGAATCATGTTTTATTATTCAGGCAAATAATGCCAATCCATAGTGCAAGATAAAAGAAAGCGCCTCATATAAGGGCGCTTGTTGGCAAGCTGTTTGCCGCCAGTAATGGCATGGTCACCGAGCTGACTTCTCCGAGTTGTATATCGCTGAACTCCGACATGTATTTTTTTATTTCCTTAATAAAGGCGCTGGCTGCGGGGGTTGGCACCGACTCCGACAACTTCACGACACCCATGGTCAAAGACACCAGGTCGTCTTCAATAGGGATGGCGACCAGATTGTCTGTGTCACTGTCTTGAGACAGCGGCATATTCAGCAAGGAGTAACCAAAGCCATTAGCCACCATGCCCCGCGCCATACTCAGGGAATGGGTTCGGTAGGCACAATTAGGGTTGAGGCCGAGGGAGATAAACAGCGACATAAAATATTGACGGCTGACTGGCCAATCCAGCATCACTAATGGCAATGGTGCCAATTCCGCCATGGATACCGACGTGCGCTGGCTCAAACCATGCTCACGATTGACAACGGCATACGGCGGCAGTGATACCAGTGGTTCAAAGGAGACACTGCTAGGCAATTCCATGTCGTAGGTGATACCGATTTCATAGGCACAATCCTGAATACCCTGAATCAGATCTTTCTGGTGTAACTCGCGGCAGTCCACATACACCGAGGGGTACTGGTCGACAAAACGTTTCAGAATGCTGGGTAACACCGCACCGGTAACGGTCGGAAAGCCCGCCACTTTCAAGGTGCCGGAAATCTCTGTGCCCAGGCTGCTGGCAAACTGGGCCAGGCTTTCTGCTTCTTTCAGCAGATTGCGGGTTTTGCGGTAAAACGCCAGCCCTTGTGGTGTCAGGCTCAGTCCTTGAGCGTGGTGACGAATAAACAGTTTGAGGCCGGTGACATCTTCCAGATGCAAAATTGCCGACGAAATCGACGGCTGCGAGACGTACAACAACTCAGCGGCTTTGGTGACACTTTGATGCTCACCGGCAACGGCAAAGTAACGTAACTGCTTCAGCGTGAAGTTCATGGGGTTCATGTCAATCTCCTCATTTTTTCTGGCGGCTGTTTTGCCACAGAAAAACAAATGCAAAATCTTATCTGGTATTGATATTCCTATGCAGACTCCTTGCCAGCTTTGCCACCAGCGTGATTAAGGAACGCAACCATTGCGTTTTTGACAGGGCCAGCAAAACATCCAACAGGGCCAGACCAGACAGCAGACACACCGACGGGGGGCGGATTTTCAGCCATGTGCTGTATAATATTTTCAAATGTAACGATATGGAATATGTGATCAAGCATCTCCCTCGTCTTTGTTATGCTGAAAATCAATACAATGTCAGCGCCATAAACCATGGCAGATAAGTGGTAAAAAAAACTGTTAAACGGCCAATAAATACCGGTCAATAATGCCCATATATTCTTTGGCAACTCCGGCAGTGACGCCAACGATACCCAGTTGAAACTGCTGCGTTATTACTTCAACGCCATTGGCAAACCGGCAAAGAAAAGGGTTATCGCCCGCGAGCGCTCCTACCACGGCATTTAAAACCCTGGAAATTTACCAGCGTGACAACACTTTCGGCAGCGCCATTGCCTTCTGCCCACTACTGATTATTACCAAAGATCAGATAGACGAACTGCTGGGGATGTTCGACCGTGTTCTGGCCGAGACCAGACGGTACGTTGAAAAACAAGGTTACTGATTAGGGGGAGTTCTCAATGATTAAACCGAGCCTGCTGAGAGCCCGTTGGTGTCAGAACAAGGCATGAGGAGCGCGGTTTAGCGAGTTAAACAAGTGACGAATAACGCCGTGCTGGAAGCCACTGGCCTCAGCCCGAAGGGTCAGGGTCAATATCCCGCTATGCGGTGTTGTCGGACTTGAAAAGGACTCGCTATTCTCGGCGTCCAGCGCCTTACCTGACGGAATTTGTCCCCCTGACAGGGCATGTTAAATAATTGAGAACGCCCCTGATCACTGATATCAACCTGAACCGTTGGCTGACTCAGGCAAAAAAGCGTTTAACCATCCGCCGAACGAAGTTGCCCTCCAGCGTCTTTTTGACATAGGGGACATAATGCTTGTCATCGCGTTGAATATGATTGGTTAACCACAAGCCAATATCCGAACGCACCTCCTTGGCGACCTTGATACTGTCTTCACCTGTTTCCAGCCGCTGGTCGTAACTGATCGCTCGTTGCCGAAAGGCCTCGTGAACCTTGGCATGAGCCGCCAACACCGGGTAATTGGCTTGCTCCATCAGGCTTTCTTCAAACGCGTTATGTGAAATGGAATAGTCAATCAAGGCCTTGGCCACTGCCCGAATTTTAAGGTCGTCCCGCTGCGTTATAGCAGCGTCGACCTCTTGTAAATAGTCAAAGATACGTTTGTGTTGGGTATCAATAATATCAATGCCGGTTTCAAACTCCGGGTTCCAATGAAATGGCTGCACAGGTTCCTTCCTAACTTAATGGGATCATAAAAATACGCGGGTTGAAATGCCCCCGACTCCGTGACAGCCGCCTGTTACCTGGCCACACTTAGAATGACTAACTGACCGACAACCAACAGCAACGCCAACACTACCAACAAGGCCTTGATCGCAGCTGGATACCCCAACTCATGCCTGGATAATACCCATATCGAGGTGGCTGCCATGGTGATAACAACCGCTGTCATCGTGACCGTCAGAGCGCTCCAGCTCATGCTCGTTAATGATCAGGACAAAAGCTGCTCCAACTCAAGCGCATCAGGAATGACTCGGATAGAAAATATGGAAAAACAGGACATAGAACCTCCTGACCCAACCAGACTGCCGGGAAACAGGCAGTTCGTGGTAGGCTGTGAAATCAATTTCGATGGTGATCGGTGCTCCAACACCTTTTGCCTATATTAGGCATAAATACCCAATATGGGTAAATTGGAATTATAAATAGTGGGTGATGTAGTAGATAGATTAAATCTATTGCTGGATCTGGAACAAGTGAAGATGCCATGGCTGGAACAGCAAACTGGTATCAAGTCAGGGAAGTGGCACAAGGTGAAACGGCGCGAGAATGAAATGAAAGCATCCGAACTAGCAGTTCTCGGCACGGTGTGGCCTGAGTATGCTTACTGGCTAATGACTGGTCTGGAGCTCCCGGAAGCAGGGCAGATTAGCCCGATAACAAAAAGAGCCTCCGGCTAACCTGGATCCATCCAATCCTATCGATTGAACGATCCTTAAATAGATGGCGCTACCGTTGTTGAGCAGCAAAATACAAGGATGTGATAGGGAAATGATAATTCGCCCAAGGTTTGGGCTTTTGCTGGTTGTTAGATTGGGGAAGCCAAATCACCAAATACGACTGGAGCGTGACCCGCAAGATTCGCTACGCCGGTTTGGTCTGGGCTTTGCCCCTTGATCACCCCCCTTTAATCGGCAGGTCGAAATACACACCATTCCAGAAATTCGCCCCGAATTCCGCCGGTTGTTTGAACATAAACAGCAAATTATGGCACCGACAGCTTAGGTTATCTCGGCTGACGGTATGGGGTTGAGAATAGGGGCAGGCTAAATGGCACATTAACTCCGGGCCTTCCAGGCATTTCATATCCTTCATCGACAGCAAGAAATCCTTGAAACCGGTGGCTCAAACTCAGCTTATAACGGCTGGTATCACCGTCAGGGCTCAAACACCACTGTAGCGATTTCAAACGTATGGCCTTTCTTGTCGAGCAGAAAAACCGTCTTCTTACCTTCTAACGTCGCCGCTGTTGCTATGGCAGAACCGATTAAGGTCGAGAACATCAGCAGCCATGTCGCTACTGTTTGGAGTACCGGAATTATCATCTAGCAGGCTGCTGACCTGCTATCTGCGTTGCCACTACGGTGTCAAAAACAGGTTCAAATCGGTTGTTTATTAGCCATAAACTCCCTCTTTTCTCCTGTTTTTGCCTTGCGTTGACTGCCTCGAAAACAAACATCAACGGCCTGCCAGAAAATCAATCCTCGTAGTGTTCAATCGCCGGGCAGGAACAGATCAAATTCCGATCGCCATACACGTCATCAATACGACCCACGCTTGGCCAGAACTTGTGGGCACCGAGGTTTTTGGTGGGGTATACGGCTTGTTCGCGGCTGTACGGCCGATCCCATTCACCAACGGTGACGACTTCGGCGGTGTGGGGGGCGTGTTTCAGCGGGTTGTTTTCGGCGTCCAGTTGACCCCGTTGGACGGCGTCAATTTCACCTTTGATGGCGATCATAGCGTCGGCAAAGCGGTCGATTTCGGCTTTGGATTCAGACTCGGTCGGTTCGATCATGAAGGTGCCCGCCACTGGGAAAGACATGGTTGGGGCGTGGAAGCCGTAGTCCATCAAGCGCTTGGCAATGTCGACTTCGGTGATGCCGGTTTCGGCTTTGATTGGGCGCAGGTCGACGATGCATTCGTGTGCCACGCGGCCGTTCTGGCCGGAGTACAGAATCGGGTAGTGGTCACTCAGGCGTTTGGCCAGGTAGTTGGCTTTCAGCAGGGCGTTCTGGGTGGCGAGGCGCAGACCGTTGCCGCCCATCAGGGTGATGTACATCCAGCTGATCGGCAGAATGCTGGCAGAGCCGTAGGGGGCAGACGATACCGCGCTGTTGCCTTTGGCTTCGTTGTCTATCGGGCGTACGGCGTGGTTGGCGACAAAGGGAGCCAGTGCGGCGGTGACGCCAATCGGACCCATGCCGGGGCCGCCACCACCGTGGGGAATGGCGAAGGTTTTGTGCAGGTTCATGTGGGATACGTCAGCGCCGATAAAGGCGGGCTGGGTAATGCCGACCTGGGCGTTGAGGTTGGCACCGTCCATGTACACCATGCCGCCGTTGGCGTGAATCAGGTCGCAGATTTCTTTGACACCTTGTTCATAAATGCCGTGGGTCGACGGGTAGGTCAGCATCAGGCAGGAGAGCTGGTCTTTTAATTCTTCGGCCTTGGCTTTGAGGTCGTCGAAGTCAACGTTGCCCTGGGCGTCGCAGTTGGTGACGACCACGCGCATGGAGGCCATCTGGGCAGATGCCGGGTTGGTGCCGTGGGCGGAGCGCGGAATCAGGCAGACGTTGCGGTGACCTTCGCCACGGCTCTCGTGGTATTTCTTGATTGCCAGCAAACCGGCGTATTCGCCTTGTGCGCCGGAGTTCGGCTGCATACAGATGGCGTCGAAGCCGGTGATGGCGCGCAGGTAACCGTCCAGTTCGCCGATCATCGCTTCGTAGCCCTGGGTCTGGGACTTGGGTGCGAATGGGTGGATGTTGGCGAATTCTGGCCAGGTCACCGGGATCATTTCGGTGGTGGCGTTGAGTTTCATGGTGCAGGAACCCAGCGTGATCATGCTGTGGTTCATGGCTAAATCCTTCGACTCCAGACGCTTCAGGTAGCGCAACATGTCGTGCTCGCTGTGGTACTGGTTGAAGGTTGGATGAGTCAGAAAGTTGCTGGTACGTACCAGTTCGGCGGGCACCGAGGTGGAACCTGTGGCAACGATACTGGCGTCGAGGGTGTACACGTCGAGTTTGTGGCTGTCTTTATTGGTACCCAGAATCACGTCGAACAGCTGTTGCACGTCGGCCGTGTTGGTTTTTTCACCCAGAGTGATACCGAGTGTGTCTGTGTCGATGCCTAACGCCTGATCGTCACGCAGGTTGATTTCAGCGGTTTCGGCGCGGGCCAGTACGGCGGCGCGGTCGTTTACTTTAATGGTCAGGGTATCGAACCAGCTGCTGGTGACCAGTTTAATACCGGCGGCTTTGCCAGCGTCTGAAGTCAGACCAGCCGCAAGAATATCGGTCAAACGGTGGATGCGAGCGGCAATGGTCTTCAGACCCGTCGGGCCGTGGTAAACGGCATAGAACGACGACAGGTTGGCCAGTAATACCTGGGCGGTACAGATGTTGGAGTTGGCCTTCTCGCGGCGAATATGTTGTTCGCGGGTTTGCAGTGCCATGCGCAGGGCCGGTTTGCCCTGGGCGTCGATGGAGACACCGATAATACGGCCGGGAATCGAGCGTTTGAAGGCGTCGCGGGTGGCAAAGAAGGCGGCATGAGGGCCACCAAAGCCCATAGGTACGCCAAAATGCTGGGCGTTGCCGAGGACAATGTCGGCACCCATCTCACCGGGAGATTTCAGGGTTACCAGAGCCATCAGGTCGGTGGCGATGGCGACCAGGGCGTTGTTGTTGTGCAGGGCGTCGATGATGGCGGTGAAATCACGCACGTCACCGTTTTTACCCGGATATTGGAACAGTGCACCAAATACGTCGGCGCTGGCGGCAGCGTCAGCCGGGCCAACCAGAATGTCCCAACCAAAGGCTTCGGCGCGGGTTTTGACTACGTCGATGGTTTGCGGCAGGCAGTTTTGATCAATAAAGAAGGTGTTGGATTTGTTCTTCTTGACCGAGCGTTTGGCCATCGCCATGGCTTCGGCGGCGGCGCTGCCTTCATCCAGTAGCGAGGCGTTGGCCAGTTCCATGCCGGTCATGTCGATGACCATTTGCTGGAAGTTCAGCAGCGCTTCCAAACGACCTTGGGCGATTTCTGGCTGATATGGCGTGTAGGCGGTGTACCAGCCGGGGTTTTCCAGCACGTTGCGCAGAATGACCGGCGGAATAATGGTGTCGTGGTAGCCGAGGCCAATGTAGCTTTTGAAGACTTTGTTCCGGCTGGCTAAGGTACGCAGATAGTTCAATGCGTCAAATTCTGTCTTGCTGTCGGCAATAGCGAGGAATGGCGCTCGTAAGATATCGGCCGGGACGATTTCGGCCGTCAGCGCGTCGATGGAGTCGGCATTCACCGTAGCTAGCATGGCATCGGCTTCGACGTGGTCAATTCCTGTGCCGTTTGAGGCAATGTGGCGGCCTACAAAGGCATCGCGTTGTTCCAGTTGTTGCAGTGACAGAGTGGGTGTCATTGAGAAGGTTACCCTCAGTTTAAAAGCAAAGAACCCCTGAGGAGTCAGAGGTTCGAATGTGTGCTGCTGTGCGGCAGCAGGGTTGCGCGCGGTGTTGCGTCACTTGTACTTGTAACTTGTACTTGTGACTCGGGTGGGGAGAATCAGCCTTCGCAAGCCGCGCTATAGGCATCGGCAGCCATCAGATTTTCCAGGTCGGCGGCATCGGCCAGTTCCATCTTGAAGAACCAGGCTTCACCGTATGGGTCTTCGTTGACTTTTTCCGGAGCATCGACCAGGTCTTCGTTGATGGCGATGATCTTGCCAGCCAGTGGCGCATAGATATCGGAGGCGGCTTTTACTGATTCAACCACGGCGCATTCGGCGTCGGCTTCGAATTCGGCGTCGATTTCTGGTAGCTCAACGAAGACCACATCGCCGAGTGCTTCCTGGGCAAAATCGGTGATGCCGATGGTCACGGTGCCGTCGGCTTCGACACGAATCCATTCATGAGATGCGACGTATTTCAGATCTGCAGGTACATTGGCCATGTTCTTTCTCCAGGCTATTGATGTTGCGGGTGCGTTTGAGAGACCAGCAGCAGACAGGGCCGGGTAATGTCGGGGTATCTGTGTGCTGGTCGGCACGGCAACAGCAGTATGTTAATTCAGGGTTATCGTTGTTGCTGCATTCTACGGCGTCCGGCAGTTGGCTGAAATGCCCCTGCGCGAACGCTACCTACTTAATTGGAACTATTTACTCGTAGACCTTTTTACCGTTACGCACAAAGGGCAACTTAACGACTTTGGCCGCTATCTGTTTGCCACGAATGTCCACCAAGCAGCGATCACCAGTGGCTACCGGCACGCGCGCCATGGCGATAGAGCATTCCAGCGTTGGGCTGAAAGTGCCAGAGGTAATCTCGCCGGTTTGTTGCTCGCCGTTACCCAGATCAACGATCACCTTCTGGTGTGAACGCATAATGCCACGGCCTTCCAGTATCAGGCCAACCAGCTTGTTGGGCACGCCTGTGGCTTTTTCGGCTTCTAGCGCGTCGCGGCCAATAAACGGTCGGTCGGTCGGTTCCCAGGCAATGGTCCAGCTCATGTTGGCTTGCAAGGGGCTGACGGTTTCGCTCATGTCGTTGCCGTAGAGGTTCATGCCGGCTTCCAGTCGCAGGGTATCGCGCGCGCCCAGACCACAGGGTTGTACATCGGCTTCCAGCAAAGATTGCCAGAATGCAGCGATTTCTGTTTCTGGCACCATGATTTCCAGACCGTCTTCACCGGTGTAACCGGTACGGGCATAAAACCATTCGGCCTGCCCCCGACCCTGAAAGACTTTCAGGCCGTCAATGGCGCTGGCCGCTTCCGGTTTGACCAGTTTTACCTTGGCAATGGCGTGCGGGCCTTGCACTGCGACCATGGCCAGCTCTGGACGCTCGGTGAGGCTGAGGTTGGAAAAACCGCGCAGGTTTTTCTCCATCCATTCGAGGTCTTTGGATCGCGTCGCCGAGTTCACCACCAAACGGTAACCGCCGTCGGCCTTGTAGACGATCAGGTCGTCAATCACGCCGCCATCCTGGTTCAGCATGCCGCTATACAGCGCCTTGCCTTTTTCCTTCAAACGGGCGACATCGTTGGCCAGCAGTTTTTGCAGGTAATCCGTGGCATCGGAGCCAGCCAGATCAACAATGGTCATGTGTGATACATCAAACATCCCGGCGTGTTCGCGCACCGCCTTGTGTTCAACAATCTGGGAACCATAGTGAATCGGCATTTCCCACCCGGCGAAGTCCACCATCTTGGCGTTGGCTTCCAGGTGTTTGGCATACAAAGCAGTACGTTTGGCCATGGAGCGTCCTGTGTCTGGGTTACCTGAAACGCACTCGGCAGCAGTTGCCGGGGGCGTGAAAAAAAGGGCGGCAAGTATACAGCTTTGTGGTGAGCAGGGCATCTGCTGCAGGGGATTTGTTACGGATTCAGTTTGGTGGTGCTGGTGGTGAGGTTGGTCGGTTCATTCGCTGATGACCTGGTATTCGGCAGGATCGCTCCAATCGTTCCAATCATGAGAATGCCCCTGAGTATGCGAGTCGGTTTTACGATGAGCGTGAGGGTCTGCCAAACTTCTTCGGCACAGCCCTTGCTTGAACCAGATATTGCGTCAATAAGCGGTCATTATGCTGGAATTTACCGATCTTGAAGTTGGTCACTGGATTAGCCGTTACATTTATCCGTTTGCCCGCATCAGTGGCCTGTTTATGGTGATGCCGCTGCTGGGTACTCGTATGGTGCCGACCCAGATCCGGCTACTGTTAGCCGTGGCGACGACGCTGGTTATTGTGCCGGTCTTACCACCTTTGCCGAAGGTGGAGGCGATGTCGGTTGCTGCGTTTGTGATTATTTTGCATCAGCTGCTGATCGGTATTGCGCTTGGTTTTATCGTCGAGATGTTGACGCAGGTATTTGTGTTGGCGGGTCAGTTGATTGCCATGCAAACCGGTCTGGGTATTGCGACCACGGTTGATCCGTCACAAGGTGCGTCGGTGGTGGTGATTTCGCAGTGGCTGCTGTTTATGGTCAGCCTGGTGTTTTTGTCATTGAATGGCCATCTGGTACTGATCGAGGTGCTGGTACAAAGTTTTTACTCGCTCCCCGTTGGTATGTCGAGTTGGTCGGCGGCTGATCTCGGTCGTATTGTGCACTGGAGTGGCTGGATGTTTGCTGCGGCACTGGTGATTGCCTTGCCAGCGCTGGCGGCGTTACTGGTGGTGAATCTGGCCTTCGGGGTGATGACCCGTGCCGCCCCGCAGTTGAATATTTTTGCCTTGGGTTTTCCGGTCACCATGGTGGTTGGTTTGTTTATCTTGTGGCTGACGATGACGGATATGGCACTGTCGTTTCATCGCCATATGGAAGCCTTGTTTGCTTTTGCGCGCACACTGGTGGGAGGCTGAGGTATGGCTGAAGATACTGGTCAGGAGAAAAGCGAAGAACCCACGGCACGAAAGCTCGAAAAAGCCCGTGAGGAAGGCCAGGCGCCACGCTCGAAAGAGTTGAATACCACTGCGGTATTGGTGGTCGGGGCGCTGGGATTGCTGGCGTTGGGGCCGTATATGACCCGTCAGGTGGCCGCTATGGCCCGTTACAGCTTTGAAGTCGGGCGAGCGGATGTGTTTGACAGCAGCCGTATGGCGCATCATTTGATGGCATCGCTGGACAGTGCCGCACTGGCGTTAGCTCCCTGGTTGGCACTGATGCTGGTGGCCGCCATTGCTGGCCCTTTGGGGGTTGGCGGTTGGCTGTTTTCGAGCAAGTCACTGGCCCCGAAGTTAAGTCGTATGAGTCCGCTGGCCGGATTGAAACGTATGTTTTCTGCCAATTCGCTGGTGGAGTTATTCAAGGCCTGGGCCAAGGTGTTGGTGGTCGGTTTTTGTGCCTGGATGGTACTGGGGTACTTCTTTGACGATGCCCTGAGCCTGTTGTCGATGCCGGTTGAAGGAGCGATTCCTGGTGCCGTTCATATTGTGCTTTGGTCGTTTATTCTGATGTGTATGTCCACGGCACTGATTGCGCTGGTCGATGTACCCTGGCAGATCCATAGCCATATCAAAAAGCTGAAGATGAGCCTTCAGGAAATCAAGGACGAATACAAGGACACCGAGGGTAAACCGGAAGTCAAAGGCCGGATTCGACAGCTGCAGCGTGAGGCGGCACAACGACGGATGTTGGCGGATGTGCCAAGTGCAGATGTGGTGATTACTAACCCGACTCACTTTTCTGTGGCGTTAAAATACCAGTCGGATTCGATGACGGCGCCGGTTGTGGTGGCCAAGGGTGCAGACCAGGCGGCGCTAAAAATTCGGGAGATTGCGAAGGAGCATAATGTGCCCCGGATGCAGGCACCACCGCTGGCTCGTGCGTTGTATACCCATGCGCGCATCGGTGATGAAATCCCGGAAGGCCTGTACGTCGCGGTGGCACAGGTGCTGGCGTATATTTATCAGATGGATATGTATGTCAAGGGTCGGGGGCCGAAGCCGGACCGTCATCCAGACATGCCGATTCCTCGGGACTTGCGGGTTGACCCGGAGCGTCCGCTTAACGATTGACCATCTCTACCGAGATAATCTGTTCGATGGGAAATACCGGTGGGCCGTACTGGTTGTAGATGGCAACGTCGGTTGCGTCGCGGCCATAGCCGGTGGCAACGTAAGCGCCCTTGCGGCCGTATTGGGTGGCATCAAAGATGTACCAGCGGTCACCGACATAGGCTTCGAACCAGGCGTGTAAATCCATCGGTTGCAGGTCGTACAGATAACCCACTACCTGACGGGCAGGAATACTCAGTGCCCGGCATAGGGCAATACAGAGGTGAGACAGATCACGGCAGACACCGGATTGACGCAGGTTGATTTCAATCGCTGAGACTGGCGAAGGACTGGTGCCGGGTTCGTAACGAATATTGCGGCGCACCCAGTCTTCGATGGCTGCCACCTGATCGTAACCGGGCAAATAGCCTTGGGTGATTTCACTGGCAAGCAGGTAAAAGCGGTCGGATTCACAATAGCGGCTGGGCAGCAGGTAGGTGAGGACATCCGATGGCAGGTTCTGGATTTCGACGAAAGGAGTCCCTGGGGCTTCTTCGACATGTTCGAGCGTCATCACGTCGGCTGAACAATACAGCGCGAAGGGGCCAGGGGGCGCGATCAGGCGTTGGCAGTCGTTGCCATAGAAGTCCTTGAACTCTATGACTGGCACACTGGGGAGCACTTCATATTCTTCCCGTGCAACCCATTGTTGGGAGCCTCGGCGGGCGCGCAACATAAGAATAAAAGGTGTGGGCACAGAAATTTCAAACGAAAATTCACAACTGGTGCTGATCCACATTCGCGCTTTTCCTGGCCGATGATCGAAGGCGCAACTATAGGACCAGAAGCCGGATACGCCTAGCTCTATCAGCTGATTTTCTGGACGGAGTGGGTAATTGTAGGGCTTCAGTGCCTGAGTATCTTGACCTCGAATCCGGCTTCACTGAGGATATAGGCCGCTGCTTCTGCGCGACCTTCTCCCAGTACAACGTAAATAAAATCACGGTTGAAGTTATCCATCTGGCTACGCAGTTGCGCCAGAGGCACATTGCGTGCGCGTGCAACCGGTGCCATGGCGGCTTCCTGTTGGGTACGGACATCGAGCTGGATGACGCCGGTATCGCTGTTTTCGATCAGCTCGTCGAGCTGTTGGGGGTCGACGTATTCCAGTACCGGTGTTTTTAACAGGGTATCAAAATCGTTTTTGCTGAGTACCATGACGATGCCGTTACTGCTCATGGTAATCGTGGCACTGCGGGGCAGGCTGCTGATCAGGGAGTCTTCGCCGAAGAGCGCACCATTACTCAGTGCTGCCAGGGTTTCTTCCTGCTTGCCGTTGCGCCGTGTGACAACGGCTTTCCCTTGTTTGATGACATAGCATTCGTTGCCTTCATCGCCTTCCTGGATCAGCACGTCGCCCAGAGTGACTTCGCGCTCCTCAAAACGGGAGAGTAATTGCTGGATATTGCCTGGCGGAATGCGATTAAACAGCTCTGAGGTTAACAGGGCTTCAAGCCAGTCTGTTTCTTCATCGGACTCAAGCGAGCGGGCTACTTCGACCCAGGTACTGATCAGTTCAAGGTAGCGTCTGGGCAGGCTGGCAATCAGACAGTCACTGACTGCAACAGCAGAATATTTGTGAATGGGATGGGTGGCATCCAGGGCGAGAAAGTTGCCTTCGTCCTCACCATTAAGCTGAGTCACTTCAAAGTGATCGTTGACCAGGTCGATGGCACCCTCCAGCAAATAATGGCAGCGGTCATCTTGCTGCCCCCGTTTGAACAGCACGCCACGTTGAGCCAGACGAACCGGTGCAAAGTGCGGCAGCAATTCCTGAAGGGCATTTTCAGACAGATCTTCAAAGGGAATAAATTGCTGGAGTCGTGCTGCGTTGATCATGCCGTTCTGACCGGGTTGTGAATAGACTGGATGAGTGTTGCCATTATCGTTTCAGTACTTTCAGTGTTGGTGCGAGTGTTGCTGCGACAATTAACGTGCATGTAAAAGACTATAGCAAAGGGCCTGCCATGTTGCTTGAGATGTATCACATCTCTGTGGCTGCGCTGTCGTTTGTGGGCGGTCGCGACTTTGCCTGGTTCAGCGATTGGCTTTGGGATACACCGGCAGTAATGGCAAAACGCATGGCTTCCTCAAAAGACCAGTCGACTTGGGTCAGCTGTGCTTTGGGCAGGAACAGGGTATAACCACCCACCATGTAGCTCATGGGCAGATAAACAGCCACGAGAGGCTGTTCAGGGCGGGTTTGTTGTACTACGGCGGGGACGTTCTGATTGGTGATAAAGCCGACCAATGTCCCTTGTCCGGGCATATCAACCAATACCACCGGTTGGGGTTGTTTTTTCTGGCCATCAAACATCACGGTAAAATCCTTCACTGCACCGTACAGGGTTTTGACGACAGGGAAGCGTAGCAGGGTGTCTTCGAGGTAGGTGTGTAACCAGTTGATAGGGTTGAACTGGATCAGCAATCCGACCACAAACAGACTGACCAGCATGACGATCAGACCGAAACCGGGGATGCCGGAACTGGCACTGTCGATCTCCAGACCGGTCCAGGACAGCAGTTCGAGACCGATATTGTCGAGCCATAGCAGTGTCGACCACAACAGCCAGGCAGTGATCACCAGCGGCAGGACGACGACAGATCCTTTTAACAGTACTCGGGCCAGATACGGCATGGGGTTTCCTTGGTAGCGGAGCCGGATCAGTTGTCCGGTTTCAGGTTGTTAAGCTCTTTTCGCAGTGATCGGATTTCCAGCATCAGGTCATCCAGTGTGGCCTTGCCCTCTGCTTGATCCTGTGCTTCGCGTTCGCGTGCATGCTCATCCTCCAGCACATTGACCACGATACCAATGACCATGTTCAAAAAGGCGAAGGTGGTCAGAAAGATAAAGCTGAGGTAGTAGATCCAGGACAGTGGGTAAACCGCCATGGTTTCGTACATAACGTCGGTCCAGTCTTCGAAGGTCATGACGCGGAACAAGGTCAGCATACCAATCGAAATATCACCCCACAGATCCGGGTTAATATGGGCAAAAAAGGTAGCTCCCACTGCTGCGTAGATGTAGAAAATAATAAACATCAGCAATACCACGTAGCCCAATTGCGGCATGGCCCGTAGCAGGGAATTCAGCAGCATGCGCAGTTCCGGAATGATCGATACCATCCGCAGTACCCGGAATATTCTTACCAGTCGTCCGACCAGAGCCAACTCACTGTTTTCGATTGGAATCAGGCTGACCACGACCACCAGGGTGTCGAATATATTCCAGCCGCTATAGAAAAAACGTCGTTTGTCCGGGGCGGCAAAAAAGCGAACGGTGATCTCAAACAGGAAAAGCAGGGTGATGCCGATGTCGAGCCACTGAATGAGCAAAATCAGCGTATCGGGGATTGGATAGGTGCGGGCACCAATCAGCAGGGCTGAGATGATGATGACGGAGACAACCAGCCATTCAAAGGTCTTGTTGTCACGCAGTTGTTGGGAAGCCAGTTGAAGTTTCTGAATATTCATGACGATGGGTAATCAGCCAATGTGGGCATAGGAATGGGTTTGTTGTATCGATTAACCGTTTGGTACGCAGACGTGTCGGTGATCAGCTCTGCTGCGCGGTTATCTGTTCGCGACCGGGCTCTGGAGGCGCATTCCGACAAACGGTCAAGTCGGCTGGGTAAGCTGGATAGTAGCGTTTTTTCAGCCATCTCCCTATCGACTTTTTTATCCTGAGTGGGCTTGTTGGGCGCATAACGGATGGACTGTGTGGATAAATTCATGTTGATCAAACTATTGGTTGGTTAGTGGTCACTTCTCATGCGAAAACAATCTAGGTTGTGTCAATATGTTACAGAACCTTAGAAGTTACTTTAAGTAATGCTTCCACCGCTCGGTTCCTTTGAAATATTTTGATTATGACTTTTTTTCGTCCTGCCATAAAAGCCTCTAAGTGCTTGTGATTTAAAGCAAATTTCATCATTTCAAGCGATCCGTCAGCTTGCAATGGCACCGGCCTGTTTTTATAGTGTCCCAAAGTGTCGAATTGTGGCGAATTTGATCGCAAAAGTGGGAAATAGTAGGAAATAAATTTTCCCGTAGAGCTATAGTCTGCTTGCCCTGAATTGACATTCCTGATCACGAAAGACATCGAGGCTCCTGTGCTGATCAACACCACTGAAATCTGCCAACCGTGATGGATTAACCTGTCATGTTTCGCGGAATGCACCACATCAATCTGGATGCCAAAGGTCGTCTGGCGATACCTGCAAAAGTGCGGGAAACGCTGGAGGGTGCGAGTGTGTCTGCGTTGGTGGTGACTGTGGATAGCCAGGATCGTTGCCTGATGGTTTACCCGCTCGAAGAGTGGATCAAGATTGAAGCCAAGCTGAATCAGCTGCCCACACTGAATCCTGCCAGCAAACAGCTGAAGCGCCTGCTGCAAGGCTATGCCACCGAGTGTGAAACCGATGGTAGTGGCCGGGTATTGATCAGTCCTGCCTGCCGCGAGTACGCCGGGCTGGTTAAAGAATGTGTGTTGATGGGTCAGGGCAACAAGCTGGAGCTCTGGGACAAGGCTCGTTGGGATGGTCAGCTGGATGACTACCTGGAACAACCCATGTCGCTGGAAAATCTTCCCGACGAACTCAAGAGTCTGTCTATATGAATCTGCAAGAGCTGGCCCACGCAACCGTGTTGCTGGAACCGACCGTTACCGGTTGCCTGAATGATCCGTCCGGGGTCTACATCGATGGCACGTTTGGTCGTGGCGGACACAGTCGTTTGTTGTTGTCACAGCTGGCTGCTGATGGTCGTTTGTATGGTTTCGACAAGGATCCGCGCGCCATTGAAACCGGCGAGCAGCTGCATCAGGAAGACGCGCGCTTCGAAGTGGTTCAAGCGTCTTTTGCTGATATGAAGCAGGAAATGGCCGCCCGTGGCATTGCACGTATCAACGGTATTTTGCTGGATCTGGGGGTGTCGTCGCCACAGCTGGATGATCCAGAGCGCGGTTTCAGCTTTATGCGTGATGGCCCGCTGGATATGCGTATGAACCCGGATGCGGGCTTGTCGGCCGCTGAGTGGGTGGCAACCACCGATGAAAATGACATTGTCCGGGTGCTGAAAGAATACGGTGAAGAGCGTTTTGCCAAACGTATGGCTCGCGCCATCGTGACCACCCGTGCCACCACTCCGATCACCCGTACCTTGCAGCTGGCGGAGCTGATCAAGGAAGCCAATCCAGCTTGGGAGCGCCACAAGCATCCGGCGACCCGTGCTTTCCAGGCGATCCGGATTGCGGTGAATAATGAGCTGGGTGATCTGGAACGGGTGCTGAATGAGAGTGTGGATTTTCTGGTGCCGGGGGGGCGGCTGGCGGTGATCAGCTTTCACTCGCTGGAAGATCGTATGGTAAAGCGGTTTATTCGAGCTCAGGAGAAGGGGCGCGATTTGCCTCCCGGTCTCCCTGTGCTGGAAGCGGATTTAGGCAAAACCATGAAACGTATCGGCAAGGCCATCATGCCGGACGATGATGAAGTTCGCAGTAATGCCCGCGCTCGCAGCGCGGTGTTGCGTATCGCCGAGCGCTTGCCATGAATCTGGCTGTCGTGCTGGTTTGGCTGGTAGTGGTGGTGTCGGCTCTGGTGCAAATCGGAGTCAGTCACGGTCATCGTCAGCTGGTTCAGCAATGGCAGACGCTCGAAAAACACAGTGACGCTTTGCAGCAGGAACAGACACAACTGGTGCTGGAACTGGCGGCATTAACCAGCTACTCCCGGATCGATCAGCGTGCACGACGTGAACTTAATATGATTGAACCACAACAGGTCAGGATTCTTTCTCAATGACAGCCTCACAGCATGATCATTCAGCTCAGGGCATTACCCGCTGGCGCTTTGTACTGGTGCTGATGGTGATGGTTGCGCTGTTGTTGCTGATTCTGGTGCGGCTGATCTCGTTACATACGGTGGATCAGCCTTTTCTGTTTGAAGAAGGTGAAAAACGCATTGTCCGCGCTCAGGTTCAACCGGCGCGGCGCGGCATGATCACTGACCGCTTCGGCAAGCCGCTGGCCGTCAGCACGGCAGTGACGGACATCAGTCTTAATCCTCAGGTGTTTGACCTTGACCAAGTGGCGTCATTGGCCAAGGTGTTGGGGATTTCTGCCAATCGGCTGACGCAGCAAATCACTGCTGCCCGCCAGCGTGGGCGCGGTTTCTTTTATGTCGATCGGCAGGTGCAACCGGCCCAGGCCGATCAGGTTGTGGCTTTGGGACTGGAGGGTTTGCAGTTCGAAAGTCGTTTTCGACGTTATTATCCTGCCGCTGAGGTGACCGCTCATGTGGTCGGTATCGTGGATATTGATGGCAACGGCCAGGAGGGTCTGGAGCTGGCTTATAACGATTACCTGACGGGTACGGGTGGACGCCGTACTGTGATTCGTGATCGCTATGGCCGTGTGGTCAAGCAGTTAGCGGTGGAGTCCGTGGCTCAGCCGGGTCATGACTTGCGCCTGACCATTGACCTGCGTTTGCAATATCTGGCGTATCGCGAGCTGATGGCCGCTGTACGCCAGCATCATGCGGCTTCTGGCAGTGCGGTGTTGCTGGATGCTCATAATGGTGAAGTTCTGGCGATGGTGAACCAGCCTTCCTACAACCCCAATAATCGGGCCGGATTGAAACCAGCGTATATGCGTAATCGGGCGCTGGCCGATGTACTGGAGCCAGGGTCGACCATGAAGCCCTTTACCGTGGCAGCAGCGCTGGATTCCGGGCGCTATACCCCGAGCACGCTGGTCGATACCAGTCCGGGCTATTTGCGGGTTAAAAACAAAACTATCCGCGATCATCGCGATTATGGCGTTCTGGATGTGACCGGCGTGATTACCAAATCCAGTAACGTGGGTGTGACCCTGATCTCGGCGGATCTGGGTGCGGAAACCGTGTTCAAAATCATGAGTGCTGCCGGTCTTGGGCAGGCTACTGGCTTGGGCTTTCCCGGTGAGAGTGTCGGTATTTTACCTTACCCCGAACAGATGGATGACCTGCGTCTGGCGACGGTGTCGTACGGTTACGGCATGGCGGTTTCGCCATTGCAGCTGGCGCAATCCTATACCAGTTTTACCCAGCATGGTTGCCGTTTGAACGCGACGTTGTTACTGGACAGTGAGTCACGTCCAGACTGTCAGCGGGTGATGTCCGATAAGGTCGCCCGCCAGGTGTTGGATATTCTCGAAACCGTCACCTCCGACCTCGGTACTGGACGGCGTGCCCGCGTTGCCGGTTACCGGGTGGGCGGCAAAACAGGGACAGCGCACAAGGTCGGCGAAAACGGCTATGAAGATGCGACTTATAACGCAGTCTTTGCCGGTATCGCACCGCTCACCGATCCTGATCTGGTGCTGGTGGTGGCGATTGATGAACCACAAGGGCGTGAGTATTACGGGGGCGAAGTCGCTGCGCCGGTGTTTTCGCGCATTATGGAGCAGGCACTGCGTTTACGTCAGATTGCACCGGACGATTCGACAGCGGCTTCCCTGATTGTTGCCGGAGGCCCGAAATGAAGCTTTCCCAATTGCTGCAGGATGATCTGTTTGTTCCACCGGAGTGGGATCGTGAATTTGCCGAAGTGGTAACGGACAGCCGGGATGTGCAACCAGGAGACCTGTTTGTCGCTCGAGGCGGTGCTGCCAGTCACGGTGCAGAATATATCAATGCTGCCATCCAGAAAGGTGCAGTGGCTGTTTTGCAGGAAGCGGATAGCGGATTTCGCTGTGAATTCGGTCAGACCGCAGTGCCGGTTTTTTCTGCTCCTGTGGTGTCTGCCCGCTTAGCAGCATGGCTTTATCGTCGTTATCAGCAGGTTTGTCATTTGCCTGTGTTCGCGGTGACGGGCACCAATGGCAAGAGTTCGTGCGTGTCGTATCTGGCACAGCTTTCCCAGGCACTGGGCAAGCCTTGTGGTGTGTTGGGGACGCTGGGTAATGGGCTTTGGCCTGAGTTGGCGTCAACTCGTAATACAACACCGGATTTGTCGGTGGTGTTGCGGACATTGGCTCAGGTGGCTGAACAGGGCGGCTGTCGTGCAGCGATGGAAGTGTCTTCTCACGGCTTGGATCAGGGGCGCGTGGCAGGGATGAGCTTTGAAGGCGCATTACTGACCAATCTGACCCAGGATCATCTCGATTATCACGGCGATATGGAAAGCTACTACCAGGCCAAGCGTCGACTGTTGCTGGATTACCATACCGGTTTTGTACTGATTAATCGTGATTGTCCTTATGGCCAGCGGTTGCTGGCAGACACCGAAATACAGGGGCTGCGGTACAGTTATGGCCTGGTGACGGACGAAGTCATTACTGGCGATGCTGTGCAGGGTTATGCCGAGGGCAATGTTCAACATATCGGTTATCGCATACTGGCTCTGGACAGTACGGGTATCAGCGCGGAGTTGATTACCCCCTGGGGACAGTGCTGCTTGCAGTTACCGTTACTGGGAGCATTCAATCTGGCGAATGCCGTCGCGGCGATTGCTATGTTGGCTGCTGCTGGAGAGTCATTGGCGTTGCTGGTCGACGCCGCCGCACAGTTGCAGCCGGTTGCCGGGCGGATGGAAGTATATCGGCCATCCTGCGGCGATGGCCCGACGGTCATTGTGGATTTTGCCCATACACCGGATGCGCTGGTGAGCGTGTTGTCATCCTTGTTGCCCTGGCAGCAGCCGTTGACGCTGGTGTTTGGTTGTGGCGGTGATCGAGATCGGAGCAAGCGCCCGCAGATGCTGGCGGCAGCGATGAAATATGCGGATTCAGTCTGGCTCACTGACGACAATCCACGTTCTGAAGACCCACAACAGATTCTGTCTCTTATACACATCTGACGCTGCCGACGAAGAGGATAGTGTAGA
>CAJXTI010000025.1 GCA_913061185.1 uncultured Oceanobacter sp.
CCTCTGTAGCGACCGAGGCAACCGACCGGTTCATAGGGGGCAACAGCTTCTTCAAGACAGCGGCCTTACGTTCGTCTGAGTAGCGCGGCATAGCAATCCTTTTGACCCACTCTGAGATGAATTTAGACGAAAACGCCTACTGGACAACTAGGGTGACAGAGCGGGACAGTTGCCAAACCAATGTTTGGAATCACGAAGTCGAAATCGTCACAAAATAGCCAATGCTAACTTCAGAGCGTGTACACGTTTCCCCAAGAACGGCGGGGCCTAGCTCAAGTCACGAGCCAAAGACTGGCTTCGTGACTAGTCACAAATCGTCACAGAAGAAACATGAAAAAAACAGGTAATTGCCCGAAGGTCATAATAAGTCCGACCTTCAGTCATTTTTAACGGCTGTGACGAAACAACCCGAAGGTCATGAAAAAATTGGATCAAAACTGACCTTCAGGGATTCGCCCTTAAGGTCACGTGTTTTGTGACGAAAATATCCCGAAGGTCGAAAAATTTTTGTTCAACTTTTTAATTTTTTGAGTCCCGTTTTTCGGTAGCCTGAAGGTCATTTTAGATTTTTGGAAAAATCGTGCCGTTTAAAAGTGTCACAGAAATCGTCACAAAACGTCACAGGAAGGTTTTTCGGGGAGTAGAAATGAAAAAGGCAGATCAATAAGTCATTGATCTGCCTTTAAAATAATTGGTAGCGGGGGCCAGATTTGAACTGACGACCTTCGGGTTATGAGCCCGACGAGCTACCAGACTGCTCCATCCCGCGACATCATCTTGCTTCTCTGACCTAAACCGCACTACGTTGGAAATTGGTTGCGGGAGCAGGATTCGAACCTACGACCTTCGGGTTATGAGCCCGACGAGCTACCAGACTGCTCCATCCCGCGTCAGAGGTTGCATATATTACGGACGACGCCCTCGACTGTCAAGTCATGTTCACAAATAAAGCAGGATCTACCGTTCAAAATCCGCTACTGATTAAAAAATACTCTTGGGGGCTGGTCTGAAAGCAGCGGTGGTGATACGTTG
Source organism: uncultured Oceanobacter sp. (assembly GCA_913061185.1). Classification (GTDB taxonomy): domain Bacteria; phylum Pseudomonadota; class Gammaproteobacteria; order Pseudomonadales; family Oceanobacteraceae; genus Oceanobacter; species Oceanobacter antarcticus. Next base: position 1,033 of record CAJXTI010000025.1, read on the forward strand.
TCTGTAACAAAAATAACAACAATGACATTATTTATGAGTGCTTATCTTACTCCGACATTGACGTCGGCGGCGTTGCACCCCCTTTTTCAGCTCATGCGTGAGCGGGGATTAAGTCCTGACGAGCTTCCTGAGCTGGCTCAGGACTGGGGTAACAGCCAACATCAATTTCCTGTGCCTGTGTTTGATCGCATCATCGAACAGGCCGGTCAGTCCCTGAAAACGCCTGCTATTGGCGTCATGATGGGGAGCCGGTTGGATTGGCGACGATTTCGACTGCTAGCGTATTTGCTCAGTGAATGTCGCACCGGTCGCGATGCGCTGTCACAACTGCGGCGTTATTATCCGCTGATCAGCGACAGTCATCCCCCCGATGTATTTATTGGCCAACAGGCGGTCAAAGTCGTGTTTTATGTGAGCGATGGAACACCGCATGCGCGTCAAACCCGTGCCGAACTGGTTGCCGCTGGCATTCATGATGTCGGCTCCAGGCTGGGGAACGGGTTTTACAACATCACCGGCATTGGCTTTCAGCAGCCACCACCACAGTATCGGGAACAACTCGACCGCTACTTTGGGGTGCCTGTACGTTATGGCGAAAGCTGTAATTGGATCAGTTTCTCCAGCGACTATCTCGACAAGTCGATGAAAAAGGCCATGCCTTTCCTGGAAACCATGCTGGAAGGTGCTGAAGTGCCTTGGCGCTCGGAAGACACCGAACGCCCATTCAGTCGCAAGTTACGCCATATCCTTTATTACTGGCCGACCTGTCTGCCGATGACCAAGGAAGCTGTCGCCGATTTGTTGGGCACCAGCGCACGAACCCTGACCCGACGATTGCAGGAAGAAGGCAGCCAGTTTTCGGAATTGAGCAAACACTGCCGTCTGGTTCGGGCAGCCGCTGCGCTGAAGCGTACCAGCAAGGATGTGCAACAGTTGGCCAACGAGCTGGGATTTTCTGATCGCCGAGGTTTCGAACGGGCGTTCAAACAGTGGACAGGGCAAACACCGGCAGCCTTCCGGCGTCAGTGGCGCAATCAGGCCGTCGCTGCGGTCTCCAGCATGTCGGCGCTGGAATCGAATATGGGGTTTTACTGACCTGACGAAAACGTCGCTCTGACGCGCTCCGACACCCGGCTGGGTTTGTTTGCAGCCGGACTGTCGCTACAAGAGCGTCAGGGTGAATTAGAGTGCGTTACCGCTATGGTAGCTATGGTAGCTATGGTAACAGGCACTCACACTCAGATGCCGTTACGTTATTGCATTAACTGACGCAGTTCCGCCATACGGCCGCTCACCAGTGTCTTGTCGGCTGCATCAACCGCTTCCATTTCATCCATCATTTTCAACGTGCCCCGCATCATGGTTTCCATGGCATCCAGCTGTTCTGCTGGCATGCCACCGGCGTTGCGCATTTGTTGCAGCTGGGCCAGTTGTTGCTTTACTTGATCACGGCTGCCGCCCTGCTCACTCATTTCCACGGCCAGCATGCCCAGACTGACTTCGGTTGTTACCCTTGTCCATTGCTCCACACTGTCAAATCCGGCAGCGGATACCTTTCGACCAAACTCGCTGTAGAGGCCTGAGGTTTTCAGACTTTTGATACCGTCCTGAAACATCGCGGCCATGCCTTGTTCCATGGAAGCGCTGGTTTTTGGCATGGCATCTTCATGCTGATCCAGCCAGCCTTGTATCTGTGGCATGGAGTTAATCCACACATCCAGCTCTGTCGCAGTCAGGGCCCATGCCGGGGATGTTGCCAGCATGGCAACCAGTGTCATCACACGACGCATACAATAATCTCCGTTTATTTTTTCTGATAGCTATTCTAAAGCCGCGAGATTATCACAGCCAGATCAAGGCGAGTGTGGCATGGCGTGGATTTCAATCAAAACCTGCTGATCAAAATCACCGATGGCCGGTAAGGTAGCAAATAGCCCGGAGTCCTGGGCTGCAGCCGCTGAAGACGGGAAGAAATGACGCAGGGCAGCAGCGGGTTCAGCCGTTAGCCCTGCCGAAATATTGGCCTGCAGCTCGGCTAACAGAGGGTGACTCGCCGGGTCGTAGAGCAGATCGCCCGCCAGAAACACATCAAAATCACCCCAGTCTCCGGCACGAACAACCTCGACGACCACGCCGTTCAGGCTGGCGTTGTGCTGTGCTGCCAGGGTCGCCAGCGGATCAATATCACAGACCCCCACCATACTCGCGCCTTGGCGAGCGGCCTGTAGCGCTGCAATACCTCCACCACAGCCGATATCCAGCACCCGTTTGCCTGCAACCCGGTACGGCTGTTGCACCAGAAAGGATGACATTGCCCTGCCCCCTGCCCAGGCAAATGCCCAGTAGGGCATGTAACGCCACAGGGCTGCAATCTCTGTAGCATCAAACAGCCGCTGTTCATTCACTGCCAGTAGCCAGAGGCGAATATCATGCTCCAGCGGCACCAGCGCCAGTCCGGCGTCAGCCCAGACTGCATGTTGTTGCAGACCCGCCAACAGCGCCTCTGGTGGCTGAGGATGAAGGGGATTCACGTCCCACCGCCGTAGCGTTGCTGTGCCGCTGAGACTTTTTTAAGGTAGTTACGCGATTCCTGGCTCGGATGACTCGACAGGATAGTGCGATAAACCTGATTGGCAGACATGGCGTTAATGCGGGCAATGGCTTTTTGACGATCGCGATGAAAGGTTTTCAACAGATTACCGGCACCGCCGTTATAGGATGCAATCATGCAGTAGAGCTGCTTTTGGGCATCCTGTATGCCGCGCAAATAGCGATCCCGTAAAATAGACAAATACGCTGTGCCGATATCAATGTTCTGCTCTGGACGAAAGAGCACATCACGACCGGGTCGACCACTGCGCTGATAGATTTTGTCATAGACATCCTGACCCGCCGTACGACTCATCACCTGCATCAAACCATAGGCCCCCACAGGAGAGACGGCAAAGGGGTTAAAACTGCTTTCGGTTTCAATAATGGCCAGAATCAGGGCAGCAGGAATGCCATAACGATTTGCTGCCTGATGCACCAGTTCACCGTACTGCTGTGCACTGACCTGACGAAATTGCCGAACCATGGGAATCGAAACCCAGTAGCGACTGCCCGTGTGTTGCAGCTGGTGCGCCACCAGATATTCGGCATAACGCCGGGCACGCCAGGGAAACTCGACCGATTTGCCTTCCTGATCTTGTACCTTGCCAGCCAGAAAGGGGGTTCCCGTCAGGCCGAAATCCGCTGCGGTCAGCAAGTCGACAGCAGCAGGATCGGCGGGGGTCAGCAAGGTGGCTTCAATGGCATGTCGCAGCGCTTGAAGCGGTGTGTGACTGCCGCGACTTTCGATATGAATCGTGCCCACATCAAAGTCGATGCGTACCTGGGTATGGAAATCGTCCAGGTATTTCACCAGCGAGCGAACGCCCGACACCGCCAGATCGTTACCCCAGACCTGGTTGGCCTGTTCCGGGAAAAACATGAATTCCAGAATGACGGACTGTACATCGTCCGACAGCTCGGCAAAATTATCCGGCAGCTCGGCATCCGCCAACACCAGCCCCCCCGTCAGGGAGAACCACAGCAACGGATAAAGCAACAGGTAACGGCGGCGTTGCCACTGTGGCAGCAGCAACCTGAGCACCAAACGGAACATCGGTGTGAGCAAAAAAAAGACAGCCAACGGAGCACATCCATAAAGATCAGGCCGCAGTGTAGCGGCCTGTTATCAGGCTGTCAGCGTTTGGCCTGGCGGCGGACGGCATTGGTGGAAAAATCGTTTTCACTCAAACCGGTATCAAAGAAGCGGAAACTGCGTTCGCGCTCGTTATCCAGACCTTCGACATAATAACGCCCGGAGGGAAAATCATAGGTCACTTCCAGTGTAGTCATCATCATTTGCAGGTCGTAATAGTTGATCAGATGGCCTTCTGTCACCTGCACCAGTAACCCGTGATGATCGTATTCTTCGGCATACACAATCGACCAGGAGTCTTCATCCAGGTAATAGCGGCGCTTGCTGTAACGATGACTGAACCCTACCCGCAAATTGGCTTCAATCACCCACACACGGTGCAGCTCATAGCGCAACAAGGCCGGATTCAGATGGTGTTTTTGTAATATATCGTCCAGTCGCAGGTTCCCCTGATGCACCGGATAAGCATTGTAGGGAATATAGATTTCCTGTTTGCCGATCAATGTCCAGTCGTAATAATCCGGCGCACCGTTATACATATCGACCTGGTCAATGGTACGGAGTGACTGACTGTTCACATCCGGTGTGTCGTGCGCCAGATCTGGAGTACGACGCAAGCGCCGGGCACCCGGCGTATAAATCCAGGATTTACGGGGCGAGCGCATCTGATCCAGCGTTTCATGTACCAGCGTCAGGCTGCCCGCCTGGTGCGCCGGAGCCAAAGTCTCCCGCGTTAACAGAAACACCTTGTTATCCAGCTCCGATGGCTGGAGGCCAGACTCGCTGTATTTGAAGTAGTAGTTGTACGCCCGCAGGGTATCCATCCGCTGGCCCGACGCCGTTATCAGTGAGCTGACCGCTTCGTAGGATACCGTCTGGCCCCGAAATCTGAGCGTATGGTTCCAGAGCACTTCCAGTCCATTGGCGGGGATCGGAAAGGGCGAACTCATGACTGCGCCGGTGACACCCGATCCATAAGGCAACAATTTGGCGGTAGCAGCGTTGGTTCTGATCGCCTCGTAAACATAATCCGGGTAAGACGCAGAACGATGACTCGGATACACATTCAGGTACATATCCGGAAACCGCATCAGCAGCTGGCGCTGTCCTTCGGTCAATTGCGCCTTATGTGCTTCCAGGTTACTGGCTTCAATACGAAATAAGGCCTGTTCTCCGGCATAAGGGTCAGGATGAAATCCGCTTTCCCAGGGGCCTTTGTCCTGTGGCAAGCCCCCCGTCCAGGCCGGTATCGCTTTACCATTACCGGCACGCTCGGCACCCAATGGGGTTAAATCCTGGTGTAATCGTTCAATCTCGCTGGCAGGTAATTCCGCCCAGGACGACATTGCCGCGCTTATCATCAAAAAAGCAGCACTGATTATTTTCATGTCTTTTTGCCTACCCGGTGTTGCCGCAGTTGAATGTTCAACCACATAATTTTTATTGTTATCTCAACCGGGAAGAATAATGAGCGCGTAACCTGGGATCAATTTCACCTTACAAAAGGCAACAACTCTGGCTTGTTACCAAAAACAACATCCAGGCTTTAATCATACTTTCGAGTGACATCCATTCCAGAATGTACGGTATTGAAGGCCATTCTCAGCTTTCTGTTATATAGGATGGTCTGACAAGGGGAAGAATAGCTTGCGAATACTATCGGCCTGGCAGGCTTGCAGCGCTGCCGGAGTCAGCTGTTTGATCCGCGCCAGTGCCACCCCCACCAACGGCAGGAAAACGGGCGAGTTGCGCCGCGACGCCGCGATCGCGGGCGTCATATCCGGTGCATCGGTTTCCAGCAACCAGGCTTCCAGCGGCAGCTGTTGAACCGTGCGGCGCAAGCGATGGGCATTAGGCCGCAGTAACAATCCTCCCAGACCCAGACAAAAACCCAGATCCAGGTATTGCCGCGCCTGCTGTTCACTGCCACTGAAGGCATGCACGACACCACCACCGTCAAACCGGGCCAGTCGCAACGCCTGGATAATCTCATCGTGCGCTCCCACGCCGTGCAAAATAACCGGCAGTTTGTACTGTTGCGCCAACTGTATTTGCGCATCAAACAGCTGGCGCTGTTGCTGACGCACCGCCAGATCGACAGGGCGGCTAAAATGCAGGCCAAACTCCCCCACCGCGACACATTCTGACGTAGATAATACCTGCTCCAGCCAGTCGAGATCGGCCATACGGTGCCGCTCGCTAAAACAGGGATGTAACCCCAGTGCAAAAAACCATGGCTGCCCAGCGCAGAACGATGCCAGACGTTCGCCTTGCTCGCGGCAGACACCTGGCACAATCAAACCGGAGATACCCAGTGTTTCGCAGTGCTGCCATACCGCTCGCCGATCTGGATCAAATGCCGGAAAATCAAAATGACAGTGGGTATCAAACCAGCCTGGCGAAGATAATTTCTGGCATGAACCGGGAAGCGAGCCTGAAAAAGAGTCACGGGGTGAATATTTTTTCATTTAAATCTGGTTTCTAAGAATAATTTAAAATAAAAACACGGAGAATAATTCGCAAATATCACCACCAGCGGCCATCCGCGTCCAGTTGACGGCGGGATATCGACACGGCAATACCATCACCAGCCAATTATCCATTCGTAAATAAACCGCCAACTGTCAAATTTCTGACAATATTTATAACGGCGGCGGCCAGAAATCGACCCGTCCAACGTAATCCGCCACAGCACAGCGGCAGCCACAATACGATATTGGCGTTAATTGCATCAATTTCTCTCCCAGCAAGAATAATGGCGTTCTTTTTGCAACTGATACAAGTGTCACAGAAATCAACCAATACCCCGTCATCACTGGCCAACGACCGTTCAAACAATCCAGTCAATAACGACCAGTGTGCTATTCCTAAGGGTATACAATCTAACCAAGACTACAGGAGGGTGAGCGATGAAGCTTATGCCTCACGAGCTCAGAGACACCATTATTCGCCCAACACTGGACTATCTGGGCTGTTATACCGGCACTGCGGAAAATCTGCTGATTGCTCTGGCGCAAAGGCAGGAGCACAGCCAGGTCAATGCTTTCGAAGACTGCTCGCTGTATCCGCTGGATGCCGATATTCATCAGAAAGTCTGGGATCAATATCTTGCCTTTGACCCGGATCAGGCCAGCCTGATTCGTGGACTGGCTTCCCAGCGGCAATTTTTGGTTAATCCTCACAGCGAATTAAAAACCAACCTCTGTTATGCCACTGCCATCGCCTGGGCCGTTTTTATTGCCTATCCGCAGGTGCAAGCCAGCGACCTGAGCCAGAGCACCTGGCTCAAAGCACCTGGCTCAAAGTTTCAACTGCTCTTTTACTGCAGCCCACAACGCCCGGTAATTACGGGACAGGGGAACATGGGGCTGACAGACCACGATCGGACTGCGTAATTCCAGCATCCGCTCAGCACTGGCAGAGTGGCCGATAAACACGGGTAATAACTCGCGAATTTTGGGCGCTACTTCTGCAGCCCATTTGACGTGCGCACTCTTGCGACGATCAATCAGAGTTACAAAGGGCATCCACTGCTTGCTTTTGACCCAGTCGAGCTGTTGTTTGGACTGCTCGTAGGCCCGAATGGACAGCAACGAAGGTTCTATCGGTACCAGAATTTTATCCACGGCCTGCAAGACACCCTCAATCTGCGGCGACAGTACTGGCGGGCAATCAATCACCACCAGTTCATAGTCTTCTCCCAGCATGCTGATGGCATCGGTGGTCAAATCCCTGGCGGTACGCTTGTCGGCAACACTCTGGTGAAACTTGCGTAACGAGATATCAGCTGCCAGCACATCCAGACGATCGTACTGGGTCGGGTAAATATAGCGGCCAATAGGCTTGCCTTCACTCCAGACCTTGTCTTGCTTGCGATCCGGCTCAACCCCCAGTATCCAGGTCGCAGCCCCCTGGGGATCCAGATCCCAGAGCAGGGTACGAATGGAGTTACTGGCAGCCAATGCGGCCAGGTTGACGGCGGAGGTGGTTTTCCCCACCCCGCCTTTCAACTGAAATACAGCGATAGCGCGCACTAAACGGTCATCCCTTGGTAACATTGGCGACCAGTCTAACACGCGATTATTACGGATAATCCAACCAATACCATACCGCAACGGCCAGAGCCTAGGGACAGGGCGGTATTGGTCACGGCAGATCGCAGCTGGCGGAATGGATAGCGTGGTTATTTTTGCTCTGACACGGCGTCTGCGAAGACGACACCACAACCACCCAGCCCACAATACCCACCGGGATTTTTAGCCAGATATTGCTGGTGATAGCCTTCGGCCATGTAATAACGAATGCCCAGCAGTATCTCGGTAGTTATTTCGGGCATGCCTGCGGCAGTCAGGCACTGTTGGTATTGATCCCGACTCTGCTCCGCCAGCGCCATATCTTCCGCATTGGTCAGATAGATCCCTGAACGGTACTGGGTGCCAATATCGTTACCCTGGCGCATGCCCTGGCAAGGGTCATGTTTTTCCCAAAATACAGTGAGTAGTTGCGGTAATGACGTTTGCTGCGGGTCATACCAGATACGCACCAGCTCGTTGTGACCGGTTAAACCGCTGCAAACCTCTTCATAGCTGGCATTGGGCGTATGCCCGGCACCATAGCCGACCGAGGTGGAATACACTCCCGGCAATGACCAGAAAGCCCGCTCGGCTCCCCAGAAGCATCCCATCCCCACCATTAATTCAGCCAGATCCTCCGGGCATTCTCCGGCAATGTCATGGCCATTAACAAAATGATGGCTGGTGGTCGGTAAGGGTTCAGCACGGCCGGGCAGTGCTTCGGCCGCAGTAGGAATGGACATACGCTTTGGACGCCACATAATCAGTCTCCAGTAACAGTATCCGTATTCAGGCAGGGCTATTTTCTACAGGCATCCTATGACAACACATCCGAATCACCTATCCCTCTGTTTTCAGGGTGTCGGTAGCGGCGGGCATTTAGCCCTCGGCAGTGCCGCCGCTACCTTGGAACAACAGGGCCAGCCCTTGCTGTTGATCGATTGCGGGCCGGGCACACTGGCACAACTACAGCAACGCTATCAGGCTCTGCCAAGCGCTCTATTTATGACCCATGCCCATATGGATCATATCGCCGATCTGGAAATATTGACCGTACGGGCACGACTGCAACAGCTTGCACCGATTCCCATGTTTGTACCACTCAGTGTGATACCGGTTTTGCATCAGCGGCTGGCCACCTATCCCGGCACCATGGCAGAGGGTGGGCATAATTTCTGGCAATCTTTCCAGTTGTTACCGGTAACCGACCAGTTTGAATACGCAGGCATGACATTTTGCTGCTATCCGACCCGGCATCATGCTCCCGGATCATCTTTCGCGCTGCATTTACCCGGACAATTTTTTTACAGCGGCGATACCCGACCGATTCCCGAGATTCTCAACCACCAGCTGAGCGGCAATGAAGTGGTCTTTCACGATTGCGGGTTAAGTGCCAATCCATCCCATACCGGCCTCGATGACCTCGACCGGGAGTACCCCGAGCCGCTGCGACAGCAATTGGTACTGTATCACTACGCCAATGCCGCCGCTGGCGAGCAACTGGCCGCCGCCGGTTATCGTGTTGCCAAACCCGGCGAATGTTTTGCGCTTGGAGGGGCCTGAATGAGTACGGGCATAAGTACTGGCATAAGTACTGGCATAAGTACTGGCATAAGTACTGGAATGGCTACTGGCATGAAGGATCGTCCCTGGTGAATCACGCTCATCCACTGCTTGACCAGCAACTGCAACAGATGCTGCCGGGCAGCTATGTCCGCCGCCAACATCTGGCTGCCTGTCCTGAACTGCAGCTGTGGCTGGTTGCGCCGGAATGCATCAATCGGCCCTTTTCTGCCGAGGAACAACAGCGCATCGCGGCTTACCCGGCCTATTGGGCAGTGTGCTGGCCAGGCGGCCTGGCCATGGCACGTTATATTCTGGATCACCCGCAGCTCGTCAGAAACAAGGCCGTTCTGGATCTCGGTTGTGGATCAGGGCTGGTGGCGATTGCGGCTGCTCGTGCCGGAGCCAAACGGGTGATTGCCTGCGACCTGGATCAGCAGGCGCTTGCGGCCTGTCGCGCCAATGCCGAATTAAACCAGACGAGGCAAAATAACAACGAGCTGGAATTCTGTACCAATTTCCACCGAACTGATGGTATTGATATCGTGCTCGCGGCCGATCTGCTGTACGACCACCACAACCACACCTTGCTGGACGAGTTTATGACGATCAGCCAGCAGGTCTGGCTGTCGGAATCGCGGGCAGCAGATATTCAGCACCCCGCCTTTGATCACATCGGCCAACACCACTATGCCACCGAACCCGACAGCGGACACCCTGATCCCTACGCAACGTCGTTGCTGTATTGCTCCAGACCGGGTGCCAAACAATAAAAAACACCCCGACATCTGTTGATATCAGGGTGTTTTTTAAGCAGCCATCCTTGATTCAAATCAGCTCAATGCGACATTTTCCAGAGTCAGCTCGCTACCCGCCATCACCTGCATACGCTTACGGGTGTTGGCGATATAGCTGGAGCTGGTGATGGAATCGACAAATACCCAGTCGCAGCTGGCTTTTTCTGGTGTAAACGTTACCAGCATAAAACCACGATTACCGGCATTCAGATACTTGAGGTCATCAATCAGAATGGTAATAGCGGACTCGAAAGAAGCCTGCAACGCCGCATCGCTACCAAACCCGGCATACACTTCCAGACCTGGCGACGTTACCGATGGGGTGGCAAATTCAACGCCGATGGCACTGTCACCCTGAGTCAACTGGCTGGCCCAGGCATTATGAGTGTCACCGGCCAGAGCAACCAGGTTAACGTCACGGGATTGACCCGCAATCTGCGCGTACAGTAGCTGGCGCGCCACTTCATAACCATCCCAGGCATCCAGATTGTAAGGCGCCGTGACTGCCAGTGCGGCGGCAACATCGGCATCAATATCCATACCCAGGCTCTGCATATACTTGGCCGTCGCATAGGTTTCCAGCATGGTCGCCAGCGCTTGCTGATCTTCAACCGTTGCCAGTGATGCCATAGCGGTCAGAATATCCGCTGGAATATACATGCGGCCCATCAACACTTGCTGACCCAGTACGTCCCAGGTGGCCCCCGAAGTCGCCAGACTATTACCAAACCAGGCCGATTGCTCATCCCCCAGCAAAACACGCGAGGTATCGGCCATCGCGGTCATAAACGCAGTAGTATCGAGGCCGCTGGCAGTCATGTAATTGGTATAATCCAGCTGCTTGCTACGGGCCAGAATACGGGTATCCAGCATATGCAGACGTACCAGGTCGCCAAAATCAAAGGCGCGGTAAATATGCGTATTATCTGACCCGGTACGGATTGGCAACCACTCATGATAGGCCTGCTCTGCCGCCGCACGACGATCGGCAAACGACCCTTCGGTCGTTTCGTCGTGATTTTCAGCGCCGTCCTTGTAGGCATCGTTGGCCAGTTCGTGGTCATCCCAGACGCAGATAAACGGCTTCGCCGCGTGCGCAGCCTGCAGGTTGGCATCGACATGGTACTGAGCGTAACGCTGACGATATTGCGCCAGCGTTGTAATCTCTACCGATGGTTCCGGCTCACGGCCTTCGGCATCTTCGGTAGGGTATTCATTGGTGCCGTATTCATACAAATAGTCACCAAGGTGTACAACCGCATCGGCATCACTGTCGGCAATTTCTTGATAGACGTTAAACAGCCCGGCAGGAAAGTTGGCGCACGAACATACTGCCAGCTTGACGCTGCTGACACTGCCTTCTGGCAAGGTTTTGGTCTTGCCTACGGTCGAGCTTTCGCCATCCTTGCCAGAGAACTGATAGTAGTAGCTGGTGCCCGCAGACAAACCGGTGACATCCACCTTGACGGTATAGTCGCGTGAGGCATCGGTATACACAGTGCCAGAGGCGACAACGTCGGTCATCGCCGCATCGGTCGCCAGGGTATAGCCCACTTCCGCTTCGGCATCCGCCGTCGCCGATTCATCTGGCGTAACACGCGTCCAGAGAATAACCGCATCCGCCAGCGGATCGCCCGACGCTACCCCATGACCGAATACAAACACTGTCAGGTTGCGGCTGGACTCATTGTCGTCATCATCGGCAAAACAACCGGTAATAACCGCAGGAACGCTTACCGCGCTGGCCGTACCAGCAACCGATTGCAAAAAACGACGACGACTCAAACTTGGCGTATGTGACATGCTCAGACCTCAGAATAAAAATTAAGGCGTGATCCGCCCCATTAGTGCCTTAAAACACCCATAGTCGTGAATCTTTGTTAAGAACTGAAGACAGCATGAATTTTCCCTACTGGCCTGTATGGCACGCGTCCATTAAACTCAACGACCTTTTTCACCGGCCGGGGCCAGATCGGAATGCTAGATAAGAATGCGTTGTCACAACTGCAATCTCTCAAACAGGAAATACACGACAGTGTTCCCAGGTTTGAGGGCAAGGTTCGGGCGACTGGCGGACGCTTCGGCTTCGTAGTCACGGACGATAACCAGCAGTTCTACATGTCACCGGAAGAAATGGAAAAGGTACTGCCGGGAGACAAGGTCGCTTTTCGTGTTGAGGAAGTCACCGAAAAGAAGACTCAAGCCATTGTCGAAAGTCTGATCAGTACCGAACTGAGCGATTTTTGCGGCACCTACATCGTCAAGGGCAAGGGTCACTTTATCCAGCCCGACCATCCAGCCTTGAACCGCTGGATTTTTGTGCCGCCCAAATCTCGCCAGAGTGCCGGAGATGGCATGCTGGTCAAGGGACATCTTTCCCAACATCCTTACCCTGCGGGTCGCGCCCAGGCGGAAATTGATGCGGTGATTGGCAGTAGCCAGGATGCCGGTATCGAAGCCCGCTACATGTGTCAGAAGTGGCACCTGACCACCGAGTTCACCGAGGCCGAATTACAACAGGCCAATGAACTGGCAGCGGCAGGCATCGACAGCTTCACTGCCGGTCGCACCGATCTGACCGAGCTGCCACTGGTAACGATCGACTCTGCCAGCACCCGCGATCTGGACGACGCCCTCTGTGCGACCGTCACCGATAACGGCTGGACGCTGCACATCGCCATCGCCGACCCTGCCGCCGTCATCCAGCCGGGCACGGCACTTGATCTGATGGCGCGTGACCGCACGACCTCAGCCTACTTTGCCAACCTGGTCATTCCCATGCTGCCAGCAGCGCTGTCCGAACAGCTGTGCTCCCTGCAACCTGAGGTTACCCGTCTGGCGCTGGTTGCCGAAGTGGCCGTCAATCAGGAAGGCGAATCCACCCTGATCGGTTTGCAGCAAGCACACGTCAAAAGCCACGCCAAGCTCAGCTACCAGCAAGTCAGTGAATTTATCGCTGACGCGCACCAGGGTGACATCGACGCCGCCCTGCAACCGTCGCTGACGGCATTAAAAGACTGCACCAGAGCACTCGCCAGCCAGCGCAAAACAGCCTGTCTGGTGATGGAAGACCGTCCCGACTATCGTCTGGTACTGGATGAAAATGGCAAGGTCAAGGACATCGTGCGGCAGGAACGCAACGACGCCCAACGCCTGGTCGAAGAATGCATGCTGGTGTGCAACCGCCTCTGTGCCGATTGGCTGCGCCAGCACGAGAGCGGCATTTTTATCGAACATGCCGGTATCCGTACCGAACGTATTGGCGATGTAACCAGTCTGCTCAAGGAACAGCTCGGGCTGGAAAAGAAACCCAAAATCAAATCGCTGGAAGATTACGTCAGCCTGATGAAACAGGCAGCGGCCTGTGACAGCGGACTGAACGTCAAGGACATCATCAGCCGCCAGCTTGAACGCAGCAACCTGACGCAGGAAGACAAACCCCACATGGGGCTGGGCTTCCCTCGCTACACCACCATGACGTCACCGTTACGTAAATACAACGACCTGCTGGTGCACCGCATGATTGCGGCGATTCTCGCCGCACAGCCCGCTCCCGAAGTGGATGCGCTGGCGCTGGCGGCCATTCAGGACAAGCAAACCAAAGCCCGGAGCGCTGCCAACCAGACCGATACCTGGCTGAAGCTGCAGTGGTTAAAAACCCTGCCAGCAGAAGCCCAGTTTGATGCGGTTATCCAGTACGCCACCGCCAACAACATCATGGTGCGTTTTGAAGATTCAGGGATTGAAGGGCAGATAGACCGCCGCAAGGTAAAAGGCAACTGGGCATTTGACAGTAAAACCCTGTCGCACAGCAATGGCGAGCAGACGTTGGCCATTGGTCAGACGGTTCGGGTTAGTGTCTTGACACTGGAGCCGGACGCCCGCGAACTCAAGCTGGCCTTGCAGGAGTAACAACCATCCGTTGGGGACGACCCGCCGTGGTCGTCCCCAACTCTTTCATCTCCAACTCTTTCTCTTTTTCATTGCCAACTTTTTCATTTCCAACTCTTTCATTTCTAACGTTACTCAGTTGACTCGGGTTTGAATGGTCAGCGTCTGAACGTCAGTATCCCGATTACTGACCGGTGAGCGCTCGTCTTGCCAATCTCCCGGCTGCGCGGTTGGCTGCCCGGTGCGGGATACACGCGCAATCAGCGTCAGTTGGTCAAAACCGCTAATCGTCATACCCGGTGCCATCGCCTGGGCATCGGTCAGAATCACCTGTGTTGGCAAATCAGCGACTTTCAAGCGCTGAACCGCCAGGGGCATCGGCGGGCCAGTCACGGCTTTGGCCAAGACAAACACCAGATCATCCGGCGCAACCGCCGCTCGCGCTTCAGCAGTGATATCGACCGTGATGGTTAACCCGACCCGTTCCAGCCAACTCAGATCAACCGTAATCCCCTGCGACTCCAGCTGTTCCGCAGCGCGATGAATTCCCTGTGCCAGCACCTGGGATTCCGGCCCTTCCGGCAAACCTTGCCACAATGCTTTCCAGTGGCTGATGGCGCGTTCGTGCTTGCCCAGTTCAAACGCCAGAATACCGGCCATACCCAGCGCCTGACGACTTTGGGGGTTGAGCGTCAAGGCTTCATCCAGCAAGGCATAGGTGGACTCATCGGCTTGTTGATCGGCAGCAAAGAATTGCGCTTCGGCCATCAAGGTCAAGGTTGCCGCACGATCGGCGCTGGCATCGTCAGGCAAAGCATCAAGAATGCTGGCAAACGCCTCGGTAGCACGGTGGTATTCGCCACTGGCACTGAGCAGACGTGCATTCAGATAGGCCCATTCCAGATTGTCAGGATCATGCTGTGCTTCTGCAGCCAGTCGTTGTATCAACTCCTGCCGTTCCGGTGTGGTCAATTCCACCTGCTCGCCCTTGTCCAGCAAGGCGCTGGCACGCAAGGCATTGTCAGAACCCCAGAAGCTGTACAGCAGCATCGAACCCAGCAGCGCAATCGCCGCCATGCTACCCAGCATTAGCCAGCTGCCAGAAGTTTTGTCTGCGCTGCTTTGGCGCGCATCGGCACTGGCCAGAAACTCACGATCCAGTTCCAGCTGTAATGCCGCCTGTTCGGTATCGTTCAAATCGCTACTTTTTACTTCATTGGTGCGTTCCTGATACAGCCGCAGGTTTTCTTCGCTTTGCTGATTGGTTTCAGGCCGGAACCACACCGGGCGATACAGCAACGCCACCAGTGGCAGCAACAGGATCAACAACATCCAGATCATGGGTTATTCGCCTTTTGGTCATTCGATGAATCCGCCGTCACTGCGGCTTTTAATTGTTCAAGACGCTGACGTTCTGCATCCGTTAGTGGTGCCGGTACCGGTGCCTTGCGCTGATTACGACGCATCTGTCTCAGCACCAGCAGCCCCAATAAAAACGCCAGCAACGGGCCGAACCAAAGCAGGTAGGTTTCAGCACGAACCGGGGGTTTGTAACGGACAAAATCGCCGTATCGGGCCACCAGATAACCCACAATCTGATCATCACTCTGGCCTTCATTCATCAGCTCATACACCTTCTCGCGCATATCTCCAGCTACCGGGGCATTGGAGTCTGCCAGATTCTGGTTCTGGCATTTGGGGCAGCGCAATTCTTCAGCCAGGTGCTGGAAGCGGGCAATATCAGCAGGGTCTTCAAACGGGTACTTGTAGCCATTAACAACGGCCTGGGCTGCTACTGCAGCAAGCAGCAGCAATAACCCTGTCAGCCAGTGGCGAAATGGGTAGCGCATCACGGCAGGCTCTCAAATTCAGGTTTCAGGGTGGCCCAGACTCGGGCATTAAGATCGCCCACATGGCGACCCCGAATAACCCCGCTGCCATCAATCAAAAAGGTTTCCGGTGCGCCATAAACCCCTAGCTCCAGACCCAGTTTGCCGTCGCTATCGGACAGGTTCCAGCGATAGGGATTGCCGTATGACGCCAGCCATTGCCTGGCCTTGCTGTCCTCGTCCTTGTAGTTGATACCAAAGATACGAACCCCTTCAGAAGCCAGCAGGTTAAGAAAGGAATGCTCAGCCTTGCAGGTTGGGCACCAGGTGGCCCAGACATTCACCAGCGCCCGCTTGCCCAGCAAATCCTTGCGACTAACCACTTCACCGGTTTCCAGCGAGATCATCTCAAACTCAGGGAACGGCTGGCCAACCAACGGCGACGGCAGAACCTCTTTGTCCTTACGGTCGATAGTGAGAAAAAACAACCCGGCCAAAATAGTAAAGCCCACCAACGGGACAAACAGAATAAACCGGTTCATACCGCCACCTCCGTTGTTGCCGACTGACTGGGTGCGGACGGATCCTGTACCAACCGTCGGGGCTGGCGATAACGTTTATCGAACATTGCCATCAAGCCACCCAGCGCCATAAATATTGCTCCCAGCCAGACCCAGCGCATAAAGGGTTTGACCTGTAACCGCATCCCCCAAGCACCGTTCTCCAGCGGTTCGCCCATTGACACATACAAATCGCGGAACAGGCTGACGTCGATGGCGGCTTCAGTCATCACCGATCCACGTGCACTGTAGCGCCGTTTTTCCGGCATCAGCTCACCAATCTGACGCTCACCGTCATAGACCCGGAAACGAATGGCATCGGCCTGATAGTTAGGGCCGCGAATCTGCCCTGCTTCGACAAATTCAAAGCGGTAGTCACCCAGCGTGTGGCTGTCGCCCGGTGCCATACGAACAGACACCTCCTGACTGTAATTGGCCACCATGGTCACCCCCACCACCGTGACTGCCACACCAATGTGCGCGAGAATCATGCCATTAAAACTGAGACTCAGCGACGGAATACGCTGGAGCTGGCCACGGCATTTTTTCCAGACTTCAGCAAGACTGGCCAACACCAGCCAAATCGCAATGCCCATCCCCAGCATTACCTTGCCATTCAATTCACCAGAGACAATCAAGGGTGTCGCCACTCCCAGTACCAGCGCCGCCAGCGCCGCCAGACCCAGTTCCCGCCCAAGGCGGCTGAATTGGTCACTTTTCCAGCGTGAAATGGCACCAATACCGATAATCAGGGTTAACACCACACTCACCGGCACAAACATAAAGTTAAACCAGCTCGCCCCCACCGATATTTTGCCCATGCCGAGGAAATCGATCAGCAGTGGATACAGGGTACCGAGCAGGATCGCAAAGGCAGCAACCAGCAATAACAGGTTGTTCATTAACAAAAAGCTTTCCCGCGACAACCACTCATAACGTCCCACCGACGCAACAGTCGGCGCTTTGAGCGCATAAATCAGCAGCGAGCCACCGACACAGATCCCCAGCAGCGCCAGCACAAACACACCCCGCTCTGGATCGGAAGCAAAGGCATGAACCGAGGTCAACACCCCGGAACGTACCAGGAAGGTGCCCAGCAGACTGAGCGAAAAGGCAAAGATTGCCAGTAGCACCGTCCAGCTTTTAAACAGTCCGCGTTTTTCGGTGACTGCCAGTGAGTGCATCAGAGCGGTTGTTACCAGCCAGGGCATCAGCGAGGCATTCTCAACCGGATCCCAGAACCACCAGCCGCCCCAGCCCAGTTCGTAGTAGGCCCACCAGCTGCCAAGCGCGATACCAATGGTCAGAAAAATCCACGCAGCGGTTGTCCAGGGACGCGACCAGCGTGCCCAGGCGGCATCCAGACGACCACCCAATAAAGCCGCAATGGCAAAGGCAAACACCACCGACAGACCAACGTAGCCCATATACAAGGTGGGCGGGTGGACGATCAGACCAAAATCCTGCAACAGCGGATTCAGGTCACCGCCCTCAGAGGGAACCGACGGCAAGGTTCTGGCGAACGGGTTGGAGGTTTCCAGTGTGAACAGAATAAATCCGGTCGAGACCAGCCCCATGATGCCCAGCACCCGCGCCAGCATTTCCAGCGGTAACGAACGACTGAACAGCGCCACGGCGACGCCCCAGCAGCCCAGCAAGGTGACCCACAGCAATAACGACCCTTCGTGAGCACCCCATACCGCGCTGATCTTGAACGGCGTCGGCAAGGCAGAATTACTATTGGTGGCCACATAAGTGACAGAAAAATCATCCACCACAAAACACCAGGCCAGCGTCACCAGACTGATCAGCAGAAACAGCGCCTGTGCCGCCGCCAGTGGCCGGGCATACGCCATCGCCAAGGTATTCCCGGCACGGACGCCCCACAGTGGCACCAGGGTTTGCAACACCGCCACCAGAAACGCCATGATCAACGCCAGCTGGCCAAACTCCGGGATCGACGACAAGGTGCCGTAGGCTTCGGTAAACATCAGTACGCTCCGCCGGTTTTGATCGATTCAGAGATCGAATAAGACGCTGGTTTCGACGCCGCGTCCTGCAGCGCCTGCTTGCCTTCTTCGTGAGCCTGCTCCAGCGCATCCTTCACTTCTGGCGGCATGTAGTTTTCATCGTGCTTGGCCAGCACTTCGGATGCCTGGATCACGCCATGTTCATCCAGCTTGCCCAGCGCCACAATCCCCTGCCCTTCGCGGAACAGATCCGGCAGGATACCTTCATAATGAATCGGCACCGTCGCCGCACCATCGGTGACATTAAAAGTCACCGCCAGCCCCTGATCATCCCGTTGCAGGCTGCCCTTGACCACCAGGCCACCGGCACGAATGGTACGGCCGACCGGCACGTCACCACTGGCAATCTGGGTGGGTGTCTGGAACAGGTTGATATTCTGGCTGAGGGAGTACATCAACAACCCCACGGCAACACCAAACCCGATCACCAAAAACAGAATCAGCGTCAGCCGTTTCTTTCGTTGTGGATGCATGTCAGTTTTTCTCCTCGTTAACAACAGTTCGGTCGGGGCTGGCCTGTTGCGCACGACGATCGCGACGCAGATGCTGCCCTTGTTGCCGAATCAAACGACGGCGCTGCATCATCGGCAGCACCAGATTGGCGATAATCACCAGCGCACTCAGCCCATACGACAGCCAGACATACAAGCCATGGCGACCCATGGCGAGAAACTCGCTGACACTGTGAAATTCCATCAGTGACGTCCCCCTGACATTTCTGGCAACGCCTGTACCCAGCTGCGCTTGCGCTCGTGCCAGAGAATTTCATTACGGGTGCGCAAAATCACCAGCAAGGCAAACAGCACGTACGTGGTTAAAATCATGATCAGCAGCGGTATCAGCATATCCGGGTGCATGCTTGGTTTTTCGGTCAACTTCAAGGTCGCCGGTTGATGCAAGGTATTCCACCACTCCACCGAGTATTTGATGATGGGAATGTTCACCAGCCCCACCAGCGCCAGAATCGCGCCAGCCTTGTGACTGGCTTCTTCTGACTCGATCGCCCGCTGCAATGCCATCACCCCGAAGTAGAGGAACAACAGCATTAACATCGAGGTCAAGCGTGCATCCCAGACCCACCAGGTACCCCAAGTCGGCTTACCCCAGATCGCTCCGGTAAACAGTGCAATCAGACAAAAGCTGGCCCCTACCGGAGCCACCGCACGGGCCACCCAGGCGGCCATTTTCATTTTCCAGATCAGGAACACCGCCCCGGCAAGCGCCATCATGACAAAACCACTCTGGGCCACAAGTGCCGCCGGAACATGAATATAAATGATGCGAAAACTGTTGCCTTGCAGGTAATCCGCTGGCGCATACAGCAAACCGAGTACCAGCCCGACCACACCGCCCACCACTGACAACAAACCCAGCCAGAAGATCCATTTTGATGTCAGTTCATAAAACCATTTGGGCGAACCCAGGCGGTGATACAGCCGTACAATCCACTGCCACATAAAATCCCCGATCAAAAACGTGCGCCTAGCGCGACAAATTCAGTTTCAGTGCTGCAGCCGAAGCAAACGGCGTCAGGCACACAGAAAGCGCCAACATGGCGCCCAGAAAACCGATCTGGCCATTGTATGCCATCCCCAGCCCGGCGTGATAAACCGCACTGGCAGCAAAGATCAAAACCGGCACATACATAGGCAAAATCAATAGGCTCAATAGCAATCCGCCGCTGCGTACCCCGGCGGTCAACGCCGCACCCACAGCCCCCAGCAAACTCAGGATCGGCGTCCCCACTGCCAGGCTCAGCAACATCGCCAGGTAGGCGTCATTAGGCAGCGCCATCATCAATCCCAACACCGGTGCCATCAGCGTCAGCGGCAAACCGCTGCAGAGCCAATGCACCAGCGCCTTGGCCAGTGCCAACAGATAAAGCGACTCACCCGACGCCAGCCACTGTTCCAGAGTGCCGTCCTCGACATCCGCCTTGTAGAGCGCATCGAGCGACAGCAAGGTCGCCAGCAAGGCACCCACCCAGATCACACCACCGGCAATGCGCGCCAGAAAGTCAGGATCCGGATCCACCGCCAGTGGAAACATCGCCACCACCATTAAAAAGAACATCAAGGGGTTGAGCCACTCACCGGGATTTCGTCCGGCCAGCAGCAAGTCCCGCTTAATGGTCGCGACGACCAGGCTCATGAGAGTCCTCCCGCCAACGCCAGTTCACCCAGATCCAGACGTGTGAGCGAAGGAATATTCTGCAAGGCATGATGACTGGTAATAATGACCGCGCCATTGCGGGCGACATGCTGCTGGATCTGTGTTTCAAGCCAGGCAACACCGGCAATATCCAGCGCCGTAAACGGCTCATCCAGAATCCACAACGGTGCCGGTACAATCGCCAGACGCGACAAGCCGACGCGGCGCTGCTGCCCTGCCGACAGCTGATTACAAGGCGTCTCTTCATAGCCGCCCAGCTCGACCGCCTCCAGTGCCCGCCAGAGATCATCTTCAGTAATAACCGCTGGCTGCTCTGCAGCCATCCACGGGCTAACCAGCCAGCGCAGATTTTCCAGCGGCGTCAGCGCCCGCTTGATCGCCGCCAGATGGCCGAGATACAGACGTTGACGGGCGTAATCGGAAAAAACGGCGGATAGCGGTTGGCCATGCCACTGCAACGCCCCGTCAAAATCGCGATTCAAACCGGCAAGCAACCGCAACAAGGTGGTTTTACCCGCGCCATTAGGGCCAGCCAGCTGTAACAAATCGCCATTATTGACGGCCAGGTTCAGGCGATCGAACAACACCCGGTCATCGCGCTCACAATACAACTGAGTTGCGCTCAGAGACACACTGTTATCGCTATAACGATTCGCCATTCAAACCCCGGTAGTTGTGCCAAATCAGTTGCCACTGCCAATAACGGCGGGCGCATTATATACAAAAACCGTACCGACTGTGGCTTGACCCGGATGGGTCATTCGATCAATTTGTCTCATTCATCAGACGCACTTCAGATCCTGCCTCAAGCGCCGATAACAGGGTACAGCCAAAAAGGTAGCGAGCGATGACAGGACAAGGCAAAACCGAGTTTATCAATGCGTATTTTGAGTCGATTGTTAGCGCCGTCGTTTCGACGCACAGTCATTGATACGCACAGTCATTGATACGCACAGTCATTGACAGATACGCCCTCAACCTATGCAGGAGGTAACCGATGATCCGATTCAGGCCGACGTGTTACCCGGTTGGCAATGGCGCTGAGCGCTACCTGCCAAGCCTGGACGGGAGCCTGGCGTGAGGCCGCTGATTACGAGCGATTTACTGCAACGTACCGCGCTGGAAACACCCGCCCGGCGCGAGCCGGTGATACAGGCGCGAGTATTAACCAGTACCCCCTCTGCCGACGCTACCGCCCGGCGCTACAACCTGACATTGGTCGTAGCCGATCAACAGCTGACGGTGAACAGCGAACAGGATTTTGCACCGGGAACACGCCTGACCATGGTTCTCAAACCGGGGCCAGCGCTGACGGTGATCAAAGCGGATGCCCAACACAGCGGCCAGCCGTCCCAGTCCACATCAGCCCCACCGGAACAGGCTATTGCCCGCCTGCTGGCCTCGCGCTTACCCCTGCAACCTCCAGCCTCACGACCAGCACCGTTTACAGCTGCACCGTTTACCTCAGCACTGTCTACAGCGGCACCATTGGCTGGCCTCACTTACCCACTCAGTCAGAGCACCAGCAGTACAACCTCCAGCCCGATAACCGCAACGACCAATACAAGCACGAATGTCATCGGCGTCCTGATGCAGCTGCTACAAACTCCGTCCTCCGCCCAGCCCAGGGGCAACCGCCCTTTGCCCACACCCGTCAGTCCATCTCTGACGACCCCATCAAACACCCCATCAAACACCCCATCAAACACCCCATCAAACAATGGCACCACGACACCCGGTTTGAGTCAGCAGACGCAAGCGTTGTTACAACAATGGCATAACCAGCTGCCACAGGCAGGCGGCCGTGATGCCGCCGCGATCAAAACAGCCATTCAACAATCCGGGGTTTTTCACGAAGCCCAGCTATTAGCCAAATTGAACGCCGCCGTGAGCGGCCCAGGCAACTCAGATAATAGCGGCAGCGGCAAAATGTCAGGCATCGCCGAGCAGCTATGGCAACGCCTGGCGGCATTATCGCCAGCGCGACCACAGATGCCAGCAGCCACGACAACGCCAGAGCAAACAGCCCCCTTACCATTGAGCCAGCAAGCCCGGCAGCCATCACAACCATTACAACAAACGTTGCAGCAGATCAGCCAGAATTACAGCCAGCAAATGGCCGCCGCAGTAGCGGATGTCAGCGACAGTACGCCGAGTCTGACCAACCTCAAGGCCGTACTGGCACAGAGTATTCTGGATCTGGAAGGCAACCACTCGCGCACCATTCCATTAAGCTGGACGCTGGCGTCAGAAACACCCCTCAGCCGACAGCTAAAGCAACTGCTAGCCGGTATTGAAACCCGACAACTCAACATGGCCAGCGAGCCGCGTTCCTTGTTGCAGACCTTACTGCTGTTAAAGGACGGTGAGGCCTTGCAGCAGGTACGGATTGACGTGCAACGCCAGGACGGTTCTCCCCACAGCGCCGAGCAACGTCCGCCAGAACCACGCAGTAGCGAAGCGGCCAGCACCAATAGCCCACATTCACCACCCGCACATAACAGCGACGACCCCAACGCCCAACACCAGCACAGCCCGCCATCAGCGGCGGCACAACGCCAGCCGGTGTGGCAGCTCAAATTACATTTCGAACTGGAACAATTTGGGCCGCTGGATGTGGAGATCCAGCTGGGCTGGCCCAGGCTGGACATCACTTTCTGGTCATCCCAACAGCACACCCGGCACACGCTGAGCGCCGCCTTGCAGCCATTACGCCAGCGGCTGCAAGCGCTAGGAGCGGAAGTACAACAAATGGAAGTGCGTCACGGCTCACTACCCGTCGGGCAGCAAAACGTTATTACCCAACGACTGGTGGATTTGCACACATGAGTATTCCGGATTCCCTCAAACAGGCCAACCAGGCCATTGCACTGAGTTATCAGCCCGAGCAGACAGGTGCTCCACGAATCAGTGCTAGTGGCGAGGACGAACTGGCCCAGGCCATTATTGAACTGGCGCTGGCCCATCAGGTGCCGGTCTATGAAAATGCCGCGCTCACTCGTTGGCTGGGGCAAATGGCGGTTGGCGATGAAATCCCTGAGCCGCTGTATCAGGTAATTGCTGAAATTCTGGCAGTGGTGTATCAGCTGCAAGGCAAAACGCCGGATGGCAGCTGAAACGCTCAGACGAGATCGACCACCCGCTTTTTCACCGCCTCGACCAGCCAGTCGGTATGAGTACGTACCATATCTTCCGGGATCAGCTCCACACCTTCCAGCAACTGTGGCAGCGCCTGGTATTGATAACAATCCACCAGCCCGTGAATGGCGGTAAGAAAATACAGTGTAATACGCTGGCGCTCGACATCACTTTGCTCTGCCAGCCCGTCAATCGCATCCGTCAGTAACATCTGTGCATGGCGTTGCCATTCTTCCAGCAAACGATCCAGCTGCATGGCCGCGAGGCCGTCATCCTCATCGGCCAGCCCCGGACGAATCCGGGGCGGCTGAAACATCAGCTGATAATAACCGGCATAGTCCCGCGCAAAACAGATCAACTGGCGGGCCAGACGGTGCAGAGAGTCAAGTGAACTGGTGCTGTCCATCAATGCCAGGTTGGTATCGTGAAACAGCATTTCGAAGCCACGACGACGAATGTGCAGCAGCAAGGACTCCTTGCTGGGAAAATAATTGTAAATATTGCTGGCGGTCATTCCCAACTCAGCAGCCAGCTTACGCATGGACAGATAATGAAAACCGACATCGGCCATGACGCCAGCAGCGCTATCCATGATGCGCTCACGCTGGCAAGCGATTTCTTCCGGTGAAAACGGCTTCTTGGGCATGACTACTCCTGGTCGTTGCAATGGAAGACGGCAAGCATATTCAGGGTCTGACGGCCCGACAGCTTGACCGCCAAGGTTAACGGGAACCAATACCAAATCAAGTCAAATGAGTGAGTAAAACGTCGCAGTGACCAGACCAAAGCATAACGGCCCTACTATAGGTTTCTCTTGATGCAGGGCAACTCGACCCGTCATCAATTTATTTAACATTCGCTCAGATAACAGCATATGGCACATACAAGCGAAAGCGCCATGCCCATACCTGCCAACCGGATCAAATCAAAAACAGACAGCAGCAGGATGCATCTGAAATATCACGCTGCCAGAGCTGCCCGGCAGGCATGGCCCATCACGAGGTAAACTCAGCATGAATCACACTGTTTCCTGGGATCCTTTGCTGATCCAGCGTTATAACCGTCCCGGACCGCGCTACACGTCCTACCCGACGGCAGTTGAATTTGTACCGCTCGACAATGACATCCTTGAACGCCAGGCCTATGCCGAACGCAACCCTGAACGGCCACTGTCGTTGTACCTGCACATCCCTTTCTGTCGCCATGTCTGCTACTACTGCGGCTGCAACAAGATTGTGACCAAGGACATGAGCCGCGCAGCCCCTTATCTGGAATATCTGAAAGACGAAATCCGCCGTAAACATGCCCTGCTTGGTGGTAACCAGGGAGGCCGTATTGCTCGTGTCGAACAACTGCACCTTGGTGGTGGCACTCCGACTTTCCTCAGTGACGAACAACTGCAGGATCTGGTTTCTTTCCTGCGCGAGACCTTTGAATTCAGCACTTCGGAAGACGCCGACTACTCCATCGAAATAGATCCGCGTGAATTACGTCCCGGTACACTGACACTGTTACGCCAATTGGGTTTCAACCGCCTCAGTTATGGCGTGCAGGATTTGCAGCCAGAGGTACAGCAAGCTGTCAATCGGCTGCAGCCGGAAGCAATGATTCGGGAAGTGATGGCAAAAGCACGGGTGCTGGGATTCCGCTCTATCAATATTGACTTGATCTACGGCCTGCCCCATCAAACACGGGACAGCTTCGACCAGACACTGGATACCATGATCGAGCTGAGCCCGGATCGACTGTCGGTGTTTAATTACGCCCACTTGCCAGAGCGCTTCAAGCCACAGCGTCGTATCAACGTCGAAGATCTGCCGTCGGCGCAGGAAAAACTGGTTATTCTCGGACACTGTATTCAGCGCCTGACAGCAGCGGGCTACCAGTATATTGGCATGGATCACTTCGCCCGACCGGATGACGAGCTGGCGCTGGCCCAGACTGCAGGCAAATTACATCGTAACTTCCAGGGCTATACCACCCATGGCGATTGTGACCTGCTCGGATTCGGCGTGTCTTCCATCAGCCAGATTGGCGACTACTATCTGCAAAACCAGGTCAGTATGGATGGCTATACCGCAGCGCTGGACAAACCGCAGCTGCCAGCCAACAAATACTGCAAGGTAACCCGCGACGACCAGATCCGGCGGCGGGTCATCAGCGAATTATTGTGTCATCTCCACGTCGACTTCTCTGCTATTGATGCCGAGTTCCAAATCAACAGCCGCGACTACTTGTTACCATCACTGCGACGTCTTGATCCCATGGTGAACGACGGGCTGGTGACCATTACCGACAGCGGCGTCGCTATCCGTGACAAGGGCCAATTATTGGTGCGTAATGCCTGCATGGCCTTCGACGAGTACATTTACCAGCATGAGCAACAACGTTTCTCCAGAGCCATCTGATTCTGGCTGGCGACAAGGCTACCGGGCCAGACCCCGCTGGCAACGCTGGGGTATCGAACTACTACTGGCCTTCCTCGTGGTAACACTGCTGAGCCAGTGGCTCAGCCGTCACCTGCTTGACCGCAATACCCCCTTTCCGGCGCTGACCCTCACCCGTCTTGATGGCCAGCCCGTGCTACTGCCCGACGCCACTCAGGCACCCAAGACCACTCTGGTATATCTGTTTGCGCCATGGTGCAGTGTCTGCCGGGTCAGCATGCCAGCGCTGAAGTGGCTGGACAGCGACGACATCCGTATCATTGCCATCGCGCTGGACTGGCGCAACAAGTCTGAAGTGGCCAATATGGTCCAGTCCGTACACTACGCTGGCACCACCCTGCTGGGTGATGCGGAGACCGCCAGACAACTCAATATCCGGGGCTATCCGAGTTACTACGTAATCGATCAACATGGCAACATTCGCTTTGCCGATCAGGGCCTCAGCACCTTGCCCGGACTCTGGCTACGAACCCGCCTGGCCAACCAGGAATAACCCGACAAACCGGCTCTCCTCAGAATGCACTCCAGCCTGTCGCCGCAATATGACCACGCCAATAGTGCCAACCATCCTCGTCAAACTGCAGATACACGGTACGAGCGAATGGCTTGTCGAAGGATTCGGCACTGCGGCGGAACAGTCGCTGTTGTTTGAACAAGGGTAACCTGGCCCAGGGTGACAGAGCCTCGACGTACCACTCCAGATACACCTCGGCGTACCAGGCATCATCCACCCAATAGGCTGGAGACACCGACACCACACGCTTCAGAGCCGGGTGGCCGTACTGTAAACGCTGCCCATCCGGACTGTCGATCCAATCGCTGCCAGGGCCAGATCGATACTGCCACAGCGCAGCAATACGCCGTCGGCCATTGCTTTCGTCGATCATCTGAATGCTTTCCTCGCGGCTGACCAGCCGCTCCTCTGCCAGCACCGACAACCAGCGAGCCAACCTGGACTGCTCGGTCTTCGGTATCAGCAATGGCAAGGTAATACCGTCCCAGATCAATAATTCATGGGTAATAGATTGAACTACCAGCGCCTCCGCATCCTCGAAGAGCAGTTCAGGTTGAACCGCCGGAGCGGCCCAGGCTAACACCCGATCGACCCAGACAATGCCAAGCACGGGCAACAGCACCAACAAAACAGACGCAACATCCGCGACAAAGCCGCAGCTGAAATATTTTTGTAATGACGGTTCACGAATGTAGTTCATATCAATACCATAGCGCTTCTTGGGACGAATGTCGGACATGTCACCCAAATGTCATACGCACGCCGTAAATTCGGCCAGATTAATTCAACAGTCAGGTATTACCATGCAGCAAGCCACTGCTCCCCAGAGCGCCGTCAGCAGCGACTCTCCACTCGTGGCCCGGGTGACTCAGGATCCCGTTGAAATTCGCCAGGCACTGGCACTGCGTTACCGGGTGTTTGCCGAGGGAATGGGGGCGCACATCGATAGCGGTGAAGCGGGGATTGACCGCGATCACTTCGATGATATCTGTCTGCACCTGATTGTTAAGGACGTCAACAACGACCGTGTTGTCGGTTACAGCCGTATTCTCACCAACGAACTGGCGAATCAGGCAGGCGGTTTTTATTCGGCTACCGAATTTGACCTCGGCAACATCGTCAAACCAGGTCATAGCTATATGGAAATCGGCCGCACTTGCGTCGATCCCGATTTCCGCAGCGGTGCCGTGATCGGCTTGCTGTGGTCCGGTCTTGCCCAGTTCATGTCAGCCCACAACATTGATTTCCTGATGGGTTGCGCCAGTATTTCCCTGAATGAAGGGTATGCACGAGCAATCGCCATCATTAATTACTTGAGAGAACAACATTTTTCACCCGCCGATACACGGGCAGAACCTCGCTTGCATATGCCACGTATCGATGTCGATATGGATGGTGCCAGCCTGGTGCCGCCACTGTTAAAAGCTTACCTGCGTATTGGCGTCAAGGTGTGTGGCGAACCCTGCCTCGACAAGGACTTTAATGTTGCCGATGCACTGATCCTGCTCAGCCGCGACAACATCAACCAGCGCTATCTGCGCCATTTCACCAAAACTGAAGGTCAGGGTTAACTCTGCGCGGATGCTGCTATTGTCGCAGCCATCCTGATACCCATTCCTCTGCTAAGCTGAAACCTGACTCCAACATTAACCGGGCGACGTCAACACCGTCGCCGCGAGGATCAGGAATGAACAAGATCAACATCAGTGACGCGCTGATCGCGATTTGGGACCTTATCGAAGGGCTCGAAACGGGATACTGGGAAGCCAGCTCAATGGACGCCAAGGATCAGCTGTTTAATTTGCTGCAGGTGTTGCAACGAGAGTACATCGAGCTGCTCAAACTCAGCGTGCAGGATCACCATTTCGAATACGAAGTGATCAGCCTGCCACCTCAGCAGCTGCATGACCTGATGATCAACCTCCAGCGAGACGTAACCCGACATTGCCCCCGCAACAGCACTCGGCAGCAACTTGCAACACTGGCCGATACCCTGCTCACCGGGCTGACTGACTGACCAGATCCGCAGCTATATGGCGGGCGCGGCCGCTACGCTTGGCCCGGTAAAGTGCCTCATCAGCAGCAGCGACCGCCGTTATTACCGGATCATCCATCAGCGGCTGAAACCAGGCGCTGCCGATACTGACACTGAGTAATGGCCCGGCCGGAGATCCGGTATTCAGCAGTTGCAGATCAGCAATCGCCCGCAGCATACGTTGCGCCACAATTGCAACGCCTTCCGGCTCAATCGACGGCAGGACGACCGCAAACTCTTCCCCCCCGTAGCGAGCAACCAGATCGTGAGAACGATTGACGGCTTCATCAAGTGCGCCAGCCACCTTGCGCAAGGCTTCATCGCCCTGAGGATGTCCGTATTGATCGTTAAACGCCTTGAAAGCATCAATATCAATCATCATCACCGCCAGACCGCTCTGGTGCCGCTGCGCTCGACGCCACTCCGCCAGCAAAAAATCATCAAAACGCCGTCGATTGGCAATACCTGTCAGGCCGTCGGTGGTGGTTAACGCCTCAAGCTGGCGCAGACGCCGACGCTGGCGGGCCAGCACGCCCAGCCGGGCAGCAACCAGAGTCGACCGCAACGGTCGTCCCAAATAGAGAGCCGCGCCAGCGTCCAGTGCCATCACTTCCTGATCAATATCAGCCGTACCAATCGCTACCACATCAACGTGGCGATGCAGCGGATCCATCGTCCAGCGCGCCATAAAAGCGGCAAAATCAAGTGTCGGCAAATCCACTGCCAACAGCAGCAACTGAGGATAAAACTCGGGTTGCTGTAAACAGTCTTCCAGCTGTGCCACCGACGTCAGATTCATGACCCGACTGGCCGCTGGCAATACGTCGCCAAACAACGCCTGGTCAGCCAGGCTGGCATCTGCGACCAAAACAGTCAGAGGCTTATTCATCTTCAGAGGAACCATTTGCTATGAATCAATACTTACAATTTGTCATCATAACGAGACAAACAACACCCGCCGCTACAAAAAAATAACAGACTTTTTATCATCGTCGACCAGAGCCGCCTGGAAATACACAGCCGTCAGCTATTTTTGGGGTCAACCCCCAACCTCGTATACACTGCCCGCCAACTACCGTGACCAAGGAGCAAAATATGTCACCGCAAACCACTTTACGGATCATCACCCGCCCCTTCCTGCCACTGAGTCTGTTCGCCACACTGGCGCTGCTACTGTCCGGCTGTGAGCAGGCGACAGAAACACCTGCCAGCCAGTCCCCAGAAACACAGGCACAGGCACAGGCACAGGCACAGGCACAAAACAAGCCGACACCAGCCCTGCCTACTGCAGAAGTGAAAACCAAACCGGTACAAGCTGCCAAGAGCCCGGTGCACGCCAGTACCTCATCGACACTGCCCAACTTCGCTAGCTATACCGATGTCAAACAGAAGAAAAAAGCCTTCTTCAGCTACATGCTGAACCTGGTCAAGCGTGCCAATGCCAATGTACTCAAGGAACGTACTGCCGTTAAACAATGGGACACCAGCAAAGCCGCAAACAGCACCATCAGTGCTTTAGTTGAAAAATATCGGGTCGAAGACACTCTGTCAGCAACCGAACAGAAAGCCTTGCTGCTCAAACGTGTCCAGGTCATTCCTCCATCCCTGGTACTGGCACAAGGGGCGAATGAAAGCGCCTGGGGTACCTCCCGTTTTGCCCGCCAAGGTAACAACTTTTTTGGTCAATGGTGCTTTTCCAAAGGCTGCGGCATTGTGCCAAGCCAGCGTAACGACGGGGCTGCCCATGAAGTAGCCAAATTTGATGACCCGCTGGAATCAGTCGAAAGCTATATTCGGAATCTGAACAGCCACCCGACCTACCGGAAGCTACGAGACCTGCGTAGCACCGAGATGGCCAAACAGGGCTACCCCACCGGTATTAACCTGGCGGCCGGCCTGGAAGGCTACTCTGAACGAGGCCACGAATACATCAAGGAAATCCGCAGCATGATCCGGTTTAACAAGCTCGACCAGCTCGACCCCGGCGTGCTGGCCGACCTCAAGGCAAAGACACAGGAAGGATAATTTGAGCGCGCCAGACCGTCGTTTCAGCCAGCGCCACGATGCCGCTCCATTAAAAGTGGAGCTGTGTCAGCGTAACTGGCTGGGCCAGTGGCAACCACCCCACCATGCCATTGCACTGGAGATCACTCTGGATGGGCTGTCCATTCTGTCGCCCCTGAAAATCCGCCGGGGCCAGCGGCTGCTGATCGCCATCGGCAACCGTCACCACAGTTTGCAACAGCTCACTGCCGCCGTGGTTCAGCAAACCCCGCAAGGTCGCGATTTCATCTACAAATTGCACTTTGAACTCGACTCTCTGTCAGACAGTTCACGCCAAAGTGCAGAAGCCGTTCTGCAACGACTGCTCACCAGCCCCGCTGGCTGAGCAGTCAACCTCGATTGAAGGCAGAAACAGCCTCCATCCCGGCTTGACCCAGGCAAATCGGTAGGGTTTTATGCTGCCTCGACAAAGAATCTCGGCCATTCAATAACGATAACGAAGAACGCTCCCATGCCCGCATTTCTGACCGGACTGATCGCCAGCCTGCTGTTAATCTTAAACACCCTGATTTGGGCGCCATTATTGATCGGCCTGGCCTTGCTGAAATTACTATTGCCCATTCCCGTGGTACGAACGACTCTGAGTTGGCTGGTCGATGGCTGCGCCAGCCGCTGGATTGCCTGCAATTCCGGCTGGATGAAGCTGACTCAGGCCATGGACTGGCAGATAGAACGACCTGACAAACTGACGCCGCAAGGTTGGTATTTTGTCGTCAGCAACCACCAAAGCTGGGTGGATATTCTGGTGCTGCAACACTGCCTGAATGGTCATATTCCCTTGCTCAAATTTTTTCTCAAACAAGAGCTGATCTGGGTACCGATTATGGGGATCGCCTGGTGGGCACTCGACTTTCCGTTTATGAAGCGTTACAGCAAAGCCTACCTGGCCCGCCATCCGGAAAAACGCGGACAGGATCTCAACACTACCCGCAAGTCCTGTGAGAAATTCCAGCGCAAGCCCACCAGTGTGATGAATTTTCTCGAAGGCACCCGCTTCAACCAGGAAAAACACGCGCTGCAACGCCCGTCCTATCGCCATTTGCTGCAACCCAGAGCAGGCGGCATGGCGTTTGCTATGAGTGTGATGGGAGACAACTTCCACTCACTGGTCGATGTCACCATTCACTACCCGGATGGCGTACCCACGTTCTGGTCGTTCCTGAGCGGCAAGATGCGTCGCTGTCAGGTACTGATTCAACAAAAAGACATCCCGGCAGAACTGTCTCAGGGCGATTATCAGAACGACATAGACTTCCGCAACCGGTTTCAACAATGGGTACATGAATTGTGGCTGGATAAGGATGATACGCTGGAGCGACTGTCTCGAAGCGCGTCAACCAGCCAGGCAGAATGACCGCCAAGGCCGTCACGATGGACAGACTCTGATACTACACGGCGACAGAATTGCCGCTACAAAACTACCAAGGAGCTTATTCGATGAATGTTTTTGAAGATGTCAGCCAGTCGATTGGCAACACCCCACTGGTACGTATCCGTACCCTGACCGATCACCCACACGTTTACGCCAAACTGGAAAGCCGCAACCCGGCCCAGTCGGTCAAATGCCGGATTGGCGCCAATATGATCTGGCAAGCCGAAAAAGATGGCCTGCTGAAGCCGGGCATGGAAATCGTCGAACCGACCAGTGGCAATACCGGTATTGCCCTTGCCTTTGTTGGTGCAGCACGTGGCTACAAGGTCACCCTGACCATGCCAGAAACCATGAGCATGGAACGTCGCAAAGTGATGATGGCACTGGGTGCCAACCTGGTACTGACCGAAGGCCCAAAAGGCATGAAAGGCGCGGTCGACAAGGCTGAAGAACTGCTCGCGGAAGCACCGGCAACCCGCATCATGCTGCAACAGTTCAACAACCCGGCCAACCCGGCGATTCATGAACAGACCACTGGCCCGGAAATCTGGCGCGATACCGACGGTGAAGTCGATGTTGTGGTTGCCGGAGTGGGTACCGGCGGTACAATTTCCGGCATTTCCCGCTACCTCAAAACGCAAAAAGCCATTACGTCTGTGGCAGTGGAACCAGCAGCCTCACCCATTATTACCCAGAAACTGCAAGGCGAAGACCTGACCCCAGCGCCACACAAGATCCAGGGTATCGGTGCCAACTTTATTCCAGGCAACCTGGATCTGGATATTCTTGACCGGGTTGAACAGGTTAACAACGAAGACGCCATGGCCATGGCACATCGACTGATGTCGGAAGAAGGTATCCTGGCCGGTATCTCTTGTGGTGCTGCCATGGTAGCCGCCTTGCGCCTGGCAGCCGAAGATGCCTTCAAAGACAAGAAAATCGTGGTGATCCTGCCGGACTCCGGTGAGCGTTACCTGACGTCACCCTTGTTTGACGGCTTTTTTGACAAGTAATAACACCCGGCCCCGCTGTAGATCTTATGGCGGGGCTGCTGAACGGCTGCGTCAGCTTCCAGAAAAAGCGCGAGCTGACATACATGCTCAACCCGACTTTTTCACGTTAGCGGCACCTGAAATGCTCAAACTCCACCTGTCAGATCCTGAACCATTACTGGATGGCTATCTTCACTATTATTCCGCCGCATTAGCCCATCCCGACACGTTGCTGCAAATCCTGCTCTCCGAACTGCCCTGGCACTCTGACTCAATCCGGGTTTATGGCAAGGAACACACGATTCCCCGACGGCAATGCTGGCTTGGCGACACCGGACTGAACTACACCTACTCAGGCAAAACCCTGCAACCGTTGGCCTGGCATCCACGGTTAAAAACACTCAACCACGAGCTGAACCAGGCATTGGGTCTGGCTAATAATTCGGTGTTATGCAATCTCTACCGTAATGGTCAGGATACAATGGGCTGGCACAGCGATGATGAACCGGAACTCGGCCCAGCGCCGGTAGTCGTGTCGGTCAGTCTCGGGGCCGAACGGGATTTCGCCCTGCGGCGTAAAGGACAATCCAGGATGTATGGCAAACTGCCGCTGGCTCATGGCTCGGTACTGGTGATGAACGCCGGTATGCAAACTTGCTGGCAGCACGCCCTGCCGCGTCGGGCAGGTATTGAGGCGGCCAGAATCAACCTGACCTTTC
This sequence comes from uncultured Oceanobacter sp., assembly GCA_913061185.1. Classification (GTDB taxonomy): domain Bacteria; phylum Pseudomonadota; class Gammaproteobacteria; order Pseudomonadales; family Oceanobacteraceae; genus Oceanobacter; species Oceanobacter antarcticus. The sequence continues at coordinate 34,914 of CAJXTI010000025.1, forward strand.
GCTGCCTGGCCAATCCCGCGCCGTTATTTTGAAATCACGCTTTCGATACGAAACATGATTACGGGGGTGGTTTCATAATCCTTGTCCCGCTCCCACACCAGCTCCGGGGCAAACTCAGCAAACACCCAATCCTTGTAGATCTGGCGACGATAACGCACGCTGACACTGTAGTTGTAAAAACTGGGATATCCCTCGGTATCACCACTGGCACCGGCGACATAACCCAACGCGGCTCGACGGCTGAGCTCGTGGTACAAGCCGCCACTGTAGGACAGCTTAAAATAATCGTCGTTAAGCAAATAAGCGGCTTTGGCGTTGATCCGGAACAGCTTCTCGATATTGAGGGGGTAGTTCATTTGCAGACTGGTGTCTTCTCCCCAGCCCTTGGTAGCGTAGTAAGACAGGGTCTGGGTTGCTTTTACTTCCCATTCGGCAAAATAGCCGTAGCGCCTGGCCCGGAGACGAGTAAACGGATCGGGGGGTAACCCCCAGCGAACACCGGTATCAATGTCGGCCTTCCAGCGTTCACTCTCTTGCAGAATAAACCGCAACGCGGCGGAGTAATGGTTGTTTTCAATACTTTCCAGCGGGTCGGCTTCACGCGCTTCCTCGTCTTCCGATTGCAACAGCAAGTTCAACCGCTCGCTGATATTCGGTAACTCCAGATTCACGCTGATTCCGAATTTATAATCCACTGGATCGCCCAGCTCGCGCCGGGTATAAAACGACAGCTTGGCACGGCTGCCCTTGACGTCATCTTCGAGAATGTTTTCACTAAAAAAGGTATCGACAAAAAAGCTGTCGAGGCCACCCGACAGGTTATCCAGATAACTGGCCAGCCACTCTCGGGAGCGGTTCACCATATCGTCCGTCACCTTCGTTTCTGCGGTATAGGGTTCGCTGGCTGAGGCTTCATTGGCCTCCGCAGACAAGGTTTCCTGGCCAGCGCGGAGATAGGGTTCCGATGTCAATGCCTTAACCGGTGCTGCGGTTAACAGGCTGATCCCGAGGATGATTGCCCAGCGTCCGTGCATGCGGTCACTCCCTGTCATTCCTGGACATAGCCAGAGTTTACACAAGCCCTGACAGCCTGCTAAACCGGATCATGATGAATCAGTACCTCGGCACGGGGGAAGCGCGCCAGAATCGCGGCTTCAACCTGATCGCCAATCGCATGGGCACGGCTCAGGGTCTGGTCGCCATCCATATCCAGATGCAGCTGGATAAATTGTACCGCTCCGGCCTGACGGGTTTTCAGGTCATGCAAACCACGCACACCGTCAATAGCTCGAATCAGCTGTTGTAATTCCACTTCTTCTGTCTCGGGCATAGACTGATCCATCAGCACCACCAGCGCTTCCTGGATAATGTCGTAAACGCTGCGCACCAGCACCAGTGCAATCACCAGTGCAATCACAGGATCCAGCCAATATTGTCCGAACCAGGCAGCAACCAGAGCAACCACCACCGCCAGACTGGTGAGAATATCGCCATAATAGTGGGCTGAATCTGCCTTGACTGCGAGGGAGCCGGTCTTGCGTACGACCCAGCGCTGATAGAGCACCAGCGCGGTAGTGAGGGCGGTGGAAAACAGCATAACGCCGATACTTTCACCCACCGCCTTGAGCGGTTGAGGATCCACCAGCCGATCGGTGACGTGCAGCAACAAGGCCACGACCGAACCCAGAATAAACGCGGACTGCACCAGAGCTGCCAGTCCCTCAGCCTTGCTGTGCCCAAATGGATGATCATCATCCGCAGGCATCAGCGCGTAACGCACAGCAAAATAGTTCACCACGGACGCGGCAATATCCATCAGCGAATCAAGCAACGACGACAGCACACTGGTCGAGTCGCTCACACTCCAGGCGCCGAGTTTGGCCACCAGCAAAACCACTGCTGTTGCAATGGATGCCATAGCTGCACGCTTGATCAGTATGGCATCGGGTTGATAAGACATAAGTGCCAACCTTTAACATGATCGGCTGATTATGCCAGAGAACCTGCTCAGGTGGTGGCCCGGCAGCAAATTAGCCACTCAGGCACATGGTCGCTGACCATCGGCAGCACAGGTATTAGCGAGGGCGATATCGAGTGTCACGCGGTGGCCATCCGGCTCCGCAACGTTCTGGTAGTGCCAGTTCAACCGCGCCGTCAGTTGCCGGGTGAGCTGCAACCCGAGACCAAACCCCTGATCCTGGTACCTGCCATCATCGGGATGATTGTCACCGCCTGCCTGGCGAAAATCATCAGCGGCCTGTTTATCGTAGTTGTTCACCACAATCCGGCTGCCCTGCTGGTTAATCTCGACACGGCCTTCCCAGGTATGCTGAAAGGCATTACGCAAGATATTGCCCAGCACAATCCGTAATGGTGTTTCTGGCAGGCAGGCCTGCCAGTCATTGTCGGTTGTAACCACCAGCTCGATGGCCTTGTTGTTTAACAAAAATGTCAGCTCGTCGACCAGCTGGCGGAGTAATACGCCAGGTGCGACCTGCCGGGTTGGCAGACTGCCCATATCATCGCGACTGAGCCAAAGCAGGGTTTCGGTCAATTGGGCCATGGTCACTCCGGCGCGTTCCAGTCGTTCTACGGTCGCCAACACCCGTCCATCGTCGAGCGGGGTATGACGTTCGGTCAGACGCCGGAGCAACTCGGTATTGGTACGCACCACCGCAATCGGAGTGCGCAACTCATGACTGGCGTGACGTAAAAACGCCTGCTCGCGATTCAGCGTCTGCTGCACACGAGTCAGGCTACCGTGCATCAGTCCGGCCAGCTCGTTCAGTTCCGAATAACCAAAATCCGGCACCGGTTGCTGTAACCGGTCGGCATCCAGTGCGCGGGTCCAGTCCAGCAAGCGCCCTGCAGGGCGGGACAAAAACCGGTACAGCAACACCGCAATACCGATAATCAGCGCCATGGTCGCCGCCAGAATCAACTGCAGTCGCTGGCGACTGCTGTCGATCTGGGTACTGACCAGCGATGAGCTGGTTGAACGCTCCAGTGTCCGGCTGATATACCAGTCTTGCTGTTGGCCATCCCGTATCAGCGAGTAGCGCATCAGAAAATGGATCTGGTGAGGCTCCGTACCCAAGCGGGTATTGTGACGCTTATACAACACCCCCGCTTGCTCAGGAATGTGCTGGAATATCTGCTGTGTTGCTGGCGGGAGCTGCTGCCAGTCCGGGGCAACATAAAACTCATTGTACTGGCCAGCGGCAGGAGGCTGCTTTGCAGACGACAGCTGCTGCAGGGTGTGCTCCATATCCCGTATCAACACCACATCCATACCACGAATCATGTACTGGACGCTGAGCATGGAATAGCCCACGGCCAACAACAGACCAAGCAATATAAATGCCGCCACCAGCAACCATTTCAGACTGATACGCATCAGCTCTGCTGCCCGTCGTTCGCATTGGGCACGCGCAAAGCGATGCCCTGCCCTGCCAGGGTATACATCAGCGGCACTCCCACGCTACCGTCAACGGCCTTGCGCAAATTAAACAGGTGCACCTTGAGACTGTTGCTGTCAGGGGTTTCGTCGCCCCACACTGCTTGTGCCAGCTGACGTCGGGTGACAACGGTAGGAGATGCCCGTAACAGGGTTTCCAGCAAGATCCAGCCGGTGGGCGACAGTCGAATCTCGCGGCCACTGCGAGTCACCGAGCGACGACCAAGATCCATCACCAGATCAGCGCACTCCAGACGCGTGACCTGACCACTGCGCCGTCGGGCCAAGGCCTGCACCCGCATCACCAGCTCGCTCATTTCAAATGGTTTGACCAGATAATCATCGGTACCGGCCTGAAAACCATCCCGTTTATCGGTAAGCTGATCACGGGCAGTCAACATCAGGATCGGCGTATCGTTGCCCAGCTGCCGCAATCGCTGGCAGACACTGAGGCCATCCAGCCGGGGCAGGTTCAGATCCAGTAACAATACAGAATAGTGATTTTGTGCCATCAGCGTCAGCCCGGCCACGCCATTACTGGCGTGATCGCACTGAATATCTTCCAGCAGCAGATAGTCGACCAGTGTCGCGGCAAGATCGAGATCATCCTCCACCAGCAAGACACTCAGCACGGCTTGTCTCCTGCGGGGTCAGTCTCGTCTGGCGAATCAGCACGGCCACCAAAACGCTGCTTGAGTGCCGCCAGCAGATCAATCGCATCGTGCTGCACCGCCAGCAAGGCCGGAATCAGGATCAGGGTAATCACTGTTGCAAACAGAATGCCGTATCCCAGGGAAACAGCGGCCGGAATCAGGAACTGGGCTTGCATATCGGTTTCTCCCAACAGCGGCGCCAGACCGGCAAAGGTCGTCACCGAGGTTAACAATACCGCCCGTAAACGATCCCGACAGGCCAGACTGATGGCGCTATTGTAGTGAGCGGCATCCGGTTTGAGTTCGTTAAAACGGGACACCAGCAACAGACTGTCATTCACCACCACCCCGCTCAACGCGATGATGCCAAAAAACGACTGAATGGTCAGCGATAGCCCGGTTACCCAGTGCCCCAGAATTGCCCCCATCACCCCGAACGGAATCGCCGTCATGATAATCACCGGCTGCACATAGGACTGCAGCGGCACCGCCAGCAGGATGTAGATCACCAGCATGGCAACAATAAACAGCGAAGTCATGCTCGACTGGGTAGTGGCCTGCTCTTCTGCCTCACCGGCAAAATGCACATCCAGCCCCGGATACTGTTTTTGCAGCTGCGGCGCGACATCGCGCTTGAGCAAGCTGACCAGCTCGGTCGATGACAATACGCTCTTGTCGACATCAGCGGTCAAGTAAACCGCACGCTTACCGTCAATCCGGGTGATCGTGTCACGAGAATAACCATAGCTGATGGTTGCCACCGCAGACAGTGGCACCACGGTGCCATCGGCAGTCCGCACCCGCGCACTCAGAACATCCGCCGGATTCTGACGATCCGACACGGGATAACGAACCTTCACTTCCATTTCATCACTGCCACGCTGATAGCGCTGTACCACCTGGCCACTGAAGGCCTGTAATACTTGCTGCGCCAGCATGGCGGTGGTCAGCCCCAGTGCCTCACCCTGGGCATTCAGCCGCAAACTGACCTGGGGCTGGGTCGGATCCAGATTATCTTCCACGCCGCTGACACCGGGAATGGCCATTAACCGCTCACGAAAGGCCTCGCCAGCTCCTTCCAGAACATCATCGGCACTGGCGCGCAATTCAACCCGCAAGGCCGAAATAGATTCATGACGGCTCTGGATACGCAGCGTTCTTACCCCTTCCGGCGTACCGGCCAGCGCCTTCCACTGCCGGGTGAATTCACCAATCCGGTAAGGGGCGTTTTCAGCCAGCTCAATGGTCAGCGAGCCAGACTGATCGGCCTGGGACAGTACCTGGATATGGGCAATTCCATGACCTCCCAGCGCTTGATCGACCTCATAGGCCTGTTGCTCCAGAGTCAATAAATGGCTGTGGGTCAAGCCATAGCTGGCGTCCTGTTGCATGGTCAGTGAAGCACGAACCGTATCGCCTTCCACATCCGGGAAAAAGCTGACCCGTACTGCCCCGGTAAATGGCATCCCCAGCACCAGTACAAACACACCGGCAAACGCCACAATCACCGCATAACGTTGCGCCAGTGCGGCATCAATCAGCTGGCGATATACCCGTTCGCTGAACCATTGCAAGCCCACATCACAGCCGTGTTGTATTTTCCCCCACCTCTTGGACAGCAGGTTACGACGCAGTCGCTTGCGGGTATTCAGATGCGCCAGGTGGGCTGGCAGAATCAGCTTCGACTCCACCAGTGACAGCAACAGGCAAATAGTGACTACGCTGGCAAACTGGCTATAGACCTGGCCCAGACGCCCCTCGATATGCGACAGCGAATAAAACGCCGCCACCGTGGTAAACACCCCGAACAGGGTGGGAACGGCAACGCGCAAGGTACCGCTAATGGTGTTTTTTAACGCATCACCGTGCCGACTTCGTTCGGTGTAGACACTTTCGCCCACCACTACGGCATCATCCACCACAATACCGAGCGCCATAATAAAACCGAAAGTGGTGAAGGCGTTGAGCGATAATCCCGCCCAGCTGTCGCCCATAAAATACAGCGTGCCAAAAAAGATAAACGGCAATCCCATCGCCACCCAAAAGGCGACCGTCACGTTCAGAAACAACGCCAGCAACAGGAACACCATCAGCACACCGGTAATCGCATTTCTGACCAGCAGCGACAGACGACTATTGATCGATTCACTGCGGTCGTACCAGGTATCCAGCGCCACCGAGGGTGGAATGCGGCCGGTTTCCTGCCACTGCGCTACCACTGCACGTGCCGCCACGACGGAATCGCTGATATCATCCTGACCAGTCGTAATGACTTGCAGGGCAATACTGTTCTGACCCTGGAAACGGGACAGTACCACCGAGTCTTCGTCGTAGGTATCACGCACGCTGGCCACGTCACCGAGCAGCAGCTGACGACCACTGGCCAGACTGATCAGTGGTAATTGTTCAAAGGCGGTGACATCGTAAGCCTGCTCCGATGCCTGCAACTGTAAGTACAGTTGCTCGCTCTTCAATACCGCCGTCATACTGGTCGACGAGCCAGAATTCACCGCATCCTCAACGTCCGACAGACTCAAGCCATAAGCCTGCAAGCGGCCCTCATCAATTTCGACCACCATCTGCGGATCACGCCAGCCCGATTCCGACACTCGGCTGATCTCGGAACGTGCCAATAAATCGGATTTCAGTTCCTTGCCCAGCAGTTGCAAGGTATGGCGATCCACATCGCCATAGAGCTGAATCCACAACGAGTGCTCTTCCCGCTGGGCCTTGGCAATCACCGGATTCTTGGCATCCACCGGAAAGGTTGAAATACCATCCACTTCGGCACGGACATCGCGCAGCAAGGTATCCAGATCGTAGTCCGATTTGCGCTCTATCGTGACGGTGGCACCGCTGCCGGTCGAACTGGAAGTAATCGACTCAATCCCCATCACCCCTTCCAGCGCTTCCTCAATCTTGATCGCCAGACCTTCTTCGGACTGCACCGCCGAACCACTGCTGTAACTGACCGACACCGTTACCTCATCTGGCTCCATGCTCGGAAAGGCTTCCTTGCGCAGCTGGGTCGCCTGCAGCAAGCCCAATACAATCACCAACCCCATCAGCAAATTGGCCGCCACCGGGTTGCAGGCAAACCAGCCGATCAGACCACCCGAGGATGGTTTGCTGAGGTTACTCATACGACGACACCCCACCCTGTTTTGGCTTGTCCGCTTGCAGGCCAGATTCTCCTGTTTTCACCACCACCGGCACCACCTGACTCTTTTCAGCGTAGCTCGACAGCGGTTGCACCACCACCTGACGCAGCCCAGACAAGCCGTCGGGCACCTGTACGTAGATGGAATGGGCATCGCTGAACAGGGTATTGGCGACGTATTTTTCCAGCTGATGACTGCCGTTGACCAACCAGATTTCGCCACGCTGGCTCAGTGCTGAAGCGGGTAATTTCCACAGCTGATCCACCGCCTTGCCCGACAGCGCGACTTTGACAAACATGCCGGGCTGTAACATCGGCGTTTGTTCCAGCGGTTTTGCAACCGCCACAATCAGTGCTCGCTGCCGTGTTGCCTCATCCAGATGCTGTTGCGCCCGAATCACCACGCCCTGCCATTGGCCGGAAGATTCCACCGACGTCAGTGTCACCGGCCAGTCTCCGCTCAGTAACTCATCAACACCGGGTAACATTTCCCATTCCCGCTCGGACAGGGCAACGGCAATTTCTACCCGATCGGTGCTGTACAGTGTTGCCACCGCGCCACCCGCACTGATATAGCCACCCGGACTGACCAGGCGTTCGATAATCAGGGCATCAAACGGCGTGCTAATACGCGTCCAGGACAGCCGCTTGCGAGCAGAAATCAAGGCCGCTTGAGCATTGTTCAACGCCGCTTCCGCCGCCGCCAATTGTGGTTCGCGCAGCAACAGTGGCGAATCCGGCTCCCCCGCCAGGCCAGCGGCTTGCCATTCTTCCCGTGCCTGATCCACTTCGCGCTGTTCTTCCAGTAACGCCAGACTGGCATCAGCCACGGCTTGCTCAGCAACCGCCACTTCGGCCTTGTAACTGCTGTCTTCCAGCGTCGCCAGCACCGTCCCTTTTGGCACACGGCGGCCACTGTCAAAAACAGCAGCGGTCTGTTCGATATCACCGGCCACCTTGGCGGTAAGGCTTAATTCAAAATGCGCCTCGGCAGAGCCATAGCCAGATAACTCGGCTTGATACTGGCCTGCCGACACTTCTACCACTCGAACGCTGGCAGCGGCGACGGTTGAGGTCTCAGCGGACGGTGGTGCGATCTCAGGTGCAGCCGCTGTTTCAGCGCCTGGTTCAGCGCCTTGAGCGGCACTCTTGTCGTCTCCCTGTCCGGGCATGGGACGGTTGTCCTGCTGATTCATTTTGTAGCTATTCCAGGCCACGACGGCGCCAACAAAGGCGACGGCCACAGCGAACCAGATCAGTTTGCGCCAGCCAGTGTGAGTCAAGTTAGCGCTCATATCAGCGAGTCTCCGTAGATAATTCAGATGAGGATCCAGTGGTGTTTTTCAGGCTGGCAGTACCCGGTAAGCCAAGTGCCAGACCCAGCGTAATGCGGTTACTCAGGCGCTGATACGTGAGGGTGTTCAGCGTGCCCTCCAGGTCATAGCGGGATTGCTGTACCGTCAGCAAATCGAGCAGATCGACCAGCCCGGAACGATAACGGCGCAGGTAACGTTCTTCATTGGCACGAGCGCTCAGCAAGGCCCGCTGAATGGCGGCTTGCTGGCGCTCCAGTGCCACCTCTTGATCCAGTGCATTTTCCACTTCCGTCACGGCGGTCAGCAGCGTTTCCCGATAGGCCTGGGCGGACTGGGCAGCGGTTAATTCGGCGGTACGGGCCGCTGCTTTTAACTCACCGCCCCGAAACAGCGGTGCCGTCAGCTGTCCCAACAAACTCCAGACCGGATCCGTCAACAAGGATGCTGCAGGGGAACGGCCACTGTCGGACAACGCCGCCGAAATACTCAGTGATGGCAACATGTCCTTGTAGGCGACGCGGGTGCGTAAATCAGCGGCTTCCAGCGCCTGCCAGGCGGCTTGCAAATCAGGACGGCGCGCCAGCGTCTGTTCCGGCAAATCCACCAGCGGCATCAATACCGCAGGATAATCATCCGGAATAGCAACACCTGCCGAACCTGCCGATTCTGCAGCCGTATCTGTCACTTGACCCAGTAAAGTACGTAAACTGCGTTTTGCTGCAGCCAGCTGATACCGGTTATCGGCCTGGGAGGACTCAGCACTGGCCAATGCCGAACGAGCGCTGTCCAGATCATCCAGATCGCCGACACCGCGACGATAACGCTGCAGAATTGCCTGTTCATTTTTGCCCAGTGCGGCAAGACGCAGAGCCTGCCATTCGATGGCATTGTGCAACTGGATCAACTGCAGCCAGGCCGACATCACCGCCGCTACCTGACTGTCACGCGCCGACTGATACAGCGCCAGTTGTTCGGCCACATCCGCCGCCGCCGCCGAACTGCTGTCGGCCAGCTTGGCCCATAAATCCAGCTCCCAGCTGACCGACAACTCGGTGCTGAAGCTGTTGCCCGTGTTTTCACCACGACTGGCGGCAAAGCCCAGATCCGCCTGCGGCAACTGGCCAGCTTCCACACCGCGCTGTTCACTACGCAAAATCTGCAGCGTCAGCCAGGTTTGCTGCAAACCGGGATTGGCGGCCAGGCTTTGTTTGACCAGTTGGGTTAACTGCTCGTCCGGCAGTAGCGATAGCAGACTGTTGGACTCGACCGCTTCCTCCCCTGCCACAGAAGTCACGGGAGTGGCTTGCCACTGCTGAACGCTGGCCTGTTCATCCATCAAGGTTTGCTGTACCGCTTGCTGCTCGCCAGACAAACTGGCACACCCCGCCAGTAACATGACAGGTAGCAGCCGGGCTGTTCGTGGAATCAGGGGCAACGGGAATGCCGGAAAAGGCATAAAAGATACTCCGCAGGAATCTGGTCGGCCATGCTAGAGCAGCCAAGGTTAAGGTAGGGTTAAGGGAACGGAAGGTTAAGAGCGAATCCAGCGCGATTCAATCAGCAGCGGACTGGAGGTAAGCTGTGGCGGTGAGAGTCACTTTATGAAGTGTCCGGAATCAGTTGACCACTACAGAGCGCAGCGTAGGCGCGTCCGACAACAGCCGCTTGTTATATCAGCTCTCTGGTAGCTCAAGTTGTCTCTCACTTCTCCAAACTCGAATGAGCACAACGTCGGTTTCTTGTCTCAGGTAGACAACTCGAAATGGCGAATGGATTAGCTCTCGGATATGGTTCAAACCAAGCTCGGGGACAATCCGGCCAGTATCAGGGTGGCGCACAAGCATTTCAGCTTGCTCCAGAATGGCGGTCACATACTCATCACCGCTATGCGGCACGCTCTCTTCGATGTAGTGTTCTTGAATAGCTTGCAAATCCTCAAGAGCGGACTGTGAGACGCGCAGTTCCATTTAGTTAATGCCCAGGGTTTTCTTCGCATCAGTTAGAGAAACAGTATTGCCCTCGCGAACATCCATGAGACCCTGTGCCACAGCTTTAACGAATCGGAGTTCCTCAGCAGTTTTCTCAAACTCCTCAAGCCCTTGAACAACAGCTACTCCACGACCTCGGCTCGTAAGCAAGATTGGACGGTGTGTACTCTGAGCTCGGCTAACCACCTTTCCAGGGTTAATCTTTAGGTCTGAGAGAGGGACAACGTCTTCTGAAAACTTTACTTGCATGATGCATACTTCAAAGTGGAACAGCTATCACCAATAGCACCAGTTAACAGGTGCGGTCAAGGAAATATAACGCTGAGCACAACGGTGCCTTTGACGTAGCGAAGCGGAGACAAAGGCATCCGAGTGCCGCGTCTGGTTAAATTACTATCGTTCACCTGCAAGGCCATGCCATACCCGGAGAATGATGATGGCACTGGCATGAAGTGAGTATCGAACGACGTATTTGCCGAAAAACATATCTCGAACGGAGTCTGGCACCGGTGCCATTTCAACGGGTGTGCCCATTTTGGGGAAGTCTGGGAGCAGTCCGATTTTGCCAACCAGTTCGGCGGCAATCTTGGCTGCCGCCGATGGATTGTGGACTTCAATGAACTCCCTCAAACGTTTCAAATCTTCGATGGCTTCATCCGTGTAAACCAGTTTCACTTACCTGACCTCGGTGCATCCTGCTCGTTCTCGGCTCCCCAACTATTAAGCCAGCTATGAACCTCACTGGCATCAACAACCTTGCCTTGGGCGGCAGACTCCATTGCCTCTAACGTTTGTTTCCAACGCTCCTGCTCAAGCTGCTGCTTTTCTATGTATTCCGACAGTGCCTGGTTGATTACCCAACCTTTGCTCCGCTGCAGCCTGCTTGCGATTGCTTCCAGGTGCTGTTCAACTTCGGCTTGGAGACGAACGGTGGTGACACTCATAGCTATACCCTCGAACCTGAAACTACAATGTATTACATCATAGTCTGCGAGGTGTAGTGGTCAACTGATTCCGGACACGGTGTTAAGTTTTTCTTCTGCTGCGAGAGGGCTGATACCACCATTAGCCGTATGTGGCCGCTGTTGGTTGTAATAGCCCACAAAAAAGCCCGCAATCATTGCGGGCAAAAAGAAAAGGGTATCCGGATTAACTGGTTGATACGTGCGTTAGCGTTCAAAAGTAGAGCTCAGGTGAGCAACGGAAAATATGGTTTATCGTGAGACACACGACATTTCCGTCAAAGTGGCTCCAAACTCCAGCCTTGTTCAGTAGCAAGCAAGCGTTCTGTTAGTCCGAGGTTTTCCAGAAATGAGTCATCATGCGACACTACGATCAACGTGCCTTGGTAACTACGCAACATGATTTCCAATGCCTGTACTGAGGGCAAATCAAGGTGATTGTTCGGTTCATCAAGTAACAAGAGTTGCGGTGGTGAATCGGCGTAGAGTATGCAAGCGAGAGCTCCCTTTAGACGCTCACCGCCGCTCAACGACCCGCTGGGTGTCGCTATCTTCTGCGCGTCAAGTCCTAGTTGAGCCAAGCGCATGCGCAGGTCCCCTTCAGTAGCTGTGCGATTGGCCAATTGTAACTGTTCTAGTACCGTATTCTCTGGATCCAAATTTTCTAATCGCTGATCGAGATATGCTCTCTCCGGCGTCACCTTGGATACCCCAGCCAAAGGCGAAACTTGTCCTGCAAACACTCGAAGCAATGTGGATTTACCACAACCGTTCGGGCCGACTACACCTATACGCTGTTGTCCACCCAGGATCAGGCTTATGGTTCGGGTTGCTCCCGATACGTACGGCAGCTCCACGTCATTCAATTCGGCCACGCGACGCTTTGCGGCCTGCGTAATTGGTATTTCATGCAGGGTTATTTGCGACTCATCTTCAACTTGTTGTGCGGCTTCACGCACGCGTTGGTTGAGTTGTGCCCGGCTGGAGGCCTGTTTCTGGCGCAGCGCGCCTGACGATGTCTCGCTGCGCTCTTTCTGACGATCCAGCAAGATCTTGGCTTGATTGGCCTCTTTGCCTCGCCGGTTACCGCGCGCTTGCCGTTGTTCCTGCCGTACACGCTGCTTCCGCATCGCCTGTTCCTGCCGTTGGCGTTCAAGCTTGCGCTCACTCAGGCTTTGTAGGGCGTTCTGTCGTTCATGTGCCTTAGCCTCGGCATAAAATGAGTAGTTGCCTCCGTAGCTTTGCAGCCCCAGGGAAGACAATTCCACGATGCGCTCCATGGACTCCAGCAACTGCCTGTCATGGCTGACCACGATCAGCCCACGCGGCCAGCGTTGTAGTTGTTCGATCAGCGCCTGTCGGTTCGGTCGATCGAGATGATTGCTCGGCTCATCGAGAATCAAGAAGTCTGCATCCGAGAGCATGGCACCAATCAAGGAAATTCGCATCGCCTCACCGCCGCTCAGGATGCTGGCAGGCGTATCTGTTTCAAGGTGGCTCAAGTTATTGCGCTCAAGTTCATAGCGGAGTCGCTGGTGTATGTCCCAGTGATCTCCTACGGCATCGAAATCCTCCGGTGCTGTACTGCCTGACTCAATACGTGCTAGCGCATCCAGCGTGTGCTTTACCCCCGCCAAGTCGGCCACTGTAGAACCATCAGGGTGCACCACTTGCTGGGCGAGGTAATGCACGCTGCCGGAGCACTGGCAGTGGCCGGTGGTTGGTTGTAACAACCCAGACAAGATGCGTGCTAGCAAAGTTTTACCGACACCATTGCGTCCGACCAGTCCTGTTGAGCGCATATCGAACTGCTCGCGAAGGTCGGAGAAAAGAGTTCTGCCGTCTGGCAGAACGTGGGACACGTTTTTCAGTACGAGATGGGTATTCGTCATGCTCTATTCCAAAGATGCCAAGAACTCCCCCTGCTACTGGGGGCTGGTGGAGACTGGCCGTCATAACAACGGCGGCATCAATGGCGCATTGGACAAACACCTCATATTGGAAGGAATAGGCTAATTATTGTACAAGCACTTGCAGAAATGGACAATGCAGTAATTTCAGCTGATTGAACCAACAAACTCATGACCGAGATGCCCGACAACATCCTGCACCTGCCTGAGTATCAGGTACTGGGCTTCAAATCCACCGACGACGAAATGCACTTCCAGGTGGATGCGCCCAATCCCATCGCCTGCGAGGAATGCGGCGTGCAGGGTGAATTCGTGCGGTTCGGCAAGCGTGATGTTCCCTATCGTGATCTGCCCATCCACGGCAAGCGGGTCACCCTCTGGGTGGTCCGCCGCCGGTACACCTGCCGGGCCTGCAAGACCACCTTCAGGCCCCAGCTACCGGAGATGGTGGACGGCTTCCGCATGACGCTGCGGCTGCATGAATACGTGGAGAAGGAATCCTTCAACCACCCCTACACCTTTGTGGCGGCACAGACCG
>CAJXTI010000026.1 GCA_913061185.1 uncultured Oceanobacter sp.
AGGTGGCGGAGGTGGCGGAACCGGTTTTTTCTGTTCCAGCAGCTTGGCCAGGGTGGGCGGAATTTTTTCCAACTCACTCCGATCCGGCTCGGGTACATCCATCATCGGGATCAAAACTCCGAGGATTGCGGTTAGCAACAGGGCTCCAATCAGGATGGGGATGTAACGCTTTTCACCTGTATCAACCCAGGGCAAGACAGGGATATGTCGATTTATGAGTGCTTCGCTCATGGCGTACCTCCCTCATCGACTTTGTTAACCGCCAGTGAAATATTACTGAACGTCGCTTTTGAACAGGTGTTCATCACTTTTTTCAGCAGCTGGTAGGGGGTGTCTTTATCACCGACGATGGTAATAAAACGACCCAACTCCAGCATTTCTGGCGACAGTGGTGAGCGCTCAGCCATGTATTGCAGTTCGGTAAGAAGTGCATCAATGGTTTCGCCTTCTGTCGCTTCAGCCTGCGGTATGCCTATAACGGCACGACCCTGAACCAGAATTTCCTGCTTGTTGACCATCACGACCAGATTTTCTTCCGGCATGTTTTCGGCAATCGAAGCGGGTAACTCGATTTGTTCACTGTCTTCAACTTTCACATCGTTCTGGTTAACCATAAGGAAAAACACCAGGATGGTGAAAATATCCATCAATGCGGTCAGGTTCAGCGTGCTGCCACCTTTGTTACGCTTGTGGCTGCGAGCCATGCGCTTGGCGCGGCGGGACGTTTTTTTCATGGTGTCACCTCCGTTGCGGTCGCCAGATCAGGTGCTGCTCCGAGGGAAATGTCCGGAAACAGGGCTGCATCAACCACTGACGTCACAACAACGGCAGGGTATATACGAACCGTATCCATCACTGATACCAGGGTCTGGTAATCAATACCTGGCTCTGGGAGCAGATTGATGTCGGTTTTCTCAGCAAATACGGGATCTTTTTTGATCTCTTGCAGGATGGTCGACAGTCCTTCGAAGTCGTAGCTTTCGCCTTCCTTCGGGAACGTCGCATGCACCACCGTTTGCAACAGATAGCTATGAGAAACTTGTATGCTGTCTGAGCGGATGATGACCTCGAGCGTCACATCTTTTGGGTCTACAACACTAGGCTGATCGCCCGCCGGCAACTTGAGATCGATTACGGACAGCTGTGAGAACACCATGTTCATCAGCAGTACTGGTACCAGTACGATCATCAGGTTCATAAAAGATGTAACGTTGAGCTCCGCCTGTTCTTGATTGCGTTGGCGTCTCATTGGAAATTACATCTCACTTGTTGCCGGGAGTGGATTGGCCTTGCTTGCGCTCGGTAATGATGTTCAAAAACTTCACTCCGGCCATTTCAATGCTGTCGACAATCTCATTGGTTTTGGTCTGCAGATAAGTATGCAGTAACAACAGTGGAATCGCTGCCATCAAACCAAATGCGGTGGTGTTCATCGCAACCGAAATACTCTGCGACAGCAGGGTGGCTTTTTCTGCTGGTGCGGCGTTGGCAACAGCGGTAAAAGCAGCAATAAGACCCATGATAGTTCCAAGCAGCCCCATCAGGGTGGCAATGTTCGCCAAAGTGGCGACGTACTGGGTGCGTTTTTCAAGCTGGGGTACCGCTTCCATCAGACCTTCTTCAAGAGCGTATTCAATTTCTTCGCGACGCTGGCTGCCTGGAATTCGGGCAATGGCGGCAGAGAAAATATCGCCCAGTTTGGTACTGGATTCGTTGGCATAGTTCAGGGCTGCGCGCATATCACGGCTTTCCAGCATTGGCAGGATTTCGTCAAAAGCCTTGCGGTTACTCGACTTTTCCTTGGTCAGGTAGAGCAAACGCTCCAGCGCAATGGCAATACCCACAGCCATGATAATGGCAATCGGGTACATAAATACGCCGCCTTCTTGAAAAAAACGTACGATGGAATCCATAGAATTTCCCCCAGATTTATTACGTGGTAGATAGTATTTTACTGTTAGCTTTCAAGCTGTTGTTGGTATTCAACAGCAGGAAAATTGCATTTAATCGACAACCGGCCATGCAAATACAGCTAATTTCACTGATTTGTCAGCCTACGCGATCCTTGTGTGAACTAATTCGCTTTCCTTTCCGTTGCCTGATTTCCGAAACCGTCTCTGAAACGTTTGGCATATTCAACTTCTAGCTGAAATTGTTTCGGTTGCAGCGGCTCGAAGCGTTCTTCCTCATAGCCATTAATAGGTTCGAACGGTATTTCCACGTCGGGTGGGCTTTTCCATGAAGTAATTGTCATGATGCCGGCGTCTTCCGTACTGCCAAGGATGGAGATCCCTTCCAGTTGAATAACATCTGCTGCAATAGCGGTTACCGGAGAAAGCAAGGCCAGCAGTGCGAATAACCATGTTTTCATCAGGAGTCTCCTTCCGAATCTGCAGCAGCCGCAGGCTGCTGGGTTGGCGCTTCACTAGGCTGGCTGGCTGCTTCGGCGGCAGCGGCAGCTTCTTGTGCCTGGGTGTTTTTGATGCGTTTGTCGAGATCCTGTATCCAGATTGTCAGTAGTGGATCTTCTTTCTTGTTCAGCTGCTGTGCTGTGCGGTACTGGAGCAATGCTTTCCCGTACTGCCTCATATACAGATCGTACAATATGCCCAGGTTATAGTGCAGATCGGGGTTGGGCACTGAGCACTGAATGGCTTTGGAATAGCTTTGTTCTGCCAGGGTAAAATCACCAAGTTCCCGTGCTACTGGCCCCATAGCCTGAAACGCAGGACAAAATTCGCTATTCAATACCAAGGCCTGATCAATGCTGGATTTACTGCCTTCAAAATCCCCGGTCTGGTATTGGGATAAACCCAGATTGACCCAGACGCCCGGATATTCCGGAAAACGCTCAGACATGATGATCCAGTGCTTCAAAGCCTGGTCATAGCGTTTTGATTTGAGCAAAATCAGGCCATGCTTGAACAGCCCCTTGGTTTCTGCATCAAGGTCAGCATCAGCAGAGTCATCCGGCCCGGTTTCTGCTTCTGTCTCTGCAGCTACTTGTTGTTGTGTTTCTTCTGGTTGGTCGGCGTTATCCTCGCCGTCGCTCTTCATCAACGAGCTACAGCCTGCCAGCACCATCACCAAGAGAAAACTAGCGAATCTCACTAACATAGCTCAATTCCTTTTCGTCCTTACGGTATTGGGTCGGTGCCAGGTCAGCCATGACATCGAAGCTCTTTTTGATCCATTCATCGTAAATGCCGTCGTAGGTACGATTGATGTTTTTCATCTGCACGTCCATCGCGGCCTGCTCAAACGGGTAGGCCTGGTCTTCAAGCAGGAATTGGTATTCCTCGAGTTCCAGCTCATCCAGTCCTTTTGGTCGTTCTGAGTCCAATAGCGCCTTGCTCAGTTGGGTATAGAGCTGACCAATACGATAGGTCGAGGAGGTGGTAAATTCGAGCACGCCCATCTCGACGGATTGGGTATACAACTCCTGAGCTTCTTGCATGGCCTTGTTCTTGATCGGAATACTCTTGTTGAGTGGCAAGGTCAGCGGCAGACTCTCGTATTTCAGTCGTGAAAACTCTGCCAACTCGTAGGAGGCACCAGCAGCCAAGTACTTCGAGCGTTCGGTTTGCTTGTTCCCGGCATTGGCATTCAGGGTAATGATTTTATCAAGCCAGAAACGACGCTTGTCTTCGTCCTTTTCATTGCCTTCCATGCCATACAGTTGCTCCAGCTTGTAGTGGGCTTCGATGGCGGGATCGAAAGGTTCCGAGTAGTTGTTGGCATAGCGCTTGAACATGACGATGGCGCTGCCAATATCACCGGCTTTTTCATAATATTCACCGGATTGGAAACAGGCGATGCGTTGTTCTTTCTTGTCTTTGGATGTACGCCATACATCCGCCAGAGCATTGGCTGCCGTCGCCCATTTTTCCTGCTTTTCATAGGTGAAAATCAGCTTGGTGGGAATATCCTGACTGAGTTTATGGTTGGGATATTTACGCTGGAATGCTTTTAGCGCTTTCTCTGCCCCGGCATAGTCCTCTATTTCAAACAGCATGGTGGCGGCATCGTATTCGGCAATGATGGAGTTTTCGCTGCCAGGAGTGACATCACCAATGCGATTCCAGCTGGCGGCTGCCAACTCGTAATCACCGGCTTCGCGGGCCTGCTCACCTTGTTTGTAGATCGCCGCCGCGAGTTTTTCGCGAATATCCTTGCGGGTTTTGCCATCAATCTTGTTGTACTTCAGTGCTTGCTGAAACGCTTCTTCTGCTTCGGTGTAATATCCCAGCTCAAATGCCGAGTGTCCTCGAACCAGTGCAGCACCATAGCGATGTTTGTCTGACAGATTATCCTGAATGCCCCAGGCCATGCGGGAAACAGACAGTGCCTCTTCATAGTTTTTGTCAGCCAGGAACAGCTCGGAAGTACTTACCAGAACCTTGCCACGCTCTTCATGCTCGGGGAAGGTATTGATAAAGCGCATGGAGTTTTCAGCACTTTGCTGACGCCATTCTGCTGCTTCATCTTCGTTGGTTGGTTTGTATTTGTTATAAGCCAATACCGTTGCATAGGCAGCCTCCGAGGCTCGCGGATGATCGGGGTATTGATAGGCTACGATTTCGTAATGATCACGGGCTTGCTTGTAGTTGCCGAGCTCGTAGGCGATCTCTGCCAGCAAGAAATGCGCTTCGGCGGCATCGGCGGCATCCGGGACACTACGTAAATAAATGTCGTACCACTTCGCCGCTTCGGCATAACGTGCTGCTTTTTCCGCACTGTCTTTGGTCTGTTGTGCCCAGCCGTGATTAAACTTGGCTAAATCCATAATATAGCCAGCGAGGGGTTCGCGAATCGTGGCGTGTACTTCTTCACCATGGTTAGCCCAATACTCACTGTCGATACCGAAACGGTCTATATAGTCTGCTTCGCTTTGACGTTGCAGTACGGGGTAGCCTGCAGCAGCGTACTGGTCAACCATGTGCTGGTAATAAACCGGTGCCCGGTCACTATCGGGGTAGCGCTCGACATAGGCGGCCAGCGTCGACGCGCCACTCTGGTAGTATTTTTGCTCGTAGTAGAAGTCAGCCAGGCGATCATAAATCAGGTATTCGTAGTGGCGACGACCGTAGTGATCAAAGAATTCGCCGACCTCTTCCCATTCACCACGGTAACTGAAAGCGACTGCCATGGTGTAAACGCTGTCCTTGAGGATTTCAAGGTCGGCACCACTGGCGTTATCAATCGCACTCTGGGTTGGGTAGTCTTCGTCAATCAGCCGAGCAAACGCCAGCAGGCTGTCATCGTAACGGCTTTGTTTAAACAGCGACCAGCCCAGCATGTAGCCAGCATTGCTGTAGTATTTATTGCCAATACGACCATGTTTTACCAGGCGCTGGAACGATTGTTCTGCTGCGACATAGTCGCTCATGGCATAGCGCAGTTCACCAAGGCGGAATTCGGCATCAAGATAATAGAGGGAGTCCGGGTAGCGTTCGACCAGCTGTTCAAGAACCCTGGCGGTTTCTTCCGGCTCAGCTGCGATGTTGTAAGCTTTGGCTAGCTGATAGAGTATTTCATCATTGCTGGCGTTGTCTGGATGATCGGCCAGTAATGATTCGAAATCACGAATGGAGGCGGCAAGCACCTCCGGATCAACGGCTTCTTCTTCATCGGAAGTAAAGCTGTCGCCGGTCCAAGCTGCTTCTTGCTCGTTCAGGCGCAGCGCAGCAATACGGCGGGAAGCCAGCATTGCGTATTGGTGGTGATCTGCGACTTCAATGTAAGCCCGATAACGTGCCACGACGTCTTCATTGGTGACAATCAGTGGCTCATTGGAAGGCGCTTTCAGTCCGTAATATGTGAGATCCGATATGGTGCCAGCCTGGTGTGGTTGTACCTGGGCGCAGCCAGCAGTTACAAGCAGACAGGACACGACAGAGGACCATATCAGTGAGCGCCGGTCATTCATATTCACCCAGGCCTCCGCTGTTGGTGTTGCGACGCAGCTCGTTGTCGTAAAGTCGGGCAATAGACAGGCGAGTGGTCGCGAGGTAATCCTTGAGTCGGTCTTTCAACATGCCGATATGGCTCTGAGCAACGGTGACAATTTGCTGCTGCTGTTTGGTGTGGAGTGCTGTCAGTGTTTGTTCCAGCTGGCTGAGTTTGCTGGCGGCGGCTTCGATGGTTGCCAGGTGCGCTTCAGAGTGGGCGTGAAAGGTACCCACCTGTTCCCGTAGTCCATTGACATTGGTCAGCTGGGTATTTAAATCCTGATATTGCTGCTGCAATAGAAGTTGCTGTTTTTTGAGTGTCCATGCCCTTTGTGGTAAAGACTTGCTCAGCTGCCACTGGGAAATGCCTTGCAGGAGCGCGGCCTGCTCACGGATATCTTGTTCCATGGGCGTTTCGCCACTGGATTCCTTGGCAATAGCGACCAGCTTATTCAGCTGCTGTAACTCTGATTCATTGGCAAAACCAAACGCTTGGCGCCGCTGTTCCTGAATGCGCTGGTCGATCAGTGCGATCTGTTGTTGCAGCTGCCTGGAGCTGCTTTCTACCTGCTCCAGTCTGCCGGACTGTGCGACCTGAACATAAGCCGCCAGATTGGCGAGCTTCTCAGCCTGTGCAAGAGACAGCTGTTGTTGTTGCCGTTGAACCCAGTCCAGCATGCTGCGAATGTCCAGCAGACGCTGCTGCTCCTGGATGAAGGCGCTGGTACTGAGCAATCCTTCAAGGTTGCGGCTAGTGGGTGATTCGGTGACGCCCTGAGGGTCAGCACTGAGTATATTGTCAGAGGTTGCCGACTGGCGAGCTTCCCAGCGCGCTACCCACTGAAGTAAGGTTGCCGGATTGTTGAGATTATTGAGCTGCTCAAGTGCCAACGTCATACGGTTTTCTGTGTATTCGTAGACGGGCAGGGAGGGCACCCCACCATTCATTAGTTCGGCAAGGTAGGATGTTGCCATCAATGATTCGAGTGCATGAATGTCCAGCAGGGGGAAGTGCTCCTGCAATACCCGCCATGGCTGTAATGCCTGGTCGTATTGCCAGCGCTTTGACAATGCCCAGCCATATTGCAGCAATGCATCGGAGGTGTAGGGGCCATCCTTGGATACCTGACGCAAATAACCAATGGCTTCGTCATAATGTTTGTTGCGTAACTCGTATTTTCCCGCCGTTAAACGGAAGCGATCATTCAGCGCAGTTTGCTGTTCATTTTCCGGATCATTGACCAGAAAATCGGACACCCACTGCTGCAAGTCGTCAGCAGATATTCCCTGGCGCATTTTTGTCAGCATCAGGTTATAACCGGCAAACCGGTACCAGTGGCTATCCTCATCAATCTGACTAAAAGCCTCTTCAGCTTGCGGGGTCTGATCTCGATTGGCGTATGAGGTGGTGGCTATAAAGGCTGCTTCGGCTTCATCTGCCGGGTTCAGCAAAGCGTCGCCGGCCATCGCCTTACTGACCAGTTGGCCAGCTTGCAGCCAGTTACTTCGGTCGGAGGCGTTACGGGCCAGCATGAACCAGGTATTTCCCATTCCTGGAGAGTGACTGAGTGACGGATCACGGAGCAACGCACTGGCGTAGGAATCCATGCCCAAGTCTGACAACCCGGCGGGTAGTGTGTACATGATGTCCATATCGGCGAGCGTTGGTTCTGCGTCACTGTCTGACATGGCAACCAGAGGGTTGCTGGTCAGATAGTGGAAGAAATACACACGCTTGCCCAGCTCGTGATTCAGCACATCGATTGGGGTTTTCAGTACCGGAGCTGTGGCACTTAGCGCAGATACAATGCTGTTATCTGACGCCGTAGGCTGCGCTGCACAGGTAGTACTGCTTACCCAAGCGGTAGCCGCTACGGCCAGAGCGAGTAATCCTGACTTTTGCATGACTTACCAAGCCTTCAGAGTAGCAACTGCGCTGCGTTGGGCGGTGTTGTCCGTAATAGAAAGCAAGAGTTTGAGATGGTCTCCATTTTTACGGAAAACCCCCTCATAGACCAGATCACGAACACGCTTGTTTTCGTCACGTCCACGCACGACAACTTTCAACAGGTGATTGCCGGGTGCCACTTCAAGGTCGGCCAGCGGCTGGACAGCACCAAACTGAAGGGCCTGGATTTCTTTTTCCGTATAAAGATAGTTAACGGGAGTAATACCATTGCCAGACACTGTGATTGACATGGGGGTAAAGAATTTACCGTTACTGAGTGCCAAATACAGTGACGCCTTGGTACTAATCGGGCTGATCAGTTGCTTTTCGATGGCCGAGAGCTCGCTGCTCAACTCAATCACCGAGCGTTTGGCTGAATCGATTTCAAGCTGAATGTCTTCTGGGGTCGCTGCCACGGCTTGGAAAATACCGAAGAACCATAGCATCCCTGCAACTAAAAACTTCATAACCACCTCATCAACGTTGATGTACTACGCCGTCCCCGGATAACCAGTGACTCAGGGCGCGGCGAGTGAATTCCATATTTCTGAAAAGGCTACCTGCGTACAGGTAATCCAGTGTTCCGTCAGGGCTAACCAGCATTACGGCGGGCAATGGGTTGATTTGCCATGCCCTGGTCAGTTTCTGGTTGTATGCCAGTAACGGCAGACTTGTATGGGGAGCATCCTTGACCAACTGATCATCGGTATCCCATATCACCCAGGTAACCAGGCCGTTTTTGCTGTACTGACGTGCCAGTTGCTCATACTGCTCCAGTGCTTCCTGGCATTGGTGACATGGGCCGACCCAAATCAGCATTACCGGCTTGCCGCGCTGCTCATTCAAGCTTTTTGCGTAGCCGCCCATGACCGGAGGAAGCGCCAGCTCGGCCAGCGTGTCTCCAATCGACAGTTTGCTCGAGGCTGTGTCAGCAACGGAAAAACTGGCGATCAGAGCGGCCAGGACTAGTAGTAAAATCCGACTGCTATGCTCCATTGCAGACCTCGGTGCGAACCTTCTTGGTTAAGTACTTCGTCATCGACGTGGTAGTAGCGGGTATCGGTACCAATCCAGTAGTCGCCCATCATCACCTGAAGAGATGTCCCTACGCCGAGGTACATGCCATGGCTGCTGCCAGTGAACTGTTCACCGATAACGCCATCTACGTTCAACTGCCATGGCAGAAACGTTTCGCCATCAACACTGGTAATACCTTTGAGCAGTGAATAGCCGATTCCGGCGGTAATGACACGGAAGGCTGCATGCTCCTTCAACTCGGTATTACCGTTATCATCCTTGATGGTCTGGTTGCCAAACGAGGTCAGGCCCAAATCGATACTGGCCAGGGCATCCATACGGTCGGTCAGGTGATAACGGACAGAGCCGCCAAACAACAGGCTGTCGCCATATTCCGCAGACGTTTGCTGACCCAGTGACATGCCAATCAGAGCTTTCTGTTCCGGAATACCATCGGAAAAATCAAATGTGCGGGGGATCGGTTCAAAGATCTCTGCCGTTCGGGGAACCGCAGATACGCCAACGAGGGGCAGCAACCCTTGCATCACGCTGGCTCCGTCCAGAGCCGAGCTGGTATTGACGGCTACTTCGTCTGCCATATAGCTCTTTTCTGTGCCCATTTGCGCCATTCGGGACAACAGTTTTTCCATCATCGCCGGGTTGTCAAAGGCAGACGATGCCGGAGGCGTTTCCTTTTGAACCATGTGCAACAGCTTTTCGAGCACTTTCGGATCGTTCAGAGCCTCGGCATTGCCCGGAGCCAGTTTGGCGTCAGATTTGGCCTTGTCGGCGACCATACCCAGCAGCTTTTGCAATACGGCAGGGTCGTCAAAGGTCGATGGAGAAGTCTCGGCAGCTGCAATTGACGACGCTGCCAGGAGGAAACCCAGTGCAAGACTGGATCTTTTCAGAAACGAATTTTCCATACTAGGGCCAACGCTCCATGATTTGCACTATTGCCAGACAAGGCTTGCTGGACTTGAACCCGGCCGCCGATACTGACGTTGTAAGCTATATTCCAGTTGATATCGGTTGTGGCTGAAAGCAGCGGCACGGTTGTGTCGTCACCCTCGTCGTCCCAGCGGGTTGAACCGCCTGAACTCTTGCCAACACCAACTCCCAAATATCCATCCCATGACCAGCGACCGTTCTCGGCGAAAGGAAAGCGCTTTCCTGCCTCCAGAGAGTACCAGTCATCATTCGTGTCGGTAGAACGGGTAATGCGTACAGCCGCTGCCTGATCAAACAAAATAAAGTTGGCACCGAGTGTCAGAGCGGTTTCAGAGGTTGCAGCCAGTTCAAACTGGGGATTGTTTTCGTCACTATTGTCACGAAACTGCAGTGGCTCCAGGCGCTTGATGTTTTCTGGCAACGCTTCGAGCGAGTCGATACTGATCCAGCCCTGATACTCTCCAGCCTGTACATACAACCAGTCGAGCTGGCGTTTCAGGGGGATAAGCGCCGTATCAGACGGTATGTCCGTCGAAACCGGATAGGTATCTGCTGGACCCATTCTTAACTGAATGGGTGCTGCGGTCGCAACAGAAACGAGGCCGACACTCAGTGCCAGAGCCTTGGTCAGCATGAGCAGTCTGCCGAGATGGAACATCGGACGCTGCTTTGTTTCTGGATTCGCCTGCATATCGGCACTAGTTCCTTGTGTGAGTTACCAGTATTCGTGGCGGTGGCACAACGGCGGGCAGTATGCTTAGCCAGTTAGTGCTCGTCAACACAGTGTATCAATTATGTTACATCACGTTAATTCAGACACGTTTTGTGCACTTCGTCGACCAAAATAAAAATAATGGGCAGATGACGAGGTGGCGAGCCTAGCAGCCTAATTGGACGGTTTTATGTCAGTTGGAATACAAATAGAAGGGGCAGCGGTGATTGTCCGACATGGCGATTCAGAGCAAATTTCCTGACAAATGCTCATTTTATGGCACCGTTGCTGCCCTGAAGGCAGGCAAGTGCGTTCGCACCCCAATAATATTAATCCCTGCGGTGATCAGAGCTGCTGGTCATTTGCTTGTATTCAACAAAGACAACTAAATATGAGTTGAGGCTGGAATATTGGGCGTTGCTATCTGTTTTTGAGCTAACAAAAGCGATTATCTGAACGGATTAATTTCACAAAATGTGAATTGATTCCGGTTCAGTGGGCATGCCTTTGCTCTCTTGAGTCGTCAGAATATAGATAAATTGTCGGATTGCTTGCCGATCCAAAAAGCCGCGTTGGCGGCGTGATAGCGCGCTATCTGGCTGACACACGGTTAGCGGCAATGGCAATAAGGACAGTCGCGGCCGATATCCAATCAATCTGAAAAAGTTGTTACATAAATTTACATAAACGGGGATATTATGCGGTAACAGGGTTCCGAGCGGGATCGGTTCATGTGCTTCTGTGGCGGGAAAATGGATGTCTTTCACCTCATCGCGTATTACTGATAATTATGGTTGGCTGGAAAACTACAGCCAGCTGATTTTACTGCTAATGGTCGGAATTATCTTGGCTATGCCCTTGATGAGTGGGGCAGGTGTGCGGTATTGGCTGATGTTCTGGGGGCTGACGACAGCGCTGCTAGTGACTTATCGTGCCCGGCTGTTACAGCGTACCCAGAGTCATTTGCAGCAGCAAAGCGAGTTGTTGCAGGCCATTTGTGATGGCCTGCCCGATGGGGTGTTTTTCAAGGATCGTCGCGGGGTGTACTGCTACGTTAATGAACAAATATCTCAAGGAATTGGCCGCGACCCTGTGGGTAAAACAGACTTTGAGCTGTTTGATGCCGATGTTGCCCGGCGGCACCAGAGTGTTGATGAGGAAACGATTCATCAAGGTGCTCGTTACCGTAATGAGGAATGGGTAACGTCGGCAAATGGTGAGCGTATTCTGATGGAAATCAGCAAGTCGCCACTTTTTGACCGTCAGGGGCAATGTCTGGGGGTGCTCGGTGTAAGTCGTGATGTGACCGAGTTACGCAAGATTCAGAACAACCTTGAATTTATTGCTCATCATGATGCCCTCACTGGGTTGGCCAATCGTACCCTGTTGTCGAAAAAATTCGATTATGCGTTACGTCTGGCACGACGACAGGGAGGAAATCTGGCGGTGCTGTTTTTTGATCTCGATCAGTTCAAGGGGATCAATGACACCTTTGGCCACGATGTCGGGGATCTGCTGCTACAGGACGTTGCTCGTCGTTTCTGCAGTAATCTGAGAGATTCTGATCTGTGCGCCCGTCTTGGCGGCGATGAATTTATTCTTGTGCTACCGGAGTCAGGAACGCGTGCCAGCCTGACTTCCAAGGCTGAACAGCTGTTATCAGTTATTTCCGAACCGTACCAACTGAATGGTCATCTGCTTTCCCTTAGTAGTAGTGTTGGCATCAGCCAATTTCCTCAAGATGGCGACAATTTTACGATGCTGGTTCGTCATGCCGACGCCGCATTGCACCAAGCCAAGCAAAATGGCCGCAATGGATTTTGCTTCTATGAACCGTCGATGCTTGAAACTCTAAACGATCGATCGACCCTGGATCATGATTTGCGTGATGCGGTCAGCCTCAGTCAGCTGGCGATGATGTATCAGCCACAATTTCGTTTTGGTGACAACCAGCCGCGACGGGTCGAGGCGCTGATGCGATGGTTGCATCCGCAGCTGGGTAATGTGTCACCGGTGGAATTTATTCCTATCGCAGAAACGACTGGCCAGATTCACAGCATGGGCCAGTGGGCACTGGAGCAGGCTTGTAAGCAGTTTTTGGCCTGGCGTGAACAGGGGTTATTGCTGGAAAAAATCGCCATTAACGTGTCGGCGATTCAGATCAACGCCGGATTTGCCTCACGGCTGATGGCGTCGCTGGCAGACATGGCATTTGATCCGGCCTGGTTGGAGTTGGAAATTACTGAGACGGCGATGATGAGTGGTATTACGGAAGTCACCCGTCAGATCAGCTTGCTGCGTAATCAGGGGGTCGAATTCTCGATTGATGACTTTGGCACCGGCTACTCATCTTTAAGCAAACTCAAATCCATGCCGGTGACGGTGCTGAAGATAGATCAGTCGTTTGTGCGGGATATCAACGACGATATCAGTGATTATGAAATCGCCCGGGCCATTATTCTGATGGCCAAAAGCCTTGGCTTAACGGTGGTGGCTGAAGGGGTGGAATCGCGTGCGCAAGCTGCGATTCTTCAGCGGCTGGGATGTGACTGGGGGCAGGGGTTTCTGTTCAGTCCACCCTTAACGGGCGACGATTTTTTAAATCGATACGCCGACAGTGCACTCCGTCGACCCTCTGTGGTCGGGATCGAATAGCTGCAGAGTGATTGCCCATCTTGCAGGCCTCAGTCACAATCGCCCTACCTGAACTCAGTCGTATCCAATTCCAATGACGCAAACCAGCTATACCGATGATGGCGTAGAACGCCAGTCGCTGCGACAGTACACCGAGAATGCCTACCTCAACTACTCCATGTACGTCATTCTTGATCGTGCCTTGCCCCATGTAGGAGACGGACTCAAACCGGTACAGCGTCGTATTATTTATGCAATGAGCGAGCTGGGCCTGAAAGCAACGGCCAAGTACAAAAAATCCGCCAGAACCGTGGGGGATGTGCTAGGCAAATACCACCCGCATGGTGATAGCGCCTGCTACGAAGCGATGGTGTTGATGGCGCAGCCGTTTTCCTATCGTTACCCGCTGATTGATGGCCAGGGTAACTGGGGTGCACCCGACGATCCGAAATCCTTTGCGGCGATGCGTTATACCGAGGCCAAATTGTCCCCCTTTGCGGACGTATTGTTATCCGAACTTGGTCAGGGGACGGTGAATTGGCAGCCCAACTTTGATGGCACCATGGACGAGCCGACCACCCTGCCGGCGCGTTTGCCCCATGTGCTGTTGAATGGAACAACCGGCATTGCCGTTGGTATGGCAACGGATATTCCTCCGCACAACATTCGCGAAGTGGCCAGTGCCTGCATTCACCTGCTGGATAATCCGGGCGCCAGCAGTGACGATTTGTGCCAGCTGGTACAAGGGCCTGATTTTCCCACCGAGGCGGAAATCATTACCCCGCGTGACGAGTTGCGCAAACTTTACCAATCGGGCCGTGGCAGTATCAGAATGCGAGCGGTCTACACCCGTGAAGACGGTGATATTGTGATTACCGCCCTGCCACATCAGGCTTCCGGTTCCAAAATCATGGAGCAGATCGCCGCCCAGATGCAGGCGAAAAAGCTGCCGATGGTGGCTGATCTGCGGGATGAATCCGATCATGAAAATCCGACCCGGCTGGTGATTGTGCCGCGTACTCGCAAAGTGGATGCGGAAGCCGTGATGGCGCACTTGTTTGCGACCACCGATCTGGAGCGTAACTACCGTGTCAATATGAACGTTATCGGTCTGGATGGTCGACCGCAGGTAAAAAACCTGCTCACCATGCTGAACGAATGGCTGACCTATCGAACAGCAACCGTCCGTCGTCGGCTCCAGTTTCGTCTCGACAAGGTACTTGCCCGGCTGCATATCCTCGAAGGTTTGCTGGTTGCCTTCCTTAATATCGATGAAGTGATCGAGATTATTCGTCAAGAAGAGCAGCCCAAGCCGGCGCTGATGCAACGTTTTGGCATTTCGGACATACAGGCCGAAGCGATTCTGGAATTAAAACTGCGACACCTGGCCAAGCTCGAAGAGATGAACATTCGTGGTGAGCAGGATGAACTGGAAAAGGAACGCCAGCAGTTGGAGAAGACGCTTGGCTCCGAGCGGCGGTTGAAAACCCTGATTAAAAAAGAGATCAGTGCCGATGCCGAGAAATACGGCGATGATCGTCGCTCCCCGCTGGTGCTGCGCTCGGAAGCCAGAGCGCTGACGGAAGCTGAGCTACTGAGCTCTGACCCCATCGTGGTGGTACTGTCTCAAAAAGGCTGGATACGGGCGGCGAAAGGCCATGATGTGGATCCAGAAAAGCTGAGTTACAAGTCAGGGGATGCGTTTCTTCAAGCCATTCCGGGCAAGAGTAATGAGCCCGTTGTGTTACTGGACGACACTGGCCGCAGCTATAGCCTGATTGCCCATACGTTGCCGAGTGCTCGTGGCCAGGGAGAACCCTTGACTGGGCATTTGAACCCTCCGGCGGGTGCGGTATTTGAGCACATGCTCATGGGGCAGGACAGTGACGAATACCTGTTATGCAGTGATGCGGGCTACGGATTCATTACCCGCTTTGCCGATATGCAAAGCAAGAACAAGGCTGGCAAGGCATTGATCACATTGCCTCCGAATGCCCGTGTGCTGGCACCAGGTCTGCTGCCTGCGGGTAGTGATGTGTGGATCGCGACGGTGACGAATGAAGGCCGATTACTGGTCTTCCCGGCTGCCGATTTACCTCGGCTGGGCAAGGGCAAGGGCAATCGACTGATCAATATCAGTGCTGCTCGCGCCTCTGCGGCAGAAGAGCTGATGGTGTCGGTGCGGGCATTCCACACGACAGATATCCTGCTGGTGTATTCCGGCAAGCGTCATCTGAAATTGAAGTTCAGCGATCTGGAGCATTATCTGGGTGAACGCGGGCGGCGAGGCAACAAGCTGCCACGGGGTTTCCAGAGCGTTGACCGGCTGGATATTGTGCAACCATAAGGCTGATTCGAGCGGACAATGTGAAGTGTTGTAAGGCCACGCAGGTGCAGGGTGGCCGTGCTGTATCCGTATCTAAAACAATCAGTCAGTCAGTTACCACAAACAGCCGGAAACAGAACTCTTTGGTGGTTTTGCTTTTACGCTCTTGCCAGTTGGCGGGCCAGGCTGGCGCTAGCACCGTCTCGTATTCGGTGTAGATCAAGGCGCCAGGGAGGAGCGTAAGAGCGTCAATGGCGGGCTGCAGCAGGTTTTTGCCGAACGGTGGATCCAAAAAAACCAGATCAAAAGGTTGTGGATTCTGCTGCAACCAGAGTAAGGCATCACCAGCCCACACCTGGGCATGGGTTGCGTTCAGCGTCCCAAGGTTATCTTTCAGTTGAATAGCAGCCTTCGGGTGCTTTTCCAGAAAAACGACATCTTTGGCACCTCGGGACAGCGCCTCGATACCGAGCGCACCACTCCCGGCAAAAGCGTCCAGTACGCGTGCGCCTGCCACGTCAAACTGCAACCAGTTAAAGATGGTTTCACGCACTCTGTCCATGGTTGGGCGCAGGCCATCCACTGCCGGAAAACGCAGCCGACGGGAACGCCATTCGCCGCCAATAATTCTCAGTTGTTGGGTGGGTGACTTGCTCACGCGGAATCTCATCAATGACTACGGATATCGGCGGATGGTATCAAGCACAGCCTGAATGTCGACATCCATATTGCAACCAGACACATCAAAAACGCTGGAATAGTGGTAGCATAGCCGCCAATTTCAGCCGTTTCCGGCTCCTCCCCCAGCCACGCTGACAGTGAACGCCATGTTTGATTTTTTTAAGCGCAAAAAGAAAAACCCGCAAGTCACCGAATCATCGGCAGAGGCCGAGCAGATCACCAGCCCGGACGTTGTTGCTGATCCGGAATTGACCGGGATAGATAGTGAAGCCGACGTTGTCGACAGCGCCCCAGCGCCAGAACCGGCTGCTGCCGATGCAAAAGCAACGATTGGAAAGGCAATGGATGTTGAGTCGCCTGCCAATGCCACCGAAAATGACAGCAGCACTGAATCAGTGCTTGCAAGCCATGACGAAAGCCCCGAAGAGGTTATGCCTGAACCGGTTGCTGCCGGCACGAAATCGGCCCTCGCACCGGATGCTGATGAGCCGGAGAGCGACCCGATCGATACGGGCAGTCAGCCCAGTTCTGTTGTTGAAGTAGAGGTGGCACCTAAACAGGGCTTTTTTGCCCGTATCAAGGCTGGCCTGAGTCGCACTCGCAGCAACCTGACCGATGGTCTGGCTAACTTGCTGTTGGGTAAAAAGGCCATCGACGATGATTTGCTGGAAGAGCTGGAAACCCAGTTGATCATGGCGGATGTCGGTGTGGAAGCGACGGCCGATATTATGGCCCGCCTGACTGAGCGCGTTAGCCGCAAGGAACTGAAAGACTCTGATGCCCTGTACGATGCCCTGATCGATGAATTGAAAGGCGCACTGTCACCGGTCGAAGCACCGCTGACCGTGACGACCAGTAAGGCTCCCTTTGTGATTCTGATGGTGGGTATTAATGGTGTCGGTAAAACCACCACCATTGGCAAGTTGGCCCGTCAATTCCAGAGTGAAGGCAAAAGTGTGATGCTGGCCGCCGGCGATACCTTTCGGGCTGCTGCGGTGGAACAATTACAGGTCTGGGGTGAACGCAACCAGGTGCCGGTGATTGCCCAACATACCGGGGCTGATTCTGCCTCGGTGATTTTTGATGCCCTGCAAGCTGCTCAAAGCCGCAAGGTAGATGTACTGATTGCGGATACAGCGGGGCGACTGCACAACAAGGACAACCTGATGCAGGAGCTGGAAAAGGTCGTTCGGGTGATGAAAAAACTGGATCCGGCAGCCCCTCATGAAGTCATGTTGGTACTGGATGCCGGTACCGGCCAGAATGCGATTAACCAGACCCGGCAATTCCTCCAGACGGTCGGTGTAACGGGGCTGACCCTGACCAAACTGGACGGTACCGCCAAGGGCGGGGTTATCTTCGCGTTGGCGAAGCAGTTTGGGATACCGGTGCGCTTTATTGGTGTCGGTGAAGGCATTGAGGATCTGCGTCCGTTTCATGCGGGCCAGTTTATCGACGCCCTGTTTCAGCGCGACAGCAGCGGAGACTGATCGATGAGCATGGTTCGCTTTGATCAGGTGAGCAAACGCTACGCTGGGGGAAAGGAAGCGCTCAGTGGTGTCAGTTTTGAACTGGAACGCGGTGAGCTGGCTTTTCTTACTGGCCACAGCGGGGCCGGTAAAAGCACCTTACTGAAGCTGATGATGTTGATGGAACGTCCGTCTCGTGGTCAGGTGTTTGTTGATGGCCAGAATCTCAATCGATTGCGCCAGGGGCAGGTACCCTATCATCGTCGCAAGGTTGGTGTGGTCTTCCAGAACCATCAGTTGCTGTTTGATCGACCGGTTTACGACAACGTTGCATTACCCTTGCAGATTGCGGGCTATTCACCACTCGACTGCGCCAGGCGAGTACGTGCCGCGCTGGATTCCGTTGGACTGTTGCATCTGGAGCAGCGTAATCCCATTGAATTATCTGGTGGTGAGCAGCAGCGCGTCGGTATCGCCCGTGCGGTTGTCAATAAACCATCGTTATTACTGGCCGATGAGCCGACAGGTAACCTCGACCCGGAGTTATCAGCAGAAATCATGAATCTGTTTGTACGCTTCCAGCAAGTCGGCGTGACGGTATTGATAGCGACTCACGATATCGCCCTGATCGAGCGTATGGGCAAGCGCCGCCTGATTCTTGATCACGGTCAGATGGGAGGTGATCTCCATGTCGGCAACGCCGGATAAAAAGCGCGGAGCGGTAGCCTCTTCCCGTCGAACCGCAGTTGGCAATCAAACAGCCCGATCGGCCGGTACCTCCTCGGGGGCATCGGCACAGAAAATCGGCATCGGACATCGTGTTGTTGCCTGGCTGGCCCATAACCAGCTGGTGGCAGTGGAGACGCTGCTGACATTACTGGCCCGTCCTGCCTCCAGTCTACTCACTTGGCTGGTTGTTGCCATCGCCTTGACGTTGCCCGGAGCGTTGTGGATGTCGTTAACCAATGTTGAACAGTTAAGCGGCAATTTTCAGCAGTCTGGGCGCATCACCTTGTATTTACAGTCGGGCACAACCACCGCAGACGGGCTGGCATTGGAGCAACGGATCCAGCAGCTGGGGTCTGTTGTTGAGACTGAATATGTCAGTGCCGATCAGGCCCTGGCACAATTCAGCGAAGCCAGCGGACTGTCGAATGCCCTGGATATGCTCTCAGAAAATCCCTTGCCAGCGACCATTCTGGTCGAGCCACCACTAGGGCTGCCAGCCGAGCAGTTGCAACGCTTGCTGGAACAGCTGGAATCGTTCCAAATTGTAGCAAGAGCACAGCTGGATATGGCCTGGTTGGAGCGACTGCGTTCCATTCTGGCGTTAGGGCAAAGATTGATCTGGGTGTTGGGTATTATGCTGGCGCTGGCTATTTTGCTGGTGGTGGGCAATACCATCCGCTTATCTATTGCTGCACGAGTAGATGAAATTCGAGTGATCAAGCTGGTGGGGGGAACCGATTCCTATGTGCGCCGTCCCTTCCTTTATACCGGTTTGTGGTATGGCATGGTTGGAGGGCTGCTGGCCTGGTTGATGTTGATTGGTTGCTGGCTACTGCTCAGAAATCCGGTGGCGGAGCTGTCATCCTTATACGGTTCCGGATTTGAGTTACAACCCTTGTCTGCCAGTGCCGCTCTGACACTGTTGCTCGGGGCCATGTTACTGGGCTGGTTAGGCGCGTGGTGGTCGGTCAGTCGCCATTTACATGAGATAGAACCCTGATGTATGGGTTTGTGGTGAGATTGTTCCTGCAATGGAACTCAGTGCTGGCTTGGATGTCGGAGAAACCGGGTGCTACACTGCCCTGTAAATTCAGATTTTGTAGCGACCCCACTGCAGTTTGCGTGGTCAATTGATTCGCTACCTTGTCGCTTATGGAGTATGTAATGAACAAAGGCTTGCAAGCCGTCGATGCGCTGTCTCCGGGAGCCAATCTCGAGGCTTACATCTCAACGGTTAATGCGATTCCTATTCTGAGTGTTGAAGAAGAACGTGAACTGGCCAATCGCCTGCACTATCAGGAAGATCTGGAAGCTGCGCGCCGTCTGGTTATGGCTCATCTGCGCTTCGTTGTTCATATTGCCCGCAGTTATTCCGGTTACGGACTGAACCAGTCTGATCTGATCCAGGAAGGTAACGTTGGCTTGATGAAAGCGGTTAAGCGTTTTAATCCGGAAGTTGGTGTTCGACTTGTGTCGTTTGCTGTGCACTGGATCAAGGCCGAGATTCACGAGTTTATCTTGCGCAACTGGCGCATTGTTAAAGTGGCAACCACCAAGTCACAGCGCAAACTGTTCTTTAACCTGCGTAGCCAGAAAAAGCGTCTGGGCTGGTTGAGTCAGGATGAAGCCAAATCCATAGCAGCCGATCTGGGTGTTGAAACCCGTACAGTTTTCGAAATGGAAGGTCGTTTGAATGCTTATGACGCTGCGTTTGACGCTGGCGTTGATGACGACGACGAATCGGCCTATCAGGCTCCAGCTTATTATCTGGAAGACAAAAGTGCTGACCCGGCACTGACGGTAGAAACCGAGAATTTTGAGCAGGATGCCAGTGAGCGTCTGGCCTCGGCACTGAGTGACCTGGACGACCGGAGCCGGGCTATTCTTCAACAACGCTGGCTGAGTGACGATAAAGCCACACTGCACGAGCTGGCTGCCATGTACAACGTATCTGCTGAACGTATTCGTCAGCTGGAAAAGAATGCGATGAAAAAACTTAAAAATGCGATGGGTGGGGCCTTGGTTCCGGCCGTATGATTCCGTTACATAAAAACTGAGACATCAAAAGAGTCATCTCGGATTGGCGTGAAACAAGGAACGCGGCAGTAAAAACGGCTCAACGTTGAGCGGACTGCCGCCTTATATACATTAATCCTCCCGCTCTGGACGGGATTCGCCAGCTTGATGCAACGCCATTCTCATCATGCGTAGCCATCTGCCTGCATTTGATGCTGTTGTGTTGTGAGGCATTGTGACGAGGCAACAAACCATAGCGAATTCTGGTGGTTGATGGTACTGTTTATACCCCCTAGGTGTTGCTGACCGGCATATTCCCCCATGATTTCCTGCTTAAAAGCGTTTCTGAAAAAACAATTTATCCTCTCCATCTGTTCAGGAACCTGCCCATGTCCGGCTTGCTGATCCTGCTTGCCTTTCTGATGGGTGGCACTCTTATTCAATATTGGACGTCAGCTCCGATTCCCGCTGCGATTATTGGCATGCTGTTGTTGCTGGTTTTTCTGATGATCCGGCGCAAGGTTCCTGCCGCGCTGGAAGGTATCACCAAAGTACTTGCCCCTATTTTGCCGCTGTTTTTAATCCCGGTGAGCGTCGGCATTGTCACCCATGAACAGTTGGTTAAGGAGCACGGCCTGGTGCTGTTGCTCATTCTAGCGATCAGTCTGATACCTGGTACGCTGGTGTGTGGTTGGATCATGTCGCAAGGCAAGCGCTCATGACGGTGTTGCTGCATACTCCGTTGTTCTGGACGGCATTAACCATTGGCTGTTTTTTACTGGGCCAGCATGTGTACCGGCTGACCGGTAACCTGGTGCTGCTGCCTCCGATTCTGACTGGCTTTGGTCTGGTGATTATGACCTTGAAGCTGACCGACACGCCGTACTCTGTATATATGGAAGGTGGACGGTATCTGCACGATATGCTGGGGCCAGTTATCGTGATGCTTGCGGTGCCGCTATTCCAGCAATTAAAAGCGCTGCGCCAGGATGCTATCCGTATTGCTCTGGCGGTCACGCTGGGCAGTGCTACGACGTTGGCCTGTGCTTGGGGGCTGACGATCTGGTGGATTGGTGATCCGATGCTGGCGCAGACGATTCTGACCAAGTCTATTACGACCCCGGTTGCGGTTGCTATTACCAGTCAGCTGGGTGGTGATCCGTCGCTGGCGGCTGCCTTCGTTATTCTGACGGGGTTGCTGGGAGTGATTGTGATATTGCCGACTATGACCTTGCTACGCATACGCCAGCCCGAGGCCATCGGGATAACACTGGGAGTCTGTGCTCATGCGATTGGCACCAGCCGGGCACTGGAGCTGGGTGAGCGGGAAGCGGCCTACGCGGTAACCGCCATGACCCTGACTGCCACGCTGCATGCGATTGTATTACCCCTGGTGGCCGGTCTGCTCTAGCCAGAGGGCGCATTTATCAATGACGGCGCTCGAAATGACGAGGATACCTTTCTTCGCTCGCGACATGTTTCGATGCACCCTATACTGGGCGAAT
The DNA here is from genome assembly GCA_913061185.1 of uncultured Oceanobacter sp. Classification (GTDB taxonomy): domain Bacteria; phylum Pseudomonadota; class Gammaproteobacteria; order Pseudomonadales; family Oceanobacteraceae; genus Oceanobacter; species Oceanobacter antarcticus. The sequence goes on from CAJXTI010000026.1 coordinate 21,940, forward strand.
GGGTGTACTGCGACCAGGTGCTCCCGATTCTGTCGGCCTGATGCTTGGCGTTTGAACCTACGTCATTGCTACTCGCGGGCGCATGATCGCTCAAGGAATATCGATGTCGTTTAGCTCTCGCCAACAGCTGATTCTGACTGCCACCGCCCTGATTGCGGGAGCCGGCGGCATCATGGGTGTAACGGCTTTCTTGCTTGCCAGGGGTGCTCCGGACGTCAGCGCGCTGAAAATACTGGCAGGCGTGGCCATTCTGGCATTGGTGTTTGTCGGTGCCTTGGTGAGTGTTATCAGCTACCACCTGACCCGCCCGGTTACCGATCACTATAAACAGCAGCTACTGCAGCAGGGTTTTACCTGGGAACACGTCAGCGGCATTGTGCTGCGCGTCAATGTGCAGCAGCTGATTCTGGATGCCAATCCGAACTTCCAGCAGCTGTTCGATCTTCGCCCTGGCTCTTACCTTCCCAGCATTCAGCGGCGTAATGAGCGAGAGTTAATTCAACAAAGGATCAATCAGTCTCTGAGCAGCCAGTCGATGGTTGATTTCGAGGCCAGCCTGCTTGACCGTTACGGCGAATGGGGCCGCTGGGCGCTGCAGGTTCGTCCCTGGCAACAAGACGACAATCATCAGATATGGCTACTGGTGACCGGTGATGACATTACCCAGCGTTATTTTATGGAAGCTCAGTTGCGCGAAGAGCAGCAACGGCTGTCGACTTATCTCAACACCATGCAAACCCTGCTGATCATTTGTGATGAAAATGGTCACGTGACGCGTATTAACCCGCAAGCACAGCAACTGCTACAAATACCGGATGAACAGATTAATGGCTATCCGCTTAGCTACCTGATCCCGAGGCAAGCCACTCTTGCTGTTGAACGCGAATGGCAAAATCTGCTCAGCCGTCACAATGGCAGTTTGTCGCTGGAGTTTCCGGTACTGTCCTCGACGGGTAAAGAGCACACTATCAGCTGGCGTATGACGCGTCTGACCAGCGCCAATGCCATTCAGGGAGAGGTCTTGCTGGCAGGCCTGGACATCACCGAATCCGTAGCCAACCGCCTCGCCCTCGAAACGGCCAATAGCCGAATCCGCGAAGCGCTGACCCAGGCAGAGCAGGCGAACCACTCAAAGTCCATTTTTCTCGCTAACATGAGCCACGAAATTCGCACGCCCATGAACGGTATTCTGGGTGCGACCGAATTAATTCTTGATTCCAGCCTGAGCACAGAGCAACGCCACTATCTCGACATTATCTATAACTCATCGCAAACCCTGCTGGAAATCCTCAATGATATTCTGGATCTGTCAAAAATCGAATCGGGCAATCTGGAACTGGAACATATTGATTTTGACCTGAACCAGCAACTCAGTGATCTCAAACAACTGTTTGATGAACCCATCCGACGCAAGGGACTGGCGTTTATCTATTATTACGACGGTGATATTCCTCAGTACTGGAATGGCGACCCCAAGCGTATTCGCCAGATCATCACCAACCTGATCAGTAATGCGATGAAATTTACCGAACATGGCCAGATTGAGGTGCGGGTTACCGGCAGCCAAGCGGAAGGCCCTCGCTACGATATCCATATTGCCGTCGCGGATACCGGTATCGGCATTGCCAAAAGCAAGCAGGAACAGGTCTTTTCGGCCTTCCGCCAGGCAGACAGCAGTACCAGTCGACGTTATGGAGGCACCGGCCTCGGTCTCACTATTTGTCGGCACCTGGCATCTGCGATGCAGGGAGAGGTGGCATTACAATCCAGTCCAGGGGTGGGTAGCACATTTACCCTGCAGCTGCCGCTGCGAGCCGCCAGCCAGCCAGCGGTTAAACAACGTCCTTTGTTACAGAGCACCGCGCTGGTGGGCCGAATATTGCTGGCCGAAGACAACGAGGTCAATCAGCGTGTTGCTTCCCGCATGCTGGAAAAGCTCGGCCTTGAATGCACTGTCGTCAGTGATGGCCGCGAGGCGTTGCAGGCGCTGCAGCAGGACACTTTCGATCTGATTCTGATGGACATCAACATGCCGGTATTGGACGGAATTCAGGCCACTCGGGAAATACGACAGCTGTCGGCAGATATCAGTCAGATTCCCATTCTGGCTCTGACGGCCAATGCCATGATGGAAGACCGACAGCGCTGCCTGTCAGCGGGCATGAACGGTTTTGTCAGTAAACCCATTCGCATGGAAACTCTGCGCACCGCTTTGGTAGAACTGCTCCCCACCCAGGCGTCGCCTCAGCCAGGTAGTACCTCACCCTTGTAATGCCCGGCCAGATACGCCTGCGCCAGTGCCAGTGCAGCCACTGCTCGGCCTTCTGAAAAATCGGCACGCTGATACAGCGACAACAGATCGTTTAATTTCCAGGGAATCAACTCCAACGGCTCCGGCTCATCACCTTCAAGGCGAGAAGGAAACAGGTCACGGGCAAGCACCACGTCAATACCACCACTCATATAGCTGGGTGACAGACTCAAGCGTTTGAGAAATACAAACTCGCGGGCGCCATAACCAATCTCTTCCTGTAACTCCCGGTGGCAGGCATCACGCATCGATTCGCCCAGATCGACGGCCCCTTTGGGCAGCGTCAGCGTATAATCCTCAATACCGCCACCGTACTCCCGAATCAACGCTACCGTATCGTCATCCAGCAACGCCACCATCATGACGGCACCAGGGCCGCCCGGCATCAAGCGCTCATAAGTGCGCTCCACGCCGTTACTGAAGCGTAGCTCCAACGACTCGACACGGAACAAACGACTCTGGGCGACGATGGAGCGATGCAGGATCTGAGGTTTTTTATCCATGTCAGGCCTGTTTAAATAGCTGAAAACCTGTTGAGTATAACCCTATGCGCCCGATCGACTGGCAACAAATCGACACTGTGCTGCTGGATATGGACGGCACCCTGCTGGATCTGCATTTTGACAATTACTTCTGGCTAGAGCACCTGCCAGAGCAATACGCCCGTCACAAAGGACTCAACAAGGCCGACGCACTGGCCGAGCTGAGCAGCAGTTTTGTTGGCCTGCGTGGCACCCTGAACTGGTACTGCCTGGATTTCTGGAGCGAGCTGACCGGCTTGCCTATTGTCGAACTGAAAAAAGATGTTGCCGACAAAATCGGTTTTCGGCCTTATGTGCGCGAATTTCTCAACACTCTGGCGCAACTCGGCAAACGTCGGGTAATCGTCACCAACGCCCATCGTGACAGCGTTGATCTCAAGCTGCATCACACCGGCCTGGATCAATACGTTGATCGCATCATCAGTTCCCACGACTACCGTGAACCGAAAGAGCAACAAGCGTTCTGGAACCATCTGTTACAGGACGAACCCTTCGACCGGCAACGCACCTTGCTGATAGATGACAGTCTCGCTGTGCTAGAATCTGCCCAACGCTGGGGCATTCACTACCTGTTGGCAATTCACCACCCAGACAGTGAACGCGAGCCAATCAGCCAGGATCAGTTTCCCGGCATCCATCATTTTGACGAACTGATATTTGACTCACAGGACGCTGCTGACCGTGATGACTGATAACTCCATCAAAATCCGCCTCGACAAGTGGCTCTGGGCGGCGCGCTTTTTCAAAACCAGAGCGCTAGCCAAACACGCGATTGAAGGCGGCAAGGTGCACTACGACGGTCAACGCTGCAAAGTCAGCAAGTTAGCCGATGTTGGCGCCAAACTGACCATCCGGCAGGGTTTTGATGAAAAGGAAATCATCATCACCGCACTGTCTGATCAGCGCCGTGGTGCCCCCGAAGCACGGCTGCTCTATGAAGAAACCCCTGCCAGTATCAAGCAACGGATGGACAATTCAGAACAACGTCGGGTACTGAATGCCTCAATGCCTATGCCCGACCACAAACCCAACAAAAAAGAACGTCGCGATATGCGTCGTTTTGAACAGGTCCATCAGGATCTCGGCTGAACGTTACAGGTACACCGATATGTCATACCGCAGCGCTGACCAACTGCAGCGATTTTCCTTTGATGCCGCTCCGATCCGCGGAGAAGTTGCCCACGTCAACACCACCTACCAGGATATTCTGAGCCGCCAGTCGTATCCGCTACCCATTCGGATCGCCCTGGGGCAGTTACTGGCTGCGACCGCATTGATGAGTGCCAGTCTAAAATTCAAGGGACGACTGACCTTGCAAATGCGCCTGAGCGGTAACATCTCGTTGCTGCAAGCCGAAACCAATGAGCAAGGCCAGCTACGGGCGATTGCCCGCTACGATACCGAACAGTCGTCAGATGCATTGGGCTTTGACCACGAAGGACAATTGGTGATTACCCTTGAACCTGACCAAGGACAGCGTTACCAAGGCATCACCTCGATAACAGAAGGCAATATCGCCACCGCCCTGGAAGATTATTTTAACCAGTCTGAACAACTACCCAGCCGCTTCTGGCTCACCAGCGATGGCAATCAGGCCGCCGGATTCATGCTGCAAAAACTACCGGCCAGCCAACACAACAGTGATAACCAGCAAGAGATCGATCAGGACGCCTGGGATCGGGTGGCGCATCTTGCCGCCACGATCAAGGATGAGGAGTTGCTGACGCTGGAAAATGACCAGTTACTGCAACGCCTGTATCACGAAGAAGACGTCCGCGTATATCCTGCCACTGTGCTGTCATTTGCCTGTACTTGCTCGCGTGCCCGGCTGGCCAATGCCCTGCATCAGGTCGGTTACCAGGCATTGACCGAGATGCTGGAAGAATCTGGCAGTATTTCCATCAACTGCGAGTTTTGCCAACAACACTACGAATTCGGCCAACATGACCTGACGGAGCTGTTCCCTGAGAACAATTTGCATTAGGTTACTTCCGCCCCGGTCGCTGTTACAATTGTTACAATAATCAGAAAGCGCACCATCAGTATAAAAAATCAGCGAATATAGCGCCGGGTTATCCGGGTTATTGATCTGACCAATAGCAGGAGACTTAGCGCACACAGCATTTTCTGGCATACTTGCGCGTCTCATTGATCGAGTATCGTCTGCAGCACACAGACGGGTGTACGAATTTTTGGTAACGGCTCATATGGCCGTCCACAACTGCGAGGACCCTCCAGGGTATCGATATGACCACTGTATTCACGGATTTATCTACGCCATTTCTGGTAGAACAAGCCATTGCCCGCGGTGAGGGCCAACTGCAAGATAACGGCGCCCTGGTAGTGGAAACCGGTGTCCGTACTGGCCGCTCTCCAATGGACAAGTACATTGTAGAAGAGCCTAGCAGCAAAGACGCCATTGACTGGGGCAATATCAACCGTCCTTTTGATGCCGACAAATTCGATGCCTTGTGGGACCGCGTGGAAGAGTACCTGGCCCAACACGACAGCTTTGTTTCCCACGTCCACGTTGGCTCCGACCCGCAACATTATTTGCCGGTCAAGATGTCCACACAGACTGCCTGGCAGAACCTGTTTGGCCGCAACCTGTTTATTCTGCCTGAAAGCTACAACCCTTCTTCCAAGGAAGAATGGCAGATACTTAACGTTGCTGGCTTTGAATGCGTGCCTGAACGCGACGGTACCAACTCCGATGGTTGTGTCATTGTCAACTTCGCTCAACGAAAAGTACTCATCGCTGGCATGCGTTACGCCGGTGAAATGAAGAAAGGCATGTTTGGTGTGCAGAACTTCCTGCTGCCAGAAAAAGATGTACTGCCCATGCACTGCTCCGCCAACGTCGGTGACGACGGCGACGTCTGCTTGTTCTTCGGTCTGTCCGGTACTGGTAAAACGACTTTGTCTGCCGACCCTGAACGTTTCCTGATTGGTGACGACGAACACGGTTGGGGCAAGGGCACAGTGTTCAACATCGAAGGTGGCTGTTACGCCAAGACCATCGATCTGTCACAGAAAAACGAACCAATTATCTGGGACGCCATTCGCTTTGGTGCCATCGTTGAAAACGTTGTTATCGACAAGCAAACCCGCATTGCCGATTACACCGACACCAGCCTGACCGAAAACGGCCGCTGTGCGTACCCGCTGACCCATGTTGAAAAACGCGTTGAAGAGAACATGGCGGGCGAACCCAAAGCCGTTATCTTCCTGACCTGTGATATGACTGGCGTCCTGCCTCCGGTGTCGATCCTGACCAAGGAACAGGCTGCCTACCACTTCCTCAGTGGCTATACCGCACTGGTTGGTTCGACTGAAATGGGCGGTGTCAAAGGTCTCAAGTCGACCTTCTCTACCTGCTTTGGCGCACCTTTCTTCCCACGTCCAGCAGGCGAATACGCTGAACTGCTGATCAAGCGTGTAACGGAATTCGACTCCCAGGTTTACCTGGTCAACACTGGCTGGACTGGCGGTTCGAACGGTGCCGGTGGCGAACGCTTCAGCATTCCAACCACCCGTGCCGTCATCGCGGCGATCCAGACTGGTACTCTGCGCGACGTTGAAACTGAAGAATTGCCGGTATTTGGTCTGCGCGTTCCAACCGAACTGCCAGGTGTAGAAACCAAATTGCTGAATCCAACCAAAGCCTGGGCGGATGCAGACAAGTTTGATGCAGCAGCACGCCAATTGGCGGCTCAGTTTGTTGAAAACTTCAAGAAGTACGATGTATCGGATGCCATTCTGGCGGCAGGTCCGAAGCTGGATTAATACTGAGCTGCTATCGTATCAAAACCGCAGTCGCCGATCAGTTAAGCCTATGATCGGCTCCCCGTATTCTTACAGGATATTTCTGGGGGCGGTATTTGATCTTCTAAAAGATTTGCTGCAAGCCGACCTGAAAATAAAGCAGGTTATAAGGCAGCAGCGTCTGTCTTAACAATCCCCCCAATAGCACATTCATATCCTGGAAGATCATTTCAGGACATGCTTTCTGGCGTTCTGTCGTGAGAGTTTCCCGGCACTTCCACCTTGCCAGCGACAATCACTTCTCCCAGCTGCCACAGTTTCCATTCGCCTCGCTCGTACACATCCCAGTCTTCATCGGCAGTCAACGGCTCAGTGGCAATCACGCTCACCACGTCATTGGGGGTAGTTTCTGCCGCAAAGTCGACGGTGACATCCGCATCGGCTAGTTGCGCCGGGCCAAAGGGGGCACGGCGAGTAATACTGGCCATTTTGGTGGTGCAGAAAGTAAACAGCCAGTCGCCGTTGCTCAGCAAGCAGTTGAACACCCCCTGTTGGGCGTATTCTTCGGCCAGACTAACGAGTGTGCGAGCGAGTTGCTCAGGCATGGCATCACGGGGCAGGTTCTGGCGCAGCTGGTTCATCAGGTCGCAGAAGATTTCTTCGCTGTCGGTATCCCCAACCGCTTCGTACATTCCCACCCGACGTACGAAATGGGGAATCTGGCCGTTGTGGGCGAACACCCAGTAGCGGCCCCACAGTTCGCGGGTAAAGGGATGGGTGTTAGACAGATTGATGTGACCGACATTGGCCTGGCGAATATGGCAAATAGCGGTTTTGCTTTTGATCGGCAGCTGTGAGACAAACTCGGCGATTGGTGAGGTGGCCGATGGTTCCGGGTCGTGGAAGGTTCTTACGCCCTTGCCTTCATAAAAAGCCACCCCCCAGCCGTCCTTGTGGGGGCCGGTGTCGCCACCACGGCGGGTGAGGCCAGTGAAGCTGAAACACAAATCAGTGGGGGTGTTGGCACTCATGCCCAGGAGTTCGCACATAACGGTCGCCTGTTTTGGATCAGGGGAAGATGGGTAACAAGGATAACCTGTCTGGTGTCTGTTAAGCGCGATCAACCGTTCATCAATTGGAAGCTGCCCTCAGATCTTTTCTGGTCAGAACCGTCTACGTCTACCGCGTAAAAAAACCCCGCAGGATGAGACTCCGACGGGGTTTTTTATTGGCTTGTTTGCCCGCATTGGTCGGCGGGCCTGGGCCGGGTTATTTTACTGGTGTTTGCCACTCTGGTTTGTAGTCGCGTTTGCCGGTGACCTGTTCAAAGTACATGCTTTGCAGCTGTTCGGTAACCGGGCCTCGGTGGCCTGCTCCTATCACGCGGCCATCGAGGCTCTGGATGGGCAGTACTTCGGCGGCGGTGCCGGTAAAGAAGGCTTCGTCGGCGATGTAGACTTCGTCGCGGGTGATGCGTTTTTCGCGCACTTCATAACCCAGGTTGCGTGAGAATTCCATAATGGTGCGGCGGGTAATGCCGTCCAGGCAGGACGTCAGTTCCGGGGTGTAGATGATGCCATCTTTCACCAGAAAGAAGTTCTCGCCGGAACCTTCGGCAACGTAGCCTTCGTTGTCCAGCAGCAGGGCTTCTTCACAACCGCTGTCGAGTGCTTCACGCAGCGCCAGCATGGAGTTCATGTAGTTGCCGTTGGCTTTCGCCTTGCACATGGTGATGTTGACGTGGTGGCGGGTATAGCTGGAGGTGCGGATTTTAATACCCTGGGTTTTGGCGTCTTCGCCCATGTAGGCGGGCCATTCCCAGGCGGCAACCATCAGGTGTACTTTCAGGTTGTCGGCACGCAAGCCCATGCCTTCAGAACCGAGAAACGCCATCGGGCGAATATAGGCGCTGTCGAGGTTGTTTTCGCGTACGGCGGCTCGTTGGGCTTCGTTTACTTCTGCTTTGCTGTAGGGCAGCTTCATACCCAGAATGTGGGCGGAGTTAAACAGTCGGTCTGTGTGCTCCTGCAGGCGGAAAATCGCAGCACCTTCGTCTGTATTATAAGCCCGCACACCTTCGAAAACGCCCATGCCGTAGTGCAGGGTATGAGTCAGTACGTGGACTTTGGCGTCACGCCAGTTTACCAACTCGCCGTCTAGCCAGATCAGACCGTCGCGGTCAGACATGGAAGGTTGCATAAGGACCTCACTCAAAAAATGTAATTAGTTTTCTATCCAGAGTTTCCACAGTCGGGTCACACCCTCGCGGCGCACGTCGAAGCCAAGCTGATGGCTCTGCGTTTGGTCCAGAATCAGGTTTGTATTCTGTAGCGCGCGCCGGTGGGTTTCGGCTCGGTAGGTCAGGTAGGTTTCCTGCAGGGTCTGACGATCTTGTGAATCGAGCAGGCCGACTGTTTCAAACGAATCCAACAAGCGCATGTTGTCGGTTACCGCTAACAGATCTGGGTATTGGTGTGACCAGGCCAGAACTCCGTATTGAACCAGAAACTCGATGTCAACAATACCCCCGGCATCCTGTTTAAGGTGGAATTTCTGTGCGGATTTTTCTTCTGTGCCCAGGTTTTCTCGCATTTTCTGACGCATGGAACGGACTTCTTCCTTGAGCACGGGTAATTCACGTGGTTGAGCCAGAGTCTGGCACCGGATGATGTTGTAGGCGGATGCCAGTTCCGGGTTGCCACACAGTACGCGGGCGCGTACCAGTGCCTGCTGCTCCCAGGTCCAGGCGTGGCGGGTCTGATACTCTTCGAAGGCTTTGAGGGAGGCGACGATCATGCCGGAATTACCGGAGGGTCGCAGGCGCATGTCCACTTCGTAGAGATCACCGGAGCGGGTCTGAGTGGTGAGTATGTGGATCATGCGTTGGCCCATACGGGTGTAAAAAACGCTGTTGTCGATGCTGCGCTGTGCGGCAGTCTGGTCGGTTTGTTGGTTGGCCAGTGTGCTACCCATGTTCCAGCTGTTGTGCAGAAATACCAGGTCGAGGTCGGAGCGGTAACTCATTTCCAGGCCGCCGACCTTGCCGTAGCCGATCACGACAAATTCCGGTTCGGTCACCGCATCGCCCTGACGGTTGGCAGGATAACCATATTTACTCACCATTTGTTGCCAGGCCAGTTGCATCACATTTTGCAGCGCCACTTCGGCGACCCAGGTGAGGTAGTCGGAGATGTGCATCAGTGGCAGGGCGTCCATTATCTCGCAGGCGGCAGCACGGAGTTTGTGGGCGTGAACAAACTGACGCAGGGCTTCCATTTGCTGTTCGAGGTCGTCGGCGTCGATGCGGAGCAGACGTAATTGCAGTTCTTCCTCTAGTTCACGGCGTTCGGGGCGAAGGTAGAGGGTGGCGGGATCAAGCAGTTCGTCCAGCAACAGTGGTGTGTGGGTAATGTAGTGGGCGACCCATTCCGAGGCCCCGCACAGTTGTATCAGCTGGGTGCGGGCCTGGGGGTTTTCTTGCAGTAATACCAGGTAGGCGGTACGCCGCAGTACGGCCTCCAGCAACGGGATCAGTCGTTGCAAGGTGTTCAGTGGCGTGTTACTGCGGCTGATATCGTGCAGCAATAGTGGCATCAGGGTGTCCAGTCGTTCGTGGCCGATGGCCTGCATGCTGCTCACCGCGCGGGAATGACGGAAGTTGGCCAGGCATTGGCTGAAGTCTGTCGCCAACATGTCTGCGCAGTGGCTGGCCAGGTAGTTATGGGCTTCGGCCGCCAGGTCGCCGTGCCAGACGTCGATCCAGATAAGGTCTGCCGTGTCGGTGTGCTGTTCGGCGCTGTCGCTGCGGACGATTTCGGCAAAGTGGTATCTGACATGTTCACGATGCTGGTCAAGCTGTTGCTCAAGGCTGGCCCAGTTGTCGTAATTCATGGCCAGCGCAATCCGTGCTCTGGCTTCCGGTTCTGTCGGGAGCTGTTGGGTTTGTTCGTCGTTGAGTGCTTGCAGGGCGTGTTCGAGATCGCGCAGAAACAGGTAGGCATTACGCAGTTCGCTGGCGGCGTCGGCTGGCAGGTAGCCGTCATCGACGAGCAGGCCAAGCAGCGGTACCAATTGGCGTTGTTGCAGCTGTTTTTCCTGACCGCCGCGAATCAGTTGAAACGCCTGTACGGTAAATTCCACTTCGCGAATGCCGCCTGGCCCCAGCTTGACGTTGTTGTCGAGGTGGCGACGACGTACTTCGGCGTTGATCATGGCTTTCATGTTGCGCAGGGATTCAAAGGCGCTGTAGTCGATGTACACCCGATAGGTAAATGGTCGCAGAATATTGAGCAATTGCTGTGCTGTCGGGGTGTTTTCACCGGTCAGGATGCGGGCCTTGACCATGGCGTAGCGTTCCCAGTCGCGGCCTTGGTTCTGGTAATACTCTTCCATCGAATCGAAGTTCATCACCAGTGGGCCGCTTTGGCCATAGGGACGCAAGCGCATATCGGTGCGGAATACAAAGCCGTCGATGGTGTGTTTATCCAGCGCGCCGATCAGTTTCTGGCCCAGTTTGACGAAGTATTCCTGGTTGCTGATGGATTTTTTGCCGTTGGTGTTGCCGGATTCCGGGTAGCTGAAGATCAGGTCAATATCCGAGCTGAGATTGAGTTCGTAAGCCCCGAGCTTACCCATGCCGAGTACCAGCAACGACTGTGGTTGCCCGGATTCTTTGCCCATCGGGGTACCGTAGCGTTGCTGCAGCTGCTGGTCAAAATAGTGAATGCTTTGGCAGATCACTTCATCGGCCAGGTCGGACACGGTGCGGGTAGTGGCCAGTGTATCGGCCTGCCGCAGCAGGTCGCGCCAGATGGTTTGCACCATGACCCGGCGGCGTAATACGCGCAGCCGATGTAACCACTGTTCTTCGCTGGCCGGATCTGTAGTGGTGTGTTCGTTGAGGGCATTCAGCCAATGACGGATATCAGCCCGGCCAAGGGGTTGGCTGATGTTGTCGGTTTGCAGCTGGCGGGTGAAGTAGTCACCGTCTTTGGGTAATGCATCGACGACGTACTGGCTGATCAGTAATACCGTACGCAGCTGGTACTGCTGTTTTGCTGTCAGTGATTGCCACAGGCCGGGCCAGTCGAAGCTGAATCGGGCACCGGTATCCGTCAGTTGATGGTTAATCTGTTGCCAGCGGTGTTCGAGCAGTGCCGTCATGGTTGTGTTGTCCGTTGTTTGTTCAGGTGTCACGTTGTGAGTGTAAGCGCTGTCGACTGGGTATGCATGATTCCGGTCTGCATCGTCGCCCGGATGTGATCCTGAGCATAGACAACCGATATATCGGCCAATGACGGGCACTGACTGCTAGACTTCCGGTCGTATTTTTCAGACTGCGCCATGGCGTGGTCGTTTTTTGTTTTTATAGCGCGGATTATTGTCATCATTATGGCTGGTAAAACTCCCAACAATACACCTTCACGCACACCCAAACCTGACGGGGTCAAACCCAAGCGGTCGAAACCGGCTGCTGCCAACCCCCGCTCCAGACCGACGTCCAAGCCGTCATCAAAGCCGTCATCAAAGCCCTCTGCCAAACCAAAATCGGGTAACAGCGCTAAACCCAAGTCTGCTGCCAGCTCGGGATCCACCTCGGGTTCGGCGTCGAGCGGTAAAACGGCGGCCGGCGGTGCCAAGCTATCACGTTGGTTAATCGCCTGGCGTATTAGCTGGCAGCTTGGTCTTGCTGGCTTGTTGGTGTTGGGGGTCTGGATGGTGTTTCTTGATGCTCAAGTACAACGGCAGTTCGACGGCAAAAAGTGGACGCTGCCTGCACGGGTGTATGCGCGCCCGCTGTTGCTGTATCCCGGCCGTTTGTTGCCCGCTGAGCAACTGCGGGCGGAGCTGGAATGGACCGATTATCAGCCGGGCTCGGTGGCGGGGCCGGGGCATTACCAGCATAACGGCGCAATCTGGCGTATTCATCGTCGCCAGGTGAATTTCTGGGATGGCCCACAGCCGCATGCATTGATCGACTTGACCTTGAGCAACCAGCGTATCAAACGGCTGTCCGTCAATGGTGAAGAGGTGCCACTGGTGCGGCTGGAGCCACAATACGTTGGCGGTATCTTCCCGGCCCATAACGAAGACCGCGAACTGGTGACGCTGGATCAGGTGCCCAGCGAACTGCTGGCTGCGCTGGTGGTGACGGAAGACAACGGTTTTTTTGAGCATCATGGCATTTCGTTGCGGGGGATTGCCCGTGCCATGGTGGCTAATATTCAGGCGGGCGGTGTGGTGCAGGGCGGATCGACCCTGACCCAGCAGTTGGTAAAAAACTTCTTTCTGACCCAGGAGCGCACCTTAACGCGCAAGGTGCAGGAAGCATTGATGGCCATTTTGCTGGAGTTGCACTACAGCAAGGCTGAGATTTTGCAGGCGTATCTGAATGAAGTGTATCTGGGCCAGGCTGGTCGCCGGGCCATTCATGGGGTGGGGTTGGCGTCACGATTTTATTTCGGCAAGCCGGTGCAGGAGTTGGATCTGGCTGAAATCGCCACGCTGGTGGGGTTGGTTAAGGGGGCGTCATTTTATAATCCGAAACGGCATCCGCAACGGGCGCTGGAGCGTCGCAACCTGATTCTGACATTGATGGCGGAGCAAGGGCTGATTTCGCAACCCCGCTATTTGCAGGCCAGTCACCAGCCGATGCAGACGGCCGACAGCCAGCGGGTTAGCCAGCGCGAGTATCCGGCGTTTCTTGAACTGGTACGCAAGCAACTGCGAGAAGATTACCGCAGTGAGGATCTGGAAACCGAAGGGCTGAATATTTTCACCACTCTGGATCCCTGGATTCAGCATGCGCTGGAAGTGTCTGCGACCACTCAATTGGACAGGCTGGAAACCCGCTACCCGGCACTAACCGGCAAGCTGGAAACCGCAGCCTTGGTCACCAGTGTTGATGGGGCCGAAATCCGTGCCATGATTGGTGGTCGGCAGGCGGGTTATTTTGGCTTTAATCGGGCATTGGATGCGCATCGTTCGATCGGTTCGCTGGCGAAGCCGGTGGTTTATCTGGCCGCTCTGCGCAGTGGTCGCTATCACTGGGGGACGCCGGTGGATGACAGTCCGGTGCAGGTTGCCGGTCAGGATGGCCAGCTCTGGCAGCCACAAAACTATGACGGTAAAAACCATGGTCAGGTGGCCATGGTGGATGCCCTGAGCCATTCCTATAACCAGGCGACGGCACGTCTTGGTATGCGGGTGGGGCTGGAGCAGGTTGCGCGTACGTTTCATGATCTTGGATTGCACAGTCAGGTGCCACCGTATCCCTCGGTGCTGTTGGGTTCGCTGGAATTATCGCCTTTCGAAGTGGCCGGGGTGTATCAGACACTGGCTGCCCGTGGCTTTGTGATGCCTCTGCGGGCGGTCGAGGCGGTGACGACCGGCAGTGGCAGAACCTTGTCGTCGTACGCCATTCAAGGGCGTCAGGGAGTGTCGGCAGAACAGGTTGACTGGCTGCGCTACGGACTTGAACAGGTGGTGAACGAGGGCACGGCCAAACAGCTGCTGACGCAATTTAGTGGCCCCTTGGCGGGTAAAACCGGTACCAGTGATCAACAGCGTGACGCCTGGTTTGCCGGTTTTGATAATCGCCATCTCGGCGTGGTGTGGGTCGGTCGTGATGACAATCAGCCAATGCCACTGGCGGGCAGTTCAGCAGCCCTGCCGATCTGGCAGCAAACCTTCGCGCAGGCGGGCGTGGAACCATTGCCAGCGACCGGTTTGCAACCCGTTGTGGTGGATCCGCAAGGGCAGATTCTGGAGGACGGTTGTGAAGGCCGTTCGCTGATGATGCCTGTCAGCGCGATAAAGCAAACTCCAATACCTTGTCAGTCGGCGGGTAAAGCAAACTCAAGAGGCAAAAAGGGATGGCTGGATTGGTTGTTTTGAGCACTCGGATCGGGTTACTGACAGCGGCACTATTGCTGGGCGTGGCCGGTGGCTTGGTCGGATGTAGCAGCACAGCGGTGATCGCTCCTGAATCGTCAACAACAGCCGGGGAGTTGCCGTATTGGCAAGCGGGTGAGTTGGCGACGCTGGATCAGGGCCAGCACCATCCGGCCGTCAATGCCTTGTTGCAGCAGGCGGAACAGGCTCGTCAAGCTGGGGAGTGGCCGAAAACCATGAGCTATCTGGATCAGGCGCGCCAGATTCAGCCTCGTAACGCGGCGATTTTTTATCGTCAGGGCTGGGTGAGTGTGCAAATGAATCAGCCTGCGGCGGCGGAACAATTACTGCGGCGGGGGTTGCTGTTCAGCCATGATGAGGGCTTGAGTCGTCGAATCCAGTGGTTGCTGGTGGATGTTTTGCAACAGCAAGGCAAACAGGCAGAAGCCACTCAACTGCGCTCCCGCCTGGAGGCGGAGCGCAGTTGAGTCATCAGTCCGTGACTGTATTCTGCGAGTGGTGGTTGGCCATCTGATAGGAAAGCGGTTGGGCGTAATACAGAGCAATCAATGCCAGGGTCAGCCCTGCCATCTGGGCCGCAGGGGTGATTGTTGACTGGGTTGCCTGACCAATACAGAGCAGCAGCCAGGCCGCCAGGGGGAAATAGACATTTTGCCAGCGGCGCTTGTTATTGGTGATGGTGCTAGTGCTGGTTTGATGTAACAGCCAGGGTAAAAGCAGTGTCACCAGGCCAGCGGCAAGGGTCAGTATCAGCACCCAATCGAGGGTATTGCTACGGCGGGCCAGTTCGAACACCACACACCAGCCAAGGAATATTCGCCCCCAGATTTGCCGATTCCAGTTGTGGCCCAAGCGCTCTGCCAGATGGCTGCAGACCAGCATGGGTAACGCGGCATACAGACTCAGCTGTTGCATCAGCAAGTCGGTTTGTTGCAGTGCATCGCCAGCCAGCCATGGTGTCAGCCCATAGGACAGCAGTGAGGCGATACCATAGCCGACCAATATCAACCCGGCAGCAAAGCGTCCTGCGGCAGAGCCAGGCCACTGACGGGCAGTGGCCGGACGATTCTGCCAGCTTGATAGCAGTGCGGCAGCCAGAAGACAAAGCGCGACCAGCATCATCACAGTGTTGCCATGACCTTATCGGCAGCGGCAATGGTGAACTCAATGTCAGCCTCGGTATGGGCCAGTGACATGAATCCGGCTTCAAACGCCGAGGGTGCCAGGTACACGCCTTCTTCCAGCATGCCGTGGAAGAATTTTCCGAAACGGCCGCTATCGCATTGATCCGCGACCTGACGGAAGTTCTCTACCTTGTCCAGTTCGGTAAAGAACAGGCCAAACATGGAACCTGCCTTGTTAAAAGTGAACGGAATACCGTGTTGGTCGGCGGCTGCCTGAAAACCTTCCAATAGCTGGTCTACACGAGCGTTCAGTTGCTCATACACGCCGTCGCGCTGGATTTCTTTCAGCATCGCCAGCCCGGCGGCCATTGCCAGCGGGTTACCCGAGAGGGTGCCGGCCTGATACACCGGCCCAAGTGGTGACAGGCACTCCATGATGGCGCGTTTGCCGCCAAAGGCACCCACAGGTAAGCCGCCGCCAATCACTTTGCCCAGACAGGTCATGTCCGGGACGATGCCGTAGTAGGCTTGGGCTCCACCAAGTGCGACGCGGAAACCGCTCATCACTTCGTCAAAAATCAGTACGATGCCGTGGACATCACACAATTCACGCAGCCCTTGCAGGAAGGATTTGCTCGGTGGAATGCAGTTCATGTTGCCGGCCACCGGCTCGATGATCACACAGGCAATCTGGTCGCCCATCCGGGAGAAACACTCGCGCACGCTGTCGAGGTTGTTGTAATCCAGCGTGATGGTGTGTTCTGCCACTGACGCCGGGACACCTGGGGACGTCGGTACGCCCAGCGTCATCATGCCGGAACCGGCCTTGACCAGCAGCGAGTCGGAATGGCCGTGGTAGCAGCCTTCGAATTTCACCAGCTTGTCGCGGCCGGTGTAGCCACGGGCCAGGCGAATGGCGCTCATGGTGGCTTCGGTGCCGGAGTTGACCATGCGTACCATAGCCATCGACGGAATCAGTTTGCACACTTCGCTGGCCATATCGCTTTCAATCGCGGTAGGAGCGCCAAAACTCAGGCCCATTACCATGCGTGCAGAGATCGCATCAAGAATCTGCGGCGCACTGTGCCCCAGAATCATTGGCCCCCAGGAACCGACATAATCGACGTAGCGGTTATCATCGACGTCATAGACATAGGCACCCGCCGCGTGATCGAAAAAAATCGGCGTACCTCCGACCCCTTTGAATGCTCGTACCGGGGAGTTTACGCCACCGGGAATATGCAGCTGGGCGGATTCAAACAGGGCCTGGGATTTGGTTGTGCTATAGCTCATGGAGTTCTCTCTTGAATCTGTTTCGGTGCTTGCTGTTTTCGTATTTGGCACCGGAATCGAAAAATTGGCAGTGTGTTAAAACGGCCTCACCACCACCAGTATCACCACCGCAATCAAAATAATTACCGGCAGTTCGTTAAACCAGCGGTACCACACATGACTGCGGTGGTTTTGATCGTTGTTGAACATCTGGTTCAGTTTGCCGCAATACAGGTGATAGCCGACCAGCAGCGTGACCAGCGTCAGCTTGACGTGCATCCAGCCACTGTTCAGGTAGTAATCGGGGTTGAAGCTGATCAGCCAGGTGCCCAGTACGATGACCACCACCATGGAAGGCCACATGATGCCGCGATACAGTTTGCGCTCCATAATCTTGAAACGCTCACGGGAAGCCGTGTCCGCAGCAGCGGCATGGTAAACGTACAGCCGTGGCAAATAGAAAATACCTGCGAACCAGGTGATCACGGCAATAATATGGAAGGCCTTGACCCAAAGCATAGGTAACATCCTGAATGGCGCAGCAGCACAACGGCTGTCCGCTAACGAATAATTTGTGGCCGGTAGCGGTAGTGGCGTTCGATCATTTCCCGCGATACCAGCCCCACACAAGGACCTTGGCCCTTGCGTGAATCCGGATCGCGACGATACACCGCCAGCCACTGTAAGTCATGGGCCTGCATCAGATCGAGGGCATCTTGCAGGTTGGCTTTTAGTGCAATACGGCCGACGCTGAAACGCTCTGCCGGAATCTTCAGCAGGTCGATAGCGGCTGACGACGGAGTGCTGTCAGCAGTGTTGTCGGTGATGCCATGGATACATTCTGCCAGTTCGGCGGTCGGTAATATGAGCCGTTCATCTTCAACGTAGAGCCAATCGGTGTGCTGGTCGATCAACTGTTCGGCGGAGATTGGGCTAAGTTGACGGGAGGTCACCGCCAGCGACCGGGTCAGGGCTTCGGCCACCCAGGTGCTGCGTAACATCATTTGCACCGGATGGGGCGGCTGATATAAACCGTTATTGCCCAGTTGGGCTTGAAAGATGGACGGCTGGCGAAAAATTTCACTGGCGACCAGTGTCGCGATCACAATGGCCAACATGCTGGGCATAATAATATGCGGGTTGGCGGTTAACTCCAGCAAGGCAACCAGCGCCGCCAGCGGTGCCCGCAGCACGGCTCCCATCATGGCACCCATGCCCAGCATGACGTAAAAACCGATTTCAACCGGGTAGTCGGGCACCCACAACAGCGACAGCTTACCCAGAATTCCTCCTACCAAGGCCCCCATAAACAGGGTTGGGCCAATCAGTCCGGCAGGAAAGCCGACCGCCGCCGCCCAGGCTGCCAGCACCAGTTTACCGACCAGTAATCCAGCAAAGAGACCGATAGCGACATTACCAGCCAGGGCAGCGTTTACGGTATCGTAACCAATCCCCAGAATACCGGGCAGCCACCAGGCGATGGCGGCAGTGGTGAGGGTCAACCCTCCCCATTTGGCCCAGAGTGGGTAGGGGTTGAGGGTCTGAAGGCGAGTGGTCAAATAAATAAACCCGGCCGCCAAGAGGCCGCAAATCAGCCCAAGGGCGATGACATAGGGCAGTTCGACCAGTGAATGCATTGCCAATGGCGGGACATCGAACGCGGTATCAGCGCCAAATACCATCTGACTGATCACCGCCCCAGCGACGGAGGCCAGAATAATCGGAATAAAACCGCGCAGGTTGTATTCCAGTAATACCACTTCCATGGCAAAAATCACCCCGGCCATGGGGGTGTTGAAGGACGCCGCGATGGCACTGGCAACACCAGCTCCAGCGAGAATCCTGAGTCGGTGATGGGCAACGCCGGCGGCCTGACCCAATTGGCTAGCCGTACCTGCTCCGAGGTGAATCGCCGGACCTTCACGGCCAACGCTGTGGCCACTGAGCAGCGCAATAGCGGCGGCAAACCACTGCAGCAGCAGATTGGTTTTGGGCATATAGCCCTGGTGGCGTTCCATTCGCATCAATACGTGGGTTACGCCAACACTGCGTTGTTCGGGAGTCATGGGTTGAAACAGCAAAATCAGTAACAGGCCCCCCCCCAACAGCAGGGCAACGCGGGTGACGGCACTGAGTGCTTCATAGTCATCTTCGCTCGCCATTGGCAAAAAGACTTCCAGTGGCCAGGCAATCGCGAGGCGAAACAGGGTGATCACCAGTGCGGCTGCAATACCTGCCAACAGTGCCAATACCGCGAGTCCGAGCTGGTTGTCGGATAACGCCAGATGCTGTAGCCATTGCTGGCTGCGGGCTTTTAATAGCAAACCAATCCCCTGGTGTTTGCAAGGAATGTGCAACGTGACTGGAAGGTGCACAAAGAAGCGGTATTATAAGCGGCTTCGGGATGAACTGCCCCCGCTCATGGCAGGAAATGGTTTAAACAGAGGTAATCGCGTGATCAAAGTAGGTATTGTTGGTGGCACCGGCTATACAGGTGTGGAATTGCTACGCATCCTGGTCAACCATCCAGGCGTCGAACTGCGCGTGATTACCTCTCGAAGTGAAGCAGGTACACCGGTTGCAGACATGTACCCGAATTTGCGTGGCCACACCGAACTGAAATTTACCGTGCCCGATACCGCCACACTGGGCGCGTGTGACGTGGTATTTTTTGCCACACCACACGGCGTTGCCCACTCACTGGCGGCGGAGATTCTGGCTACCGGAACCCGTGTTATCGATCTGTCTGCCGATTTCCGTATACAGGACGCCGACGAATGGGAAGCCTGGTACGGCCAGCCTCATGGTGCCCGCGAGCTGTTGCCGGAAGCCGTCTATGGCTTGCCAGAAGTGAAACGCGATGACATTCGTACCGCGCGGCTGATTGCCGTACCGGGTTGTTATCCAACTTCTGTGCAGTTGGGCTATTTACCGCTGCTGGAAAACAACCTGCTGCCAGAGCAAACCCTGATTGCCGATTGCAAATCCGGTGTTTCCGGTGCGGGCCGTGGCGCCAAGGTCGGCTCGTTGTTGTGTGAAACCAGTGAATCAGTGATGGCGTATGGGGTTGCGGGTCACCGTCATTTGCCGGAAATCCGTCAGGGCTTGGCCTGGTTTGCGGGCAAGCCGGTAAGTTTGACCTTTGTGCCGCACTTGATGCCAATGGTACGGGGTATTCATTCTACCCTGTATGCCTTTGCACCGGATCTCGATGCCAGTGTGGATCTGCAGACGCTTTATGAAGAGCGTTACGCTAACGAGCCGTTTGTGGATGTGATGCCGGCAGGCAGTCATCCCGCCACGCGTAGTGTGAAAGGCAGTAATATGTGCCGTATCGCGGTGCACCATCATGCCGATACCGGCCAGATCGTGGTGCTGTCGGTGATCGACAACCTGGTGAAAGGCGCTTCCGGTCAGGCGGTACAAAATATGAACCTGATGTTTGGCCTGGATGAAACAGCGGGTCTGAATCATGTTGCGTTGATGCCATGATCTATTCAATTGCTGTTAGCAAGGAGCCATCATGGCTTTGAATAAAGGGACTGCGGTGTTGGGCAGCCTGCAAGATGAGCTGGTTATTTCCCGGCGTCGTCCGGGGCGGGAACTGCGTTCCCGCTTCTGGATGCTGTTGCTGTTGTTATTGGCTGTCGGCAGCGGCTTTGCCGGAGGCTGGTTTGGCAGTCTCCGTATGCTGGAGTCATTACAGGCGCAGCGGGATCAGCTGTTGAGTGATCTCTCGCGTAATGAGCAGACCATTACGGATCTGACCCAGCACGTTGGCATTCTCGAAAAAGGCGGGGAAGTGGATCGTTACGCTGCCGATTCAGTGCGTGGTTCGATTCGTAGCCTGGAGCAACAGGTGGATGACCTGGAACAGGACGTCGCGTTTTACAAAAGCATTATGGATCCGGATGCGGTCGAGAAAGGGCTGCGAATTCATGATCTGCAGCTGGTTGGCCTCAACGATGGTCGTTATCAGTACCGACTGATGTTGACCCAGGTGGCCGATAACGGCGATACGATTGCCGGAACCATCACGGCCAACGTCGTCGGCCTGAATGACAAAGGCGTCAGTGCGACCGTGCCTTTGGTACAGCTGGATGCCACATTTACAGGTAAATTCCGTTTCCGCTATTTTCAGGAATTGTCTGGTGAATTGGCGTTACCGGATGGCTTTACTCCTCAAAAAGTGAACGTTGTCGCTCAGTCGACTGGCAAAAAAGCCCGCCGTACCGAACAAACCTATGATTGGACCTTATAAGGAACCCCTGCATGTTTAGCGCAAAAGACAAAAGCTCCAACGTCCAGTACGACACGCTGATTTCTTCCAAAACCGAAATTAGCGGGGATATTCATTTTTCCGGCGGCTTGCATGTTGACGGTGTCATCAAGGGTAATCTGATGGCCGACGCGGGTAGCAGCGCGGTGGTTCGAGTGAGTAACAAAGGCCGTGTTGAGGGGCAGATACACGCTCCGAATGTCATTATTAATGGCCCGGTGGTCGGT
Source organism: uncultured Oceanobacter sp. (assembly GCA_913061185.1). Lineage (GTDB taxonomy): Bacteria > Pseudomonadota > Gammaproteobacteria > Pseudomonadales > Oceanobacteraceae > Oceanobacter > Oceanobacter antarcticus. The sequence goes on from CAJXTI010000026.1 coordinate 43,374, forward strand.
GACATACATGCGGGTGAATACATCGAGCTGGCGAAAGACGCTCAAGTAACGGGTGATGTCTATTACCAGATGATGGAAATGGTATTGGGCGCTTCGGTGAATGGCCAGCTTAAGCATCAGGCGACGGAGGCTCCGGTCAAAAAAGGCAAAGCAGCACAGACTGTCTCGCTGGATAAAGTTGACTGAAATGGTCGGGTAATCGCATAATGAAAGCATCACCAGGCTGAGCCAGAGTCCTACCAATAAGAGTCCTACCATGAATGCTGTCGTATTTGCTGATCCCATCGAATTGACCGCTACTGCCGAAGGCAAGGTCAGAGAGCTGCTGATTGACGAAGCCGACGACCAGCTGTGCCTGCGAGTCTTTGTTACTGGTGGGGGCTGTTCCGGATTTCAGTATGGCTTTACGTTTGATGATGAGCGGGCCGAGGATGATTGCCTGATCGAGCGGGATGGCGTTCGTGTACTGGTTGACTCTCTCAGTTACAGTTACCTGGCGGGTTCGGTTATCGACTATCAAGAAGGTCTGGAAGGCTCCCGGTTTGTTGTTAACAACCCGGCTGCAACGGCAACCTGTGGTTGCGGTTCGTCGTTTTCTGTCTGATGCTGACATTCTATCGGACGTTTTTTGTCCAACTGCTGTCGGCTGCTGTTTTACTGGCGGCACCATGGGTCTGGGCTGGCCCTGGAGCTGAAGTCCTGGAACCAGTGATGCAGTCCAATTCTCTTCTTTCCCCCCGGTATCAGGCCAATATTGAGCTTCACTCTGCTGCGGAACTTGAACGTCTGTTACAGGAGGCTGAACGGCTGGTGCTGGAAAACAAGGTCTATCCTCGACGCGAGCCAGTTGCCTTTGTATTAAAAGGGCCAGAGGTTGCGTTGTTTACTCGTGCCAATTATGAAGCTAACCGCAGTATGGTCGATCTTGCCGCACGACTGGCCGCTTTTGAAGTGGTTGATCTCAAGGTGTGTGAATCCTGGCTCAGCAGCCATCGTCTGACTCGTGCTGACTTCCCTGCCTTTATTGACTATGTCACCGATGGCCATCACGAAGTCCAGCGTCTGCAGTCGTCGGGTTACGCCTTTTTCTGAATGACTGTCCATCGTGCGCTTCAAGCCGGGTAAATGGCCCCCAGAATTCTTGGGCCACTGGCTCCGGTTACCAACGGCAGATTGCCTGGCAGCAAATCCAGGGTCTGTTTGGCCAGCCAGGCAAAAGCTGCGGCTTCTATCCAATCCGGGTGAATACCGGCGTCTGCTGTACTGATAACGTGATGGTCTGGCAAATGGGTTGTAATTCGTTCCATCAGACAGCGGTTGTGAATCCCCCCCCCACATACCAGCAGTTCTCCTTGCATATGGCCAAAACGCTGCACAGCGATCGCAATGCTCCGGGCTGTCCACTCGGTCAGGGTAGCGAGTGCATCGGCAGCGGTCAGCGTGTGTAATTGGTGTTCAAGGTGCTGTAGCAGGAACAGTTCCCGACCGGTGCTTTTGGGCGGCGATAGGGCAAAGAAGGGGTGGGACAGCCATTCGGCAACTAATGTCTGGTTGATCTGGCCGGTTGCGGCGATATCACCATTCTGATCGCAGGGCTGGTTCAGGTAACGCTGGCAGTAATCATCCATCAAGGCGTTGCCTGGCCCGGTGTCAAATCCGAGGGTGTTGTTTCCGGCGAGAACGGTCAGATTGGCAATACCACCAATATTCAGCACCATACGTCGATGCCCCGGCTGTTCAAATACCAGCTGGTGGAATGCCGGCACCAGTGGTGCGCCCTGTCCTCCTGCGGCGACGTCGCGGCGTCTGAAATCCGCAACACAGCAAATACCACTGTGTTCTGCGATCCATGACGGGTCTCCCACTTGCCAGGTGATGCCATCGGGCTGGCTCTGATGTCTCAGGGTGTGGCCATGGCTGCCAATCGCGGTTATGTCAGCGGCGAGAATATGACAGTTTTCCAGTAGTTGTTGCACGGCCGTCACGCTGGCTGCGGCGATAAAGCGGTCGAGACGCATCATCTCGTTTACCGGCAGCTGTTCAGCAACCGCACAGTGTCTGAGCCAGTATTGTTTATCGCGGGCGTAGGGCAGGGACACAAACCCGCAGGTGGTAAAGCCGCTGACGTCGCTGCGAGTCAGTACCGCGTCCATGCTGTCGGCGCTGGTGCCAGACATTAGTCCGATAAACAAGCGCGCCGTGGTCGCTGGCATCACTGCACCATCCCGACGCGATAGCCATCAAGCCAGGTCAGCATGGCACGAGATCGTTGTAGAAATGCGGGTTTCTCCACCGCAGAGATGGACTGGGCTTTGGGTAATTTGACGCGCAAGGAGTCCCGATGGACGCCATCAACCCGGAATTCGTAGTGGAGATGAGGGCCGGTAGCCAGCCCGGTACTGCCGACATAGCCAATGATTTGCCCTTGTTTGACTGAACGGCCCTTGCGAACACTGCGATGGAAACTGTTCATATGCGCGTAGAGTGTCTGGTAGCGAGTGCCATGCTGAATAATCACCACATTGCCGTAACCGCCCTTGCGCCCGGCGAAAATGATTTTGCCGTCCCCGGCCGCCTTGATCGGAGTGCCTGTGGCGGCGGCGTAGTCGGTACCTTTGTGGGCCCGAATAGTGTTCAGCACCGGGTGTTTGCGGCCAAGGTTAAAGCGTGAACTGATGCGGGCAAAATCGATGGGGTTACGCAGGAACTCCTTTCTCATGCTCAACCCTTCTGGGGTGTAATAGCTGGCGTTGCCGTCTTTATCTTCGTAGCGTATGGCGGTTATATCCCTGCCTTGATTGCTGAAACGGGCAACCAGAATATTGCCATTACCTATTTTTAGACCGTCCAGAAAGACATCCTCATAGATCAGGCTGAAAGAGTCGCCCTTGCGGATATCCAGCGCAAAGTCGATATCCCAGCCAAAAATACCTGCCAGTTCGATCAGAATTTGCTCCGGCACCCCGGCCCGTTCACCATCCAAAAAGAGCGAATTTTCGATGGTGGTGCTGGCGAAGTGAGGGATGTATTCGGCATCGCGTTCGACCAGCTGGTAGTTGACGGCACCATCTTCAGCTCTATCTATACGATGGTGAGCCAGTGCCGACAGCGGGATTTCCAGGGACTTGACGCGACCGTCCCAGTTCCTTTCCCAGCGTATTTCTTGTCCGGGATAAAGCCGAATGGCCTCTTTCGGTACCTTGCTGGCGATATCAACCACATCGGATGCACTCAGGTTGTTACGACTGAACAAGGTCGACAGGCTGTCTCCAGACTTCACCTTGTCCTGTTCCCACTTGTCTTCCCTGTCTACGTCGGCGGGCAGTGCTGGGGAATCTGGCAGGGCGATTTTAAGACTGGTTATCTGGCGGTTGTTACCTGAAGGCCAGAGCAGGATAGAAAGAATAAGAACAAGTGCGATAACTACTCCAGCCAGGTGGGTGGCGGGAAAATATTGAAGTCTGCTTGGCTCAGCCATAACGAGTAAATGATTCCTGAAACGATAGTACGAGCGAATATCTGCATATTAGCGGCTGTGGGCATTTTAACCAGTGCGCTTGATTTTGCACATCGATCAGGTATTTTCATTTGCCCTATTTATCAGACACCTCTTGAGTACGTCATGACAGCTGCATTGATCGAAGATTTGAAAGCCCGTGGGTTGCTAAACCAGGCAACCGCCGACGAAGAACTGATTCAACATCTCGAATCTGGCATGCGTACACTTTATTGTGGATTCGATCCGACCGCAGATAGTCTGCATATCGGCAGTTTGGTTCCCTTGTTGATGCTGAAACGTTTCCAACTGGCCGGGCATCGCCCCTTTGCACTGGTTGGTGGCGCGACGGGGCTTATTGGTGACCCCAGCTTCAAGGCGCAGGAACGTAAGCTGAACGGCCCCGAAGTGGTCGCCGGATGGGTTGAAAAACTGAAATCCCAGGTGAGTCAATTTATTGATTTTGATTGTGGCGAGAACAGTGCCGAGGTGGTGAACAACCTCGACTGGGTCGGGGACATGACAGTGCTCGATTTTCTCCGCGATGTTGGCAAGCATTTTTCAGTGAACAACATGATTCAGAAGGAATCAGTCAAACAGCGGCTTGATCGAGAAGGGGCTGGCATTTCCTTCACCGAATTCACCTATATGTTGTTGCAGTCCTACGATTTTGCCGAACTGGCTGAGCGCGCGAGCTGTACGCTGCAGATTGGTGGTTCGGATCAGTGGGGCAACATTGTTGGTGGTGTCGACCTGGCGCGGCGCATGTATAGCAAGCAGACCTTTGGATTGACCATGCCGTTGGTGACCAAGTCGGATGGTACCAAATTCGGTAAAACCGAGAGCGGCACAATCTGGCTGGATGCAAGCAAGACCTCACCTTACGCGTTTTACCAGTTCTGGCTCAACACTGCCGATGCCGATGCCTATAAATTCCTGCACTACTTTACCTTCCTTCCGGTAACACAAATCGCCGGAATAGAAGCCGCAGATAGCGCCATACAAGGGCGCAAAACGGCACAACCGATCCTTGCCGATGAAGTGACTCGTCTGGTTCATGGCGACGAGGCCCTGGCGTCAGCCAAGCGTATTACGGCAGCATTGTTTGCTGGAGATATCTCTCTGCTCTCTGAGGTTGAGCTGGAACAGATCAAGCTTGATGGTCTGCCTGCCAGTGACCTGGACATGTCAGTGATGGGTGGCACGCCTCTTACAAGCTTGTTGGTGGAGTGTGGAATGGTCAGTGCCGGGCGAGAAGTCAAAGATGCCCTCGGGCGTAATGCCGTGCTTATCAACGGTGAGGCAAAAGGTGCAGCAGACAATATGAATACGCCAGCATGCTTTGCTGCTGAAAAAGCGCTTTATGGGCGATTTTTTCTCGTAAAACTGGGGAAAAAGAAATACCACTTGTTTGAACAGAAATAAGATTGAAAAAGTGGTTGACCTCTGAGGTGCTATCTCTATAATGCGCGGCTCTCGAGACAACAACGCCGCAAGGTGCTGAAGTTAAAGAGAAAAAGGGTTGACACTGTTGAAGATCTCTTTAGAATACGCGCTCCTCTCCCAAGCAAGAAGCCACCAGGCTGAAAGCAAAAGAGAAAGAAAAAAGGAGTTGACATTCTTGAGAATATCTCTAGAATACGCCCTCCGATCTGAAGTGAAAGTGCATTGCGCTGACCGCATCGGAAAAGATTGAAAGAAAGTGGTTGACATTGAGATTAAGTTCTGTAAAATGCGCAGCCCGCTTCGAGACAAAACGAAGCACGCTCTTTAACAAAGTATTTAGACAATTACGTGTGGGTGCTTACTGAGATGATCTGAAGTCAAGATTATCAAGAAGTAAGAACT
>CAJXTI010000027.1 GCA_913061185.1 uncultured Oceanobacter sp.
GAAAAAGAGCATCTTACCGAAGCCGGTAGACATCAGGAATAAAATCAACAGCCTGCTAGGGCTGGTTCAATAACGTTAACACGTTACCGGTTGTCTGAACCGGCCCATGGAATTGCACTTATGATGATTACCCACGTAAAACTGCCTTGGCTGGAGGTATCCCAGGCGTTTGTCTGTTTCCAGTTATCGCGTCAGCTGCCTCATAACGGTGTACGAACGGCTGATCGACTGATTATCGATCATACGCCGTCTACGGTTGCCGTCACGGCTAATGGTTTGTCTGTTCTCAAGTTGATCAAGGCACGCAGCTGGCACGAGTACGTCAAAACCTTCTGGGCGCACAGTCGCCTGTTCAAGGAAGTGAAGGGCAACCGTTTGCTTACCCGGTTGGGTATTCATGTGGCTGCTATTCATGAAATGGGTGTCGGGCTGTTACCGGGCCGTCGCTATCGTTATCTTGGCTACTACATCATGGATGACCTCGCCGCTGCGGGGGCGCTGGAAGTCTTTGAGCTGTTCAAGTCTGGTGGTCTGGACAGTGCGCAGCGGATTAGCTGGCTGGATTCGATTCTGGATGATCTGCGTATTATGCGAGATGCCGGTGTGGTGTTTTCGGATTGTCATTTGAAAAATGTCTTTGCGCATCCGCAAGGTAAAGTCACCTGGATAGACACCGGTGTTACTCGCTATTTTTGCCCCAGAAGTCGAAAATTTGCTCGCAAGTTCAATTATTCAATACGCCGTTTTGCTGATTATCATGATGCTGAACTGCCACTGAGTCATGAAGAAAAACGCCGGATTCTGGCGCTACTGCTGCCGCAATAGTACGACTTTCGGCCACTCCCATTCGGGCCGTCTGGTCCTATAGTAGCGCTGGCCGCCGACGGCCCTCCGATCTAACATAAAACCCCATAACGATAAATAACATCACTACATCACCACAGGTGGCGGTATGCATTACCCCAGCCCTTCTCAGAATCCTTATCAGGTCTTTTTGCACTGGCTGCTGTTACTCGGGCTGATGCTGTTTGCGGCCCTGCTGTTACTGGATCTGGGGGTGCTGAATACCATGCTGGCACAGGATGTAACCCGGATTACCGCAGTCACCCTGCTGGTGTTTGTGGTTGGCTGTGGCCATTGTGGCGTACGCAGCTGGGTACTGGCACGCGAATGTCTGGCGTTTGATCACCTGACGCCTGCTCATAAAGCACCGCAGTTGGCTTCCCTGACGCCGGAATGCTCGCTGGGCAGTCAATATTTACAGGGACTCGGCCCGGATCAACAAGAAAACGCGCTGGCGGCAGAAATCCTGGCGGAACGTCTGCGTGGTAGTCACCAGATTGGCTGGTTTGTTACCGGGGTACTGGTAAAACTCGGGCTGTTGGGCACCGTGGTCGGCTTTATTCTGATGCTGGGTTCTGTCTCGGGGCTGGAGAATCTGGATACCTCTGATATCAAGGAGCTGATGCAGCAAATGACGTCGGGCATGGGGGTGGCGATGAATACCACGCTGGTCGGACTGGTTTGCAGCGTGCTGCTGGGTATGCAATATCTGCTGCTGGATCGGTGTGCTGACCGTTTGGTGGCCGACACCGTGGCATTGGGCCAGATGCTTAACACCCGTTCCGGGTCGAGCTGATGGCGCTGTTTCGCCGTAATCCACACACTGAAATCGACCCCTTCACCGATTTGCTGTTTAACGCTCTGTTAACGTTCACCTTTCTGTTTCTGATTGCGCTGGTGTTGCTGAACCCGCCCGCCAAAACCGGCATTGTGGATCCCAAGGCCGAGTTTCTGATTACAGTCAGCTGGCCGGATGGCAATCCCAACGACATTGATATCTGGCTCTCCGGTCCGGATGGCAAGCAAGTCAGTTACAAGCAGCCGCAGGCTGGTTTGATGCACCTGGACCGCGATGATCGCGGCATGATCAACGACGTTCAAACCGTCAACGGTGTGGAAATCAATAACCCGTTGAACCAGGAGGTGCTGACCATTCGCGGCCGACCCCCAGGGGAATACATTGTCAATCTGCACTACTTCAAAACGCAGCAAGCCGATACCTCAATGCCTCAGCCTGAGACAGAGGAGGTGCCCGTCACTGTCTATCTGGCAGAAGTGAATCCGCGCATGAAAGTGCTGTTTTACAACACTAATGTGCTGGGCAAGGAAGGGGACGAGGTCACGGCCTTCCGCTTTACCATCACGCCGGAAGGCAAGGTCACCAATATTAACCAGCTGCAAAAAAGTCTGGTTCGGGGAGAGGATAAATGACTGAAACCATGTTGCTACTGCTACTGGCCTACACCGCCCTGGTGGCCTTGCTGGTGCTGGCACTGATCAGCAGTCGCTGGCCGGTTGTTGCCAAACTGGTGCTGGTGGTACTGGCCAGTGGACTGTACTGGGGCAGTTACCTGGGCTGGAAAGATACCCAGGGGTGGCCTGCCAGTGTCGAGCTGCCGGACAAGTTCCTGCTGCATTTTGCCGTGATTGAAGAACCGGATGACAGCAGCGGTGCGCCAGGGGCGATTTTTCTCTGGTTGACGGATTTATACGACGACCAACTGGCTGCGGAGCCGCGTGCCTATCGCTTGCCGTATAACCAGGAGTTGCACGCCAGGGTCGAAAGTGCCATGCGCCGGGCCAAGGCGGGTAACCTGCAATTGGGACTGAAGGCGGGAGGCGATGATTTGCCCGAGGTCAAACGCTTCCGCAACCAGTTGGGAGACCGCCCGCTGGAGCTTGAATTTGTTCCGGTGCCGGATCCGTCGTTACCGGAAAAGTAGGAGCAGACTATGAACAATCAGTCGATGTATCGGTATCGGTATCGGTATCGGTATTTTCCTGGCCTGCTGCCGGTGCTTGCTGCGGTGCTGCTGTCGGGCTGTGGTCAGGCTCCGGCCGCAGATGATTATTTCCCCCTGGAGCCGGGTTTACGCTGGCAGTATCAGGTGACAGAAGACCGCACCGATGCCCGTGAGGTGCGTCGCTTTGACGTGGCCACCCGGCGTATTGATACTCCGGCCGAACTGGTCAGCCTGATCGGCGCTGCGCAAATGACGGTGCGCCACACCAGTGATGGCACCGATTATTATCTGCTGCGGAATATCAGCGGCACCTATCGGGTTGGCAAGCGTACTCTGATTGAAAAAGCCCCCCGGCTGGATACCGAACCCGTACTGGTGCTACCGCCAGCGGATGAACTGGAGCAGGGCATTACCTGGAATCAGTCAACCCGACCGTATGTCATTCACAGCACCCAGAGCCACGTTGCCTGGAATCGGGGCAGCAATGAATTTGATATGACCTACGAGCTGGCTGCAACCGGGCTGGAGTTATCCACTCCGGCGGGCGAATTTCACGATTGTGTGAGGGTGGAAGGCCGCGCCGTGATCGGATTGTACGCCGATCCCAGGCTGGGCTATCAAGAGGTCGAGATTGTGCAGTCGGAATGGTACGCACCCGGGGTGGGGCTGGTACGGCTGGTGCGAGAAGAACCGCTGGATCTGGCCATGTTCAAGGGCGGCACTCTGACGTTTGAGCTGATCGATTTCCAGCACCCTTGATAACACGGCTGACGGAGCAGATTGGACAACGCGGGGGGGAATCCGGGGCTTGTCATTAATGAGACAGTCGGTCTAATATATACGAATGAATAAACCAACGACACCAACGCCCGCCGATATCACCGCCGCCGAGTCACCCCGTCGCCGCGGACGCCCGCCCAAAGATGGTCGCAGTGTCAGCGAGACCCGTGCATTACTGGTGCGTAGTGGCATAGATGTACTGACGGAGCAGGGCTTTGCGGCAACCGGTATCGACCAGGTACTGAAGCGGGTAGGTGTTCCGAAAGGGTCTTTTTACCACTTCTTTGCCAGTAAAGAGGCCTATGTTGCGGCGGTAGTAGCAAGTTATGGCCGCTATTTTGACAAGGTACTGGCGCGCAGCTTTCACGACAGCGAGCTGCCCGCACTGGTACAGATCGAACATTTTACCAATAGTGCGATGCGCTGGATGGAGCAGCACGACTACCGCAGTGGTTGTCTGGTTGGCAACCTGGGGCAGGAAGTGGGCCAGTTGCCGGAGAGCCTGCGCCAGCCGTTACAAGCCATCTTGGCTGGCTGGGAGCTGCAGCTGCAGCAGTGCCTGGAACAGGCACAGCAACAACGGATGATCGCTGTCAACGAAGACTGTGCAGTGTTGGCTAATATCTTTTGGGTTGGCTGGGAAGGTGCGGTGATGCGGGCGCGGCTGGAGCGCAGCACTCAACCGATGCGACGTTTTCGTGATTGGTTTCTGGCTTCTCTGACACGGGGGTAAATCAACCTTGGGTAACGCCAGGGTATAACAGCTGGGTGTTTTTCAAATTAATAAAAGACGATCGGTCTAATTTGGCCGTGAGTGTCATAGATTCACAACACCGGCGTAGCCGGACGGAGGCTGTAATGTTCAAGGCGATTCAGATTAACAAGGATGACAAGGGCTACCACGCCGAGTTGACGCAACTGGAGGACGATACGTTACCAGAGGGCGATGTGACGGTACGGGTTCATTATTCTACCCTTAACTACAAGGATGGGCTGGCGATTACCGGCAAGGCCCCGGTTGTCCGCCGCTTTCCCATGGTGCCCGGTATTGATCTGGTCGGCACGGTCGAAGCCTGCAGCAGTGATGCCTTTGCGGTGGGTGACACGGTGTTGTTAAACGGCTTTGGTGTGGGTGAAGTGCATTGGGGCGGGCTGGCCCAGCGTGCGCGGCTGAACAGTGATTGGCTTATTCGATTGCCAGCAGGTCTGTCTGGCCGTGAGGCAATGTCGATAGGCACTGCAGGGTATACCGCCATGCTGTGTGTGCAGGCCTTGCAGCGTAACGGCGTGACGCCAGAGCAGGGCGATATTCTGGTCACCGGTGCCAATGGCGGTGTTGGCAGTTTTGCGATCGGCTTGTTGTCCCGTTTGGGCTACCGGGTGGTGGCGTCAACCGGACGCCCGAATGAAGTGGATTATCTGCAACAACTGGGTGCCGCCGAGATTGTCGATCGTCAGTTGTTATCCGGGCCGGGCAAACCGTTACAGCAGGAACGGTGGGCTGGGGCGGTGGATTCGGTGGGGAGTCACACGTTGGCCAATGTGCTGGCGAGCACCCGTTATGGTGGCACCGTTGCCGCTTGTGGCCTGGCTCAGGGAGCCGATCTGGCCACCACGGTGATGCCATTTATTCTGCGTGGTGTGACGCTGGCGGGAATAGACAGCGTGATGCGACCGAAAGCCGATCGGGTGTCTGCCTGGGATCAGCTGGCCGGGTTGGTGGATGAATCCATGCTGACGGGGATTGCTCATGAGATTGGTCTGGAGCACGTCATCGAAACGGCGACTGCACTGCTGGAAGGTAAAGTGCGTGGTCGAGTGGTGGTGACACTGGATTAATGGAAGAACCATTACAACCACAACCGTCATTTGGCACTGCAATCCGACTTGGCATTTGTGCCGGATTTGCAGTGCCGGATTGCAGTATCTGCTGGCGGTGAGGGTGTTGCTCAGACCTTGAATCCTGCGACCTGATGGTTAAGGCTGGCAGCTCTGGAGCGCAGGTCGCTGACCGAGTTGTTCACGGTATCAGAATTGCTTTTGCCCTGGGCACTGAGCGTTTTGGCACTCGACAGGTTGTGGTTGATGTCGGTGATAACCGACGTCTGTTCCTCGATCGCAGAGGCGACTTGCAGGATGTTGTCGCTGATATTCATCAGCGAGTCTGAAATGGTCTGGATATTTTCTTGTGAGCGGCTGGCATGAGTCACGGTTTGTTCGGCCTTGTGCTGGCTTTCATTCATGGCTCCTACCGCACGTTCGACACCGGCTCTCAGGCGTTCGATCATTTCATTGATATCGCCGGTCGACTGTTGGGTGCGGCTGGCCAGTGTACGTACCTCGTCGGCGACCACCGCGAAGCCCCGACCTTGTTCTCCGGCTCTGGCGGCCTCAATGGCGGCATTCAGTGCCAGTAAATTGGTTTGTTCGGCAATCCCCTTGATCACATCCAGTACCGAGGCAATATTGGTGGTTTCGGCTTCCAAAGCCCGGATTACTTCGCTGGAATCATCGACCCGTGATACCAGCGTGCGTAATTCGTCCATCGCCAGGCCAAATTCTTTGGCGACGGTTTTGGCGGTTCGATCGGATGCTTGTGCTTCTGCAGATACCTGCTGTGTATTGCTTGATACTTCCTGGATGGCCAGGCCCATTTGCTCATTCGCGGTGGCTACCATATCCATGGTGTGGCTATAGTCGTTACTGACCCGCTGGCTGACTTCGGCACTGCTGTGCAGCTGATCGGTGGTGTGCTGAATGCCACTGGCTTCATGACGGATATGGGTGATCATGCCCTTGAGGTTGTCGAGAAAGGCGTTGAAGTGGCGCGCCAGTTCGCCAATTTCATCCTTGCGGTTGCTGTCCAGGCGGGTATTCAGATCGCCCTGACCATTGGCCAGGGTTTGCAGTTCTCTGGCCATGCGATTAATCGGCGTGGTAATGGCTCTGGGGAAGAGTACGGAGAAACTACCGACAATCAGCACTGCCAATACCAGCATCAGCAGAATACGGTTGCGGGAGTCGATTCGATCCTGATCGCTTGAGGCATGCTCCGACAGGCTTTCCTGGGTAACGGACTCACCCAGTGCGTCCAGCAAAGCACGTATCCTGTTGAACTCATCGTGAAGTTTACCGGTGCTGATACTGGCAGCTGCGGCCGGAGAATGGCTATTGGCGCCAAGTTCATTCACAAAGCGGGTGCTTTTGTCTCGCCAGACGCCGAAGGTGCTGAGAAATGTGTCTGCCTGGTTATGGATTGAGGCAGACATATCCAATGCTTTGATCTTGCTGATACGGTCTGCTACCTGCTGTAAGTTGTCGGTGTGCTCTCTGACCAGTGCAGGGTTTTTCAGACCCAGTGCAAGACTGCGTTCAGCCAGTTGGGCCTGATACAAATCCCTGTCCGCATTCAGCACCAGGCTGATGCCGGGAAGGTATTCGGTGGAGATGTGACCGTATTCCTTGGCGAGACGCTCAAGAGTGGTGATCTGCATATAAGACAGTACCAGCATCAGTGCGCCGGTAAGCAAAATAGGTAGCAGTATTTTGGTGGTCAGGCCAAGGTTGGACCAGTTCATGGGCGATGCTCCGGTTATACAGTGTCTAGGTACCTGGAGTGTTATCGGCCGCATCTGCAATTAATTAACGGGGAGGATCCACCCGATTACTGACACTGCTGTTGAGGCGGAACCAGCCTGCAATACTGTAGCGGTGCCGATTAGCCGCCAGTACTTCGTGAGGAAACTCTTCGCTTAAAAACGTGACCAGGGTGCCAAGTTGGGGCAGTAATCGGGACCTTACCGAGTCGCTTTCCTCGTCACTATAAATCAGCAGTTCGCCGCCATCGTCTGGTTGCCAGTCGGGGTTGAGATACAGCACGGTACTGAGAATACGGTTGGACTGGCCGCTAAAGGCATCTTTGTGTTTTTGATAGAAGTCGCCAGGCTGGTAATGGGCAAAATGGCACTCGTAGCTGAACAACCCCAGCAACAGTGTGCGATTGAGGTGTTGCTGTAGCTGCGCCATAAAGTCCAGCCAAGCTTTTTCGACCGGGTCTTGCGCTGTTAGCCAGCGAATCCGGTCGCGGCGAATCTGACGATTCAGTTGGTGTGCCTGCTCTCGACCAGTACCTGCGGGCTGTAATTTGTTTTGCTCTTCCAGACTCAGAACGTGGGTTCGGAGTTGATGCGACAGCTCAGACAGCGGCGTCAATGGCAGCTGTAAATCGAATGGCTGACAGATAGCCAGGCCGTTACACAGCAGTTGCTCTTCGATATGGCGGAACAGAGGGGTATTCAACGGGGCTGGAGAACTCGGTTGGTGCTGGTTTGCGGGGGGCGCAGATTCTGACTGCGTACCTTGATGAAGACCAACAAATTTTTCTTCTCGACAGGATTGTGATAATTCGCTTTTCACTGAGGAATTCTCTGGATAAACAGCGCATTGAGTACGGTGTCCCGTGTTATGAACCAAAGGAGGTCAATATGCGCCCGTCTTTCCATGAATCTGAGAATAATCACGATGATGAGGATCAGCCTCCGCGTCGCTTGCGTCATCGCAGTGAAGATTATGAACGTAAAAAACGTCGTGCCGAGGCGATTATTGAGCGGAGGAGGCTTGAGGATTTACTCGGTTTTGATATCGATTTTTCCGATTAGTCAGTAACTGCTCTCGAGTCTGTGAGGCATTTTTACTGCATTCATTGGCACCGGGTAGTGTTCCGGTGTCATCTGCTATTTTTCGATTTTTGCTTTCAGGATTTGCCATGACCTTGCCGGCCCCTTTGTTGGACATTATCAAAAGCCTTATCCGCAGCCCGTCAGTGGTGGGTGCCGAACACTCGTTTTTCCGGGTGTTACAACGTGAGCTGGAAGATCGTGGTGCCAAAGTCACCTGGTATGAAGGCTTGCTGGTGGCACAGGGCAGTGAACCGGAGTCGTTGATGTTTTCTGCCCACATTGACCGCCATGGATTGATATGTACTGGCCCGAACGAGTTTCAGTACGCTGCTTTTGTCTGTGGCGGGCGTTCGGATCTGTTGGGTAATTCGGTTTCTGAAGAGCTGATGTTGCAGATTGTTGACCGCTTTGTGAGTGAAGGGGTGTTTGCCTATGACCCCTGGTCGGGGGCGTATCGTGGACAGGGCAGCATTCGTAATGCCTACATTTGTCCTTACCGTAATAACCTGATTTTTGAGTTGGACGGTATGTCGCATCTGGTGGCCGGTACGCCGGTCGCTTTTCAGGACAAGTTGCGGATTCTGCAGGGCCGGTTGTACGGACAACTGGATAACGTGCTGACCGCTGCGGTTCTGGTGTATCTGTTCGAGCTGGGTTTTCGTGGTACGGCGTTTTTTACTGCGCAGGAAGAGGCAGGACGCAGTTGGCGTTATTTGCTGGAGTGGTTCCGGCGTTTTGGTGGCTCCACCAACCAGTTGGTGGTGGTGGATACCAGTCCCTATCCGGATATCGCGGCGGCCAATGAGCAACAGCTGGTACTACGGCACAAGGATGCCAACGCCGGGTTTAACCGTGACTTGACTCAGGCGCTGGTCACCGGCTGTGAGCAGCTGGGCTTGAGTTATCGTTTCAAGGATGAATATATTGAAGATAATAATCGTCGTCTGGTAGCCGCCGGACTGTCTCCCAAATCCCTTGGCAGTACCGAGATGGGACGTATCGTGGCAGCGTCGGGTGGCTTGGTGGATGGCACCACGCTGCAAATTCCGACGACGGGTTATCACACCATGGATGAAAGCGCTGATCTGGATAACTGCATGGCGTTTGTGCAGTTGCTGTGCAAGCTGGCGGGGTTGTCGATTGATTAACCGCTGCCCGGCCTTCCCACACAGAGGGCGGTTGGGAAGGCCGGGCGGGTTAACGAAATACTCCCGACTGACGAGGGTATACGCGAGGCCGCAGGGGTTTAGCGATCAGGCAGGGTCACGTTGAGTTCAAGGATGGATGTCTGGCCATGGTTTTCCAGATGAACATTGACGTCTTCGTCTCCAACTTCGACGTATTTTCGAATCACCGCGAGTATTTCCCGTTCCAGTTGTGGCAGATAGTCCGGGCCGTTGGTACGTAGCCGGTCGTGCGCGACCAGTACTCGCAAACGCTCTTTGGCGACAGACGCGGAGGTGGTGCTTTCCTTGCGAAATCGTTTTAACAAGCTCATATCAACCTCCAAAAACCCGTTTCAGAAAGCCTTTTTTCTGCTTCTCAAGAAAACGGTGTGGACGATCCTCTCCCAGATAACGGGCGACGGCGTCGGCATAGGCCTGACCGGCGTCGCTGTCGCTGTCGTGCACCACCGGAACGCCCTGGTTGGAGGCTTTGAGTACGGCTTCGGATTCCGGGATGACGCCGAGTAATGGAATTGCCAGAATGTCTTCCACATCGGTGACTGACAGCATTTCGCCACGTTCAACCCGTTCTGGATTGTAGCGCGTGAGCAGCAGGTGCTCCTTGACCGACCCGCCCTGTTCCGCCAAGCGGGATTTGCTTTGCAGAATGCCGATGATGCGATCTGAATCCCGTACGGAAGAGACTTCAGGATTGGTCACGATAATCGCTTCTTCGGCAAAGTAGAGCGCCATTTGAGCACCATGCTCAATACCAGCAGGTGAGTCACAGACGATAAAATCGAAGGTTTTTGCCAGTTCGTTAAGCGTTTTCTCGACCCCTTCAAGGGTCAGGGCGTCCTTGTCACGGGTTTGTGAGGCTGGCAGCACGTAGAGGTTTTCAAGCCGCTTGTCTTTGATCAGGGTTTGGGACAAGGTGGATTCCCCCTGTATCAGATTGACAAAGTCGTAAACAACTCTGCGCTCGCAACCCATGACGAGATCCAGATTACGCAAACCTACGTCAAAATCGATAACAACGGTTTTATGGCCTTGCATGGCCAATGCGGCTGCAAATGCAGCGCTGGTGGTTGTTTTTCCTACTCCGCCTTTTCCGGAGGTCACCACGATTATCTTTGCCAAGGTATTCATCCTGCAGGTTTGGTTATTTTTCCGAGCCGGTGATGGTTAATTGGTCATCGACCAACCGAACCAGTACGCTGCTGTTTTTCAATGTGTGGTCATCTTCAAATAGCTGATAGTGGCCAGCAATGGCGGTCAGCTGGGCATCAAATTGCAGGCAGCTGATCATGGCATCAGGATTACCCTTGATACCGGCGAGAGCCTTGCCGCGCAACGCGCCCATAATCTGGATATCTCCCGTTGCCAGTACTTCGGCACCAGGGCTGACCATGCCCATCACCACCAGATCACCATCAAAGTACAGTTGCTGGCCGGAGCGGACGTTGCTGCTGTGAACCTTGACGGCACGGGCCGCTATTGGCTGTAGTTCCTGTTCCTGACTGTCCGGCTGCGTTGGCGTCGGTTGCTGCCGTACCGGCTTGACCGATGACTGACCAAAATCTGCCAGACACAGGGCATCGCAGGCAGAGTGCCATGCCGCTGAGCTGTAACGTACTCCGACGGGCGCCAGTCCATGTTGGCGCAATAATGTCGTCAGACTGGCAAGGCTGGTCTGCTCGGGATCCAGATGCTGCAGGGAAATCAGGCAGGGAAGGCCCTGAAACAGTGCCGGAGCCTCGGAGCGTCGGCGTTGCAGATCGGCGCTGATGACCTCTGGCTCAGTGCTGTGAAATGTCAGTGTGGTCAGGGGAGTCATCCCGGTTTTCATATCCAGCACAGGCGTGGCCATACTATTTTTTTCTCAATGGCAATTGTTCGAAGCGTACGCCTTCGAGGCCATGTTGTTGTAACTGGCGAATGTTCTGATGACTGTCACCGCTCGGGCTCGCCAGAACATCGCGATAGTGTTCGCCAAAGCAGCACAGGGTTTGTTCATCCGTCAGTTGCAGCAGCTTGGCCAGTGCCAGTACCCGACATGAGCCCTGATTCTGTTCCTGGCTGTTTTCCAGCTCACCGTTAGTAAATGCGGCAGCGGAAAATTCGTAGTACTTGTCAATGTAGCCCAGTGTCACTGAGAACAGGTGATCATCGTTCTCGATCCGGGTTAAAAATATTTCTTTTGCCTGGTTGTCGTCGTTCACTTTGGGTTCCTTTTTTCAACTGCTTCAGGCTAACACTGGTTGACCGTATGCGCCACGACAGTGAGTGCTGTATGCCCCAAATTATGGCCTGGTTGGCGGTACGATTTGGGTATTCCCCCATACCTGGGTATCTGATACTGTATGGATGTACAGTTTATGGGGCTGCATTATGGATACTTCTCCACGTCAGGTACTGCATATCGATTGTGACTGCTTCTTCGCTGCCATTGAAATGAGGGATCAGCCAGCGCTGCGGCAGCTGCCTCTGGCGGTGGGGGGTGACCCATCCGGACGCGGCGTGATTTCGACCTGCAATTATATTGCACGGCGTTATGGGGTGCGATCGGCTATGGCATCGGGGCTGGCGCTGCGATTGTGTCCTGATCTGGTGCTGGTAAAGGGAGATATGGTGCGATACCAGCAAGCATCCAGGCAGATTATGGCGATCATGCGCCAGTATGCGCGGGTGTTTGAGCAGGTCTCCATAGATGAAGCCTATCTTGAATTGCCTGTTGGTGAGAACGCCCTGGCCGTGGCCCAGGCTATTCGCCAGGAAGTGGCACACCAGGTCGGTGTGACGGTGTCTGCCGGTATTGCGCCCAACAAGTATCTGGCTAAAATCGCCAGTGATATCAACAAACCGAATGGTCTCCGGCAGATTCCTGCCGATGAGGTCGCGGCGTTTGTGCGTCAGCTTGAGATACGTAAAATTCCCGGAGTCGGGCCAAAACTGGGTGAGCGGCTAGCGGCCGATGGCTTGCACCTTTGTGCCGATTTGCAGGCGTTATCCATGGGGTATCTGATCCATCGTTACGGCCGTATGGGGGCAATCCTGTACGAGCGTTGTCATGGTATTGATCATCGGCCGTTGCGGGAGGTTCGAGAACGCAAGACGGTCAGTGTCGAGCGAACTTTTCAGAGCGATCTGGACAGTGAGGCCGAGTGCCTGCTGCAGTTACCCGATTTGTGGCTGCGCTGGCAGCAACGAGTGGTGAATACTGGCTGGCGTGCGGAAGAGCTGGCCCCTTTTGTGAAGGTCAAATTCGCTGATTTTACCCAAACGACGATGGCCGATAATGATATTCCGGCCGATCTCAATGGGTTTACCCGGCTGATTTCCAGCGCCATGCGACGTCAGGATAAAAAGGTACGTCTGCTGGGGATTGGTGCCAGACACTGCGGTAGCGACCCGGCCCAGGGACGCCTGTTTTGATGCTTGTTTGGGTGAAGTGCAGCCGAGTGTTGCAATAACGAGTGTTGCGACCAAGCCGATAACGTGTGGTTCTTAGTAAATAATAAACGCGAACATACCTGCCGGCCAAATAGCCAGAGAACCATAACTGAGCAACATACCGAGTGACGCGCCAACCAGCACGTCGGTCGGGTAGTGCATGCCCAGAATAACGCGGGACAGTGCCACCAGCAGGGCAAAGGGGGCAACCACCCAGAACAGTAGCGGGAAGAAAAAGCTGATCAGCACGGTAAAGTTAACCGCATTCATGGTGTGTCCCGATGGGAAACTGTAAAGATCCAGCGGAGCCGTGTGTGCTTGAATGGCTGCAAACGAAATATAAGGCCGCTGGCGTACCAGCCTGTTTTTCAGTTGGCTGTAGATGCCGACACAAAGTAAGCCAGTGATGGCCATATGGCCGAGTGCGGCCAGTCCTTCAATGCCGAATATCAGCGGCAACAGCAGTCCCAGTACATACCAGAACTCGCCGTCGCCTGCGCGGCTGATGCCTTTGAAAAACAGGCGTACGCTGCGATTGTATCCCATCCGGTTCATCAGCTGGCACAGGCTCAGCTCGAATCGATCGGCTTTACTGAACAGTAGCGCTGTCTTTGGCTGTAACTGCTTTGCGATTGCCATTAGGGGTTACCTTGGTATTGGCGCCGCTAAGGCGCTGGATGAACTCGTCCACAATGCTGTTCCAGGAAATCTTTTCTGCACGTGAACGGGCTTCCTGACGAATTTTTTGCAGTAAATTCGGGCTGTCGGACAGGGTTTCTACCTGCTTGATATAGGCTTCGTCTTCGCCGAATGGGGCAAGCATGCCGGTTGTGCCGGAGGTGATATGCTCGTGACCGGCGGCATAGTCAAAACTGACAACCGCCAGCCCGCTAGCCATGGCTTCGGTGACGACATTGCCAAACGTATCGGTTTTGCTCGGGAACAGAAAAATATCACCGCTGGCATAGTGAGCGGCCAGATCTTCATCACGGCGCATGCCACAACAAATGATTTCGGGATGTTGGGCGCGAATGGCGGGTAATTCGGGGCCATCGCCAACCAGCACCATACGTACCTGTTCATCGGTATTGAGCAGTCTGCGGT
Source organism: uncultured Oceanobacter sp. (assembly GCA_913061185.1). Taxonomy (GTDB): domain Bacteria; phylum Pseudomonadota; class Gammaproteobacteria; order Pseudomonadales; family Oceanobacteraceae; genus Oceanobacter; species Oceanobacter antarcticus. The sequence goes on from CAJXTI010000027.1 coordinate 13,990, forward strand.
AGGCCGCCAGCGCCAGATCCATGTTTTTTTCTCCCGCTATACGCCCCACATACAGCAGCACCAGATCATGTTCGCCCACACCCCAGGAGCGGCGCAGTGCGTTACTGCGATGGCAGGGGTTGAACTTCTGGCTGTCGACTCCCCGTGATAACACGCGCACATTGTGGAAGCCATGGGCGTCCAGTTCGTCACGTTGAGTACGGGTGGGTACTAGTGTCGCGGCGGTCCGGTTGTGGAAATAGCGCAGATAGCGATAGGCGAGTTTTTCCAGCCCGGCCATACGATAATGTTCAATATACTGATGGAAATTGGTGTGGAAGCCGCTGATGACGGCCACGCCGGTTTTACGTGCAGCACGAACGGCCGCCCATCCCATCGGGCCTTCCGTTGCAACATAAATAACATCGGGAGCAAAGTGTTGCAGGACGGAAGAAATGCGGCCAGTGAGGGGAACGCCGAATTTCAGCTCCTTGTATCCGGGTAATGGCATGCCAGGCAGCAGCGCGGTTTGTAGCCCATGTTCGTTGGCTGGCTGATCCTGTTTGTGCTGGCGTGGACGAATGATTTGAACCTGAATACCGTGCGCTCTCATGCCATCAACGAGTTGCGACAGCGTATGCGCAACGCCATTGATCTCGGGGGCAAAAGTTTCCGTCACAATCGTGACGCGGTTTACGAGTGCAGTCATGGTGCCATCAGGTCTCTACATATGACTCTTTACTCTGAGGTGTCAGTGTGACAGTTCTTTTTCAGCTCCGTGACATTAGGGTGAAATGCAGTACTCAATGCAATAGTCAATGCAGGCAGACTGGACAGTAATCAGGCTGCCTGAGGAGACGGCTGGGCGGATGCCAGGTTGTGGAAGAGTGCCTGTAAGCGTTTGACGGCCTGCTGTTGCTGATACGGTTGCTCCTGTGCGGCAAGGTGATCCAGTAACTCAACGGAGTTGGTTGTTGTTTCTGCCCCCTGCATGGCTTGGCGTAAGAGTGACATACCGGACAAGTCGCGGGGGCTGATCAGACCGAACTGCTGCAATGAGTCTTGCAGATGATTGAGTGTTGTATCGTCCAGTTCGTTCACATTGATATCACTGGCAAGCGCGCTGATCAGGATTGCACGGGTTGAAGGCTGATAGCTGTCTGGCGTATTACGAGATGTCAGAGACGTGTCGCCGCTGGGCTGTGTAACCGCGCTGGTCGTGTCACTTTCCCGTGTTATGGAGGCGCTCTGGTGCTGCAAGTAGCTGGTGAGTGCATTGAGTAGCATGGCTGTGAACCTCAGGATATGTGACCTGCTCTTCAGTGAGCGGGTTGGTTAACATCTATCCTGTTATAGCAAATATTATACCTATTTTATTTTGTTATATTTTTCAAACACTTATTTGATTTTAGATGACAAGGGGGCAGTGATTTGCCGATAGTAGCGGCATGATGACGGTGGTGGTATCGGCTATGCTGACACAAATTGCCGTCGGTAGTATGTGACCGCCCAGATAGTGGCGAGCCGCGATATGTATAGCATCAGGAAAAATAGTAACCGGCCTGGGCCAGTACCAGACGGGTAACTTCAATCTCTGTCTGAGTGAATGCACGCCTGGCTCCGCAATGCTGGCAGGTAATCGGTGCCAGCGCTTTCAGATCAGCAATACTGACGTTGGTATCCGCTTCACACTGGTCGCACGTAATGGGAATCTGGGCCTCACAAGGCAATATCGTACTCACATTGTCCTCGATAATGACGGTGGCGATTGGCAATGGGTGAATCATTTGAGCTCCCGAACGGTTCCTGACATGTCGTTATCATCCCAGCCTAGCAGGCCATTGTTCTGTCGGAGACAGGTGTGATGGTAATACACCGATGAATTGGTGACGATTCGTGTGTCGTGAGTAGCCGGGATTGGTTATACCAGTGAAATGTTAGCGTTTGTCATTAAACATGGCGACTGTTGTAGTGTTAGTGCGACACATTGTCAGTAATGCCCCGTGTTATCCGATTTCTGCCGCCAGTTTTTTTTCAATAAGCTCCGCTATCGCCAGTGCGGATGTCAGCCCCGGACTTTCGATACCCAGCAGGTGCCATATCGGTGGTGTACTGATATCGCTGCGGGTGATTACAAAATCGACCGCAGGACAGCCTGGCGCGCTCAGTTTTGGCCGGATACCGGCGTAAGCCGCGTGCAGATTATTTTCGTCCAGGCCTGGCCAATACCGGCGTATGGCTCCGGCAAACTGACTGCGCAAATCGGCGCTTACGGCATAGCGCGAAGGGCCAAATGCCGTGTGCTGATCCAGATATTCGACATCCGGACCAAAACGCAATTGCCCCGCCAGATCGAGCGTGGCATGAATCCCCAAGCCAGCCAGCCCTGGTTCGGGTAATGGATACACCAAATGCCGGAACGGGCTTTTGCCCTGATAACTGAAATAGTGTCCCCGAGCCGGAAACAGTTGGGGGATACGGGTATTGGTGTGGACAGAAGTGTCAGTGGTATGGGTGTTAATTCCTTCAAGTGCTGCCATCAGTGATATGGCTTGCAGACCGGCTGCGTTGATGACGGCCCGGCAGTGAATGTGCCAAGGGCCGTCAGGGGTTTCGACGTCAACCTTCCAGAGCGGCCCGCTGCTGTGAGCACCGGTGACCTGGCTGCGACAAACCAGTAGTGCTCCGGCTTGCTCAGCCTGATGTTGCAAGGCTTGCATAAACTGGTGGCTGTCGATGATGCCGGTTTCCGGCGACCAGAGTGCTGCTGCCGCCGCGACTTCCGGTTCCATCTGTTTTATTTGCTGGCTGTCCAGATGATGCAATGGAATATTGAGGCGTTTGGCCGTTTGCTGCAGACGTTCCAGTTCCGGATGAGCCGCGCTTGGGCTGACAATAAGCTTGCCCGTTTTTTGATGGGGAATGTCAAACTGCTGACAAAACGGATAGGTCAACTCCCGGCCCCGGATACAAAGGGTTTCCTTTAGCGAACCTGGTGGATAATAAAGGCCGGCATGAATGACTTCACTGTTGCGGCTGCTGGTTTCGCTGCCAGCCATGTCGGCCTGCTCAAGCATCAAGACCGAATAATGGCGGGATAGCTGTCGGGCGATCGCCAGGCCGATAACGCCCGCGCCAACAATGCATACATCAAAGTCTGGAGTCATCGAATAACGGTGCCTGCATACGGTAACGGTAGAAGGTGCCGCGCCATGCGGCTTTTGTTAAAGTGTCGCACCGATTTTTACCACAGCTGCGGAGAAGGTAACACCGATGAACATCAGTCACGTTGAGAATGCAGGCATGACAATCGGCATTGCCATTTTGATCGGCTTTATGATGTTTATCATCTACGACCTTGCCAAACGCTCAAATGCGGGCAAATTTGGGATGGGAGTACTGTTCTTTGCACTGGGGCTGGGCATGCTGGGTTTTGTCATCAAGAGTGTGATTGTCGAAATACTCAACCTGTAAGCCTGTTTGTTTTTAAATGCCGTTTTTCCGTTATTGGCACTGCATATGCAATAGCTATCGTTAGATTCACTTGTAGCGAATAGCTGGCCCGGTCAGTAGGCCGTGTCAAACGGAGGAAAAATGGAAGCTGCGCAAAGGCTGGGCAAGCCTGAGGAAGTTATGTTTGCCCGGATTCCAGAGGAATTCATCACATCACCAGGATGGAGTGTGAAGCTGGTTCAGATACCAGTCCCATATACTGGGGATGTATCTGACGAGGAAACGACGGCCAGAATACAGTTGCTGGCAGAAAATCTGCTGCCGACGGCTGTACACATGGCAAATTTTTATCATCTACCCCAAAGCCAGTGGCTGAACCTGGTGTATACCGATTCACGTTCCAGTATTGATGAAAACTCAAACCTGTTACTTGGCTTTTTGTCCAGAATTTCCGGGCAGCAGGAGCTGTGGGTACCTCTGGCGAGTAGCCACAGTATGTTGCTTAACGTGTTGGGCCGGATATTGCCGCAACTGCAATCTCTGGATTTGTCTCGTAATCCATTGCTCTACATTGGCGATCATGCCAATTTTCCTGCCTTCAAACGCCTCGCCGAATCCTGTGATATGCCTATTTTCTGCCAGGCGACGTATTAGGGAGCGTTCTCAATTATTTGCCACGGCCTGTCAGGAGGAAAAATCCCGTCAGGCAAGGCGTTGGACGCCGAGAATGGCGAGTCCTTTTCAAGTCCAATAACACCGCCTGGCGGGATGTTGACCCTGACTCTGACCCTTGGGGCTGAGGCCAGTGACTTCCAGTACGGCGTTATTCGTCACTTGTTTAGCTCGCCCAATCGCGCTCCTCATGCCTTGTTCTGAAACCAACGGGCTCTCAGCAGGCTCGGTTTGATCATTGAAAACGCCCGCTAGTCACAGCTGCCCTTGCCATAATGGAACAACGTCCTCAGCCTGATGCTTGTAGGCGTTGTCCCATCTTTACTGATCCCTGCTTGAACCGCGTTGCTTTATGACATCTGACGGTAATGGTTCCTTCCGCTAAAAACTCGCTGGCGTTATCGGTGTTGTTGTTAAATGTAATCAGGTTCACACAATCGTGCGCAAGATCAGCTGCTGATAGAGTATCCTGATACACAATGACCATATCGTCAGACAACGTGCCATGATCAAGCAGACTGTAGAAAATGAGAGGTGTTTTATGGGAAGCCCGCTAAAAGAACAGCTTCAGCGTTTACATGAGGAATTGTCAGCCAATCCTGAATTGGATGAAGAGACTGCTGAACTGATGAGGAAAGTCGCGGAAGACATTGAAGTTATGGAGCTGACGGACAACGCCGATGTTGTTGAGGGTTTGCAGGAGTATGCCATCCGCTTTGATCAGGATCATCCGACGCTCTCGGAAATCTTGCGACAAATCGTTGATACATTAGGTCGTATCGGAGTCTGACAGTGTGGGGAGGTTCCATTCGTATGGATGTAACTCCGGCGCTTCTTCAGGTACTCGGCTGGCGCATCTGACGACTGATCATCGCTTCCCCCGGTCGTACAGCAAAAAAATAATATTGGAGACCCGTTGTATGAGACATATGCCAACGCTCACTGAGGTAATGACGGCATTCCCGCTGCATGTTAACGAGGATACTTCACTGACGGACGCGGCTGATCAAATGGCGCAGCATCAATGTCACCACCTGCCCGTTATGGATGGAGTCAAGGTCGTTGGGTTGTTGAGTTCCGAAGAGATCAAGCTGGCACAGCTGCCGGGCCACGATCTGGAAGATAGCCAGGGTCTGACGGCAGGTGATATGTGCCAGCGACGTTTTGCTAAAGTGGATTTGCATACTCGGCTTGATGTCGTGCTGTCCTGTATGGCTGAAGAAGGAATCAATGCAGTGGTTGTTATGCGCCATGAACGACTGGCTGGCATTTTGACCAGCCAGGACGCCTGTCGATTTTTTGCCGGTTGGCTGAAAAAAGAGTACTTGCCAGACGATGATCCCAGCATTGCCTGAGGGTTGCCTGATAGTTTGCCTGACCGCAGACACGGCTGGTTAGTTATCAGGTCGTTTGAAACACAAGCAGATATGCCGAACACCGGAGGCATGATTACCCTTGCCGAGGGCTTGCCTCCAGCGAGACTACTGGCAATCTCGACTATTTTGGCCGTCGGCTCGTTTTACTCCGATTGTCTGCGTTTTACCTCGTTAGAGTTACCCCCTTTCTGCACCCTTTTGACTCGACTGTGTCGTCTTTGTGATAATTCTTTGTGCATTTTTGTGATGAGTGCTGGTTTTAGTGTAATGGTTATTGATAAATCGCAATATTTTTTCTGCCATCACTGGGATCGGGTAACGACAGGATTGATACCAAAAGCTCTGAAAGACAGCTTATAGAGCGTGTTTTTGCTCATTATTGTGGCTTCTGCAGCGGTATTTTCGTTGAAACCGGTTCCTGATAAATTTTATTGGCCTGTTTCTAATAGCTGGTACGGAGTTTGCGAAAGACTATACAAAGGAGGATCTGCCCATGTATAAAATCGCTGATATCCAAGACTACCGCCAGCCCAAGCCAACTACCGTTGCCCACTGGCTTACGGGGCTTACTGAAATTATTGAAGGTCGTTACCAGGACGAGGAAAGCATTCAGCGCCTGCTGATGCTGATTTCCGAGCACACTGAGTTGCGCAATGTCTCAATTGCTTTGCCCGATTCGCCGAGTCGTTTCAAGGCGCAGTATTGTTCAACCGGCGTGACTAATGGCGTTTACAGCTTTGCTGTCCAGCACGCCCTGTGTCGTCAGTTTGAGTCGCGAGAGTGGTTGGTTATCAAGGATGGTAGTGAGCGTCCTGAACGGTTTGATCCCCAAGCTTGTGGCCTCACCTTGCAAGATCGTTGCCTGCTGGTGCCACTGGTGTTGCGCCAGTCTGTATTGGCGGTTTTGGTGATGGATCTCCGTGGTGCACGCCTGGATCAAGTCAGTCTTGATTTGGTGCACTGCCTTGGCGCGCAAATCGCCCAGATTCTGGCAACCCAGGTCGTCCCTAACTTCAAGACGCTGTATGCTCGCCCTTACCAGCGCGTACAGGAAGATGAACTGAGTGATATTCACGCCGCAATCGACAAATGTAATGGTAATAAGACGATGGCTGCCAAGGTTCTGGGGCTGACGCCACGGCAGTTGCGTTATCGGCTTTCCAAGCTGAGTGAAGAAAACCTGCAGCAGTTAAACGTTGCAGAAGTAACACACTAGGAATTTCACCGATTCGAATCCTGGAATGCAGGCTTTTGGGCCTGCCGGGATGTATTGCTGAATCCGCAATCTTGACGAGGGATTATTCGTTCCTCTCCAGGTGAGCATTGAGATATTTCTGGCTGGTTCGCGGATGACGTCTGTTTTACCTGTCTCGCCTATTATTGGCGCCAGGTAATTACTGGCCGGGCATGGCTACGGTTGCTGATTATTCGAGCGCTGGTGCCAGTATTGCATTTTACGGATAATGGCTGGCGGGGTAATACCCGGTATGCCGTCATGCTTCATCAAAGTGTCACGTTCGCGCTGGCACACTGGTCAAATTTAGCCAGAGTGCCAGAGAAGTATGGCTTCGCTTCGTATCAGTATTGTCACTGAGACCTATGTTCCCGACGTCAATGGCGTCGCGAATTCCTTGCGTCAGTTAATTAATGCTCTGGATCCCGGTTGTTTCCAGGTGCAGCTGATTCGCACCCGCCCCCGTTCGGAATGGAAACCGGAAGTCGAGGAGGTGTGGTGTCGTGGTCTGACCATCCCCATGTACCCTGATTTGCAAATCGGCTGGCCAGCACGCAGTGAAATACGCGCAGCCTGGGAGCGATTTCAGCCTGAATTTGTATTTATTGCCACCGAAGGCCCATTGGGTAACTCGGCGCTTAATTTGGCCACAGAGTGCCATATTCCGGTGCTGAGCGCTTTTCACACCAATTTCCATCGTTACAGCAGTTATTACGGGCTGGGCTGGATTCGAACACTGACTTTGAACTGGTTGCGACGCTTCCACAATCGTACCGCCGGGACTCTGGTGCCTTCCGAAGAGGTTGCTGCCTTTCTGCGTGAATCACGCTTCCATAATGTTCAGGTGCTGCCACACGGTGTCAATTGCACCTTGTTTCATCCTCGTCGGCGCAGCTCAGGGCTACGCCAGTCATGGCAGGTTGGAGAAGCAGACCGGGTAATGCTGTACGTCGGGCGTATCGCTGCAGAAAAGAATATCCCGCTGGCAATTGCAACCTATGACCATTTGCGTGTTTCACGCCCGGATCTCAAACTGGTGATGGTCGGAGATGGTCCCATGCGCGACGAAATTCAGACCAGCCACCCGGATGTAATTTTTGCCGGGGTACAAACCGGTGAAGCACTGGCCCGGCATTTCGCTTCTGCGGATCTGTTTGTGTTCCCCAGCGTGACAGAAACGTTCGGCCTGGTGACTCTGGAAGCCATGGCCAGCGCCTTGCCAGTGGTTGCCTTTGATCTGGCGGCTGCGCATATGCACGTCCGCACCGGTATTAACGGTGTACTGGCATTAACGGGAGAGGACAGTCATGCCGCAGATTTTGCCTTTATCGCGGCGGCAGAAGCATTGGTAGACAGTGATCTGGTGGCATTGGGCAAAGCCGCCCGAACAACGGCTGAACAGTTGAGTTGGGAGAGTGTGGCCTCCCAGTTTAGCGGCTACATTGAGCGCCAGCTGGATTGTCCCATGGGGCAAATAATCGCCGAGAGCAAAACTATGGTATGAGCGTTGCAGTGAACTTTCCAGAACCACTTTGGGGGGAACCACATGGTTGAATTCAACCGCATCAATATCGCGCTACTACAAAAAATAAAGCGATTAGCGAAAGAAGAGCAGGGCTGCATTATTCACTATGATTCGCCTTCACTGGAAGACGACCTCAGAAACCTTGTAAAAAGCGGCGTCAGTCAGGATCTGTTGGCCCTGGTAGAGGAGTTTTTGCCGACCCAGGAGCCACCATCCAGACAACTTATGGATAGAACCTACCGGGGTGCCACCACAATGATTGATGATCGTGAGCGTATTGGGCCTTCTACCCGAGTCTATCGGGGCCGAATTATCTCGGGATAGTTTGTTATCAATGTGTTGTTTTTTGGTGCGATATTGAACTGGTTTGATAACGCCTGTAAATTTCTGGTGCAGTTGTCTCGGATTGACCTTATCAGGTCGTTCATCAAGTCGGGTTAATATCCCATCAATCTTTACCGGGTTGATGTTTTTTCAACCGGAAACAGCACATGCCTTTCGCCCCTTTCGATAAACGGCTTTTACGCCGACGAGCGCCGGTTTACGCCGGTATTCTGATCACCGTCTGCCTGACACTGGTCTGTAACCGCATCGAAAGTGGTAGTGGATTCTGGCTACAACGTCTGGATTATTTGCTGTACGACTGGCGTTTCGGCCTGTTGTCTGATCATTATGATGATGAGGCAGACAGCAGGGTGCCGGTTATCGTTGTCGATATTGACGAGTCCTCGCTGGCAGAACAGGGGCGCTGGCCCTGGAGTCGTCGGCAGTTATCGCAATTACTGACCCGTCTGGCGGACGCTGGTGTGGCGGTTGTTGGTCTTGATATTGTGCTGTCTGAAGCGGAACAACAACCTTTGGGTCGTTGGCTGGATACTGTCCCAGAGCAGCAGCGTTTAATGCTGCTGGAGCTGATGAAATCGGCCCCGGATCCCGACACCATACTGGCCAGTACGATGCGACGGCTAGATGTCGTGGCAGGATTTTTTTTCAGCGACAACAGCACGGATACGCGCGGTGTACTGCCTGCTCCGGTGGCGCAACTGCCTTCTGGTGTACCGATGACATTTCTGGCCAGTCCTGGCTATAACGGCAATTTACCATTATTTGCGGAAGCCAGTGCTGGAGCCGGTTTTGTCTCCACTTTTACTGACAGCGACGGCAGTATCAGACGCACGCCGTTGGTGATGCGCTATGGCGATCAACTGTACCCGGCGTTGTCACTGGCCATGGTGATGACCTACTTGCTCGATTGGCAGCTGGAGCCAGAGATGGTTCGCCTGGGTGATGTCATGGTACCAAGGCAGCTGGCGGTGGCGGGTATTCAGGTGCGCACCGATGCACTCGGGCGAGTGATTGTTCCTTATAAAGGGCCAGCCAGAAGCTATCGTTATATCTCGGCCGCTGACATTATGGCCGGACGGGTGGCAAGCGACGTGTTGGAAGGTGCTTTGGTCTTGGTGGGCACCAGCGCTCAGGGTTTGGCTGATTTGCGAACAACGCCGGTCGGTACCCAGTACCCCGGCGTCGAAGTTCATGCCAATGTGATCGATGCGCTCCTGAACGGCAGTTTTCCCTATCGTCCGGAGTGGGAGCCGGGGGCGACGTTTCTGTTAATGATACTGACCGGGTTGCTGCTGTCGGTTGTATTACCTGGAATGGGGCCGTTGCGAGCGATTCCATCCAGTATTGCCGCGCTGTTGCTGGTGGTCGTGATTAACGCAACATGCTGGTCGATGGGGCTGGATTTGCCATTGGCGCCGCTGATTCTGCTGTGTTTTACCCTGGTGATACTCAACCTGGGTTATGGCTTTGTTTATGAAAGCAGAAGTCGTCGCACGCTGAAGGGAATGTTCGACCAATATGTGCCACCGGCACATATTGAAAAAATGCTCGACGATCCGTCGGCTTACCAGTTTCAGGGTGATAACCGTCAAATGACGGTGTTGTTCAGCGATATTCGATCCTTTACCAGTATTTCGGAAGGTTTGCCCGCCAACGAACTGAAACAGCTGCTGAGTAGTTATTTTACGCCGGTTACCAAAACCATTTTTGATCATGAAGGCACCATCGACAAATACGTCGGCGATATGGTGATGGCCTTCTGGGGGGCACCGCTGGACGATGTCGATCATGCCAGCCATGCCGTCACCGCCGCGTTGGCCATGATTGAGGTGACCAGAACGTTGGAGCAGCCGTTTGCATTACGCGGCTGGCCACGGCTGGTGGCAGGCATTGGCATTAATACGGGTGCGATGAATGTGGGGGATATGGGATCGTCATACCGCCGTGCCTATACGGTGCTGGGTGATGCTGTAAACCTGGGGTCGCGACTGGAATCACTGACCAAGTATTACGGGGTTGATGTTCTGGTTGGCGAAAATACCCGCCATCAGGCGCTGGAATTTGAATACCGTTTTGTTGATCGTATCCAGGTCAAAGGCAAGCTCGAAGCGCTGGATGTCTTTGAACCACTCGGGTTGATCAGCGAAACCTCGGCAGCTACCCGTGAAGAGTTGGACTATCATCGTCTGGCCATGGATCTGTATATCTGCGCTAACTGGCGTGCCGCCAGAGAGGCATTTGACGAATTGGTCTGGCGTTATCCCCAGTGCAAACTTTACCAGGTCTTTCAGGAACGACTGCGAGAGTGGGAAATTCTGCCGCCGTCAGACTGGGACGGCAGCTTTCAGCATCAGCAAAAATAGTCGTCAGCCAGAGGTGTTCAGTTAGGACTGGCGTGTTGCCACAATACCGCGCCGGTGGCGCTGTTGCTGCTGTTGTCGATCAGTTCAAATCCACCGAGGAAGGCATCAGCCTGTTCGCCGACCAGAATGCCACCCAGCTCACTGGTGCCGGTGTTGATGCCGATATCGCCGTGTTGGCCATTCATGATATCCAGGTTAACCAGTGGTGAATTATTACCATCAATCTGAATGCTGCCATCGAAGCTGATGGCCCAGAGATCGGCGCCGGTATCACCAAATCCGGCAGATAATGAGCCATTGGAAACGCGGCCAGTGTTGAAGTCGAGATCAAACTGCCCCCCGGAAACACTCAGCGGCTGTCCCAGATTATTAAAGCCGATACCCAGGTTGCCAGCAAAATGCACACTGCCAGACAGAGAACTCAGCTGGGAAGACAGTGTCGGGGTACCGTGTAGCCAGAGCGCCATGCCGTCATAGCCGCTATGTTCATCAGAATCGCGATCGGAGTAGACCTCAATATCGCTATCACTACCGTCCCAGACACCCCAAATGACATCCAAATTGTTGTCTGGCTGGTCGGACTTTGAGCTGGTGCCGGAAAAGCGCACGACATCGAGTTGACCTGCTTCATTGACGGCAACAAATATCGGTTGTTCACCGTCCAGTTGCACTACGGTGCCGACCCGCAGCTCGCCGTTCATGGCGACAGCACCAAGACGGTGACTGGACAAAAATGCCTGATATTCGGTATTGGTCAGGCGGCTGTCCGGGCTGCTGTCGTCAATCAGCGGAGTGTCCGGGTTGGCGTCGGGATCCGTCGCACTATTTACTGACGCTTTCAGAATTGCTTGAAGGCGGGCGCTGTCCTGTTGATCAAGCGGCGGTGGCACGTCGCTGTTGGTGATGTTGCTGTTGGCGATGTTGGCGTCTGCGGACGTATTGTGCTGATTGCTATTGGGTGTGCTTTGCGGTTGTTCGGCCGTGTTGTCCTGAAGTTCGGCCGGTGCTTCCAGCAGGCCGGTAAAGCCATCGGCACCCACGCTGGCGTAGTGGAAGTCCGCGCCATGACCGAGCACAAAATCACCAGCGTCGGTAGTGATGCTGATGGTGCCTTGCCAGACGCCCAGCAGCAGTCGGCCCTTGTCCAGCAAGGCGCTGTAAAGTGTGCCTCGAATGCCGATGCTGCCAACCGGGGTATCGACCCGGTAGGCGGCTGCGGTGCCCTTGCCAAGGCTACCGGTCAGTGTCCGGAATCCCCCTTCAATCAGCTGCATGACCACTTCCGGTTGATCGTGGCGGGTAGCCTGTTGCTGGTACTGATGTACAACCAGACTGCTGTTGGCATTCAGCGCCAGCAGGGCATCATCGTTAAAACGTATCTGCACTTTGCTGTTGTTGCCGGTGGTGACGGTATCCTGCATATAAACCGGGCTGCGGCGCTTGAGGACACGGACATCTTGCTGCGGCTGGAGGGCTGTAACCTCGCCCCGTGCCATGATCACTGTACCGACGTTGTCGTCGGCATAAGCCATTGTCGTCAATAATCCGAACAAGGTGACCATGGCGCCAAAAAAGATACGCATCCTGATTGTCATAAAACCTCCGCTTCAATTCTGGAAACTGACCGTCAGGCCAGCCTCAAACAGTGCCCTGTCATACTGATAGACGCTGATGGAGCTGGCGTTGCGCAAATAACTGAACTGGTTGTGCAGCGTCAGCCAGTGCAAGAGCTGGTATTGCCAGCCAATGCTGGCCTGACCCAGGTGCTCCTGGCGATCTTTGCCTGGTGCGAGCAAATCGTTGCCATGCTGGTAATCGTACTGCCGATAGAGACCCTGAAGATGCAGCGCCAAACGTGAATTCAACTGGTAAGACAGCCGTGCATCGGCACCTGCGGTATCCCGTGCCAGTTCAGCCTGGTCATCCAGATCGCTCGACCAGCTGACGCCCGCCATGCTGCTCCAGAGTCCCTGCTGGTATGCCAGTGCTGTCCGGCTGCCGATTTGCAGGGTATCGGCTTCATCATTGAGCTGACTGTCTTTGCTGATGACATGGAGTTCGAGCTGAGGCTGCCAGTGTTGCCAGCCATTCCAGCGCCATTCTGTCGTCAGCTGCAGCATGGATTGCAGGCTGTCGTGGCCAAGCCAGTAGTATTCATAGCCGAGGCTGGCATTCAGCTGGTGTTGTCCCAGCAGCTGCTGGGCACCAGCCCTGAATTGAACGGCATCGAGGTCGTAGGTGTCATTGCCGTTATTGTCTTTGCGAGCGAAGGAGACACTACTGTAGACCCGCCGCTTGCTGGTGAGCGGCAAACTCATCTGGGCGGCGGCAGAGTAGCGAAAATAACCTGAATGTATGGCGCGCTGTTCTTCGCTGAGAATCGCGCTCAACTGGCCATCAAACAGGTCGATTTCCCGTTCACTGGTGGCCGTGTTGATATTGGTGTCGTAACCGGCTGCTGTTGCCAGTGCCACCGACCAGGAGCGTCGGCTACGGGATTGTTGCTGACTGATTTGTTGCAAGTAGTTACGGGATGCGGTGGCGATGGCTGGCAGCGGATCCGCTGCCAACACAGTCTGAAAACCGGTTTCCGCCGCCAGCATCTGCCCCATGGCATATTGGCAGCGCGCCAGCTCGAAATGGTAGTTGAGATTTTGTGGAAAGCGGCTATGCAGCCGGTCAAATACAAACCAGGCCTCGTTGAGGTTGCGGGTTTCCAGTGCGGCGCTGCCGTACATCAAATCGAAGGCTTCCTCGCCTTCGTACATCGCCAGCAGTGTATGGGCGATCTGGTAGGCGGAACTGAAGTCTCCTGAGCGGATGGAGGCTATCAGGGTCTCCAGGGTGGCTGCTTCGGTAACCACTGCTGGCGCGGCATCACCGACACTGGCGGCGCGACAGGGATTCAGCTGCAACGGTGCCAGTGCGGCCAGTAGCAAGACGGGTATTCGGCTGTATGAGTCCCTGCGGTACGGATCGATATGATGATGCATGGGCATTCCTTACCAAAGCGGCGGCGAATGTAATCCCGGGCGATCAGCGTCCGGTGATCCTTATACAGCTCTGACAAAATTATACAGTCTCATTCTGCAGCGCAATAAGCAGGCCACCAAATGGCTCACAATTCCCGATTTTGATACATATCAAGCGTAGCAGCGGTTAGGGCAATGACAGAAAAATCCACTTGATATGGGTCAATCTGGCCCCGGCACAGGCTGTTACATTGAACTCAACAAGGCAAACGCATGATCGACAGTGAGTGAGGTATCCCACTATGTTTATGGATGAAGTCGTTTTTTCAGGATTGGTAATTGTGGGCCTGACCTGCGTATTTTTTGCAGGTGTTTACCTGGCCATTCGTAAAGACATTAAAAAACACGGTACGGGTGAATAAGTACCGGTTTTAACAATTTTCTGCGCTGAGTACCCTTGCCTCGGGCCTGACCAATTTGGTCATGGCCCTTTTTTTTGTGCGCCTTAATTCCTCAGCGGGAAGGGGACTGGTGGTATGTACTGGCAGCCTGTTAGTTAAGCTGGTGCGCTCCGAGTACGACCGGGTTGTTGATATGCAACTTATCCAGCCGGGCGAGTAAGTCCTGCAGCGGCTTTCCTTCCGGCACCGGGCCAATACGTACTTTGTGCAGGGGCTTGCCATTCAGCTTGCCCTGGTAGACCTCGACCGGCCAGGTCAGCGGCTTCAGGGCGTCACGTAACGCTTGCTGCTGCTTGTTGGCGCTTGGCTGGTCGGACAGGGCAGACACCTGTACCCAGCGTACTTTATCTGGCAGGGGCGGCTTGAGCAGCTCGATCGTGACCGGGGCCGTACCGGAGATATCCAGACCAATCTTGTGAGCGGCGACGTACGACAGATCGATCATACGATCCTTGTAAAACGGTCCGCGATCGTTGACCCGCACGACAACGCTTTTACCATTATCTTGCCTGGTCACTTTTACATAACTGGGCAACGGCAAGGTTTTATGCGCAGCGGTGAACTGATAGACATCGTAAATCTCGCCGTTGGCGGTGGCGTGGCCATGAAATTTCATGCCATACCAGGATGCCGTGCCGGTCTCGCGGAAAGTACGGGGCTGCTCCAGCACCTGGTAGCGTTTACCCAGCACCTTGTAGGTGGGGCCATTACCCATCACGCTGAGTGCTTCAGACGTTGGGGTTGGCTCCTTGAGGGTGGAAAAATCGGGCGGTACCGGAGGACTGAAATCTTCCCTGTGCTGATAACGCGAGCTGCAGGCGCTGAGCAGCAGCGCCATGATCAGCCATAAGCCGGTCTTCACTGTTTCAGCGCCTCACTCAACTGGTAGACAGCCATGGCATAGAGGCGGCTGTGGTTGTAACGGGTAATGACATAGTAGTTGTATTGTGCCAGCCAGAATTCCGCACCCTGTTTGCCGATCAGTTTGACCAGGCTGGCGGGGGCATCCGCTGACGCTGGCTCGGTAGCCGACACGCCCATGGCGGCCAGTTGCGCTACCGTCCACTTGGGTTTCAGGCTGTCATTCACGGCCGTCTCGTATTGTTGGCCACTGACCCGTGCGCGCTGTACAACGGACTCACCGGCTCGCCAACCGTGGACACTGAAGTAGTTGGCCACGCTGTTAATTGCATCCGTAGGGTTCGACCACAAATCACGTTTGCCATCGCCATCACCGTCGACGGCATAGGCCAGGAAGCTGGTCGGAATAAACTGGCCGTAGCCCATGGCACCGGCGTAGGAACCTTTGACCGTACCGGGGTCGAGCTGTTCTGTTTTGGCTAGGGAAAAAAAGGCTTTTAATTCACGCCAGAATATAGGCCGTTGGGGGTAATCAAACGCCAGTGTTGCCAGTGAATCCAGTACCCTATAGTTGCCCTGGCGGCTGCCGTAGAAGGTTTCAACGCCGATGATGGCGCTGATGATTTCCTTCGGAACACCGTATTTTTGCTCTGCCACAGCCAACAGCTCGGCGTGCTGTTGCATAAAGGCCTTGCCACCTTCAATCCGCTTTTGGGTCAGGAATATGTCCTGATAGCCATCCCATTCGAGGGTTTTTTCCGCTGGTCGGGCGATTGCTTCCAGCACGGAATCGAGTTTTTTTGACTCCGACAGCCAGCGTTTGGTTTCTGCCGGGGGGATGTGATATTCCTTTTCCAGCTCGGCGGCAAACTCATTGAAGCGTGCATGCTGATCGTAGCCTGCATGTACCAAGGCTGAGCCTCCGAGGCTGACAACCAGGCAGGTCTGTGCCAGTTGACGTGTGAGTCTGGTCATACTAATTCCCTGTTGTGTAGATTAACGTTTTTGATGCGTTGCCATTGACATGATCAGGCCGAAGGCGGCCATCAGACTGACCACCGACGTACCACCGTAGCTGACCAGTGGCAATGGGACACCAACCACTGGCAAAATTCCGCTGACCATCCCGATATTCACGAACACATAGATAAAAAAGGTAACAGACAAACTGCCAGCCAACAGTCGGCCGAACAAGGTTTCACAGCGGCTACTGAGTACCAGGCAGCGAAATATAATCAGAAAGTACAGCATCAGCAGCAGTAAAACGCCAATCAGTCCCAGTTCTTCTGCCAAGACGGCAATAATAAAGTCGGTATGGCTCTCGGGCAGAAATTCCAGCTGTGACTGGGTGCCCTGCATAAAGCCTTTACCTTCAATGCCGCCAGAGCCAATGGCGGTTTTTGACTGGATGATGTTCCAGCCCGAACCCAGCGGGTCGCTTTCTGGATTGAGGAAGGTCAATACCCGCTGTTTCTGATAATCGTGCATCACAAAAAACCACATCAAGGGTGCACAGGCGGAGACCAGCGCGATCAGGGATCCAATCAGCCGCCAGGACATGCCAGCAAAAAACAACACTAACAAACCGGACGCGGAAATCAGCAGGGATGTGCCCAGGTCCGGTTGTTTGAGAATCAGTATGGTGGGCACAACAATAATCACGCTGGCCTTGAGCAAGTCGGTGATATGCGGTGGAACCGGACGTCTGGCCATATACCAGGCGACGGTCAATGGCAGTATCAGTTTGACCAGCTCGGAAGGCTGGAAGCGCGGCAGGCCGGGCAGCGCCAGCCAGCGCTGTGCCCCCTTGGCGTCTACCCCGGCAATCAGGACGCCGAGCAGTGCTGCAAGGGCAACAAGATAGGCCCAGGGGGCAATCAGCTGATAAAAACGTGGCGGCAGTTGTGCAGCCAGAATCATGCCGAGCGAACCAATACCCATGTGAATCGCCTGGCGTGTCAGCATATGCAGATCTTTACCACTGCCGGTGTAGAGAATCAGCAAGCCGGTCAGGCAAAGAACCAGCAGCAGTACCAGCAGCAGCAGATCCAGGTGCATACGGGTGAACAGGGCACGGCTGCGATCAAATCCTGGATGTGCGCCGCTGCCGAGCGTGCGGGTAAAGTCAGAACTGCTCATTCGCCAGTGCTTCCGCTGAGATAAAGATTGATCACCGATTGGGCAATGGGGGCTGCTGTACGCCCGGCTGATTCACCATTTTCGACCACTACGGCAATGGCAATCTGGGGATCTTCGACCGGAGCAAAGGCAATAAACAGGGCATGGTCACGCAGACGCTCACGCAGCGCATCGGAGTCGTATTCTTCATCCTGTTTGATACCAACGACCTGGGCGGTGCCGGTTTTGCCGGCTATTGAGAATTCCAGATGCTTTTGCAGTACCCGAGCAGTGCCATGAGGACTGCTGATCACCTTGCGCATGGCTTCAAACATCCGATTCCAGTTGTCTTCATTATTCAGTTTTATGTCCTGAATCCCGCTTTCATCAATGGCTTCGTACTGGCCGCTATGAGCTGCCAGCAACCGTGGTGCCATCCATTTGCCTCGGTTGGCCATCACCGCAGTAGCGGTTGCCAGTTGCAATGGCGTGACCTGGATATAGCCCTGGCCAATCCCCAGGTTGACGGTGTCTCCGGCATACCAGCTGGCCTTGTGATGGCGCTGTTTCCATTCGCGTCCTGGCAACAAGCCGGAGAAGGCATTATCCACATCAATGGCCAGATTCTGGCCAAAACCGAATTGCGCCAGAAATGGCTCCAATCGATCGATTCCCGCCCGTACCGCGGCATCATAAAAATAGACATCGCAGGATTCAACAATGGCTCGTTCGAGGTTGACTTCACCATGACCCTGACGCTTCCAGTCCCGATATTCCCGATCGCTGTTTTCCAGGGTGAAGCTGCCGGTGTCAAAAATAGTACGGCTCCAGCTGGTTACACCCATATCAGCAACACCCAGGCCAATGAAGGGTTTCAGGGTGGACGCGGGGGGGTAACGACCACGAATGGCGCGGTCAAACAGGGGCAGGTCCGGGTTGTCACGCAAGGCGTTGTAGTCGGTATGGGAAATGCCGGTGACAAACAGGTTGGGATCGAAGCCGGGATTGCTGTAAAGGCTGAGAATGCCGCCGGTTTTTACTTCAATGGCAACGAGGGCACCACGACGACCGGCCAGTTGGTGTTGCGCCAGCCGTTGCAAACGACTGTCGAGGTGTAATGTCAGATCTTCTCCAGGAACCGGATCCGATTGTTCCAGCACTCGCAGAATGCGGCCTCGGGCGTTGGTTTCGACTTTCTGATAGCCGGGCTCGCCGTGTAAGTCGCTTTCGTAATGTTTTTCGATACCCTGCTTGCCAATGTACTGGGTGGCGCTATAACGGCGTTTGGTCTCACTGTCGGTGTCCAGCTGGTTTTGTTCGCGCTGGTTGATACGGCCGACATAACCGAGTACATGGGCAAAGGTTTCACCCTGGGGGTAGTGGCGCACCAGCTGGGCTTCCACATCGACGCCGGGCAGGTAAACCCGGTTGACCATGACTTTGGCAATCTCGACTTCAGTGAGCTGGTGGCGCAAAACGACCGGTTCGTAGGGGCGGCGGCGCAGTTCCAGACGCTTGTCGAGCTGTTCCCGGTCGCGCTCCGAGATACCGATCATGTCGTTAATAAAACTCAGCGTGGCATCCATGTCGCGGACGCGTTCAGGCACTAGCGTAAGGCTGTAAGATGGCACATTTTCTGCCAGCAGTTCACCATTACGATCATAAATCAGCCCACGTTTTGGGGGCAGTGGCTGGATCTTGATGCGGTTGTTTTCTGATAGATTCTGGTATTTTTCGTACAGGGTAATTTGCAAATAAGCCATACGCCAGACGAGCACTCCCAGCAAGGCAAAAATAATCAGGCCCAGAATCATGGCGCGAGAGCGAAACAGCTTTACTTCAGCTGATTTGTCCCGGAAGGAGTGCTCCCACATGCAGGCCTCATTTGTGGTAAGGATGACCCTGCAACAGGGTCCAGGCTCGATAGATCTGTTCTGCCACTACCACACGTACCAGCGGATGGGGCAAGGTCAGACTGGACAACGACCAGCGCTGTTTCGCCTGCGTCAGCAAGGGGGGGGCGATGCCATCCGGGCCACCAATGACCAAAGCAACATCGTGGCCATCCATACGCCACTGTCTCATCTGGCTGGCAAGCTGTTCGGTTGACCAGGGTTTACCAAGGACATCCAGTGCGACCAGATGTTCCTGCGGCCGAATCGCTTTCAGCAGGGCATCAGCTTCTTGCTGCATGGCTTTTTCTTTACTGCTGCTTTTGCTGCGATAACCCGGACTGATTTCGACCAGTTCAAGCGCGCAATCGGCAGGCAGTCGCTTGGCGTATTCCTGATAGCCTTCGGTAACCCAGGAGGGCATTTTCTGGCCAACAGCAAGCAGCCGGATTTTCATTCCGCCGAATTTTCCTGGCTGGTGCTGTCCGCCGGCTCACCCCAGAGCCGCTCCAGATCGTAAAAATGGCGCGCCTGATCGGTCATGACGTGGACGACCACATCGAACAAGTCGATCAGTACCCAGTCGGCAACCGCGCGGCCTTCAGTACCATTGGGTCGCAGGCCGGCATCCTTGGCTTTTTCTTCAACATGACCGGCAACGGCAGTGACGTGGCGGTTTGACGTTCCCGTGGCAATGATCATCCAGTCGGTCACGGAAGTACGACCGCGTACATCCAGAATAATGATGTCTCTGGCTTTCATATCGTCCAGGGAATCGACGACCAGGTTTTTGATTTGCTCAGTTTGCATTCGCTACTTATCGGTAAAGTTGGTGTTGAGTGAGATAGTCCAGCACAGGGTCTGGAGTAAGGAACCGGATATTTTCGCCTTCGGCGATACCCCGGCGCAAGCCTGAAGCTGAAATATCCAGCCCCGGCCAGGTTTGCTGACAAATGCGACCGGCCGGACTTACCAGGAGTTCATCCAGCGAGGCCTGTCGTGCCAGCCATTGTTGTTGTTGCCAGGGAGCGACGGGTTGCCGTTCCCCCGGGCGACTGATTACCATCAGGTTGGCCAAATCGAGAATGTCGTCACAGCGATGCCAGCGATCAAAACTGAGCCAGGCATCGGTACCCATCGCCCAGCTGAAGGTGACTTCCGGGTACAAGGTGCGTAGCAGCTCCAGGGTAACAGCACTGTAGCTGCATTCAGGACGTTGCAGTTCAATGTCACTGACATCCACGCCGTCTAGGTCTCTGGTCGCCAAGGTCAGCATGGTCAGACGTTGACTGGATGACGCCCGTGGCGATGGCCGGTGTGGCGGAATGCGGTTAGGCATCAACAGCACTCGGTCAAAGCCGGCATCACGCAGCTGCAGGGCAATACGCAGGTGGCCGATGTGAACCGGGTCAAACGTACCACCAAGGATTGCCCAAGGAGCAGCCCGACAGGCTGCCGCTGTTAACGTCATTATGTACGTACTTCGCCGTTACCAAATACCACGTATTTTTGTGAGGTCAGACCGTCCAGGCCGACTGGGCCACGGGCATGAATTTTATCGGTAGAGATGCCAATTTCAGCCCCCAATCCGTACTCAAAGCCGTCGGCAAAACGGGTAGAAGCATTAATCATCACGGAGCTGGAATCGACTTCCGTGAGGAATTGGCGCGCCAAGGTGTAGTTTTCGGTCACGATACTGTCGGTATGGTGTGAGCCGTGGCGATTGATGTGCTCAATGGCGTCATCGATCGAAGCAACGATCTTGATGGACAGAATCGGTGCCAGGTACTCGGTGTCCCAGTCGGCTGCTGTAGCCGCATGAATACTATTAAGAATAGCGCGGGTCTGGTCACAACCGCGTAATTCGACACCCAGTGCTGCAAAGGCTTCGCCCAGTTCCGGTAGCAATTCATTCGCCACCTGCTGGTGTACCAGCAGGGTTTCCATGGTATTGCAGGTGCCGTAGCGGTGAGTCTTGGCATTCACGGCAATGTTCAGGGCCTTGGTCTTGTCGGCAAAGCGATCCAGATAAACATGGCAGATACCATCCAGGTGCTTGATGACCGGCACGCGGGCTTCCTTGCTGACGCGCTCAATCAGTCCCTTGCCCCCGCGAGGCACAATCACATCGACGAATTCGGGCATGGTGATCAGTTTGCCAACGGCTGCACGATCCGTGGTTTCAACCACCTGGACGGCGGTTTCGGGCAGGCCGGCAGCCGCCAGTCCAGTGCGTATGCAGGCTGCCAGCATCTGGTTGCTGGCGATCGATTCTGATCCACCGCGCAAGATAGTGGCATTGCCAGATTTCAGACACAGGCTGGCGGCTTCAATGGTCACATTCGGGCGGCTTTCATAAATAATGCCAATGACCCCCAGAGGTACGCGCATTTTGCCGACCTGGATGCCGCTGGGACGGTATTTCATATCGGTGATTTCACCCACCGGATCTGGCAGCGTGGCGACCTGGTGCAAGCCTTCGATCATGGTATCAATACGCGCGTCCGTCAGTTCCAGGCGATCCAGTAATGCGGCATCAAGCCCCTTGGCCCGGCCGTTTTCAAGATCGGTGGCATTGGCCTGGTACAGTGCGCTACGCTGTTGGCTGATCGCATCGGCAATGGCCAGCAAGGCCTTGTTCTTGTCCTGGGTTGATGCTCTGGCAATGGCAGTGGCAGCGCTGCGTGCCTGCTCGCCCAGCGTTATCATGTATTGGTTTACATCCATCGATTACACCCGATCGGTCGGAAACAGATAAAGTCGGCTAGTATACACTACCCACCTCTGGATTAACCCGGTAATTACACTCGGATGTCTGGTGCTTGAAGCAAAGCAGCCCCGGCTGCTTTGCGGCCAGTCCGGCGAGAGTCGGGGCTGGATGGTGCATGAATCTGGCCCGATCAAAGTGATTGAGAACACCACTGATGCTTACAGGCAAGAACAATAGCTATTTTTTACGCCAGCAAGAATTGCGACTGACGGCTTTCTATTGCCTGTTGATGGCAGTCTGTCTGACGTCGTTATCGTTGCTGGACTGGATTGATCAGCGGATAGGGGAGGCGCTTGCAGCCTTGGCTCTGGGTTGTCTGCTCAGTGTCTATGCCGGTTATCTGCTGCTGCGGGATCGACCTTATCGCCGTCGTTGGCCCGAATGGTTAGTCGTGACCTTGCTGGTGCTGATGACGCTACGTGAAATGAGTACCGGACTGGACACGGTTCATATTGGGTATTGGGTGCCGTTTTATCTGATTTTTGCGTTTCGCTGGTCGCATGCCTATTGGATGTTGTTGGCGTTTTCACTGTTGTTTTTATGTCTGGCGGTATGGTCGGATATGTTGCTGCGCGCACAAATTGTGGTGACCTATCTGGTGAGTGTCGTCGTGGCGGCAGCGATCGGCTGGTTCAACGAGTCGGGTGCCGTCCGGCTGCGAGAAGAGGTCGGTGCGGATCCTCGTACCGGGGCCTATAACGAGGATCAGCTGCAAATCGATCTGGCTCGTGAGATTCCCCGTGCAGATCGGCAGACGTCACGGTTGTTGCTGGCTCTGGTGGTGTTGCCAAGTGCTTGGCGCCAGTGGGATAGTGAAAAATATGAAGACAGTATTCATCAGTTAGGGGAACAGCTGCGACAGGGAGTATTGGCATTTCACACCCTGTATCGATTGAAGTCGGACGACTTTCTGGTGTTGATGCCGCACGGCAATAGCAATGATATTGAGCTGATCGAACAGCGTATTGGCAGTGGTTTGCACGGGCCGGTAGACCAGCAAGTGGAAGTGGTCGCCATTCACTATCAGCCGGACGATGATATTCACAGTCTGATGGATCGTATCAGCGAGGCCCGCCATGATTTCCATCATTGACAGTCATCGTCAAGGGCCGGTGTTGCGAGCGGGATTGTTTGGCCTGACGGCACTGTTGATGAGCGGTCTGTTGTGGGAGCAGTTTCAGTTGGGTTTGTACAACACCGTGCTGGCCAGCATCTATGTCATTCCAGTACTGGTATTGGCTGCGGTGGTGATTCTGTTTAGCCGGGATCGCAGTCACCATGACTGGTTGGTGTTGCCAGTGCTGGTGCTGGTGACAATCCCCGGACTGGTTCGGCTGGAAACCGGTGTTGCCCTGTCGCTGAATTATCTGTTGATGATGCCGTTTCTGAGTTACTTCTGTCTGCGTCGAACGCTTGGCCATATCTATAATTTTTGCATGGTGGTGGCAATTTGGATCGCTACTCTGGCGGTGTCGGATTTGCTGGTCGCCACCCGATCTGCGCTGGTATACATCATGGTGGCGGCGTCGGTGGCCTGTTACGGGCTGTTGATCAGCCATCGTCTGCTGGTTGCGACGTCGCTGGCCCTGAAAGATGGAGAGTCCGGGGCCTATAACGCCCGTCAGTTTGCGTTGATGTTGGAACGTGAGGTAGCTCGCAGTGTACGGGCCAAACGCCCGTTGTCGCTGATCGGATTCAGTATCGAGGACTTTTCCCAGCTATGCGATCTGCATGGCAATCGCGCCGTGATCCAGTTTCTGCCGG
Source organism: uncultured Oceanobacter sp. (assembly GCA_913061185.1). Lineage (GTDB taxonomy): Bacteria > Pseudomonadota > Gammaproteobacteria > Pseudomonadales > Oceanobacteraceae > Oceanobacter > Oceanobacter antarcticus. The sequence goes on from CAJXTI010000027.1 coordinate 37,775, forward strand.
ATTTTGTTGGCTGTATTCGGGATGAGGTACGGGCCGGGGATGAAGTTTTTCGGATCCGTGAAGAATTGTTTATCTTGTTGTTGCCAGACTGCGCGGAAGACGGTGCTATCGTGTTGATGGAGCGTATCAGACGACATCTGGAACAACGTCATTGGCCGGTGCTGGGTGAAGTCTCGTTGTTAACCGCTACCGTCGCGCTGGCAGCGGGTGAGAAAGGGCGGGACGTTGAACGGCGCCTGCTTACCCGGTTAGCGAAACAGAAGCGTGCCAGTTTGCAGGCGTCGGCATTCTGAGCCTGGTTATCCTGGCGACTTTCCAGATAACGTATGGTTTTACTGGCTTCGTTAAGCTGGTAACTGAGGTCGGCGGCCTGTTGTCGCAACTCTTTGCCCGCTTGCTGCTCTTGCTGGTGTTGGCTGACCAGCTCGGTCAGGCTGGTTTCGGCGTCTTTTATCTGTTGTTGCCAGCGTCGACTGAGCCAGATGCCAACGCTCCCTCCGCCAATAATCAATCCGGATATCAGAGCAAATACGATCAGCATAAGTTGTCTCCTGTGGGCTGCCTGTTCGGTTGATTGTCATCATACCTGCTTGTCGGTGACGTCGGCAGGGGGGATCTCGTTTGGGTACTGGCGGGTCGCACCGTGTGGCGCTGCGGTGTCTTACCGGCAACCGTACAGGCTGCAGAATCTGCTACACTGGCGACCGTTTTGCATTTTGTTTAGAGGGCAACGAGTGACCATCACTGATCTGGTACGCCAGCGTGGCGCCAACCTGCGTATATTTGATATGGGCCGCCGCATTCAACCGCTGGACACTGCGCTGTTTGAAGAGATCGAACAGCAGCGTCGCAGTTATCCCGTTCCTTACCTCAAACATGCCTGGCTGGCTTTGCTGAGCTGGCATCCGGAGCAGGCGGGCCAGCATGCAATCTGGTTTTTGAAGTTGCCGCTGGATGAACAAAATCTGCTGGATGCTCCGGCGCGCGATGGGTTTGTCCGTTATGTTGCGCAGCGCCAGGCGTCAGGCGATAGCACCACCGACAAGGGTGAAGCACCTTTCAGTTTCAAGCCGGACGGTCATCGCATGGCGTATTTTCATGCTCTGGCGGCGCGTGAGCTGGGTGCACCGGTCAGTCGTTTTTATGGCACAACCCGCGGTTATCTATCGGGGGATATCGGTTGGGAAAACTGGCAACAGCTTGGGTTGCAGGGGCTGGCTGAAGTGGTTGCAGGATATCAACAGGACAACAATCAGGCGTTGTTGACCCGTGCACTGCCCTACTTGCCGAGGGTGCCACTCAATGTGGTTCTGGGCTTTATGGAAAATATTTCGCCGGGTCAGGCGTTGACCAGTGCGGTGAATGACCGGCTTGCCAGTGTGATCGCGGGGGAACCGGACGCCAACGACCTGGCGGCGTTTGCCCGGGCACTGTCGCACAGTGAAAATATCGAGCAACGCCGCTTGTTGGTGCAGGCGCTACTGGCACATCCCAAATCCCGCTCGGTGGAAGTACTGGCGGCGGTATCCAGCCGTTGCTGGGCAGATCTTGAGGGTGAGTTACTGTTGGCGTTTCTGAGAACACTGGCGGTGAATGAGCAGGGGCAAAATGCCTTTGCAGCGCTGGTTGCGGATATGATGACCCTGCCGGGGATGCGGCAGCGGATGCTGGCTGCATTTTCATCCGGCCAGCACAGTCCGCAACTGGATCAGGCCATTACCCGGTTGTTAGGGATCGTAAGAGGACAAACGCAATGACACCGGATTCCCCTTGCCCGTGTGGCAGTTCGCAGGGTCATGGTTCACATAGTTCATTCGATTCCGGGGTTCTTGACTACGGTCACTGCTGTCAGCCATTGCATCTTGGTCAACCAGCTGCCAGTGCTGAAGCCCTGATGAGATCACGTTATTGTGCCTATGTGTTGGGCCTGGAAGCTTACCTGCTGGAGAGTTGGCACCCGGAAACCCGGCCGGTTGGCCCGGTCTGTGATGCCTCAACGCGCTGGTATGGGCTGAAGATAGAAAGCAGTGAAGAGCAGGATGAGTCTGGCACTGTCTGTTTCCGGGCAACTTTCCGGGCCCATGGACGCTGGCAAACATTGCATGAATGTTCACATTTCGTCAAACAGGATGGCCATTGGCGCTACCACGATGGTGAGGCCGACTGGCAGCAGTTACAGCCGGGTCGGAACGACCTCTGCCCTTGCGGCTCCGGTGAAAAATTCAAAAAATGCTGTGCCTGACGTGGTGGTTGATACCAGCAGACCATTTGAGTCAGTGCGGTTGTCGGCCCTGACTCGGGCCTTTTAATGCCATGCCAAGCGTCATGGCCAGCGCTCCTGCGGTTGCAATCAGCAGGCTGATGTTGATCAACAGGCTGTGGCGAGCGTAATAGGTCATGACGGGTTCGGCGGCGGCGATACAGCTGCCGAGAGCGGGAGAGTAACTCAGCCCCTGTTGCTGGCAATCGGTAATTCGCGACAAGTCGAGTCCATAGACTATCAGCAGTGCGACAGCAGGAAGCACGCAAATCAGAGTGCCAAAGCGTAGTAATCCGGTTGGGTTAAGCATAAGGACGTATTTCCTCGAATGAGTGTTCAATGTCAGGGTTTGCCAAGCGGATTGTCTGTCAGCGGTGTGTTGATCGTGGTGTTGTTTTTGCTAACGGGCGTCAGCCTGTTGGTGCTGGCCGAGCCGACAGCATCACAGACAGCAATACCAACAGCAACAGTAACAGCAACACAAGCTGTCGGTTCTGCTGCGGTGGTTATTCCTGTAACTATTCAGGTAACTACTCCGGTAACTACTCCGGTAACTACTCCGGTAACTATGGATCTTTCAGCCAGCGCTGCGTTGGGTCTTATTCGTCAGGATCTCGCTGTCGGGCGATTATCCCAGCCTCCGGGCCTGAATGCCATGGTACGTATCGACGAATTTCGTCGGCGCTGGCCAACGGATATGGCAGTGGTGCCGCTGGCGTATCAATGGGCCACTGCTTATCAGCAGCAGGTGGCCTATTGGCTGGAAACGGGCGAGCTGGCGGCGGCGGCATCCGGTCTGGAGCAGCTCTGGGAACTGGTGCCGCTTACTCAGGGGTTGGACGCCTTGCAACAACGCTTTGATCAGGCCCGGTTACTGGCAGAGCAGGTGGCGGCACTGACAGCAGAGTCAGCGGCATTGCCGTTGGCTACGGCAAGCACTCTGGAAACCCCGGTTGCGATGTTGCTGGATTATCGGTTGCTGGATGCTACTGTGCATAATGAATTTCGTAGTCCTTACGAAGACAACTCACCACCGCTGGCGGAATTTTCACTTGATGCCGAACTGGTTGAGTTGCGTGACCGCTCTATTCGGGAGGCGATGGCACCTCTGTGTCAGGCGATTGTGGATAATCAGGCATCGGTCATTGTGCACGCAGAGGATCGGGTCGACTATCGTTGGTTGACGGTACGGATAACGCTCTGTGTTCGTCGTATCAATGAAGGATTCCGTTTACGCCACAGCTATCGCCAGCATGATGGTGCGCCAATGATTTCCCTGCATCCTGCCCGTGCCGAGTCGTTGTTGCCTGACCCTGAGGTCGATCACTCGTTAGATGATTGATCTTGTTGGCAGGCTGGTGCCGCTTTACCCGCTGTAGCGGCACCAGCCTGGTATCAGCTCAGTGGGCGACGGTGGCTTGCTCGGGTGCTGTTTCGACCGTGAGCGCGTGACGCATCAGATGAAACAACCAGTGCTGTTCCAGTGTGCCGCCAAGCAGGTCTGACCAGGGGCCTGCCCCATAAACGGCGACGTCTTCTCCGCCGTGGGTTTCCGCTTCCAGCGGTACCAGTGCTTGCTGGCGATAGTCTGGTGCTTGGACTTCGGCAGCGGTGATGGCCGGGCGTGGCAGGGTCACGGCTCCGGGGCCATTACGATAATTCATTGAGGTGTAATGTTGCCCATCGGCCAGTCGGTCTGGCTCGGTAGATGGATGACCGTGAGCATCGTTGCCGGTGACCAGTGCGGTCATCGGATTGCCTCGGGTCGGGTAGCCTGCCAGGGTCAGGGTATGGCTGTGATCAGCGGTGACCAGCAGCAGGGTATTGTCGAGATCGAGCGATTGCAGCAGCCATGCCACCGTCTGATGCAGTTCTTCGGTTTCCTTCAACGCACGGTAGCCATTGCCAGCGTGGTGGGCGTGATCGATTCGGCCTGCTTCAATCACCAGTACGTATCCCTTCGGGTTGTGAGACAGGCGCTGTACTGCTGCTTGGGTCATGTCCAGTAAGCCTGGCGTCTGTTCATCGCGATCGTCGACATACGGCAGATGAGACGGAGCAAACAAACCAAGCCATTGGCCGTGACTCAAGTCAGCCGTGTGTAACGCTGCCGGTGTTGTGAGCAGGTGATGATCCGGGCGTTGTTGCCAGGTGTCGGTGAGGTCGCCAGACTGTCGGGCACCGCCTTCGGTCGCAGGTAAAAACTGGGCAAGGCCGCCACCCAGGGCGATGTCGAGGTCGCTGTGTACCAGTTGGGTGGCGATGTCTTCACAGCCTGCGGCTCGTGCTGCGGGCGTCAGCTGGCTGTCGTTTTCCCAATTACGTTCAACGCTGTGCGCATAGGTGGCTGCCGGTGTAGCGTGGGTCAGGCGGGTGGTGGTGACGACGCCGGTGCCCTTGCCTTGTGCCAGAGCCAGATCCATCAGAGTATCCAGTGCTTGACCCTTGCCGCTGGCGCAGTCGCTGCGTATCACGGCCGGACTGACGGACAGCACCCCGGCGCGTGTTTTGGTGCCGGTCACCAGAGCGGTCATGGTGCCTGCGGAATCAGGCGTTTGCTGATCGGTATTATAGGTTTTGACCAGTGCCGAATAGGGCAGGGTTTCAAAGCTCATGGCAAAGTCTTCGCCACTGAGCCCCAGTTGTTGGCCACTGAATATACGGCCAGCCGTTAAGGTGGTGATGCCCATGCCGTCACCAATCACCAGTACCAGATTTTTGGCGCGGTGGTGATTGTCGGTTTGTTGTTGGCGCTGGTCGGCTTGTTGCTGCCCGGTGGCATACCATTCGTTACTGGTGACGGGGCCGATAGGTCGAGGAGACTGAGCAGTGGCTAATGGGCTGTCGTGAGTTGCACAGCTGGCCAGGGTAAGAACGGTCAGGGTTGTGGCGGTTAGAGTACCGGTGCGTCGTGCTGCCTGATAGCGCTTGTTAAAACCGATCATGTTAATTGCCCTCCGTTGCAGTTGGCGCCTGAGTTGTCAGATGCAGGGCGCGACTGGCGAGGTGAAACAGGCTGTTTTGTTCCAGTAATCCGCGGAACCACTGTGAGCCTGGGCCTTTGGCGTGCACGGCAACATCATCACTACCGTGGGTTTCACTTTCTTTATGACCCAGTGATGCCTGGTGAAAGTCAGGATCTGCCGTGTTTTCATCGTCGTGCCAGTGGATACGGCCATTGATACGACCGTGAGTTTGGCCGGAATCATTTGCAGTCACCGGGTCAATATCGTTGGCTCCCAGGCCATTGGCGTAACCCAGCGTTGTATAGGGCGCGTTGTCAGCCGCCCGACTGAGCTTGTCGGGTTGGCGCACCAGACCGAGAATATCGTTACCTCGTTGCGGGTAACCGGAAAACGACAGCGTATGGCTATGGTCAGCGGTGACCATGATCAGGGTGTCGTGGTCGTTGGTCATGCGGTCGGCAAACGCCACTGCGTCGGCCATGGCAATGGTGTCCGTCAAGGCGCGGTAAGCATTGCCTGCATGGTGGGCATGGTCGATCCGGGCACCTTCAATAATCAGCACATAGCCCTTGTCGGTGTTCTGCGTTTGCTGCTGCAGTACCTGCAAGGCAGCAAAGGTCATTTCGGTGAGCGACGGTTCGGCAGGGGTGCGGTCGTAGGCGTAGGCCATATGGCTGCTGGCGAATAGTCCGAGAATCGGTGTGCGGGCATGCATGCTCACAAGGTCATTTCGGCTCAATAGAAGTTGTCCGTTCGGGTACTGGTGTTTGAATTGACGGGTCAGATCAGTGTCGAGGCGCTTGCCGCCCTGGCTGGCGGGTAAAAAATTCTGGCGACCACCTCCCAGCGCCAGATCCAGGCCATTGGCAAAGCCGTTGTTAATCAACTGGTCTGCAATGTCCTTACAGCCTTGTTGGCGGGCTTCGTCAGAGAGGTCGCTGTCGGCTTCCCAGTCCCGTTCCGGTGTGTGGGCATAGGTCGCTGCCGGAGTGGCATGGGTGATCCGTGCGGTCGTCACGACACCGGTGGCAAACCCTTGCTGGCTGGCGTATTCCAACAGGGTGGTCAATGAGTGTGTATTGCTGCCCTGGCAGATGGCGCGATCCTGTTCCGGGCCGACACTGAGGACTCCGGCACGGGTTTTGACACCGGTCATAATGGCACTCATGGTGCCTGCGGAGTCGGGGGTCTGCTGGTTGGTATTATAGGTTTTGACCAGGCCCGAGTAGGGAAAGCGCTCAAAGGAGAGGAAGTTTTCTTCTCCGGTGAATCCTTGTTGCTGGCCCTGCAAAATACGTGCAGCGGTCAGGGTGGTGATGCTCATGCCGTCGCCGAGAAACAGAATCAGGTTGCGCGCATGGGTTCCCGGTGTGGTGCTGGCCAGCCGATAATCGAGCCAGGCTTCACCCTGTTGATAATCCGGCCGATACGCCGACGGCGCTGCTGCCAGCACGTTTGAGGGGGTGACCAGGGTCGCTGTGGTGATTGTTGCAATGGCCAGCAGGCCGGAACAGACAAGGCGTTGCATGGGAACTTCCTGTCGAATAAGGGTTCTGGTGAAGGTTGGTTATGTCAGCCAGTGTAATTCGGGGCGCTTGCTGCGCCTATAGTCTTTGCTGTTTGCGTATGGTCAACAGGGGTCTGACTGGCTCAGCCATTCCCTGTATATCGCAGCTCTGTGTGACGGCAATATGTCGTTCGAGTGCGGACTGCAAATTCTGCTAGCCGTGTTACAATGCCCGGCTCAACTCTCCTACTTTTAGTCAAGAGTCATGCGCTATCTATTAAGTCTGTTTTTATACGTAAGTGCGGCCTGTACATCGGCGGCTGTCATTGTTCCCAAAGCTCCTGATCTGGATGCGCGGGCCTTTATTCTGGTGGATGCCGAGAGTGGCAATGTACTGGTCGAGCAGAATGCCGACGAGACCCTGCCACCTGCCAGCCTGACCAAAATGTTGACCAGTTATATTGCAGTGCACGAACTGGTGACCGGTAATGCCAGCGACGACACCATGGTGCCTATCAGTGTTAACGCCTGGAAGAAGGGTGGCTCGAAAATGTTTGTGCGGGAGGGTACCGAGGTGCCGCTGATCGACCTGCTACGCGGCATTATTGTGCAATCCGGTAATGATGCTTCAGTGGCGGTGGCAGAATACTTTGCCGGTTCTGAAGATGCCTTTGCTGACTGGATGAACCAGTACGCCATCAAGTTGGGCATGGACAACAGTCATTTTATGAATGCGACAGGCTGGCCAGCGGAAGGACACCACTCAAGCGCACGGGATATAGCTACGCTGGCGTTGCATATCATCAAGGATCATCCTGATTATTACGGTCTGTATTCCGAAAAATATTTTGAATACAACGATATTCGCCAGCCCAACCGCAACAAGCTGCTGTGGCGTGATTCCTCCGTCGATGGTTTGAAAACCGGTCATACCGAGGCTGCCGGTTTCTGTCTGGCCGCTTCTGCGGTACGTGACGACATGCGTCTGATTGCCGTGGTGATGGGGACTCGCAGTGATGATGCCCGCGCCCAGGAAACCCAGAAGCTGTTGGCGTATGGTTTTCGTTATTTCCAGACCCACAAACTCTACAGCGCTAATGATGTGCTGGAGCAGCGCAAGGTCTGGCTGGGTCAGCAGGATCAGGTTGAACTCGGTGTACAAAACGATCTGTACCTGACTGTGCCTCGCGGCACCGAAGGGGATCTCGATGTCGAGTTGATCACTGATGAATATATCAAGGCGCCGATTGCTGCTGGTGCAGTGGTCGGTACTCTGGTCGTGCGCAAAGACGGTGAAAAAATTGTCGAACGGCCCCTGATTGCGATCAGCGCCGTTGAGGAAGCAGGCTTTTTTGGCCGCTTGCTGGGCGAGATCCAGATGTTTTTTATACGTTTGCTGGGGTAACAGAAATGGCCTTGATTAAAGCTGACGGACAACCTGCGACGACTCAGGAAGCGCCGAAAATTGAATTTCCCTGTCCTGATTACCCGATCAAGGTAGTCGGCAAGGGCAAGGATAACTACCGCCAAGTGGTGCTGGATATTTTTCAGATTCATGCGCCCGGATTTGATATCGAAAAGATTCTGGTGCGTGATAGCAGTAAAGGTAATTTCCAATCGCTCACCATCTATATTACGGCGACGGGTATTGAACAGCTTGAAGCATTACACAAGGAGTTGAGCGCCCACGAACTGGTACACATGGTGATTTGATGCCCGATGTGGTGGTTCGTCGGTTGGGGCTGGTTGATTATCAGCCCTGCTACCAGCAAATGGTGTCGTTTACGGCGCAGCGCCAGCCAGACACTCCGGATGAAATCTGGCTGTTGCAACATCCTCGTGTATTTACTCAGGGCCAGGCTGGCAAGGCAGAGCATTTGCTGGTGCCGGGTGATATTCCCGTGCTGCAGACGGATCGCGGTGGCCAGGTGACCTATCATGGTCCTGGCCAGCTGGTGGCCTATCTGCTACTGGATATCAAACGTCTTGGCATTGGCCCCCGTTTACTGGTAACAGCGATGGAAGAATCGATCGTGGCGACACTGGCGCACTGGGGGATCCGCTCGGCAGCAAAAGCCGATGCACCGGGGGTTTACGTTGACGGCCGCAAGATTGCCTCGCTGGGGCTGCGTATCCGCAACGGTCGTACTTTTCATGGTCTGGCGCTGAATGTGGATATGGATATGACGCCCTTTCTGCGTATTAATCCCTGTGGTTATGCCGGGCTTGAAATGACACAGGTAGTTCGGGAAGTACCGGACGCCACTTTGAACATTGATCAGGTTGCTGAGCAGCTGGAACAGCAGTTGGTCAGCCACCTGGGTTTTGCAACGATCAAACGCCCGGCATAATCTGCCGTGCTGGATCCAAACTATACATCCCGGTTGCGGTGATCCCGCCGACCGGGCAGGCTGGGGTAAACAGATGACTGAAAGAGTAAAAGCCGTACAAGGGCTGAAGTTGCGTGGCGCTGACAAGGTGGCCCGTATCCCGATCAAGGTGATTCCTACCGAAGAAATGCCACGCAAGCCTGACTGGATTCGTGTGCGCATTCCGGCTACCCCGGCGATCAGTGACATCAAGGCCAAGCTGCGCAAGCACAAGCTTCATACTGTGTGTGAAGAAGCCAGTTGCCCTAACCTGGGTGAGTGCTTTGGTGGTGGTACCGCGACCTTTATGATTATGGGTGACATTTGTACCCGTCGCTGTCCGTTCTGCGATGTTGGCCATGGGCGTCCCAATCCGCTGGATGTGGATGAGCCAAAAAACCTGGCGCTGGCGATTGCTGATATGGGATTGAAGTACGTGGTGATCACCTCGGTTGACCGCGACGACCTGCGTGACGGTGGTGCCCAGCACTTCGCCGACTGTATTTCCCTGACTCGTGAGCACAGCCCGAGTATCAAGATTGAAGTGCTGGTGCCGGACTTCCGTGGACGAATGGACGTTGCTCTGGATGTACTGGAGCAGACGCCTCCCGATGTGTTTAACCACAATCTGGAAACGGTGCCGCGTTTGTATAAAAAGAGCCGTCCGGGTTCTGACTATCAATGGTCGCTGGACTTGCTGAAAAAATACAAACAGCGTCGCCCGGATGTGCCGACCAAATCTGGCCTGATGCTGGGGTTGGGTGAAACCAACGAGGAAGTGATTGCAGTGATGAAAGACATGCGCGCTCACAACATCGATCACATCACCATGGGGCAGTATTTGCAGCCAAGCCGTGAGCACCTGCCGGTCGAGCGTTTTGTGACGCCGGAAGAGTTTGATGAGCTGGGCGATATTGCCAAAGGCATGGGATTCAGTCGGGTTACCAGTGGCCCAATGGTACGTTCTTCCTATCATGCCGACGCGCAGGCTGCCGGTGAAGACGTTAGCGGTGTATGGAGCGGCCACAAAAAGTCGTCATAAGCATCCATACATCGTACATATCAACGGATAAAGCAGGGGGCTTGTATAACAACGGCTGCTTGTGTTGGCAAAATAACCGCAGCTTATCTGCGGTTATTTTTTGTACGCTGTTCAGGAATTATTTGCAGGAATCCTGAGGTCAACCCTGCCCACCTGATTAGCAGGCCGTTGATTTTATCCCTGATGTCTACTGGCTTCGGTAAAATGCTCTTTTTCAATGGATTCCCGGACTCCCATGCGTGGCGCTGA